>NZ_WQGP01000029.1:0-1172 GCF_013034745.1 Ruegeria lacuscaerulensis | reverse complement strand
ATGGCAAAGGAAAAGTTTGAGCGTACAAAACCGCACGTCAACATCGGCACGATTGGCCACGTTGACCATGGTAAAACCACGCTGACCGCAGCGATCACCAAGTATTTCGGTGACTTCAAAGCGTATGACCAGATTGACGGTGCGCCGGAAGAGAAAGCGCGCGGGATCACCATCTCGACCGCCCACGTGGAATACGAGACCGAGAACCGCCACTACGCGCACGTTGACTGCCCCGGCCACGCCGACTACGTCAAGAACATGATCACCGGTGCTGCCCAGATGGACGGCGCGATCCTGGTTGTGAACGCCGCTGACGGCCCGATGCCGCAAACGCGCGAGCACATCCTGCTGGGCCGCCAGGTTGGCATCCCGAAGATGGTCGTGTTCATGAACAAAGTTGACCAGGTTGACGACGAAGAGCTGCTGGAACTGGTGGAAATGGAAATCCGCGAGCTGCTGTCTTCGTACGAATACCCCGGCGACGATATTCCGATCGTTGCAGGTTCGGCTCTGGCCGCGATGGAAGGCA
Source organism: Ruegeria lacuscaerulensis (assembly GCF_013034745.1). Classification (NCBI taxonomy): domain Bacteria; kingdom Pseudomonadati; phylum Pseudomonadota; class Alphaproteobacteria; order Rhodobacterales; family Roseobacteraceae; genus Ruegeria; species Ruegeria lacuscaerulensis. The sequence goes on along the minus strand of NZ_WQGP01000029.1, from coordinate 643 downwards.
ACAACCCTGAAATCGGCGAAGAGAAGATCAAGGAACTGATGGCGGCCGTTGATGAGTATATCGACACCCCCGAGCGCGCTGTTGACCAGCCGTTCCTGATGCCGATCGAAGACGTGTTCTCGATCTCGGGCCGTGGTACCGTTGTGACCGGTCGTGTTGAGCGTGGCGTGATCAACGTTGGCGACGAGATTGAAATCGTCGGCATCCGCGACACTTCGAAAACCACCTGCACCGGCGTTGAAATGTTCCGTAAGCTGCTGGACCGCGGTGAAGCGGGCGACAACATCGGCGCGCTGCTGCGTGGTGTTGACCGTGATGGCGTTGAGCGTGGCCAGGTTCTGTGTAAGCCGGGTTCGGTTACACCGCACACCAAGTTCGAAGCCGAAGCCTACATCCTGACCAAGGAAGAAGGCGGTCGTCACACTCCGTTCTTCGCGAACTACCGTCCTCAGTTCTACTTCCGTACAACTGACGTGACCGGCACCGTGACCCTGGCGGAAGGCACCGAGATGGTCATGCCTGGCGACAACGTGTCGTTCGGCGTTGAGCTGATCGCGCCGATCGCGATGGAGCAGGGCCTGCGCTTCGCGATCCGCGAAGGCGGCCGCACTGTCGGCGCCGGCGTTGTGTCGAAAATCACTGA
>NZ_WQGP01000028.1:0-1766 GCF_013034745.1 Ruegeria lacuscaerulensis | reverse complement strand
CTGTGTCTTCGCGACCCGTTTTGTCAGTGTGTACATGTGGCGCAACTGCTCAATAAAAGTCATCAGTAGTCGAACACGCTCCAAGTACCGGGGTTCGTCGATGTTCAGTCGCTTGGCGTGCCTTTCGAATAGCTGGTCGGAAAGGGTTCTAATATCGTCTTTGAGCAAGAGCACTTCTTGGGCAGAGCGTTCGTCACTATTCCCCACAGCCTGGACTGCGAGTTCAAGACTTTTTCTCACACAAGTCCAAAGACCCTGCACCATATCTCGCGTTGTTTCACTACTTTCGGAAAAATCGCCATCGATGAAGATTTTGAGCAACCCAACCATATCCGCCTCAACGATGTCAGCTGCGCTCTCGATATTCATAATCGCGGCAACAAGTTGCTGATGGGTATCGCTCTCACTTTCCGTGAGAGAGTTTTGTCGTATTCGACCAAGATACTTCATGATTTCTGAACTTAGAATGTCCACTTCGTCGTCACGCTTTGCGACCGCCTCCAACGCTCCTCTTTCGTAGCGTTGAGCCCCTTCACCCAACGCGTCCATCATTTCCAAGGCGATGTGTCCGACCCGCTCAATCTCTCTTCTGGCGTTTTCAAGGGCGATCGTCGGCGCTTCCAGCGCCGCGTCATCGAGGAATTCGGACTTAATGATTTTATCCATTGGCTCAGGTCGATCTGGGACCAGTCTTTCCGCGAGGCGCGCGAAGGCCGTCGTGAAACCAATAAATATCATAGTGTTGAGGACATTGAACATGGTGTTGGCATTTGCGATCTGCCGAGGAACCTCCGCCGCAAGTTTGTCTTTTCCAACTAGACCTTCCGCAGCGGCGGGCGAAACACTTACGGCTATGTCCGCAAGAATGCTCAGAAACGGAAGCCAAATTATGACGCCTGCAATATTGAACAAGACATGGACAACAGATGCGCGAACCGCTTCGACTGGCTTGCCAAGTGCCGCAAGCAAAGCGGTGACACAGGTCCCGATATTGGCTCCTAAGGCCAAAACTATCCCGGCCTGAAGAGACAGCAAACCTTCGCTTGCCATCGCTATGGCAATACCAACAGTGGCAGCGGAGGATTGAACCAACCCAGTGAATAGCGCTCCCGCCAAAATGCCAAAGAGCGGACGTTCCATGCTAGCAAGGATTTCCAGAAAGGGTTCATAGCTGCGCAAAGGCTTCATACCCTCACTCATCAGACCCATTCCGTAGAACACCAAACCCAGGCCCATTATCATCATACCCATGTATTTTGGGCGCTCATTTTTGCTGCCAAAAGTCATAAAAAAACCTAGAGCAACTGCTATAAGGGAATACGTAGAGAGGTTGAAAGCCAGCAGCTGCGCCGTGACAGTGCTGCCGATATTTGCTCCCATGATCACACCGACAGATTGCGCCAATGTCATGACACCGGCGGTAACAAACCCCACGACCAACACTGTCGTAACAGAAGAAGAATTCAGTACACCGGTAACAAATGCACCGGTGGCGGCGCCCGTGAATCGATTCACTGTCAACTTCTGAAGAACATCGCGCAGGGTGTTTCCTGCGGCCTTTTTTAAGCCCTCAGACAAAAGATCCAATCCAGCTAAAAAGAGCGCCAAGCCGCCAAAAAGTCCCATCCCCAATTGTAGCCAATCTACTTGCTGCTCTGCTGTTTCTGTGGGCTGGGCATAGGCTGCATTGAAACTCAAGAAAGCGAAACTGATAAAAAGATATGGCAGCAAACGAACTATCGTTTTCGGCATGGGTCACCCTCCCG
>NZ_WQGP01000027.1:0-2810 GCF_013034745.1 Ruegeria lacuscaerulensis | reverse complement strand
ATTGCGAGATCGATTTCTATGCCTCCGAAATTGCTATTTGCCCAAAAACCTGGAGCACCAGCCCAGGAATGGCAGTCTACGATATTTCGGAAGGACCTTACGTGGGGAACCGTTCTGAATTCGAGAGAAACGCTTGCAAGGAAGGGAAGGCGGCAAAAGATCTGGCTAAGGACAGGGCGGCTAAATTCAAGTCCACCATGAACCAGAAAGGCACCAGTGGAACCTTTTCCACGTCTTCACTGCTTTACTATCATTTCTCCAGATATTTCGACGCGACTGTAAAAGTTCCAGTCGCCGTTTGGCGAAGCATGGACGCCCAGACGCATTTTTCCGAGGTCGCCGAGCCTGGCCTTGCGATTTCTGGTGGCTCTCACGGCGGACGCATGAACCATGAAGGCTGGCGGGTCTTCGCGGCTGCGGATTCTGACCCGGACTCATACCAGCCCACCGACGATCTGTTCACATCGGATCGAACGCAAATATACGGTGTACTGCTTGATAGTCCTGGGCATCGATACGGCTCGGAAATCAACGGCACACGCAAATCTGGATGGGGAAAAGGTCAAAACCGCGATTTTCAGGAAACTCCTGCTTTCTTGGCTTTGCGTTCTTCGAGACCCTTGTCAGAGGCCATTGCAGAGGGCGTTAAAGAAGGCCGAAAAGACCGGATGATCAACAAGGATCTCGGCCCCGATGTCAGTGACCAACAGATGGCATTTTGGATGCAAGAACTTACCGAGATTGTTCTATTTGACTTCATCTTTAGCCAGCAGGACCGTGTGGGAAACATAGACTTCACACCCTATTGGTATTGGGTCGAAGACGGAAAACTGAAGCAGAAGAAAGCCAAGCACCATGAGCCAAACGATGGAGACGTTCCCGCCGACGCGCTATTGATCCGTCGCAGCAATCTAAACGACAACGATGCTGGTGGGCGTGTCGAATACGCCAACTTCGCGAAATCCACTCAAATGCTGGAGAAAATTCGCCACTTCTCTCCAAGCACCTACCGGCGCTTGGTTGCATTGAACAGTGACCTTCAATCCCAAGGTCCGGTCTATGACTGGCTATCGCAAAGCTTTGGTTTGTCAGACAGTCAGATTGAACAAGTTGTCAAAAATACTGCGCTGGCAACGTCCATCCTCCAGAGCAATTGTTCAAATGGCGATTTGATGTTCGACTTGGATCCTGTCGCATTCTTTTTGAGAAACGACACCGAGGTAGGGGCCTTGGACTGTAATGACCCGTAGGTGTTCTGCTCTTATTGCGGTGTTCATTTGGACCGCTCTGCTCGCCTGCAAAGCGGCGGCATTGGATGTTATCGTCATATCGGATCTGAACGGAAGCTATGGTTCGGTAAGATACGATGCCCGCGTCGACAAAGCGATTAAGCGGATAGTCGAGATTGATCCAGATCTGGTTATTTCGACCGGAGATATGGTTGCGGGACAGCGCATTCCCAACGTGTCCGACAAACAGGTCAGGGATATGTGGAAGGCGTTTCACGAGGCCGTATCAGATCCTTTAGAGGCTGCCGGCATTCCATTTGCGGTCACGCCAGGAAACCATGATGCCTCTGCGTACCGTGGGTTCGAGCGTGAAAGAAAAATATACGCAGAGGAATGGATACCACGAAAACCAGACGTCGATTTTCTGGTTTCGGATGACTACCCGTTCTTCTACGCTTTTGAGATGCAGGGCGTAACGTTTGCGTCTTTGGACGCTACGACCTTGGGACCTCTATCCGGCGACCAGCAGGACAGACTTGAGGAACTGGGGGCAAATGGAGACCCGATTGTCACTTTCAGTCACCTCCCACTCTGGCCCTTCGCGATTCAGCGCGAACGCGAAATCATCGGTGACCCAACACTTGAAAAAATCTACCTGGAAAGCGGTGTCGTACTGCATTTGTCAGGGCACCATCATGCCTTCTATCCAGGTTGGAAAGACGGCGTGGCTTACGTCTCTCAAGCTTGTTTGGGAGGTGGCCCGCGACGGCTTATCGGCTCAAAAGCCAGATCACCTCACAGCTTCACTCATGTTACGTTCCAGCCAAACGGAGAATTTGGGATAGCAGTATATCGTGGACCCGATTTCGAAAGGTCGGTAAACTTCAAGTCGCTACCGAAAGAGATCAGATCCCCGAATGCGGTATTAAAGCGCTTAGACCTTGTGAAATGATTAGAGGTTGAGTTTCAACTCAACTTTTTCAGGGACCAGATCGTTTATCATCTCTTCGATCCGAGCTTCCGACAATCCACCCGAAGTGATGAAAAGCAAAGAAACGCGAGATTTTCCAGGAACGTGGTGTTTTCGGACCAACTTCCAGCCAGCGTCTGCGGCCATGGCTTCAATATCCCCGCTGACTTTCAATGAGTGCTCTTCGTTTGAAGCCTTGAGCGAAATTTCCACGCCCTTGTTTCGCCCACCGAGCCAAATGAAACACCAACATACAACCGCCACCAGTGTGGCCATCAAGGGCAAGCCCAGCCCTACCGCCAGCCCAAGCACGGTGACTATAATCATTTCCACCGTGTCGACCGGGTCAGCCATATTTGATCGGAACCTTAACAGAGCTCCTATTCCAAAAATCACGAACCCGATCATCGATCCGTGCTGTACGACCAGAAACCCAACCGCCATGCCGACAAGCGCATAAAGGAAGAACAGTCGCGGCATGACGATATCGCTGACACTTCTACGGGCTTTACGTCTCACCGGATGATAGACGATCAAGCCAGCCAGAATGATCGTAACGATCACATCGAGAGTAAAGAAATACAGTTCCTGTTTGCCACGAAACTGCGTCC
>NZ_WQGP01000026.1:0-3837 GCF_013034745.1 Ruegeria lacuscaerulensis | reverse complement strand
ATAAAAAAGCCCCGCTTTTGTTGCGGGGCTTTTGGGTTTGTTTGTCTAGGCGGTTACGCGCAGGCTTGTACGGCGCGTTTGGTCATGACGCTGACCAGATGCGCGCGGTAGTCTTTGCTGCCATGCAGATCGCCGATCATGTTCATCGGGTTCACCTTGAGACCCATCAGCGCGTCGGCGCGGAACTCTTTTGTCAGGGCTTCCTCGGCCTCAGACCAGCGGAACACGCCGTCCTCGCTGGCACCGGTCACGGCCACGCGGACACTATCCGCAAACCGCGCCAGATAGACACCCACCAACGCAAAGCGCGAGGCCGGCTGCAGGAACTTCTGATAGCTCGCCGCCTGCGGCACCGGGAAGCGGATGGATGTGATGATCTCACCCTCGTCCAGCGCCGTGGTGAACATGCCCTGAAAGAAATCATCCGCCGCGATCTGCCGCGCATTGGTCACAATAGTTGCGCCCGAGCCCAACACACCCGCCGGATAACAGGCCGCCGGATCGTTATTGGCCACCGAGCCACCAATGGTGCCGCGATTGCGCACTGCCGGATCCCCGATTTGCCCCGCCAATGCTGCCAGCGCCGGATAGCTTGCCGCCGCCTCGCGCGCCACCGTGGCGTGGGTCGTCGCCCCACCGATAGCGACCGAGCCATCATCCTCGATGCAAACCCCTTGCATCTCGGCAATCCCGCTCAGCGACACCAGCGCCGAGGGCGCCGCCAACCGCTGCTTCAACGTCGGGATCAGCGTCTGACCACCCCCCAACGCCTGCGCATCCTCAGCCCCCAACGCAGCCACCGCATCGGCGATGCTCGAGGGCTTCTCAAACTCGAAATTATACATTCCGCTTTTCCTTTCCAAAATCAGGACACGGCACGCCCCGCCCTTCTTCTGTTCAAAAATACCTCGGGGGTCCGGGGGCTGGCCCCCGGTCCACCCTCTCAACTCAGCTGTTCATCGCCGCCCAGACGCGCGACGGGCTGACCGGCATGTCGATGTGATCCACCGCTTTGCCGCCCGAGTTCATCGCATCCAGAACCGCATTGACCACAGCCGGCGGCGAGCCAATGGCCCCAGCCTCACCACAGCCCTTCACACCCAGCGGGTTATGCGTGCATGGCGTCTGGCTGGAATGATCCACGCCGTAGAAGGGCACATCATCGGCGCGCGGCATGGCGTAATCCATGAAGGACGCGCTCAGCAGCTGGCCATTCTCGTCATAGGCGCAGTTCTCCAGCAGAGCCTGACCGATACCCTGACCGATACCGCCATGCACCTGACCATCCACGATCATCGGGTTGACGATATTGCCAAAGTCATCGGCGGCGGTGAAGGCCTCGATGCTGACCTTGCCGGTCTCGGGGTCCAGTTCGACCTCGCAGGCATAGGCGCCCGAGGGGAAGGTAAAGTTGGCCGGGTCGTAAAACGCGGTCTCCTCCAGCCCCGGCTCGACCTCCAGCGGGTAGTTATGCGGCACATAGGCCGTCAGGGTCACATCGCCCCAGGCCACCGATTTATCGGTGCCCGCCACGCTGAACTGACCATCCTTCAGCTCAATATCAGCCTCCGACGCCTCCAGCAGGTGAGCGGCGATCTTCTTGGCCTTGTCGATCACCTTCTCGGTGGCCTTGACCATGGCCGAGCCGCAAACCGCCAGCGAGCGCGAGCCATAGGTGCCCATGCCAAACGGGATCTTCGAGGTGTCGCCATGCACGATCTCGACCATCGATTCATCGATGCCGATCATGTCGGCCACGACCTGCGGAAAGGCGGTCTCATGCCCTTGTCCATGGCTGTGTGCGCCGACCATGACGCTGATCGAGCCGGTGGCGTTCACCCGCACGGTCGCCGCGTCATAGAGACCCGCGCGCGCGCCCAGCATGCCCACGATGTTCGACGGCGCTATGCCGCAGGCCTCGATATAGCAGTTAATTCCAAGGCCCCGCAGCTTGCCCTTGGCCTCGCTTTCCGCGCGCCGCGCGGCAAAGCCCGCCAGATCGGCGGCGGCCTCCAGCTTGTCCATGGTCCCGTTGTAATCGCCGGTGTCATAGGTCAGCGCCACCGGCGTGTCATAGGGGAACTGGGTGATGAAGTTCTGACGGCGCAGCGCAATGGGATCGACCCCCAACTCGCGCGCGGCTTTGTCGACGACGCGCTCCAGCTGATAGGTCGCCTCGGGCCGGCCTGCGCCGCGATACGCATCCACCGGCACCGTGTTGGTGAACATCGCCTTCACGTTCACCTGAATGACCGGCGTCTTGTAATTGCCTGCCATCAGCGTGCCGTGCAGCCATGTGGGCACGGAACTTGAGAAGGTCGACAGATAGGCGCCAAGGTTCGCAAAGGTGTTGGTGCGCAGACCGACAAAGTTATTGTCCGCATCCAGCGCCAGTTCGATCGTGCTGACATGGTCGCGGCCATGAGCATCGGACATGAACGCCTCGGACCGGCTGGCCGACCACTTCACAGGCCGGTTGCAGGCCTTGGCCGCAAAGGTCACAAATGCCTCTTCCGCATAGTGGAAGATCTTGGTGCCAAAACCACCGCCCACATCCGGGGCCACCACGCGCACCTTATGCTCCGGCAGGCCCAGAACGAAGGCGCACATCAGCAGGCGGATCACATGCGGGTTCTGCGAAGTGGTATAGAGCGTATACTCCTCGGTCCCGCGGCTGTATTCCGCCACCGCCACGCGCGGCTCCATTGGGTTGGCAACCAGACGGTTGTTCACCAGATCCAGCGTGGTCACATGGGCGGCATTGGCAAAGACCTCATTGACCTTAGCGTCATCCGCCTCACCCAGCTGCCAGTCATAGCAGATGTTGTTCTTCAGATCGTCATGGACCAGCGTCGCGCCCTCCTGGGCGGCGGCTTTCATGTCGATCACGGCGGGCAGTTCTTCGATATCGAGATCGATCGCCTCGGCCGCGTCGCGCGCCTGTTCCAGGCTGTCAGCCACCACGGCCGCGATGGGATCGCCCACATGACGCACTTTACCTTGCGCCAGAATGGGGTGCGCCGGTTCCTGCATGGGCGCACCGTGCTTGTCGGTCACCTCCCAGCCGCAGGGGATGCCGCCCACCCCTTCGAAATCCTTGCCGGTGAACACTTTGACGACACCGGGCATGCCTTCGGCTGCCGAGGTGTCGATGCTGGTGATCCGGCCATGCGCGATATCCGAGCGTAGGAAATACACATAGGCTTGTCCGGCCACGTTGATGTCGTCGGTATAATTGCCCGCTCCGGTCAGAAAGCGCACGTCCTCGCGCCGCTTGGAACTGGCTCCGATGCCACTGTCTTTGGGCATTGCTTGATCTCCTCCCTGGAAAAGAATTTTCGACGAAAATTCTTGCCCGCCGCCCTATTCGGCAGCGATGTTGCTCACGTCCTGACCCGATGCGGCCATGATCGCCTTGACGATGTTATGATAGCCCGTGCACCGGCACAGGTTGCCTTCCAGATAATGCCGGATCTCGGCCTCGGTCGGACGCGGATTGTCCTTCAGCAAGGCCGCCGCACTCATCACCATCCCCGGCGTGCAGAACCCGCACTGAAGACCGTGATGATCCTGAAACGCCTGCTGGATCACGTTCAAAGACCCATCCGCAGTCGCCTGACCTTCAATCGTGCCAACATCAGACCCGTCCGCCTCAAGCGCAAGCATGTTGCAAGACTTCACAGCCTGACCATCCACATGCACAACACACGCACCACACTGCGCCGTGTCACACCCAACATGCGTCCCTGTCATCCCCAAATGATCACGCAAAAATCCAGACAATAACGTCCGTCCCTCAACTTCACCGCTCACAGCTACGCCGTTCACAGTCATCGA
>NZ_WQGP01000025.1:0-4078 GCF_013034745.1 Ruegeria lacuscaerulensis | reverse complement strand
AGCGCACGACGTAGACGGAGACTTCTGAGTGTCTGACGACGCGTGCTGCGTTTGGGCCGAGGAGGTAGTCTTTGAGGTCGGGCCGGTGTGCGCCGATGACGATCAGGTCGCTGCCTGCTTCTTTGGCCGTGTGCAGGATTTTCTGATAGGCCGTGCCCGTGGCGACCACATGGCGTACCTGTGCGTTGCGCGCTTCGCCCAGGACCGATTGACCCAGCGCCTCGAGCGCTTCTTGCGCTTTGGCCACGGCTTGCTCGTGATGCTCGGGCTCGAAGAAGCTGCCGACAAAGGATTCCCCAAAATCGGGCAGCACCGTAACAACATCAAGCTGAGCATTGTCGAGCTCTGCCAGCCGCGCGGCCTGACGTAGGACCTCGGCATCGGTTTCGGGCTTCCCGGCATCTACGGCACAGAGGACGGATTTGATCATGATGTTACCTCTTGTTCGCTTGTGCGGGCTGCACGGCTGCGTTGCAGGAAGGCGATGAAGCCCAGCAAGATCAGCGCCGGGATGAAGATCAGCTCTTTGGGGGGCTGGTTCTGGGGGGCCTGCACGGTGGTGATGCGGACGGGCTCGTCGGCGTAGTAGTCGAAGTTCGACAGCTCGTCCGAGACCGGGGTGCCGAACAGAGGCTCATCCAGCTTGACCAGGCCGTCCTCCTCAAGCGGCAACAGGCCAAGGGCGTCGATGCGGGCCGCACCATCACCCTCGTCGCCGACCGTCAGGACCACGGTGGTTTCGGTCATGTTGCCGGTGTCAAAATCGGGGCCCGCGACCTCGATCCGCAGGGTGCTGCCCGGTGCGGCGTCGCCCACGGCTTGCTCCAGCTGTGCCGGGTCGATCTGCGCGAAGGGCGGCGCGATGCGGTTCATGAAGAAGTCCGGACGGAACAGCGCAAAGGCGATCAGGATCAGCGCCACGCTTTCGTAGATGCGGTTGCGGGTCAGGAACCAGCCCATGGTGCCGGCGGTGAAGATCAGGATCGCGATGGTCGCAGAGATGGCCACCAGAATGCCCTGCACCCAGCCCACATCAATCAGCAAGAGATCGGTGTTGAAGATGAACACGAACGGCAGCGCCACGGTGCGCAAGGAATAGAAGAAGGCGGTGAAGCCCGTCTTGATCGCGTCGCCTCCTGACACGGCAGCAGCGGCAAAGCTGGCCAGACCCACGGGCGGCGTCACATCGGCCATGATGCCGAAGTAGAACACAAACAGATGCACCGCGATCAGCGGCACGATCAGACCGTCCTGCGCGCCCAGTTCCACGACCACACCCGCCATCAGCGAGCTGACGACGATATAGTTCGCCGTGGTCGGCAGGCCCATGCCCAGAATAAGGCTGAGCAGGCCCACCAGCGCCAGCATGGCGATCAGGTTGCCGCCCGACAGGAACTCGACCAGATCGGCCATCACCTGCCCCACACCGGTCAGCGTCACGGTGCCCACAATCACGCCTGCAGTGGCGGTGGCCAGTGCGATGCCGATCATGTTGCGCGCGCCGTCGATCAGGCCGTTCCACAGGTCGGCCACGCCAGCCATGAAGGCATTGGCCGTGTTGTTCTCACCCCGGAAGATCGACTTCAGCGGCTTCTGCGTCAGCAGGATCACGAACAGCAGCGATGTGGCCCAGAAAGCCGACAGACCTGGCGATTTCTGCTCGATCATCAGGAAGTAGACCAGCACGATGATCGGCAGCAGGTAATGCAGACCGGCCTTGTAGATCTCGGCAATGACCGGCAGCTCGACCTCTTTGGCGTTGGGGTCATCGGGGACGAGATCCTCGACGCCCGAGGCCAGTTTCAACAAGATCATATAGGCCACAACAACCAGCGCCGACAGCACCAGACCCGAGGCACCGGGGATCAGCGCAATCACCGCCTTGATCGGGTATTGGATGCCATAGCACAGCCCGGCAAAGCCCACAAAGAACAGCGCCATGCCACCGATCGTGCGGCCCATCGACACCACGCGGTTGCCCAGCGTCGGCATGTTCCGCTTCACCGCCTCCAAGTGCACGATATAGACCAGTGCGATGTACGAGATCGCCGCCGGCAGGAAGGCATGCGTGATCACCTCGACATAGGAAATGCCCACATATTCCACCATCAAAAAGGCCGCTGCCCCCATCACCGGCGGCATGATCTGACCGTTCACCGAAGAGGCGACCTCGACCGAGCCCGCTTGTTCGCTGGAAAAGCCCACCCGCTTCATCAGCGGGATGGTGAAGGTGCCGGTAGTCACCACATTGGCAATCGAAGAACCCGAGATCAGCCCGGTCGCCGCAGACCCCACCACAGCCGCCTTGGCCGGGCCGCCGCGCAGGTGACCCAGCGCGCCAAAGGCCATCTTGATAAAGTAATTGCCCGCACCCGCCTTATCCAAAAGCGCACCGAACAGCACGAAGAGGAAGACGAACTTGGTCGAGACGCCCAAAGCGATGCCAAACACACCTTCGGACGTGATCCACATATGGCTCATGGCCTTTTTCAGGCTGGCGCCCTTCCACTGGATCACCTCGGGCACCCAGGAGGATGAGCCAAAGAACACATAGGCCAGGAAAATCGTGGCAATGATCGCCATCGCCGGGCCAAGCGCACGCCGCGCGGCCTCGAACAGCAACAGCAACCCAGCCAGGGCCACCCATTTGTCCACGTCATCGGCCAGCAGGCCATTGTTCACGACTTTTTCGTAGAAAATATAACCATAAAGCGCGATCACCGCACCCACCACGCCCATGATCCAATCCTGCACGGGGATGTAATTGCGCGGGCTGGATTTCAGCGCCGGATAGGCCGCAAAGGCCAGAAAGATCGCAAAGGCCAGATGGATCTGGCGCGAGTTGTTCACCACGCTGCCCGGCAGCAGCACATTCGACAAGGGCGAGGCCAGCACCACCTGAAAGACCGACCACAGCACCGCCACGATGGCCAGAAACAGCCCCACATTCCCCGCCGGATTGCGCGCGCCCGCGTCAGAGGACGCCACCAGATCCTGAAGCTCTTCCTCGGATAGCGGGCGGTTGGATTGTGTGTCGGAACTCATCTGGCGTCTCCCCGTCATATGGCCGTTTCGGCCTTATCGTCCACCCGGCTGCTCCGGGTGCAAAAGGGGCGCGCCCGTCACAGGCGCGCCCCACATCAGGTCCGGCTTACTGCAGCCAGCCTTTTTCCTTGTAGTACTTCTCGGCACCCGGATGCAGCGGCGCCGACAGACCGTCCGAGATCATCTCTTCGGGCTTCAGGTTCGCAAATGCCGGGTGCAGCTTTTTGAAATCGTCAAAGTTTTCAAAGACCGAGCTGACAACCGCATAGACCGCGTCATCGGATACATCCGCCGAGGTCACAAAGGTCGCGCCCACACCAAAGGTCGTGGTGTCGCCATCCGAGCCGCGATACATGCCACCGGGGATGGTCGCGGTGCGGTAGTAGGAATTGCCGTCGATCAGACCATCGATCGCATCGCCGGTCACGTTCACCAGAACGGAATCACAGGCAGTGGTCGCCTCCTGGATCGAGCCCGACGGGTGACCCACGGTGTAGATCATCGCATCGATCTGGTTGTCGCACAGCGCCGCCGACTGCTCAGCCGCTTTCAGCTCCGAGGCCAGCTCGAAATCGTCCAGCGTCCAGCCCACGGCCTCAAGCACAACATCCATCGTGCCGCGCTGACCCGAACCCGGGTTGCCGATGTTCACGCGCTTGCCCTTGAGGTCTTCAAAGCTGGAAATCCCCGCATCCGCGCGCGCCACAACCGTGAACGGCTCAGGATGGACCGAGAACACCGCGCGCAGGTTCTCAAACGCGCCCGCATCTTCGAATTTCGAGGTGCCGTTGTAAGCATGGTACTGCCAGTCAGACTGCGCCACACCAAACTCCAGCTCACCCTCGCGGATGGTGTTGATGTTGTAAACCGACCCACCCGTCGATTCCACCGAACACCGAACCCCATGCTCCTTACGGCCCTTGTTCACCAAACGACAAATCGCGCCACCCGTCGGATAATAAACGCCCGTTACACCACCCGTGCCAATCGTGATGAACTCCTCAGCATAAGCCGCAGGCGACAAAAATGCGGC
>NZ_WQGP01000024.1:0-4491 GCF_013034745.1 Ruegeria lacuscaerulensis | reverse complement strand
CCCCCGCTGGGCGGGGGTTTTCTTTTTATTCCGCCGCTTCCGCGTACGCGTCCATTGGTGGACATGTGCAAACGAGGTTTCGGTCTCCGTATGCGTTGTCGACGCGGTTGACGGGGGACCAGTATTTGTCGACACCCATGGAGCCCGGAGGGAAACAGGCCTGTTCGCGGCTATAGGGCCGGTCCCAGTCGCCGACCAGATCGCGCACCGTGTGGGGGGCGTTTTTCAGCGGGTTGTTTTCCGCATCGATCTTGCCGTCGATGATATCCTGCGCTTCGGATCGGATCGAGAGCATGGCGTCGCAGAAGCGGTCCAACTCGTCCTTGGGCTCGGATTCCGTGGGCTCCACCATCAGGGTGCCGGCCACCGGCCAGCTCATCGTCGGGGCGTGGAAACCTGAATCGACCAGACGCTTGGCGACATCGTCGACGGTCACATGCGCCTCGGCGTCCAAGGGTCGGGTGTCGAGGATGCATTCATGCGCCACACGACCGGATTCGGAGGTGTAGAGGATCGGATAGGCATCCTGCAGACGCGCCGCGATATAGTTGGCGTTCAGGATCGCAACCTTGGTCGCCTGCGTCAGACCCGCGCCACCCATCAGCAGCACATAGGCCCATGAGACCGGCAGGATCGAGGGCGAGCCAAAGGGCGCCGCAGAGACCGGCCCCACGGCGGTGCCGTATTCCGGGTGACCGGGCAGATGCTCTTCCAGATGCGCCTTGACGCCAATCGGGCCCATGCCGGGGCCACCACCGCCATGCGGGATGCAGAAGGTCTTGTGCAGGTTCAGGTGGCTGACATCGCCGCCAATGTCTCCGGGACGCGACAGGCCGACCATGGCGTTCATGTTGGCCCCGTCGATATAGACCTGACCGCCGTGGTCATGGGTGATCTGGCAGACCTCCTGCACGGTGGTCTCGAACACGCCATGGGTCGAGGGGTAGGTGATCATGCAGCCGGCCAGATGATCCGAATGCTTCTCGGCCTTGGCGCGGAAGTCATTCAGGTCGATATTGCCGTTCTCATCCGATTGCACCGGCACCACCTGCCAGCCCACCATCTGCGCCGAGGCCGGGTTGGTCCCGTGCGCCGAGGTTGGGATCAGGCAGACATTGCGGTGCCCTTCGCCGCGGGCGAAGTGATAGTTGCGGATGGTCAGCAGGCCTGCATACTCGCCCTGCGCGCCCGAGTTGGGCTGCTGGGAGATCGCGTCATAGCCGGTGATCTGGCACAGCTTGTCGTTCAGATCGGCAATCATCTCATGATAGCCCTGCGCCTGGTCTTCCGGAGCAAAGGGGTGCAGATTGCCGAACTCGGGCCATGTGACCGGGATCATCTCGATCGTCGCGTTCAGCTTCATGGTGCAGGATCCCAGCGGGATCATCGCCCGGTCCAGCGCCAGGTCGCGGTCGGCCAGACGGCGCATGTAGCGGGTCATCTCGGCCTCGGCCCGGTTCTTGTGGAAGATCGGGTGAGTCAGATAGGGCGTCTCGCGCAGGGCGTAATCCGGCAGGCGGTACGCCACGTTCGAGCTGTCATCCTGACGGTCGATGCCGAAGGCGCCCCAAACCGCCTCAATCGTCTCGGCGCGGGTCTGTTCATCCAGGCTGATGCCCACTTTCGTCTCGCCGACCTTGCGCAGGTTGATGCCACGGGCAACGGCGGCCTCCATAACGGTGGTCTGCAAGTGGCCGACCTCGACCGTGATGGTGTCAAAGAACACCTCGGGTTCGACCGAGAAGCCCGCCTCTTCCAGACCGGCGGCCATGCGCGAGGTTTTGCGGTGCACCGATTGCGCAATCGCCTTGATGCCGTCGGGGCCGTGATAGACCGCGTACATCGAGGCCATCACCGCCAGCAGCGCCTGCGCGGTACAGACGTTCGAGTTGGCTTTTTCGCGGCGGATATGCTGCTCGCGGGTCTGCAGCGCCAGGCGGTAGGCCTTGTTGCCCCGGCTGTCGATGCTGACACCGATGATCCGGCCCGGCATCGCGCGCTTCAGCTTGTCGGTGGTCGCCATATAGGCGGCATGGGGCCCGCCATAGCCCATCGGCACGCCAAAGCGCTGGGTCGATCCGATGGCGATATCCGCGCCCATCTCACCCGGTGACTTCAGCAGCGCCAGCGACAGGATGTCGGCGGCGACGATGGCAATCGCTTTGTGCTCATGCAGCGCCGCGATCTCGGCGGTGAAGTCGCGCACATGGCCGTGGGTGCCGGGGTATTGGAAGATCGCGCCAAAGACGGCGCCTGCTTCCAGTTGGTCGGGATCGCCCACCTGTACGTCGATGCCCAAGGGCTCGGCGCGGGTTTTGATCACAGCGATGGTCTGCGGGTGGCAGTTGCGGTCGACAAAGAAGGCGGCGTTGTTGGCCTTGGACCGACCACCGCGCTTGGCCATCGCCATGGCCTCAGCCGCGGCGGTGGCTTCGTCCAGCAGCGAGGCATTGGCCACGTCCAGCCCGGTCAGATCGCTGACCATGGTCTGGAAGTTCAACAGCGCCTCAAGCCGGCCCTGGCTGATCTCCGGCTGATAGGGCGTATAGGCGGTGTACCAGGCCGGGTTTTCCAGGATGTTGCGCAGGATCGGCGCGGGCGTGGTGGTGCCATAATAGCCCTGACCGATCAGCGAGGTCAGAACCTTGTTCTTGCTCGCCACCTCTTTCATGTGGAACAGCGCATCGCGTTCCGTCATCGCCGGACCCCAGTCCAACGGCTCTTTCTGGCGGATCGCGGGCGGGACGGTGGCGTCGATCAGCGCGTCCAGCGTCTTGAAGCCGATCACCTTGAGCATGTCGCGCATCTCGGTCGGGCTGGGCCCGATATGGCGGCGATTGGCAAAGTCATAGGCTTCGTAGTCGGTCAGTTTGAAAGCCATTGCAGCGCTCCTATGAATAAGTCAGGTCGGGCGGAGACCACGCAGGCCTCCGATACATCATCACGAGCCGGTTCGGCCCGAACGGGCGAAGCCCTGTACAGGGCCCCGGTCTGGATCAGCCGATGAAGGCCTTGTAGCCAGCTTCGTCCATCAGATCTTCGAGTTGCGACGCGTCCGCGATCTTGATCTTGTAGATCCACGCCTCACCCTCGGGGTCTTCGTTCAGCGCGCCGGGATTGTCGGCCAGTGCTTCGTTGACCTCGGTGATCTCGCCATCCACCGGCGCATAGAGTTCCGAGGCCGCCTTGACGGATTCGATCACGCCGATCTCGCCGTCTTTCTCGAACTCGTCACCCACTTCCTGCTGTTCCACGAAGACCACATCGCCCAGCTGCTCGGCGGCGTGCTTGGTGATGCCCAGCGTGGCCGTGTCGCCGTCCACATCCAGCCATTCATGTTCTTCGGAATAATAGGTTGCCATGGTCTTTCTCTCCTGACTTCAACGCTTGTAATTCTGGGTGACGAAGGGCAGCGCCACAACCTCGGCCGGTTGCGGCTTGCCCCGGATGATCAGGTTGACCACCTCGCCCGGCGCGCCATGGCCCGCCGCCACATAGCCCATCGCCACCGGTCCACCCACCGTGGGGCCAAACCCGCCCGAGGTGATCTGGCCAATGCTATTGCCCTCGGCGCATTGGATTTCCACGCCCTGACGTGCAGGCGCTCGACCTGTCGGCTTGATGCCCACCAGCTTGCGTGCAGGCCCGTCGGCCAGTTCCTTTTGGATACGCGCAGCGCCGGGAAAGCCGCCCTCCTCCTTGCGGCGCTTCTGGATTGCCCAAGCCAACGAAGCTTCGATCGGAGAGGTGCTCTGGTCGATGTCATTGCCGTAAAGACACAGCCCCGCCTCCAGCCGCAGGCTGTCGCGCGCGCCCAGACCGGCGGCTTCACAATCCTCATGCGCCAGGAACGCGCGGGTCACTTCTATGGCCTTGTCCTCGGGGATCGAGATCTCGTACCCGTCCTCACCGGTGTAACCCAGGCGTGAGATACGGCATTCAACGCCGTTGATATCCGCCACCGTGGTTTCCATGAACTTCAGATCCCGCGCCGCAGGGCAGAGATCGCCCACCACATCCTCGGCCTTGGGTCCCTGCACCGCAACCAGCGCACGGTCGAAGATCTCGGTCACTTCGACGCCGTCCAGATGTTCGCGCATATGCGGAATGTCCTGATGCCGCAGCGCCGCGTTCACTACCACAAAGTAATGGTCCCCCGCATTCGACACGATCAGGTCATCCATGATCCCGCCGTCTTCGTTCGTAAAAAAACCGTAGCGCGCCTTGCCCTCTTTCAGCGTCGCAAAAGCCTGCGGGCACAAAGCTTCCAGCTTCTCCCCCACATTCTCACCGCGCAGAATCACCTGACCCATATGGCTGACGTCAAACACCGCAGCCCTCTCGCGACACTGCGAATGCTCACCCATAATCCCCAAAGAATACTGAACAGGCATCTCCCACCCAGCAAAATCAACCATCTTCCCGCCCAACTCAACATGCAAGTCATACAAAGGCGTGCGCCGCGGTAATGTCATATCTATAACCTTTCAA
>NZ_WQGP01000023.1:2500-6143 GCF_013034745.1 Ruegeria lacuscaerulensis | reverse complement strand
TGGTTGCGGGAGCAGGATTTGAACCTGCGACCTTCAGGTTATGAGCCTGACGAGCTACCGGGCTGCTCCATCCCGCGTCAGAGTCAGATTTGTTTTCATCGTGTTAGAGAGAATTGGGCTTTTTCTAGGTTTGGCGGTGACCTACTCTCCCGGGGCTTAAGCCCAAGTACCATTGGCGCGGCAGTGCTTAACTTCCGGGTTCGGGATGGGACCGGGTGTTTCACTTGCGCTATGACCACCAAACCGAGGAAAAGCCCTCGGTCGACTTTCTTGCTGTGCAAGAAAGCGACCATGCGGGAGGCAGCGTCTTTTGTTTACAAAAGGCGCGTTCCCGCACGGTTATTTAATCAACCAACATCGCGGCTTGGCGCTGCGACGCTGTCCTTTGTCAAGGTTGGTGTATGCTTTGGTCTTGTCTTTCCATTACTGGATCAAATCAAGCCTATCGGGCGATTAGTACCGGTCAACTGAACGCATTACTGCGCTTACATCTCCGGCCTATTGACGTGGTGGTCTTCCACGGCCCTCAGGGAGACCTTGTTTTGAGGGGGGCTTCCCGCTTAGATGCCTTCAGCGGTTATCCTGTCCGATCATAGCTACCCAGCACTGCCGTTGGCACGACAACTGGTCCACCAGTGGATCGTTCACCCCGGTCCTCTCGTACTAGGGGCAACTCCTCTCAAGTCTCCTACACCCACGGCAGATAGGGACCGAACTGTCTCACGACGTTCTAAACCCAGCTCACGTACCTCTTTAAACGGCGAACAGCCGTACCCTTGGGACCTGCTCCAGCCCCAGGATGAGATGAGCCGACATCGAGGTGCCAAACACTGCCGTCGATATGGACTCTTGGGCAGTATCAGCCTGTTATCCCCGGCGTACCTTTTATCCGTTGAGCGATGGCCCTTCCACTCGGGACCACCGGATCACTATGGCCGTCTTTCGACTCTGCTCGACTTGTCAGTCTTGCAGTCAGGCTGGCTTCTGCCATTGCACTCAACGAGCGATTTCCGACCGCTCTGAGCCAACCTTCGCGCGCCTCCGTTACGCTTTAGGAGGCGACCGCCCCAGTCAAACTACCCGCCACGCAGGGTCCCGGATCCGGATAACGGACCGCGGTTAGACATCAAGAGTGCGAAGGGTGGTATCTCAAGGGAGGCTCCACAGGTACTTGCGTTCCTGCTTCAAAGCCTACCACCTATCCTGCACATCACAATCCTGATGCCAGTGCGAAGCTGTAGTAAAGGTGCACGGGGTCTTTCCGTCTAACCGCGGGAAGCCTGCATCTTGACAGGCAATTCAATTTCGCTGAGTCGATGTTGGAGACAGCGGGGAAGTCGTTACGCCATTCGTGCAGGTCGGAACTTACCCGACAAGGAATTTCGCTACCTTAGGACCGTTATAGTTACGGCCGCCGTTTACCTGGGCTTCAATTCAAGGCTCTCACCTCTCCTTTTAACCTTCAGGCACCGGGCAGGCGTCAGACCCTATACGTCGTCTTGCGACTTCGCAGAGCCCTGTGTTTTTAATAAACAGTCGCCACCCCCTGGTTTGTGCCCCCAGCCCCTAGTTGCCTAGGAACCGGGCCTCCTTCTCGCGAACTTACGGAGGTATTTTGCCGAGTTCCTTCAACATCGTTCTCTCAAGCGCCTTGGTATGCTCTACCAGTCCACCTGTGTCGGTTTAGGGTACGGTCTGATGGAGGGCTATTTCCAGGAACCACTCAGCAGCCCAATCAATCCGATAAGATTGAACTACACCTGTGATCCGTCACATCCTCCTGGCCTAGGAATATTAACCTAGTTCCCATCGCCTACGCCTTTCGGCCTCGGCTTAGGGGCCGGCTTACCCTGCTCAGATTAGCTTTAAGCAGGAACCCTTGGACTTTCGGCGAGAGTGTCTCTCACACTCTTTGTCGCTACTCATGTCATCATTCTCACTAGTGATCTCTCCACGGGATCGCTCACGCGCCCGCTTCATCGAAAGCCTCTCTCCTCCAATCTGCCCGAAGGCATGAAGGAGGAATGAGACTATGTCACACTACGCTCTGCTACCGATGCTTACGCATCCCTAGACTTCGGCTCATGGCTTGAGCCCCGTTACATCTTCGCCGCAGGACAACTTATTTAGACCAGTGAGCTGTTACGCTATCTTTAAAGGATGGCTGCTTCTAAGCCAACCTCCTGGTTGTTTTGGTCGTCCCACCTGCTTTCCCACTTAGCCATGAATTGGGGGCCTTAGTCGTAGGTCAGGGTTGTTTCCCTCTCCACTACGGACGTTAGCATCCGCAGTGTGTCTGCCATCTAGTACTCCCGGGTATTCGGAGTTTGGTTAGGATCAGTAAGCCTGTGGGGCCCCATTACCCATCCAGTGCTCTACCCCCCGGGGTATTCGGATGACGCTCTACCTAAATAGATTTCGCAGAGAACCAGCTATCTCCGAGTTTGATTGGCCTTTCACCCCTAGGCACAGCTCATCCCGATCCTTTTCAACGGATGTGGGTTCGGTCCTCCAGTAAGTGTTACCTTACCTTCAACCTGGCCATGCCTAGATCACTCGGTTTCGGGTCTGATCCCACGAACTCATACGCCCTATTAAGACTCGCTTTCGCTACGCCTACACCTAACGGCTTAAGCTTGCTCGTAAGACCAAGTCGATGACCCATTATACAAAAGGTACGCCGTCAGATCTCGAGGATCCTCCGACTGATTGTAGGCGTTCGGTTTCAGGTACTGTTTCACTCCCCTCGTCGGGGTGCTTTTCACCTTTCCCTCACGGTACTGGTTCGCTATCGGTCAGCAAGGAGTACTTAGCCTTCGAAGGTGGTCCTCCGATCTTCAGACAGAATTTCACGTGTTCCGCCCTACTTAATACGTCCATCAAAGCTTCCTATACGGGGCTGTCACCCGCTATGGCCACGCTTCCCAACGTGTTCTAGTCACTTATCTGGCTCGGCTGGTCCCCGTTCGCTCGCCGCTACTAGGGGAGTATCAATTGATTTCCTTTCCTCCGGGTACTTAGATGTTTCAGTTCCCCGGGTTTGCTCTTAAAACCCTATGTATTCAGGTCTTAAGTACCTGTTCATGCTCATTATTGATTAGCAAAACTAACAATAACAAACATTCAGGTGGGTTGCCCCATTCAGAGATCCATGGATCAAAGCTTATTCTCAGCTCCCCATGGCTTATCGCAGAGTATCACGTCTTTCATCGCCTCTTGCTGCCAAGGCATTCACCAAACGCCCTTCTCGCGCTTGATTTGATCCAGAAAAAGAAAGACTTGACCATTTGTCCTACCGCCTATTCGGCTACTTGAGTGCGCTTGACCGCACACAACCAAAGCTGCGCTAGTAATCAAATCAATCGCAATGACCCAGCTGGTAACTAAAGGTCATCTTTCTTCTGAACCAAAAGCATACTTTCCCGCCTTCCATCCTGGAACCCGCGCTGCCGATGTCGGTCGGCCCCACGCAGAGGATAGAAGACATGCATAACCGTTAAGTTATGCGGGTTAGTGTACTTGACTTGGACAACTCTGTTCGTTTCAGCCGGGATAGTCGTGGACAGGCGAGGAAACACCCGCATCACAACCCGCTCATCCAAAGATGAGAACGACTGAGATCAACGCCACACTCGGCGCGATC
>NZ_WQGP01000022.1:0-11796 GCF_013034745.1 Ruegeria lacuscaerulensis | reverse complement strand
ACATCGTGCCCTATTCAATTCAATCGCAACAGGCGGGATCAGGTAAAGAGATTACCGTGCATTCTTCGGACATCGCGTCCGGACTGTGATACGAACGCTGATACAAGGATATGGTCCAAGCGCGAGAAAACCCAATGTCAGAACACAAGCTGCTTCGGTCGAAACTTGGGTTTTCACCGTGCTTCCCCAAGCTTGGAACACTAGCTTCTTTTGCAAGCGCTACTGTTGCATTTCTGGCATGGATCGAGCTCGCCCACGCCGAGAGTCCCGGTTTGACTCTCATCGACTCCTTCAAGGTGGCGGATAAATCGGAAGGCTTCTCGGAGCCTTCCGGATTGTCTCTGTCCAACGCGGAAGGCTTCTTATGGTCAGTAAGCGACGCTGAACCTAAACTGCACCTACTTGGAATCGACGGGGCATTAGGAAACTCATTCAAGCTGCCTTCATTGGCGGGATCAGATCTGGAGGGCGTCGCATCACGAAAAGATGGGTCTGTTTTAGTACTTCAGGAAACTGATCGATCAATTCTAGTCGTTCACCCGACAGACCCCATTCAACTAACTACAATCCCTCTCACATCTCTCAAAGGCTACTCGGACGCCTCTGAATTTCTCGTCGGCAACCCTTTGAACAAGGGACCCGAAGGCATCGCCGTTGACCCGGAATCTGGGCGGGTCTTTGTTGGCATTGAGGGACAACCAAGGTTGTTAATGGTGTTATCGCCAGAACTAGACGAAATTGTTGAGATTATTCCTTTAGCCCGCGATGCAGGTTTTATCTCCGAACGTGTAGATGATAATGAACTGGATTTGAGTGGCCTGGCATGGTCTCGGTCCTCGCGTTCACTTTGGATTGTGAGTGACAAAAGCCGTCAGATCTTCGTCTACAATCCAAAATCCAAGTCAGTAAAGTCTATCAGTTTGACGTTCTCAGAAGATGGCAAACAAAAGGAAGTTAAACATCCCGAAGGGATCGCTCTCGATGAGACCAAAGGGCTTCTCTACATCCTGACAGACGATGCCAAGAAATCGCGGCTTTATGTTTTTAATATCCCCAAATTTTGATCGCTGGGGAATGAAGCTCACATCGCCACAATAGCTTCCGCAAGTTGTTGCAGCTAGATTACTACTCCTCTTCGTTGGTGCGCCCTAATCAGAACCGAACACTTAAGTTTGCACCGAGGCCATGCTCTTGGCCGTTGGAGCGAACTGAATAGCCATATCCTGCCGTTAGTCTGGCCAGATCAGAGATCTGATACCCTAGCCCCAGGCCAAGAACGAAGCCATTTGCTCCTCGGTTTTGACCGACTTGCGTGAATGTCCCAAATATCGGGCTTGTTACAGTGATTTCGTGCTCACTGTCCTTGTTGGCAAAGAAGTCATATTCATACCGGGCAAAGGCGAGTGGGGTTAGTAAGCCATTCGCTGTCAAGACGTCCCGTTGGTAGTCAACTCCAATGGAAGCGACCAGAGACTCTGCGTTCGCTTTTTCAATAGAGTAGTTGAAATCGCCGCCGCCGGTTTCTGTGCCTGAGCCTTGTTGGATGCGCCCGTAGTTCAATCCAAAAACCGTAGAAACCCTAGCACCGCTGTCCAGGCTAAACAGCTTCCGTGCCTGGATCCCGGCGTGGATTCCCTCTTGGTCCAAATCTGACTTTGCTTCGCCTCCTGTAAAGCCATCAACAGAAGGGTTTCGCCGCTTGGCGTCGGTTTCACCGAACATGTAACCGATCAGCCCAGAGAACTCCCATGTTCCGGTTGTTGTGCGCCCATAGACGCCCACGTGATAGCTGTCGGTCGAAAAGTCCTGATCGACTTGATCGTGTTCATCCATGGAGGATGTCCCGAAGCCTGCGTAAACGCCGACCACACCTCTATTGGTACTTGCGACATCCGCTCCGACCAAAATGGTGCCCAGCGAATAGTCGAATGTCCCAAGGCCGTTACTTCCATCAACGTCCCCGCTCACATAGGCTGTGTCGATCCACCAGCGCCGGTCAGAGCAGTCGATTGCGCCGCTCGGTCTTTGGGCCGAGTCGATGTCGCCAGATGCAACGGGTTGATCGTCATTGCTGAAGCCGACCGCTTGATACTTGCGGCAGTCAGCGTGACTCAGCACTGTGTTGGTTATCAGGTCTAATTGCTCCAGCCCAACGGTCAGGTTCGAGGAATAGGGTTCGGCGTGCACACGGTTAAACCCAGCCAGGCCTGAATTGGTAAGCGTGTTTACGGCATTGCCCAAGGTTGAGCCATTGGTCAGACCGGTTCCAGGTGACATGTTTGTGGTGTTGGCCACCGCGCCAGCGAGATTGCTGGCATTTGGCGAATTGGTAACTGCTGGGTTCTGGGGCAAGCTTGTGACCGGTTGAGCAGTGAATGCGATATCAATCTGACCATCAGTGGTCGGCGTGTTGGCTATCGTCAGATTGGACAACGCTGGAAGAGATCCTCCTGCAACGAGCGTGGGTGAGTTCCCATCAAAACTTGAGGCTTGAAATACCGTGTAGTTGTTGCCGGCTGCATAGTCCTGCGCTGTCAGGCCGGGCCGAGCAGCTTCGACTTGTATAGTTGCGCGGTCAATTCCCGTCACTGGCCCGCTGGATGACACCAAGTCAGCTTTTTGCCCGGCCGTCGGATCGACTTCAGTCAAGAGCCTTGATCCCGTTTCAAAGGCAATGCCGCCACTGTTGTTGAGTGTGCCAATTGAAAAGCCCGGCGAAAGCACTCCTCCGTTCTTAACTGTGAAGTTGAACGCGTTCACAGTACCCGTTCCGGCCAGCGTGCCAAAATTCTCAAAGTTCACGGTGTTCAAACTGCTTGCCGCATCAAGTCGAACAGTCGTGCCTGCGGCTATCGCCATATCGCTGGTCGAAGAAATCGAACTATTCGTCAGCGTGAAATCAGAAGCCTCAGCAACCCGGGTCTGAATGTTATATGCCCCGAAGACTACTTCGGTGGCTCCCATAACGGTCAGGTCGTCATAGGTTAGCGGGCGGTCGGACTGGAAGTAAACTTCAGTGGGGTCGATATTCGCGCCGTTGAATGGCGCAAACGTCATGGATCGGCCGGAACCAATCGACGTTCCGATGAGGTTCACTCGAAGCTTCCCATTGATATTGTTTGCCAAGGCTTCTCGCGAAACAAAGTCTCCGCTACCTGCCGCGACATCAACATTCAGAAGCGTCAAAACTGAAGCATTACTTGGAACAGTGTTTTGGCCGGGAACATACAACTCAATTTCACCTGAGGACGTGATTGAGGAGTTTCCAATTGTAAGTCCTGTAATGGGTCCGTTTGGGATCGGGAGACACGTGCGTTCCGTGGTTGAGATTGTTTGATTGATGCGAGTGCTTTCAGATCCAGAAGAGTACTCAATTCGAGGAGAACCTAATTCTACGCAGGCCTGTGAGCTTTGGGCTTGTACTTTGGTTGGCGACATCAAATAAGCCAAGATTAAGAATGCGATATTCGCCAGAGTGATGCGCTGAGCAATTCGACTTAGTGGGAACGGCCTATTGTTTGTCACCAACTTTCTCCTCTCGCGGTACAAGCGAAGCTACCTCAACTTAGGACTTGAAAAACAAAGTTTATCATTTTGGATTTTTTGTTGTGGCATATGAGCAAGCTCACAACACGGGAAACCGCCGCGATATCATCGGTACACTGGGGCACTTGGCCCTTATCGAAAAGCTTGTGCCAGAAATTCTCATGATCGTGCCCGAAGGAAGCGCATATGACTTGCGTCGGATGAATGATTTGCGCGACAAACTCTTCTTAAAGGGTATTCGCTTTGCGACACTGCCCGAAAAGAGAGCTGAACGAGCTACAGACCTTAGGGTATCCGAATAAAGCTATTTGCTGTCAGCATCATGGGATACAGCATTTGACAAGGGTCTGGTGACTTTCAAGGACGACGAGACACCTAGGTTTTCGAGTAAATTGTCCGCACCGGCAATGAGCTCGTTTTCTGGACATTCCAAGCAGATCTCTGGTCAAACTGCTGGGCACAAGGAGAACCTGATCTGGTATCGCGATCAGGTGTTCAATCCTTGAGCAACTGAAACCTATCCTTCGACACCCGCATAAGGCGATTTACTTGCTCTCCTCTGCACTATTATCGTGAAACAGTGCAAACTTATGGGCAAATCGTGCAAACTTATGGGGTGCGTGAAGGTTTGTGCGCGTCCCTACACATCTGTAGGGACGCGCATAACGCTGCATTCCTAACATTGATTTTATTCAGAAAATCTCGGGGTCTTCGCCCATAATTTTGCGCAGCATTTGCGCATAAGTTTGCACGATTTGCCCATAAGTTTGCACGGTTCACTATACACGTTCAAAATTCGATTGTCGTAGCGTAATACGATCAACTTTAACGCATCAAAACTCAATCAAAAGTGCATTCTGACTGGTATAATTCAACCCAAACCGAACAACACAACTCAATCGCGAGGTCGCGGCAAATCCCTTTCAATGTAGCGCGGCTTGGTCGGCCTTGAATGTCCACTCACCGTGGCTCAACCAACGGTTCATATTTCCATAGACATTTCGTGCCAAGTCATTCCTCCATGATCAGAGGTTGATGGACGAAGATAGTTGTACCCAAATCTCTGATAAAGCGGAACGTGATGCTCTTTGCACATAAGGTAGATCGCGGATTTACCCATTTTTCTCATGCGGCCGACGAATTCAGTCATCAATGCCCGCGATAGGCCTTTTCCTTGATGCTCCGGATCCACGACGACAGACATAATAACGACATTTGGCGCGTCAGGGTCATGCCCAGCAAGTTCTTTGAATTCCTCGTCAGACATTTCAACGTTGTACGCACATCCGCAATTCACAAAGCCAACAATCTCGCCTTCGATTTCGAGAATGAGGAAACCATCGGGATAGACCTCGATTCTCTTTGCTATCTTTTCGAGGGTAGCCGCTTCGTCGCCTTCATAGGCATCAGTCTCGATCTCAAAGCATCGAATTGCATCATAGGGTTGGGCATTTCGAAATCTGTTCATGCATTTACACTATGAACGATGGGTCAAGTTGTATAGCCGCCGTCGGTCTTGCTCGCACCATTGCTCAATCTGCGCTCGGCGCAGACTCTCTCTGCGCTCACATCTAGCGGCAGCTTTGCGAGCAATGTTGCCCCAGGCGCGAACACATGCTTTTCATTCCACAACAACGCAGCACACCCTTGACCGTAATCACTTGCACATTTAGTCAAGTTTGATCTGCCCGCTGGGACGACCCGGCCAAGCAAGGGCGTTTTTTCAGGACGACCTGGCAAATTAGAGGTCGAACATGGCAACTAAAACCAAACAAGCCAGGAAACTGATCGAGGGTAGACCTGCCCTAATCGTAATCGACATTCAAAAGAGCACGTTTATTGATGACAGCGAAGTACGCTCCATCGACAACATGCCGGGCTACAAAGAGCGCATGATCGCTGCGCGTGATTTGGTTGATGCCGCACATGATTACGATGTGCCAGTCATTTTCATCCAAGAAGTCCATCGTCCCGATAGGATAGACTTCGGCCGTGAACTGGATGGTGACGAAGACATACACTGTCTCGAAGGTGATCCAAGAACGGAAGTTGCAAAAGATGAGATGGGATATCGCAAAGGTGACTACATCGTACCGAAGCGACGGTATTCTGCATTTTTTGGAACCGATTTCGAAATCCTGCTGCGCGGTTTAAAAGTAGACACACTTTTATTGTGCGGCGGTTTGACGGATGTTTGTGTGCACTACACATTCGTCGATGGCCACCAATCAGACTACTTCTGCCGCGTTGTAGAGGACTGCGTTGGAGGGTCATCTGTCCAAGCCCATGAAGCTGCTCTCAAAGCTATGGAGTATCTACAAACCGGCGCTGTTCAGAGCCGAGAAGCAGTGATCAACGCGATCACCTCGCTCTAAATTGCAATCGAACTGTTATTAGCAGTTGGGGCGCACAATTATTTAGGGTGCACAAACGGGTGGAGATTTTTGTTGCTTGATCGCCTTGGACTTGCCCACTTGAAGCAGAAGATACCGACACTTTCAGTGCAAGCCTTTGAGTGTGCGACGATGGCCCTTCAAAACCTCGCTTGCATCGCAATCCAGCCGTCGGCGCGTATAATGCGAATATGACAAGAGATATTGAATCTAACGCTCAGACAATTGCTGATGCCCTGACCTCTTCCCAGCAGATACCTAAACTGTCTTCAGAGGCAGAACAGCTATCGCTGGATGACGCATATTCGATTGCTAGTTGTGTCCGCGAGATTCTGGGCAAAGAAAGAGTCGGCCGAAAAGTCGGCTTCACGAACCGCACGATTTGGCCTGTTTACGGTGTGGATCAACCCATTTGGGGAGAGGTCCACGCAGATGGGCTGTTTTCGACTGATCAGCCGGTAAACTTGGCAAGTTATTCAGAACCGAGAATCGAGCCAGAAATCGTACTGGGCCTTAAACATGCACCAACAACTGAAATGAACAATGAGCAGTTGGCAGGTTGCGTGGAATGGGTGGCCCCGGGATTTGAAATTGTTCAATCGATTTATCCCAACTGGAAATTCTCGGTCGAAGACTCAATCGCTGCACAAGGATTGCACGGCTGCCTTGTTCTTGGCGACAAAATCGCGGCTACGCATGATGTCTTGACCGGCTTAGCCGAAGTGCCACTAGCATTGTTCAAGGGCGCCGAGGCCATCGAGTCCGGCAAAGGTGAAAACGCGCTTGGAGGCCCAATTGAAGTCCTGGCTCATCTTGTGTCTCTACTCTCACAAGCCGACCAGCTTCAGGCAGGCGAGCTGGTTACAACCGGTACTTTGACAGACGCATGGCCAGTGTCTCCGGGTGAAGAATGGTCAGCTGGTTTTGGTGGCGTGATGGACACCGAGCTATCAGTACGATTTACATGAGGCCTTGGTAGAGTGGTGACGCCGACCGCACCAAAGAAAAGTTACTCTCAATAGCTGACCATGATGGTCTTCCACTGGTTTCATCAAATCTGGGACGCAATTTAACCAGGTCCGGTTTAGGCTCGGTGTCGTCGTTCGCACAGTCGCGGCGAATGTCCGGAAAGCGGACATGCATCGCGACTGAGCGAATGACCGCGTGGAGCCCATACCTGTGTAGTTTGCCCTCCGCAGCGAATGTCAGCTTGTCCGAGCTGTTCTATGCTCGTGTGCTGCTTCCTCGTGCCGTTCCTCAAGAGCCTGACGAATGATCTGGTACGAAGATGACAAGAACAGGCTTGCCATGATAGCAGCAACTATTAGGTCAGGCCAACCTGTTGCCGTGCCCCAGACGCCCAACGCGGCAATCATCACAGCTACGTTACCGATGGCGTCGTTCCGCGAGCATAGCCAGACTGATCGCACGTTGGCGTCTCCATCCTTGTAGCTAACAAGCAAGAATACGCTCGCAAGGTTTGTTGCGAGAGCCAACGCGCCGATGATGCCCATAATTTCGGCCTCTGGAACGCCCACGTAAAAAACACGGTAGACGGTAGACCCAAACACCCACGCACCCATAAAAAAGAGGCTGATCCCCTTTGCCAAGGCGGCATTCGTTCGAGCGCGGATAGACGCGCCGATCACAGCGAGGGAAATGCCGTAGGTCAGTGCGTCACCAAGGAAGTCGAGCGCGTCGGCCTGAAGTGCCTGAGACTTCGCGTAGTGTCCCGCGGTCATCTCGACCACGAACATCGTCGCATTCAACGCGATGACGATCCAAAGCCGACGTTTGTATTCGTTCGACATTCCGTCGAATTTCACCTCGTTGCCGCAGCACCCTGCCATCTCAAAACCTCTTCAGAATCGCGTCAGATCCAATGTAGTGTCTCTAGTGACTAGAGGTTCAAGAGGTTTTTCACATGTTCTCGATTGGCGAGCTTTCGAAGCGGACGAAGGTCAAAGTGCCCACCATCCGCTATTACGAAGAAATGGGTCTACTGGCCGCACCGGAACGGACGGCAGGCAACCAGCGGCGCTACACAAATGAGGGTTTGGAGCGCCTGAGCTTTATACGGCACGCGCGTGATCTCGGCTTCTCCATCGAAGCAATTTCTTCTTTGATTGAGTTACAGAACCATCCGGATCGGTCGTGCGAAGCGGCCACCGAAATCGCAGAAGGTCAGTTGTCCGAAGTACGCGCGAAGATCAAACGCCTCAAAGCTCTCGAATATGAATTGAAGCGTATCGCACAGGGATGTGACGGACGGGGTGTGGCAGAAGACTGTTACGTCCTGGCTTCGCTTGCAGACCATGACCTTTGTGGTCGAGATCACTGACCCACAAAAGCAGACATCTTTTCACTGATTTTGAACGGCCGCTTGGCGGACGAAGCGGACATTGCAAAGTTTGGTGGTCGAGGCCAACTTTGGGCATGGTTTATGGTAAGGTCCTTGCATGTCCTGCGAGGGGGAGTACCATGATCGACGCTGAACAGCGATTGATAGACTACAACATCATTTTACCTGCGCCGCTAAAATTGCCTGTTGGTATGGTGTTGCCATTTCCGTGGATTAACGTTCGGGGCGACCGGGCGTTCGTATCTGGTCATGGACCACAAGAAACAGACGGCACTCCGGCCGGGCCATTTGGAGCAGTCGGAGAAAATGTGTCTGTGGAAGAGGGCTACGCCTCAGCACGCAAAGTCGGGCTTTCTATTCTCGGCAGTCTAAAGCGCGAACTTGGCAGTCTAAACCGAATAACGGGGTGGTGCCGAGTTCATGGGATGATCAATTGCAAATCTGGCTTCAGCGATACGCCTGCGGTTCTCAACGGTTTCACGGATTTGATCATTGACGTCTTTGGAGAAGAGATTGGCCGCCATTCACGTACGGCGGTCGGGGTGGCAGGTCTACCAATCAACTTCCCAATTGAAATCGAAGCAGAGGTTATTGTCTCAACGGCCTAGAATACACGTGGATCCGGAACGACATACTGGTCAAAAAGTAGCAGGAATGTCGCTTCGCCGGGCAGAAGTACTGTATGGAAGAAGGCTTCTGGGTGAGCCAGAAAGGAGACTTCATGATTAAGTTTATGCCTAAGTTTCTGATTGTAACGGCGCTTTGTACGATCCAATACTCTCAAGAAGCACTCGCGCAAAGTCACACCCACGACGCTGAAGTCACACCGTACGCCGGTCTGCAATCCCGGACCATCAAAAGCTTATCAGAGACCGATTTAGAAGAGCTGCGGCGCGGCGGAGGTTGGGGTTTTGCTTTACCTGCGGAGCTGAATGGCAAACCAGGCCCAGCACACTTGCTCGAATTGCAAGATGAACTTGGACTTTCGAAGGATCAGGTGGAAAGAATTGAAGCGATCTATTCAGAAATGCGCAAACAGGCAATCGTCGCAGGCGAGCGGTTTATTGAGGCCGAAGCGGCGTTAAGTGAAGCGTTTGCCGGTGACCAGCTTGACTTAGCCGAGCTAAACAAACTTGTTAAAGCGGCAGAAACGGCCAGGGCCGAATTGCGACTGATTCATCTGTCCCGGCACCTGCAAACAACGCCGCTGTTGAGCGCAGATCAAATCCAGCAATACAACATTCTAAGAGGGTATGCGAACGACCCGTGTTTTAGTGTGCCTGAAGGCCACGACCCAACCATGTGGAAAAAACACAACGGTTGCAGCTGAATCCTTCTGAAATCAGCGCAAACTAATTTTGGACATGGAGCTGGGAAATCTGATTGCCCTTCATCCAATCTCTCAGCTGTGTCGAGCAAACACACTCGTCGTCCCATCCAGACCAACGAGCAAGGTTTCATAGGGCTCTCGTTCGTCTGAAAAATCCATGCCGGGTGATCCCATTGGCATGCCGGGAACTGTCAGGCCGAGGCCTTCAGGATGTTCGGACAAAAGTCGATAGATATCTTCTGCCGGGACATGACCTTCGACAAAATAGTCCCCAACAATTGCAGTGTGGCAACTGGAAAGCACATCTGAGATTTTCATTTGTTCTTTAAGCGACCACAGCTGCTCCTGCTCCACGTCTAGCATATCGGCGCGAAATCCTGCGGAAATCAGGTGATCTACCCATGCGGCACAACAGCCGCAGGTTGGCGTCTTGTAGACTTTGATGAGTGGGGCTTCTTGACCGACGGAAGGAGTGGCTAACACTGCTGCTGTACCCGCTAGTAAAAATTCGCGTCGTTTCATTGGTCTCTTCTCCGCTTCCTCATGGGACACAAAAATATTGTGCCAAGGCCAAACTTTTCAATGTTACCGGACTGAGCATCAAACGGGCAGTTTCGATACAAGATCTGAATCTCAATCCAAGTAACACTGGTCGCCAAACGTTTTGTGAGTTGCGTCGCGTATGGCTCAAGTTCACTCGAGCGTTCGGCAATGGACCTCGCGATCAACGTCGTGGTGAGGTCCATAGCAACCTTCTAAGCCGTGGCCATGCCAATTGCCTTGGTGGTGCCTGCCCGTGCACCCTGACAATGCAATCACTATGACCAAGAATGCCGCTCTTCGCGGGTGCTTGATCCAACAGTTCTGTTCCATGTGCAAACCAACCTAGTAGCAATCCGGCTACCTTTGCTTTGACGCAGGTCAACACCCCATTGAGGCAGCTTCCAAATAGCGGCAGTTAGTCTATCGTGAACAGCTCCTGTCTTTCAGCAACACCGCGCAATCTGTATTGCCCCAGGGAAACAAGACTTGGAATGGAGCCCACCAAGTCGCCCGCCACCTTATCGGAAACCACAATATTCTGATCAAGCGCGCTGCACATGCCTAAAATGCGCGAAGTTGTATTTACCGCTGGGCCGACCACTGTGAAATCCAAGCGAGACCTACCGCCAATATTGCCATAAAGAACATTGCCTGCGTGCAACGAAAGAGTGAAGCCGGTCGTTGGTAAACCGTCCACTTGCCGTCGTTGGTTGAGTTCCTCAAAGGCATCTCGCAACTCCGCTGCCGCGTGAATTGCGACGCGGCGAGCGTCCGGAACTTGATTGATATCGAAGATGGCAAGCATTCCATCTCCCATGAATTTCAGAACGTTACCGCCATTGCGTTCGACTACGTCAACAGCTTCCGCGAAGTAGTCGTTTAGCAATTCTATGATTGAGTCCCCCGGAAGCGCCTCTGACAATTTGGTAAATCCTTGCAGGTCAAAATACCAAATCACCGCTGAAATAGTTTCCGATGAACCTCGGGTGATGTCCCCGGAAAGAACGCGCCTACTGGCGTCTTTGCCCAGATATGCGGCTGTAATGTCTTCAGCCATCAATCGGTTCGCCCCACATTTCAGCGTCAGGCAAAGTGGAGATATCAGTTGACGCAAACCATCAAGTTGCTCGCTTGTGAAGCCCCCGTTCGCGTCGGTTGTCAACGAGATTATGGCACCTTCATAGGCCTGCATTGGATCGACTGGCGTAGTATTGTCCTGAATAAGGAAAAACCGTTTAACAGCGAAGTAGTCAGTTGCACCGCGCTCGCGTAGTTCGTCGAAGATCGGAAAGTTGAGCGCGGGTTCTTCGACTGTCAGATCTTGTCTGATCTCTTCAACGTTGTTTGCCAAAAGATAATAAATTGGGCTTAGAACGTATTCCTCAGGCGCATCCGTTCTTCGGACAAAGTTCTCTCGCTCATGACCGCCATCCCTGTGCCAGCGAAAAGCGACAGTCCCAATCTCGGGATGATGAGCGCGAACAGTGATGTTTGCTCTTTGAAGCGGAATTCCTGCCGAAACAAGACGGTTGCAGAATGCTTCAAGCCAGAGCTCCACAGGCGCATTTGGAATGCCTCATCTGACTAGGTCCACCGTTATGTATAGTGAACGGAGGACAGAG
>NZ_WQGP01000021.1:0-12967 GCF_013034745.1 Ruegeria lacuscaerulensis | reverse complement strand
CTGTACGGATCGACGGATCCGATAACGCCTTTGCAAGATCAGCGACCTTGGAGCGGCAGCGGAAAAACCCCTCATTGGTGCGCATTGCAATGAAGGCCAGAGATGCAAACTACACGAGCCTAGAATAGAAAGTGTCCGTTTGAGCCGCAAGAGTGCAAAGCGTGAAAGACGCTGTGTTCAAAAACTTGATAGTAAATTCGAATCCGAAAGAAATTTGCCCGAGTTGTCAATGCGCGCTTGAAAAGCGACATTGATGTCCAAGGGCTATCTAGTTGGTAGCTTTATTGGATGGTTGAACACTTTACCTAGTTAAGCTCAAGCGACCTGCACTTCTCTCTCCGGCCAGAACTCGTCGACTATGACATAGGCGACAATTACGAAGAATGCGGCCCCTGCGACTTGCAAAACGCGCGTAATACTTTTGACGTCGGCCTCATCCGAAAATGGCGCAATCGACCCACCATAAACGATCAGGACAGTCGTCAACGCCGAGCCGGCTGCCGCGGCGAGAGCGGCCTGAGACTTTCCAAGCGCTCCGAGGGTGAAGCAGAAGAACAGACATAACAAAATTGGCGTCAGAATAACTGGTGCGATCACGTTTACTTCATAACAGATGATCGACACCGCAGCTCCAAGCAGGTTTGCTGTCAACATCGCTTTAGCGACGGTCTTACCCATTGAAGGCATGGCTGCCAGTTGCTGACTCAAAAGGGCGACGAAGAACAGAACCAATAGGGCAGATGCGCCAGATAGAAAAAACACCATGGCAAATGGCACAGTCACAAGTGACATTCTGACGATCCGCCGGTGCGGATCAAATACGGGTGGCGCGTCAGCTTTCTTCTCGGCGGCTGATTGAAAATTTGCTGGGATCAGCACAAACATCAGCGTCGATACGAAACCTGCAAATAGCAAGTTTATCGGTATCCAGAACACGAGCACAAGCGCTAGGTCCTGCGATTGGAGGGCGAGGTTCGGGATCATCAATGCCCCCATAAGCGCTATGACACCAGGTAGAACACCAGCCCCTGAAACTGACCACATGAAGGACAGGATGATCCCGATGGCCACCAGAATAAGGAATACCACTGGGTAGGGTGCGAAGATCGACGACAACAGAAATGAGATGAACATCAATCCTATCGAGAAAACAAACAATTTGGTGAATGCTGCTAACGGCAGCGCAGCGGGTGCTTGCAGGAAGAGCGCAGTGAAAACTGCCCCTACAACCGCCAAGGGCCATCCTAAAAACAGGCCCAAGGTAAAGACGCCGGTCACACCCAAGGCGAGCCTGAAAATGGATTTCCGGCCCTCAATAGGCATAGGAAAGAATCGAAACCAAACGGATATAGGTCTGGCCGACCATGTTCAGCAGGGAATTGTCGCTCAGATACATGATCACGTCGGCCTGCCCGTTAAGTTGGAAGCGTAGGTCGTCTTCGGCGCTTCCGGCCTCATACCCCGGCAGCACGATCCGAACAGGGAACCGTTCTGGTTCGCGTAGAAACCCTTTGGTACTTGGCGGGCTCGCCAACTGGCCGGGTTCATCGCCTCCGCTCAAAGATACAGCCGCGCTGAAGCTCTCAATAACACCCGGGACGATTTTACCGGGGTGCATATCCAACACGACATCGACAGGAGAACCTATTGCAGCTCGGCCTAAGTTATTTTCAGTAAAATACGCCTCAATCCAAACGTCGGTTGCATCCAGGAACGTCAAAAGGTCCTGACCAGATCGTGCGTATGTACCAGGGGCTATCAACAAATTGGATATGACACCCGTCGCCGGAGCGCGAAGTTCCGTCCACTCGAGGTTTAGCTCTGCATCTGCCAAGGCTGCCAATGCGCGTTGTATTTTTGGATTTTCGATCCCGTCGTCACCCAACCTCTGCTTTGCTTTTTCCAAATCCGCTTTAGCGTTCTCATAACTTGCCTCAGACTCTGCCAATTGACCTCGGGCATCATCGGCTTTTGAGACGGCGATCAATCCCTTTCTTTCCAGCGCAAACACGCGCTCTGTTTGAATCCGCATCGTATCCAGATCGCTCTGGGCCCGGGCCAATTTGGCTTGCGCAGCCCTCACCTCTGCCGAGGATGCGCCCACTTCCTGCGTAGCGGCTTCCAGATCAGCTTCGGCCTTGTCGCGTTGAATTTCGTAGGGCCTGGGGTCAATCCGAACCAGAACATCACCTGCCGAGACAACCTGTCCATTTTCGACAAGAACTTCGGTCACTGTACCGGTGACCTGTGGAACAATTTGGGTCGCGACGGCCTTTACTCTGGCATTCCCGGTAAACGGGGTTTTGCGGTCCGCGACAAGGTACCAGACGAGGAAAATAAGAATGACGGCCAAAGTGGTCCAAATCGTCTTTCTCATTTCGCCGCTCCTTCAGCTTCACTTTCGGCTTCTGCAGGCGCATCGATCCAGACCTTGAACAGTTCATAGAATACAGCGAACAGAACAGGCCCCATAAAAATTCCGATCAAGCCATACGCCATCATGCCGCCGAGAACACCGATGAGGATGACTAGCATAGGTGTCTCAAGGCCTTTTGAGATAAATACTGGCCTTAGGAAGCTGTCCATTATCGCTACGGGAACGGCCAGTACGGTGAAGATCAACGCTGTGCCACCGGACATGGTGCTCCAGGCGTAGATGACCACTGGCAGAAGAACCAAACCGGGTCCAATCTGGATAATCGAAAGGATCAGGCAAATAAACGCCAGCGTCGCGGCCGAACCAATCCCGAACAGCGCCAACAATACCCAAACTACGACCGCCTGAATCGCAGCTACGCCAATCACACCCTTTGTCACATTGCGGATCGTCGCGCCTGCCAGTGTAACGAATTCGCCGCCCCGGGGCGCAAAGACTCGGTTGGCAAAACGCTGAAGGCCTTGCACAAGACTTGGGCCAGGGCTGAACAAGGCACCCATAATCAAGACGGACAAAGCCAGTGCCAAGAGCCCAAGTCCGATGCTCAGCACCCGTCCGAACAGCGATTTGGTGATCTCAAGAATCTGCGCGCCGTATTTGGCAAGCGCGCCATCAAGGTTTCGTTCAAATAAGCCCCAAACTTCAGAAATCTTGTTGCCGACCAGGGGCAGCTCTTTTAGCCCTTCTGGTGCCGGTGGGACTTTTAGCTCGCCGCTGTCAGCTTGCTCTGCAAACTCTGATCCAAGCTCGGCTGCCCCCGATACCGCTGTTGCGACCGGCCCCAAAGTCAGAAGAAGACCCAACAAAACCAAAATCGTCGTAGCAAGTTTCTTCCGCCCGCCCAACTTGGACTGTAGCCAATCGAAAACTGGATAGAGTGCGACGCATAGAATCGTCGCCCAGATCACCACGCTTGCCAGCGGTGCCACCATTACCAAAGCGCTGTAAAGGAATAGTCCGAGAAACAGCAGTCTTATCGCGAGATCGACAATCTTCGCGTCCTGGGTCTTTTCCATACCATCCCTCCAATATTTGTTTTCTGAATGTTACACTCAAAAAACGAAATATGTATATTTTTAAATTGGAGGGACCTGCAGAAACCTGAATTCTCTCGTAAATTCGTATTTCAGAGGCCTGGTCTGTAGATGTATAGCCTGCGTATGAAATTGCGTTGGCTCATTGGAGCAAAAATTAATCGTCCCCTTTGGTGTCATCTTGGGACAGGATTGTATCCGCCACCGTGGTCGCTGCAGTCACGAAAATGCCGAGCCCCACGATGATGTAGAACATTGTAAAGATTTTGCCTGCTGCGGTTTCAGGAGAAAAGTCGCCAAACCCTACAGTCGATATTGTCACAACAGAAAAGTAGATGGAGTCGAGCCAACTCCAACCTTCGACATAGCGATAGAATACAGACGCCCACAGGATCATACCGGTTGTGAAGGCCAGAAGGCCTTTGACCCTGCCATCTTTAAAGGCGACGCCTATTCCTCGCGTAATTCTGGCTATCGAATTCATAAAACGACAATATCAAGGTAAAAACAAATATATACTATTTTTTGAATTTTTTCGTACTAGCCCGAAAATCTTGTGCGCTCTCACCGCGCGTATCGTGCGGAAATTGTAACCGACTGTTCGCCCAACCGCTTTGGGACTACTCGGTTCTGTTTTTACTCTATTGGCAGTTTCGGCAATGGTGAAATGCGATACCTGCAACGAAAGGCTAACGGAAATTTCAAGTTCATACTGCATCAGCGAAATCCACTTTCCCAATGTCAGTAGGGTCCGCTAACAGGGACTGCACAGTCTGTTTTTGAATGTCCGGTTCGGGCTGTATTCTGTTACAGGCGACGGTGGAACGTGGTTCCCCGCATTCACCATGAAGCGAAATCCTTTTACTTTGCCCTGAAATTTTGTTTCGTAGCTTGGCCAAAAAGCGAAATTTCATGACAGCGTACGCGCGATGGTTTAGGTTTTTACTTTAAATAGAATATCCAAGTCTCGGTGGGCTCCTTGGAACAAGTTACCTTTACGTTTGAGATGGGTGTGGTTTGCGTTTTGTTGGCCTTCACCGTCTTCTTGTTCGTGTCAGAAATTGTCAGAATTGACCTCTCCGCCATACTGGTTCTGGTTCTCGTCGGACTTCTCAGCTACGTACCCGGGCTTGAGAACCTGGCGGATGTTTCGCATCTGTTCGATGGGTTTGCGTCGAACGCTGTGATTTCTATTATCGCGGTCATGATCGTCGGTGCCGGATTGGATAAAACTGGTATCATGAACAAGGTTGCGGCGGTCATTCTAAAATATGGCGGCACGGCTGAAAGCCGGGTCCTGTCGATTGTGTCAGGAACGGTCGGCATCATATCCTCATTCATGCAGAATGTCGGAGCGGCTGCGTTGTTTTTGCCGGTCGTCAGCCGCATTTCTACGAGGTCGGGAATACCCCTGTCCCGCCTGCTGATGCCCATGGGGTTTTGCGCCATTCTTGGCGGCACGATGACTATGGTCGGGTCTTCTCCGCTGATTTTGCTGAACGACCTGGTCCAGACTGCAAACGAGGGGCTACCTGAAGGCCAAAAAATCCAACCCTTCGGGCTGTTCTCGGTAGCGCCAATTGGCGCGGCCTTAATCCTGACCGGGATCGGTTATTTTCTTCTGTTTGGGCGTTGGGTGCTGCCTGAAGACACCGGGTCCGACAACACCGGCACAGGACAGGGTACGCAGGAATACCTGCAACGGGTTTACGGCTTGCAGGCGGATATTTTCGAAGTGATCGTGCCAGAACAAAGCCCGTTGGTCGGGCAGATACTGGCTGACATCAACCATGAAAATCATCTCTACATAATATCCACATTTTATCGCGGTAAGACTTCCATGGTTCAGGTTCTTACCGCCGAGATTGCCGCTCCGTGCCGGCTTGCCATCATAGGGAACCGCTCGGTTGTCGAACAGTTTGCAGAGAAATTTGGTCTGACTGTTCTTCCTGAACTGGATATCTTCGTAGAAGAGTTTGCGCCAACCAATGCCGGAATAGCCGAAGTCGTCGTGACACCTGATAGCAAGCTGATCGGGAAATGCCCCCGCGAGCTTTTGTTCCGAAAGACGTACGGCATGTCATTGCTTGCTATTCATCGAGGAGAAGAAACTCTCAGTCACGTCGAGACTGATACGCACGCGTCCACTCAGATCGGACTTGAAGAGTTTCACGCAGGCGACATGCTTGTCGCGCATACGAGGTGGGACAACCTGATGCGGGTCAAAAAGGATCCAGACTTTGTGGTTGTGACAACAGATTTTCCGCAAGATGAGCTACGGCCTCAGAAGGTCGGTTGGGCTTTGGCCTTCTTTGCAATATCGCTGTCGCTGATACTGTTCACCGACGTTCGCTTGTCCCTTTGCCTTCTGACGGGCGCCGCTGGAATGATGCTCACGCGGGTACTCAGTGTCGATGAGGCATACAGGGCAGTCGGATGGAACACGGTTTTCCTGCTGGCATGCCTGATACCTCTGGGGCAGGCGGTGCAAAATACCGGCACCGCAGCTTGGATCGCCCAGCAAATCATGATCATTTTGAACGGTTGGCCGATTTGGGCGCTTCAAGCCGGTGTCGCAATATTGGCCACCGCGTTTTCCCTGGTTATGTCGAATGTCGGGGCAACCGTGCTGCTCGTGCCCCTTGCTGTTTCAATTGCCGTAGCTGCCGGCGGAAACCCTGCGGCCTTTGCGCTAACAGTTGCAATCTCGACCTCGAACAGCTTCATCATTCCGACTCATCAGGTAAACGCACTGATTATGGGGCCCGCGGGTTACAAGGTAATGGACTTTGTGCGTTCCGGGGGCATCATGACCGTCCTGTTTTTGTTGGTTTCCTTGGTGATGCTCAATGTGATTTTCTGAACCGACTGACGGGAACAGATATCAAACTTTAGGCACCAAACCAAAACCTAACGATGCCGGTTTTAACTTTTTGCCGCTTACCGGGTTTCACTGGTCATCTGAACTCGCCCATGCCCAATCTGTCTTTTTTAGCCGAGAACTTTCACGAGTTTGGCACGCTCGGTGCGTCAATTGCATTGCAAAGTTCAAACCCGAATTGGAAAGCACGCGGGTCACAACAAATTCGGTCCCGACCTTCAAACGGATTGCTATTTTGCGTCCCGTTGAACGTCCGAAAAGCCGGTTGGATGGCAGACACGGATCCCGGCGCTTAA
This sequence comes from Ruegeria lacuscaerulensis, assembly GCF_013034745.1. Taxonomy (NCBI): domain Bacteria; kingdom Pseudomonadati; phylum Pseudomonadota; class Alphaproteobacteria; order Rhodobacterales; family Roseobacteraceae; genus Ruegeria; species Ruegeria lacuscaerulensis. The sequence continues at coordinate 6,319 of NZ_WQGP01000021.1, read as the reverse complement.
GGTCCGGTTTTCTCCTCACTAACAATTTCACTAAGAGTAACGGTTTTGTGAGGCTCATCGGTTCATGACTAGCTAATCAACTAGTTGAATCAGAATTAGTATTTTCAACAGAGACTGATTGTGTTGGGTGGCGAGTATGTATTCACTATTGTTTTCTATTTGGGCATCTCTTCCGTTTGACTTTGGCCAAAGGGCTGAACACTGCTCTAGGGCAGTGGAACAAGCACTCCTCATAGCTGGGCTTCTGACTGTTCCGGCGACGGTGTTTTCTGCGGAACATCAATTAGAGGACGGCACGACCGTCGCGCCGCTTGAGATGTTCCAGGAATGCGATGTCTGCCCCGAGATGATCGCGCTTCCCGAGGGTGAGTTCATGATGGGTGGGCCTCCAGGGGAATCTCGGCGAACCAAGTATTTTGCTGATGGAAAAACGCGTACCGCTACGCCGGAGGCTCCTTATATCGCAAAACATGAGGGTCCGGTTCACCGTGTAGAAATCGACATTCCAATTGCAATGGGGCGCAACGAAGTAACCTACGATCAATGGATGGCGTGTGTCCAAGATGGGGGCTGTGGCGGGATCGTTCCGCAAAATTGTATTCCTCAGATCGATGGTTCCTGTGTGTCATTGACCGGAAATTTCCCGGTTATCTACGTCTCGTTTGAAGATGCGATTAGTTATACGAATTGGCTTAATCAAAAGGTTGGAGCCGAGGTCTATCGGCTGCCAACCGAGGCTGAATGGGAACACGCCGCGCGGGCGGGAACTCAGACGTCCTTTGCCCAGGGCGAAGAGGTTTCTACTGATCAGGCAAACTTTAGCGGTTCCGCGACCGCGAAGATGTTGGGAGTAGATCGCCATGATCTGGTCTCACGCCGGCTACCTGTACAGGTTGACCAACTCAATGCCGCGAACGCGTGGGGGCTAAAGCATATGTCAGGCAATGTTGCGGAATTGACGATGTCTTATTGGTCCAAGAGGTACGAAGGGTGGCGGACGTCCAGCCGTTATTTTCAACACGCTGTTTCGACTGTGTGCGAATCCAATGTCGTTCGAGGTGGAGCTTACGGCCTCGCAATGGACTATGTACGGGCGGGCTCTCGTGGACGTGTCATAGGCGCGAGTCGGGTAAGATTTGCTGGGTTTCGGGTAGTTAGAGAATTAAGAACTCACGAATAAAATTTAGAGATAAGATATGACTTGTTTCCATGGTGATAGAGATCCCCACACAGCGAATGGTCCATTTGCGGGGCTTCCAACGAGCTTAGGGGAACCTGTACGGACAACTGCCTAAGTCCGCGTTTTTTGGGCTCACGTGATCGCATCAATCGCCCCTTGAACATAGTCCCAAAGACAGAGGCGACCGAGGAAGAGACTTCCAAAAAACTGCAATAAAGCTCAGCGCAACGACATCAATTCATAGTCCCAAAAAAGGGATAGATAATTTCTGAACGCATCTCGTTCTGCTTAGATTGACACCGTCAGACAAAGCGAAAACACGCTTTCAGTTTCGCCTAAACTTTCCTTAATCGTTCAGAATAGCAGCCTTAACTTCCGCCTCCTTTATCTGTTGTACGACATCAACAGGACACTAGGAATTGGAGGAATTTCCATGGCCAATACTCATGCCGCCCCAGCGCTGAAAAACGTTTTTGCCGGGATGATAGCAGACTATGCAGAGGCACGGACCGAGCTCTTTCGGCGGCGGATTTTCGCAAAGACCGTGCGGGAGTTGGAAAGCCTGAATGATGCACAGTTGGCGGATATCGGCGTCCCGCGCGCCGAGATCAAACAGCGCGCTTACCAAAGTGTCTATCGCGGCGTTTCTTACCACAACTGACATGGCCCTCGACCAGCTCAAAGTAGCAAAGAAGGAAGGACCCTGAATATGTTTGATGACGTTTCATTGAATGGCAGGCTGACCCCGGCCGAAAGCGCATTGTTGCTGTTCGACAGAGCGATGAGGATCCAGGCAATCAGAGCCGATATCGTTCGTGCCGCACAATATCTGGACGGGTTCAGTGATCGCAAACTCTCAGAGCTAGGGATCAATCGCAGCGATATCGAAACAACAATCGACAGGTATATCTGACCGCATCACGCAGGGTTGGATAGCGTCTTATCGAAAAAGCCATTCCGGGGTCCTTGGAATGGCTTTTCAAGCTGAACGGTCAGTTGCAGTGGGTCTCTATCTGTAGGTGCTGTGCCAGCCTGTCGATCTCGGCCATCCATGTTTCCACGAGTTTCGGGTCACTGGGTGCTGCGTGAACCCCGGCTGGAATGGCCCGGTTTAGAACCGCTTCGACGGCTAGTGACACCGGCACTGAGACAAGGCGCGCCATCGCCGTGCCCCGCGCGTCGCCCCACGCGTCCATGACGTAGGTTTTGTGCCAGACAGGAATGCCGTCCTTCTCGGCCTTCAGGCTCACGCACAGAACCACGCGGTCGGGCTCGCCCTCGTCATAGGCGTTCTCGGCCCAGAACTGATCCGACATCTCTTTCAAACGCGCATCGCCTTCGGGGCCCGAGAGGGTCTCGATTTCGGTAAATACGTCCGACCAGGCATCAGCCCAGCCGTTCAGGCGCAGGGTGCCGCGGACGAATTCCTTGACGGTCCAGTGATCGTCGAACTGGTACTCGGCCATGAACGGCAGAGAATCCCGGTTGGGATAGACCTCAAAGCTTTCGGGAGCGGGTAGCGGTGCAATATAGCTGGTGATGGCATCCCACGGGCGGGCAACGTCCAGCGGCGCGTAGTCGCGGATGGATTTTGACGGCGACCGCAGGGCTTTCAGAACGCCCAGAGGCGACCAGCTGAATTTATAGCGGAACGGGTTGGGGTTTTTGGGGATGCCGCCGCAATAGGAGATGAAGCTCAGGTGGTTTTGCGCGTCAAAAGCATCCGAGGCGCGGTAGTCAGCGACCAATGCGTGCGCCATCAGGTGGTCGATGCCCGGATCCAGCCCGACCTCGTTGACAAGGGCAACACCCGCTTCGCGCGCCTTGTCATCAAGCGCGCGCATTTCGGGGGCGATATAGGATGACGACACAAAGTTCGCGCCTTTGGAGATCGCCAATTCGGCTAGCGGTACATGCCAGTCGCCGGGTAGCATGGATACGATCACATCGCCCTTTTCCAACACCGCGCCCAAAGCGTCTATGTTAAATGCGCGAATGTCATCCGTCAGGTCGCCGACCTCAGCCTTGGCCTTGTCGATGGTCCGGTTCCAGACGGTGACTTTGTGACCGCCCTCGATCAGGCGGCGCAGGCCGGGGATGGCCGACAGGCCGGTGCCACACCAATGGATGGTCATTCGTATGCTCCTTTTTGGCTTTCAGCCGAATTTAAGTTTCGCAGTTACAATCGCACCGACAAGCAGGATCGATATCACATTGCCAAGGATCAACGGCAACGCAGCGATCATCAGCCCATAGATCAGCCACAGTGTCAGCGTGGTCAGAATCAGCAAGTTGGCGGGAAGGGACAGGTCTTTTGTTTCGCGGGTGCGCCAAGTTTTGAGAGTTTGAGGCAACCAGCATACTGTTCCCAAAATTGCCGCTGTTGCCCCGATCAGGTGTTCCATGGTTCGCCTTGCCTAACAATGTTTGACGAATTCGGCCCGTGCGCGGCCCCAGACGCCGCTGTCCAGATCGGTCAGGGTCAGCAGGGAGGGCAGCAGTTGCGTGGCATAGTCTTCCGAGCTTTCGACCGGCAGCATCGAGGGCAGGTTGTCGATGGCCATCACGTCCATCACCGGGTCGGTGGCCACGCGCAGTGCGGGGGCGTCCCATGTGGTCGCCCGGTCATAGACTGGCACTGGGTTATAGTCGCTGTCCGGATCGCAGGCCACGTCTCCGATGGCGGTCAGGTTGCGCTGTGCGCTGAGCGCCTCGCGCGGGACAAAGATCGGCGTGCCGGGGCGAGCGAAGATGCAGTTCAGGAACAGATCATGGTCGAGGATCTCGGGGAAGGGTCCACCGCTGGCGGTCTCGGCCATGTCCCACTTTGTAACAGTGACTCCCATCGCCTCGCACAAATCCGCAGCACCCGTGCCCACGCGGCCCAAGGCGCCGATGACGATAGCACGGGGGCGGGTGCCCGTGGCGTCCAGCTCGGCCAGCAACTCGGCGTTTAGCGCGTCTTTGTTGGGGTACACCCCGACCGGAGGGCATTCCTGCCCCCGCTGCTGCGCAACCCATGTTTTCAGCGTCACCGCCGCGCCCGCATAACCGGCCCAATAGCCAAAGGCAGCGACCCGGCGGCCGTCTTCGTCGACCAGATATTCCAAATCATAAAGCGTTCCGCCCCCGGTCTTGAAGCGCTCTAATAGGGCGCGTCCAGAATGCTGGCCCTTATAAGCATGGCCGAACATGATATGGCGATGGGGCAGGGGCGTGCCGTCCTCTGGCAGTTCTTTAAGGCCAAAGATTATCGCGTCCAGCGGGGCTTGGGGCCAGGAGTTCTCAGCTGCGACCTCACACCCGGTCGCCTTATATCCGTCCAGCGGGATGGCGCGGGCCGAGCTTTCCTCGACCGTCACGCGGATGCCTGCGGCGATCAAAGCTGCGGCGCCTTCGGGGGTCAGCCCAACCCGTTCTTCGTTCGGGCGCTGTTCTGCCCGGACCCAGAGATGTGTCATCGTCGTTCCTTTTTCAGAGCATTCCGGCAGCGCGTACGGTCTGCACCGATGCCCGCGCCTCCATCGCGTCTCGGAACGCGACAATCTTGGGAAAGGCTGTAACGTCAACGCCGTCGCCCTCGAGCCAACTGCAGACCACATACAGATAAGCGTCCGCCAGCGAGAACTCATCCCCCAGTACAAAAGGCCCACGCAGCCCGTTCGAGGAGATATAGTCGCAGGACGCGGTCATCGTCTGCGCTACCTTACCCTGCATGTCTTTCCAGCTGGATTGCTTGTCAGCCCACCGCGCCCCGCGCATCTTGTGGGCGTGGTTCACATGCATGGTCGAGGCAAGGTAATACATCACCTCGCGCATCCGCGCGGCCATGATCGGATCAGAGGGCACAAGCCCGGCCTCGGGCGCTATGGTTGCGATATAGTCCAACAGTGCGCCCGTTTCAGTCAGGATACCTCCGTCTACTACCAGCGCTGGCACACGACCCTTAGGGTTGATTTGCTTGTAGGCGGGTTTGGTCTGCTCACCGCCTGCGAAATCCAGCTTGATCGCCTCGTATTCCAGCCCGGCCTCTTCCAAGGCGATGGCCACGGCGACTGAAATCGTACGGGGAGCATAGTAAAGCTGCATGAAGGGCCTCCTTACAGGTGGGTCTGGGCGTATTGCCGATCGGGTGCTTCCAGATGCGGCACTGCATTGAACAGCACCGGGCTCAGCTGCGCACCAATTGGGTGCAGACGATGCATCGACGTATTCATGATGGCAAGCGCCACACGCGCCATCGCCGGGATATCCAGCCCCATCGCCTGCCGCACGACCATCGAGATCAGCCCGCCTGATGTCACCACAATCGCAGGGCCCCCTGCGGTTCCAATATCGTGCAGAGCGTCGCGCACGCGGGTTTCGAAGGTCTCAAACGTTTCTGGTGCGTTGGCGATTTCACCACTCGCCCACGCGGCGAATGTGCGGGGCAGGTGTTCCACAAACCCTTCGCGGTCTGTGGGCACGGCCACGTTGTGTTGTGTTTCATAGAGCTTGGCGATGTTGAAATACTCGATCTCGTTCAAACGCGGATCTTGCACGGGGTTCGGAAAACCCATGCTGGCCGCTGTTTCCAAATGGCGTTTCAGCGTTCCTGAATAGACCCGAGGAAAGTTGGCTTGTGTGTCGCGCAGATGCGCCCCCAGCCAACGCGCTTGCTGATGTCCCAGTTCGCTCAGCTTGTCGTAATCAGCTTCGTCCCGCGCGGCGGTATTGGCCTGACCGTGGCGTATCAGAGTTATATGTGACATGTCCGTCCCTTCCGGGGCGAAGTCTTATGACAGCTTGAACCGAGGGACCAGAGGCTTCGGACTTGAACCAGGGAATTTCACCCTTTGGCGCGCGCTTTGCGGGAAAGCAGAAATGACTTGGGTTGCATCGGCAATTTCAAGTGTTGCGTAACGGAAAAAAGTTTCCTATACGCTACAAAACTGCTGTATGCGCCCGTATACACCTCTGGTTTCACCTACCGAGTTGGGTCTTGTGTTTAAGGTTGTTGACTTGCGGCTGAGACCTCGAAAGCTTGTGGTGAGATCATGTTGAGCGACCAGCGCAAATAACGCGGCGGTACGGGATGCCAGGTTTTGAAAGGTTATAGATATGACATTACCGCGGCGCACGCCTTTGTATGACTTGCAT
>NZ_WQGP01000020.1:0-19717 GCF_013034745.1 Ruegeria lacuscaerulensis | reverse complement strand
AGTCTGACCGGGCTGTGTAGGGGATTTCTGACGCTGGTTGCGGGAGCAGGATTTGGCCTTTGCCGAACGTCCGCGAAGTTGACTTTCTAACGATACAACTTTGCGCAGTTCTTAACTTCATGAGGATAAGTTGAAGAGTTTGGTTCACTAAAAGAAAACGGACGAGTCGACCAATAAAGGGTCGCCCAAACCTCCACCAACGCGTCGGTTTGCACTTTTGGGATGTTAAAATAACGTGCAAAATCAACAGGCACGACAAATAATTCACCCAATTGTGCACATGTTTTGACCTAGCCAAAGGTGCGACGGTACGAGAGGAGCAAGGTGTCGTGCGGCGTTCAGCATCGGATTGCCTAACCTTAAAGTAGTTTGGCGTCGTTACTCGAAGCAAACTAAACCCTGAGCAGCCTGTTAATCAAAGCGCTCAAGTTCCATTTGCTAACACTGCTAAAGTTTCGAGCAACTCTAGCAGTGAAAATTAGTTCAACTGTGACAGTGATGACGGTCAAAGCTGCCAAATAAACACCGGCACAGCGTGCAAAGAGACCAACACCCAACCGTAGAGTTCTTGGCACCTGAAACAAAGGTAGATCGCCGGCTACCAACATTCATTCGATATGAACGGTCACCTGAGAAGACCGTTTGAGCAATTAAATCAGAAGGGATAACACATGAGGTTGCCGAACTTGGGTGCAGCACAAAGTGTAATTTTGGCGAGCCTGCTGTCTTTGTGTGCAACGCCATCTATGTCGCAGAATGACTGGGACCGCTCGGTTTTGCCGATCCCTTTAACTAAATTCAACGGTCATATCGGCCTAAGAACTGGCGATTCCAGTCTGGACTTTCCGAGGCAAGTCGTCGCCCCGGAAGGTGCGCCCAACATTCTTCTAATTATGCCCGATGACGTTGGGTTCGGGGCACCCACAGCATTTGGCGGACCTGTCCCAACAGAAGCATATGATCGACTAGCCGAAGACGGACTACGTTTCATCCAGATGCATACAACCGCACTATGCTCGCCAACCCGGGCTGCGTTGATATCGGGGCGCAATCACCATTCGAACGCGACCGGTGTAATAATGGAAATCGGCACCGGCTTCCCAGGCTACAACTCCCTCATGCCTAAGGAAAACGGAACTATTGCAGAAATTCTCAAGGGAAACGGCTACAATACCGCATGGTACGGTAAGAACCACAATGTTCCTGATTGGCAGTCGAGCCAAGTCGGACCTTTTGATCTGTGGCCGACCGGCTTGGGCTTTGAACAATTCTTCGGTTTCATTGGTGGCGATACGAGCCAGTTCACCCCTGCTATTTTCGATGGAACCAAACCGATCGAACCGCCCAACACTGAAGACTATCACCTAGACGTAGACATGGCGGATCGGGCTATCAACTATATTCGCGAACAACATGCACTTGCGCCGGACAAACCGTTTTTCGTTTACTATGCGCCCGGCACTTCGCACGCACCACACCACGCTCCAAAGGAATGGATCGAAAAATTCAAAGGACAATTCGATCAAGGTTGGGACAAGGTCCGTGAAGAGTCGTTCGCCAGGCAGAAAGAACTGGGAATAATCCCTAAAGATACCATGCTAACTCCGAGACCTGAGCAACTGCGTGCTTGGGATTCACTGAACGACCAACAAAAAGAACTCTACGCACGAATGATGGAGGTCTACGCTGGCGCTCTTGCCCATATGGACCATCAAATTAACCGGATCATCGACGCTGTTGAGGAGACCGGTGAACTGGATAACACCCTCATTATCTACTTGATGGGCGACAACGGAGCGAGCGCCGAAGGCAGTCCGGATGGCCTGTTGAATGAAATGACTTTCTTCAACAACATCGCTGTACCTTTCGAAGATACATACGCGAGAATGGATGAGCTGGGAGGGCCAAATACCTTTGGTCACTTCCCTTCAGCTTGGGCGCACGCCATGAACACGCCATTCCAATGGACCAAACAAGTTGCCAGCCATTTCGGAGGCACACGTAACGGAATGATCATTCGCTGGCCAGCGGGGATAGAAGCCAGAGGCGAAGTGCGAAGTCAGTTCCACCATGTAATCGACATCATGCCGACAATCCTTGAAGCGGTAGGGATCCCAGCGCCGACATCAATAAACGGCGTCGCGCAATCTGAAATTGAAGGCACCAGCATGGTTTACGCTTTCGATAATGCCGACGCCCCATCAACTCGTCGCACTCAGTATTTTGAGATGATGGGCAACCGCGCGATTTATAGCGACGGGTGGGTAGCCACCACTACCCCGCCGGAAGCTCCCTGGATTAGCGTCACCCAGAAAAGCGACGTGATCAATGATTGGATGTGGGAACTTTATAATGTCCAAGAGGACTTCTCGCAGGCCAACAACTTAGCTAACGAAAACCCCGAGAAATTGGCCGAGTTGCAGATCTTATTCTATGGTGAAGCCGCCAAATACAATGTCCTTCCAATCGACAACGACAAGGTCGACAGGCTGGACGTAGCGCTCCGTCCGAGCCTGACGCAAGGTCGTTCGAAGTTCACATATTTCGACAACATGCGACGTATCCCGGAAGGCACTGCACCCGACTTCAAGAACAAGTCACATACGATCACTGCGCATGTTGAAATTGGCGAGGGTGAGACTGACGGAATGCTCGTCACACAAGGTGGACGATTTGGAGGATGGGCGCTCTATGTGTTGGGAGGAAAGCCAATCTACACCTACAATGTCGCCAACCTTGAGCGGTACAACATAGTGGGAGATGTCCTTACGCCGGGCGAGCATATTATTCGCTACGAGTTCGAATACGAAGGTGGAGGTGTCGGCCTTGGCGGGACAGGAAAACTCTTTGTAGACGATACACTTGTGGGTGAGGGCCGGGTCGAACGGACAATGGGCTACCGGATATCTCTCGACGAGACCTTCGATATTGGCTCCGACGCAGGAGAACCAGTGAGCGAAGACTATCATGTGCCATTCGACTTCCCAGGAGTTTTGAAGAAAGTCGAAGTTGAATTGGACCCTTAAGAGGAAACCATAACTTGCGAGCTACCAGCGTCCCTAAGGTCCTAACAAAACCTTCGCTCGAAAACGTGGAAATGGAGGCCCTAAATGAAGCTCAGTTTTGCCACCGCAATTTCAATCACAACGCTGGTCGCCGCGACGACCTCAGCCACTGCGCAAGACCTCTTGCCACCCGCTGATTTAGTCGATGAGCCAAGGGCTGAATACTCACCTTATGTCGACAACCATTTTCCTAACCGTGTTCTTTTCGGTGATACGCACTTGCACTCCTCGTGGTCTGCAGATTCAGGTATGGCAGGCGGAGTGTTGGATCAGGATGCCGGGTATCGCGTATCACGTGGCGAAGAGGTGACAAGCGCGCTCGGTTGGAGGGTAAAACTGATCCGCCCTCTCGACTTTGTAGTGATGGCCGATCATGCCGAAAACTTGGGCCTCGCAGATTTTATCCGTCGCTCGGACCCGCTAATTCTGGCCAACGAGACCGGTAAACGCTGGCATGATATGGTTAAATCCGGCAACGGATATGACGCATTTCTTGAGTGGCTGCGCGCTAATGATACCGACTTGATCAACGAGCCAAAACTGCTCGCAACGGCATGGGATAGTGCAACAACCAACGCTGACGAATACTACCAGCCTGGAACATTCACCACATTTCATGGCTTCGAATGGACGTCTCACCCCGGCGGCAACAACATGCATCGCGTTGTGATCTTCCGTGATGGCAAAGATCGCACTTCCCAAGTGTTCCCATTTTCGCAATACGACTCCACCGATCCCGAAGATTTATGGGACTACATGGCGGCTTATGAAGAGAAAACCGGCGGTCAGGTCCTTGCGATCCCGCACAACGGTAATTTGTCGAATGGGCTTATGTTCGCATTAGAGACCATTGACGGGTCAAATCTGTCAGGGGAACCAATCGACGCGAACTACGCGGCCAAGCGCATTCGTTGGGAGCCTTTGGCGGAAGTTACCCAACAAAAAGGTGATGGTGAGGCCCACCCGCTTTTGTCCCCAGACGATGCGTTCGCCGACTTTGAGACGATCGACGCTGGCAATCTAAACGGTCAGGGCGCAAAGACGCCTGAGATGCTCCCTGCTGAATACGCTCGCGAGGCCTTGAAGACCGGCCTTATGGCAGAGGCAAACCTTGGCGTTAACCCCTTCAAATTCGGAATGATCGGTTCAACAGACAATCATACTGCCCTGCCCACTTCGCGCGAAGAGAACAATTTTTCAAAGGCTTCATTCGTAGAGCCCGCTCCTGACCGTGCTTTCCACCCGCTTGTTGCAGCCGACGACCCCGCATTGTCTATCATGGAAGCCGACGTCGGTGCTTCGGGTCTTGCAGCTGTTTGGGCAAGGGAAAATACCCGCGAGTCAATCTGGGACGCTATGGCTCGGAAGGAAACTTATGCAACTTCCGGAACGCGCCTTTCTGTTCGAGTTTTCGCGGGCTGGGATTTCAACGCTGAAGAGGTTTCGCGCCCTGACTTTGCCCGTACCGGCTATGCCCGCGGGGTGCCGATGGGTGGCGACCTGACCGACGCGCCAAGTGGCAGCTCTCCGACACTGATGATCCGTGCTCTGCGTGATCCCGACGGCGCCAATCTTGATCGCATTCAGATCGTGAAAGGCTGGTTGAACGACGACGGCACGACTTCAGAGAAAATCTTTGACGTAGCCTGCGGTGATCGGGCTGTCGTCGATCACGCCTGTGATGGAGATGTCGGCAACACTGTCAATGTAGCGGATGCCTCTTACACCAACACGATAGGTGAGCCGTTATTAACCGGTTACTGGATTGACCCGGAATTTGATCCAGAAAAGCGAGCATTTTACTATGTTCGTGTGATAGAGATTCCGACGCCTCGGTGGACAGCTTACGACGCGAAGTTCTTCAATGTCCAAATGCCGGAAGGCACTCGGATGCAATTGCAGGACCGCGCTTACACTTCCCCCATTTGGTATACGCCAAAATAGGTGTTTAGCTAAAACTCAAAAAGGAACGCGGCTCACGCACGTTCATCCTGTGGTCTCTTTCGCACGGGATAGCGGCACATAGTCGAACAAAACTGTTTTAGCAACACAGAGGTGCGCTGAGACTAACGCGATGACACCGAAATCTTCCCGACGATATAGTATGAAAGACCAACCGCGCCTCAATGACTAGGCCATGAATTGAAACAGCATGCTTATGCAGCATAACTCTTACTTGTTGTTAGCCTCGTTGCTACTCATGATCGTGATGTCTCCACTGCTGGAGAGTTTTGTCCTTGGGCAAAGAGTTCTGGATGTGATTTTTTGCCTAGTGCTAACGAGCGCTGTTCTTTCTTTGGCAGTTCGTCCCACAGTACAAATGGCAGCAATAGCGGCAGCTTTGGCAACTCTACTCGTTCGTTTAACTGGCGCATTAGATTTCGGAGACGCTTGGTTCATAGTAGGGTATATTTTGTCCCTATTATTGTTGGTACTTGCGTTCATCAGTTTGATGAAAGCCATTATTGCAGCCGACTATATTAACCTGAAAGTCATTACCGATGCTGTGTCCTGCTATCTATTGATCGGCATTGCTTGGGCACTGATTTTTTCAATAATACATACAGTTTTGCCACATGCTCTAGATTTTGGAGAGCCTAACGGATCTGAAAAGTGGAGTAGTTACATATATTTAAGCTTTATGACACTCACAACCCTCGGTTATGGAGACATAACCTCCAACAACGCGGTTGTTCAAATCTGGTCAATCTTAGAAGCGGTTGTAGGAGTTCTTTTCCAAGCAATACTAATCGCGAGACTTGTCAGCCTATATGGGACTCACACTAAGTAGCTCGAATAACTATCAAAGCAGCATGATTAGTGTTCCAAGAGCCGTTAAAAGTACATTGGCAAGCGCGTAAGTTCCTGCATAGCCAAGGGATGGAACGGAACTCTTCGCCGCTTGTTGAACAATCCCGAGAGCTGGTGTGCTTGTCATTGCACCAGTGAGAGCCCCTAAAAGTAAGGCTGGATTCATGTTCAGAACGATCCGCCCAAATGCATATCCAGCCAATAGTGGGATGCACGTCACGACAACACCACAAAGAAATAGTTTCGGCCCGACTGCACCAAGAGCTTCGATTATGCCACCGCCGGCATTTAGGCCAACGCCAACCATAAAAAACAGCAACCCTAGCTCCATAAGAATAAAGCGCGCCGCAGCTGGCATACGACCAAACGTTGGGCGGTTGGCCCTGAGAAAGCCAACTGCGATCCCTGAAACAAGTAGACCGCCGGCATTACCTATTCCTACGTCAATTCCACCAATTCTTACTGTTATCTGACCAATAAACAGCCCTACGACTATTCCGGCTGCAAATGTCAACAAGTCGGTTTCCACTGCGGCCCGCTCTTCTACCCCCAATATCGAAACTAACTGCTGCAAAGCGGCACGCTCGCCGGTCAAATACATCACGTCGCCACGTTGGACCCTTGTCGAAGGTGACAGCGGCATTTCTATTTGCGAGCGTGTCAATCGCGTCAGTCGGCACCCATGCTCTTGTTGGATTGCAAGCTGCCCGATCGTTTGACCGACTGCGAAGCTGGAATTGACAACCACTTCAACAACGTCGACCACAGCGTCTACCAAGTCTTCGTCTAGCACTTCGCGGCCGAGCTTCATTTCCTCCCGAATTTTCTCATGTAGTTTCGGCGAGCAAAAAAATGCGAGTTTGTCACCAGGCTCAAGAGTTGTGTCTGGCGACACGTCGATTATGTCGTTGCCGCGCTTTAACTTATAGATGGCGCCATAGTCTTGATATTGAGACAAAAAATCGGATGATGCTTGAGCTACGGTTTTCTTTTCGTAATCGACAGATGGAACCTCGTAAGCCCGTAAAATTGGGCGCTCGGCCTCCTTTGCTGAATCCTCAGCAACAAAGCCGCGTTCCTTCGCAAAATCTTGCGCCTTTTCAACCAGATCAATTTTAAGCAGGCTTGGTAATAGCTTAACAAGCAGCAAAAGACCCACGGTACCAAAGATATATGTAATCGCGTATCCTACACTGATGCTCTCGATTATCGCCTCAGAAGTTGAACCGGCCGGAATTGGAACCAACCCGGCTTCTACAGCGTTCTGCGCCCCTACAAGTGTAGGAGTACTCGTCAATGCCCCTGCCATCAAACCAGCGGCAAGCGCGTTTTCCAAGTCGACCACAAGCGCCAGTCCAACCACTAATGCAAAAGAGCCCAGTGACATAAATAGTGCGATGGTCAAATAGCTGAGGCCATCTTGGCGCAACACGTTAATAATTTGAGGACCCGCTTGCCATCCAACCGAGTAGATGAACAAAGTAAACCCGATTGATTGGACGATCGGATCAATTTGAAATCCAAAATGACCGAAAACCAAAGCGCACAGCAAAACACCGCCGGTAATCCCTATCTCGAATTGACCAATTTTGACGTTGCCTATCACGTAACCGATGGCAATGATCGTAAAAACGACCAACACCGAGTTGGCTGAGAAAAGCTGAAAGAAATCGATAGTCATCTCTGCCCCGCTGTAGAGGGTATCGTTGTTCTCGCCTTTGGTTGCTTTACCGGCTGGAAAGATAACCCCAATTAGTTACGTTGCTGGCTCCTTCACACGATAGTAAATCGAGTAGAAGACCGGAATCATTATCATCGTGAACACCGTCCCAAAGGCCAATCCGACGGCCATCGTCGTTGCCATGGCGACCCAGAAGATATCCTGCATCAATGGAAGAACCCCAAGAATCGTTGTACCTGCGCCAAGCAAAACCGGGCTTAGTCGAGAAACAGCAGCATTCATTACCGAGTCATACTGTTCCATACCTTGCGATTTATTCAGATTGATTTCGTCTAACAACACAATCGCATTTTTTATCATCAACCCGATGAGGCTCATGGCCCCAAGCAACGCCATGAAAGAAAAGGGTTGCAGGAATGTTAGCAAACCAACGGTAATACCGATTATCGCCAGCGGGACGACCGAGAAGATCACAAAAACTGGTCGAATAGCGTTGAAGAGCACCACAATCAAAAACACGATAATTATGATAGCGGGCGCCGCACCGGGCTGAAGCGAAGTTTGACTGTCCACTGTCCCGAAGTATTCTCCTCGCCATTCCAACTGATAACCGGGAGGCAAGGGTATAGCCTCGAACTCCTCACGGACACTTTCGAACAACGTTGGAAATGTAACTTCGTCAGGGCTGGCCTGAATAGTTACAGCGCGCTTGCGATTCCAGCGCACAACAATTGGGTCTTCCAGCTCAACTTTGATGTCTTCTGTTACCGCAGAGAGCGGCAAGTTCTTTACAGACAGGGCTGGAACGACCTGCAAAAGCTCAAAGTCTTCGGCAGTTCGTTGCCTTTCATCGTCGACACGTCGAACAATAATTGGCAAGAGATCTTCGTTTTGGCGATAGAGTCCGACGGGCAAACCGTCAAATGCCGCGCGAGACGCATTCGCGATATCAGCGCGAGAAGTTGCGGTCCAAACACCCGTAACCTGATCAAACTCAGGAACAATCTTTGGAACTCGATTGCGCATGTCGGTCCGGATGTCCTTTGCGTAGGGCGACTTTTGAAGTATCTCCACCCCCTGCCGCGCAAGATCCCTCAACACTTCCGGGTCTGCATTTGCCGGGCCCGAGAACCTTGCCTCGAACGGCCAGGTAAAACCGGGACCTGCTGTGAACTTTCGAACTCGGACCATTGCCTCAGGCAGGTTATCCACAACCCATGGCTCTAGTTCCTCGACAAGGCTATAAACACTGTCTAGATCGGTCGTGTTAATAATGACTTGTGCGTAGCTTTCGTAGGGAAATTCTGGATCAACGGGAAGATAGAATCTGGGGCCTCCGGAACCTACAAACGTGGAAACTCCGGAAACACGCTCATCTCCCTCGAGGTGATCTTCCACCCTTTTTGCCAGAGCCGAAGTTTGTTGAATGCGCGTACCTTCAGGTGCCCAGATATCGACCATAAACTGCTGCCGCGTCGCATCAGTGAAGAAGAGTCGATCTACGAACTGGAACCCGTAAAGCGCGGATCCGAACACTGCCAGCATAACGATTACGGTAAGCCAGCGCACTCTGATGCATGTAGACAAGACCGCGCGGAACATCGTGAAAACAACGCCTGCATATGGATCTCGTGATGAGTCTCGGTCAGCTTCCGAGATCTTGATAAGATCAACACACATCAATGGCGTGATTGTCATGGCAATAAGCCAACTTAGCAGCAGCGAAACCCCTACCACCACAAATAGTGAACCGGCATACTCGCCTGCATCTGCGGTTGCTGCGAAGATTGGGTAGAAAGCCATCATTGCGATAACTGTCGCGCCCAGAAGAGCCCAACTCGGTTGGGCAGCGGCTTCAATGGCAGCCGCCTTGCGATCCATTCCTTTCTTCAAACGGACAGCCATACCATCTGCAACTACAATGGCGTTATCGACCATCATTCCCAGAGCAATAACCAGCGCACCTAGAGAAACCCTTTGAAGATCAATTTGCAGTATAGACATTACAATGAAGGTGCCGAGGATCGTCAGGATAAGCGCACCGCCTATTACCAGCCCCATACGCCAACCCATGGCCAGAGCAACAACGACTAGGACGATAAGAACCGCTTCGCCCAAGTTTATCATGAAGGCGTTTATGGCTTCCGTCACGAGATCGCTCTGCCAAGCGATTTTGTGCATTTCAATTCCCAAGGGAAGGTTGGCCTCGACAATGGCCAAAGCCGCATCCAAATTTCGTCCCGTGTCTACAATATTGCCGCCAGTCACATTGGCTATTGATATCCCAATTGCGGATTGGCCATTGAATCGCATGACATTGATGGGTGGTTCCAGGTAACCTTGTCTGACATCTACAACGTCCTTGATTGCGATTGTTTCAGCACTGCGGTCTCTGGGGCGAGTTGCCTCATCAGCAAAATCCGCGGGAATATCCAGAGCTTTGTCCAGCAAGCTTGTACGGACTCGTAAATTCCCGATATCTTCAGGGCTTTTAAATTCTCCAGTCGGCGCAATTCGAAGGCGCATATCGCCAAGCTCTAGTTGCCCCGCATTAACGACCTGGTTCTGCAGTGCCAGCGTTGCAACAAAGTCTTCCGTCGTTACCCCGAGATCCAGAAGCTTTTGTTCCGAAGCATCAAGGTAAATAACCTTTGGCTGCACTCCCCAAGTTTCGACACGTGCAACTCCTTGAACAAGCGCCAGCTCTTTGCGGATCGCCTTTACGTATTCTTCCAGTTGCGCGTAGGAGAAACCGTCGCCCGTTATCGCAAGAACGAACCCATACACAAAACTGAAGTCGTCGATAACGTTTGGGGTCATGGCTCCTGGCGGAAGCTGACCATGGACATCCCGGACCTTGCTACGCATCTTGTCCCAAACTTGGGGCAAGCGGTCCGCCCAATACTCCTGTTTGATTTCGACCTTTACAATTGAAAGTCCAGCTTTTGAGTAAGACGTAAGAAAACGAAGTTCCGGGAGTTCTTGAATCGCAGATTCTATGAGGTCAGTAACCTCTAGTTCAACTTCTTCAGGGCTTGCACCAGGATATTGAGTAATCACGATCGCGGTTTTGACTGTAAAATCGGGATCTTCGAGTTGGCCAAGACGGAAATAACTAAAAGTTCCGATGACCAAGATAAGGAACAGCGTAAAATACGTTACAACTCGGTTCTCAATGGATATCTGCGGAAGTGACATGGCTGCCTCCAGAATTTAAGGCGCTTCGACCCGGACCTTTTGGCCCTCGGTTATGACATTGACACCTGCAGTGACGATACGATCCCCCGCATCAAGCCCTTGAACAACTAATCCCCTCCCCCCGATAGAAATTACTTCAACAGATTTTGGAGAAACTGTGTTTGACGCTTCATCAATAAGCCAAACGAAAGTGTTTCCCGCGTTTTCCCCGTCAGGCGAAAACACAGCTGCGCTGGGAATCTCAACACCGGTCTTCGCCCAGTTCTCGGGCAGTCGTACACGAGCAGTCGCTTTACCGGCCATCCCGGGTTGGATTTTGGCTTCGTCAGGTTGATCCATTACAATTGTAACTGGATACGTACGAGTGCTGAGCGACGCCTCAGAACCTATCCTGGAAATTTCTGCAGGAACTTCTAAATTCGGTAGGCTTGAAAAAGTAACGCTGATTTCTTCCACGAAAGGAGCCAGCCCTATAAGAGCTTCTGGAACGCCGATTTCCATTTCGATCTGGGAAGTATCCAGGATGCGCATTACCGGTTGTTTCGCGACAACGTTCTGAAAGTTGTCCGCAAAAACCTCCGACACAATCCCATCGAAAGGTGCTTTCAGTTCCGTATAGTTTAGGTTGAGACGAGCAGCGTCCAGCAAACCTTCAGTCGCTTCAATTTTTGCCTTGGCTGCATCGACAACCATAATTTGGTCGTCGACGTTGGCCTGAGAAACAAAATCATTTTCGAGCAGTTTTTCTCTGCGCTCCAATTCTGTGGTTGCGTTGGACAATGCCGCTTGAAGAGAAGCTTGTTCCCCTTCAATTGTGCGAATCCGAGCTACATAAGGCTCCGGGTCCAAAGAACCGAGAATTTCCCCTGATCTGACAGTCGATCCCACATCGACCGGTCTGGTAATCATTCGCCCCGATACTTCGAAAGACAGGTTCACTTCCCGTACAGCTTCGGCTCGACCAGGATAGCTGTCAGTCCGAAACCTTTCTGTGTCACCCACGATCATCGACAAAACCGGTCGAGCAGGTTTTTCTGTCGCTTCGGCACTATCCTCTTCAAAGCACCCTGCAAGTGCACCTACAAAACAAATCGTCATCCAAAACTTGGCGTGTTGTTTAAAGCAAGTTTTTTCCATTTGTTTTACTCTCACTGAATTGGACAGGTTGGATGACCGCGCTGTTTGGCTTTCCGTTCGTTACTCAGACTTCATCGTAGGCGCTTAACTTTTCTACACAAAGCAATCATTCAAACCTTTGAATAAAAAGTGCTTTTAGTGAACGCCCTACCGAATCGGTCATCTAACAGGCAGCTACGTGACTAGTGTCAGCAATCTCATTTTTTGGTCGGCGCAGAAGAACTTTCCTGAACACCCGACGGAACAGGGAGGCGGATTCTTAAGCTTTTCACTTGCGCCCTCTCTTTTTTGCGTTGTAGTAAGTCCTTTTTCAGAAGCTCGTTTCAATCATTGGAACTGCATATTTAGTGCAAAAAACACTTGTCGTTTTGGTTGTCCCTGTCCGCTATCGGCAACTGACCATTGAGGTTCAACGAACACGTTGAATACAGTTTTTCCTTTTACCCAGACCTTTCCGACCCGGAGGCCTAACGGTACAGAATAATCACCGTTTTCCAGATTTGCTGTCCAAATTGGAGCCCCGCCTGTGTACCAGCCGTTGTCGAGTTGGCGGAACAGAATAGGTTGCAATGCGGCGGTGTTTACGCGTTCCCTGTCGTTCGTGCTACCCACGCCGCTTCGCCAAATTAGCAAGTACCCATACTGCCAAAGTGTCGATTTCGCATTGAAGTAGACATTAGCCAAACCCAACTGCCATTGGTCGCTGCCCAAGCGGTCATCGGAGGCGGTTGGAGCCACAATAGAAGGGCCAATTGCAAAGCTTACTCCTGGTCTTTGTAAGTCGATCTGATAGGCGGCGAAGATGTCAAAGTCCCCTACCCCATCCACCGTTGACCCACCATCGCCGACAGGAAAGCTGTTGAACGGCAAAGACGCGCGGATCAGCCAGTTTGTTTCCCCTAGCTGAACCGGTTGGGCGTAGCGAAGAATGAACGAATTTGCATCGTTTTCGCTAGGGCCAGTCAACTCATCGACATAATAGTTCTGCAAGTTGAAAGCCGTGAAATTTGCCAGAGGGTTATTGGCCTGCGCCGCAGCGTCTGCGCTGTCTTGTCCATAAACTTGGCTACTGAAAAGAGTAACCTTAGCCGCCAATATTGCTAAGACACAGAGCACACGCCGCAATCTTCCCTCGCCAATTTGCATTCGGTCCGCCTACCAAGCCCCGTGTTTAGGAAAACATGCTTGCATTGAAAGGCGATCATTGGGGGGAATTTCGACATCCCAAAAGTGCAAAATACGTGTCACAGACCAAGGAATTTGCCTCAATAACTGACTGTTACGTGTCAAAGAAATATTGTTATGTCAGATTTTCTGAATGTGATATTCGGAATAGATGGGGGACAAAGAACTATACAAAAACTTGTCGGTTGAACGGACATTCACAACCACGTCTGACGTCGGGCAGTTGCAGGACGCCTCCGTCGGTTGGGATCAAGAGTACTACCAAATGACTGCTGGTCCTTTGGAGAGCAGTCTTGATTTACTTCAAGTTGGTCAAAAACAGATTGCTCGGGAGAAATGGAATCAAAAAATAGTGTACCGCGGCACAGGTGTGCCCGATTGTTTTTCGGCAGCGCTGGTTTTGGAACAAGCTGAACCCGCAGTTTTTTTTGGAGAAAAAATCGAAACAGGTTCGATTGTTGTTCAGCCTCCCAATCGAGAAGCCGAGCTTATTGGCAGTACAAACTGGGATGGGGTAAATCTGGCCGTTCACTTTTCGGAAGCGCGGTCTCTGGCGCTCAATCTCACCGGGGATGAGCTCGACTTTGAAGACATACCTCCAGTCAGTAGTCTAACTCAGCAGGCGAGTAAAAGGCTGGGACTCGCGGCTCAAGATTTGTTGCACCGTTCGAAGCAAGCAAATGAATTTGAGATCGAACACCTGCTTGACCAATTTACAAAGTTATTCTTGTGGGAGTTGATTAGCTCGCAGGCTTCGAAATTTGCTTCCCCACAATCGTGCCGCTCCGCGGCAATCGTTAGTCGCGCGTGCGATATCGCCTATTCGGACGATGTCTGCTCCGTGGGTCTGGTCGAGTTATGCAGTGAAATCGGAGTAAGCCTTCGGACTTTACACTACGCGTTCAGAGATTGCATCGGTATATCCCCCGCAACCTGGTTACGACGCATACGCCTGAACAAAGTCCACAAAACACTTAGTGCTTCCAGTGTTGGGGAAGTCCAAATCAAAGGTGTTGCGATTGAAAACGGTTTTTTTCATCAAGGTCATTTTGCTCAACAATACAAACGGGTGTTCGGATGTCTGCCGGAAGAAACACTTAGCCGACACTAGCATGTTTTGTGGCACAATACTCGCAGCCCAAGAATAGAGATCGGTGGATCTAGCCGGCCGAAAGTGCGTCATGCTCCCAAATTCAGTTGGATATCGCCTCGTCAACGACAGCGATGGTACCACTGGCGGTAATAACCACGGCTTCAGCGCGACCTGAAACCTTAGCGCCTTTATCGCCTGCCAGTATTCTGTCCCCAATCAGGCGCACAACCTCGGGAGCGTCAGCAAACTTTGAATGGTGTACAGTGGTCGTGTCTTGCACCTGGGACAGGTCAATCACGTTCAAACCAAGCTCGGAAATCAGTGTAGCATCTAGCTGTCCCACTCTCGGGTTTCTTGCAATCAAGCTTGAAACCGCAAGAGCTTGGTCATTTTCGGATGTCAGCACATAGAACCTCCGTTTGTCCTTGGGGATCGCTGATAACTGAGCAATGAATAAGTCTATGTCTATGTCGGGCGACGCAAGAATAACACTTCTGAGTTTACCGCTGACATTGAAAAGCCCGCGATTTGCGATGCCGCGAGCGGCTTCCATGGCAACAAGGTTACCCATCGAGTGGGCTACGATATCTATTGTTTCTACAGGACTGTCTTTGAGTAGCCCAGGAACCTCCTCAAGCTGATCCCGTGCAATGAGTGCACTGTTGATGTCGTAGACGTAGGCACCCAAACGAGCCTGAGAGGCCCAAGAATATAAGATGGGCACTCCGCTATACCCGGTGTCTTCCAGAAATTGAGCAAACCGCAACACTGCATCAGTCAGATTTGTGTTGTAGCCATGTATCCACAGCAGGGATGAACGTTTTCCCTTTGGCAAAGCCAAAACACTGTTCTCTACTGTGCCCACAAACTTGCTATCTTCGTCAAATATCTGCGGGTTCGTGATAACGAAATGCTTATCGGGATCTGGCGAGCTACCCCTCGGCCTTTCGATCTTGCCCGTCTTGTGGTTTGGCGGGATTACAACATCTACAGCCGCAAAGTTAAGACGATTGGCGCGACGACCTGAAAAAAACTCAGTCGCCACCGTTGAAGGTTCGCGAACAGTAGCGATAAAGATCCGATGACCTCTTTCATCGATTTCTGTTTTGGATAAAGCTCTTGTCGGTTCAAGGCCGACTAAGTTCCTTTTGGAACTGCACCCAGTCGCGACAAAAACGCTCCCTGATAATACGAAGTGCCGTCGCGACTGATCTATGGTCTTTTTGAAGCTCAACCTCACAAACCCTTTTTCCACGAATATCGCCGTCAAAGGCATCGTAGCCAGAGCACATTACACATAAGTGGAATATAAATATCGGACAAATAGGCGGGCCGCAATTTTCCCTGTATCTCAAGGCTTCCACCCGAAAGACCGAAAAATCACTTCTGCTCCAGCAGCACCATCCAGCAACTGTCTCAAAGATAAAATGACTTTTCCAAGACCAAGAGCTAAGGAACCGGAACATCTTTGCGGATAGCTGCTGAGTAACCCTCGTCTAGCCCGTTTGCTAGCGCGTTAGCTGTGATATCTCCAAGACTATATAACTGCTGAATATCAATCTCAGTATTGGTCAGTCCTTGCTCGTACAGGTAGTCAGGAAAATAGCCATTAATTACAACGCGATAGTCGCCAGGAATGCTAATGCCAACATGTCGCGCGATTAAAATTGCTGATCGGGAGCAATTGGTGAAAACTGAGTTGAACCAGCGGGGTCGCTCGGCGATTTCATTTGCAGCTTCTACATAGGCGCTGATCAGTTTGATACGCTCTTCTAATTCACCACGCAGCCTGAACAGATGTACTTTCTCTTTTCGAACATTAGAGCGAAGCCCGACGACATCACGCTCCTCCGCCGCTATCATTACAATAGGATGCGCTTTGAAAAAGTCGGCCACGGGAGAAAAAGACTCTCCGACCTGTCGGCGTACTTCGATCGACCACGTCAAATACCTGCCATCAGAAAAGCCGAAGCTTAGCATAAGGTGCGCCATTTCTGGCCCACCCCAATACGACATGAAGAGGTCCACACTTTCAATTTGAGACAGATCGTATTCTCTAGTAATCCACTTCTCTTCGAAAGTATCAGCCGACTGCCATTCAAATGCACGAACGTCATTCAGAGTTAGTGTGTTGCCGCTTATTTCACCTGTGACTGTCCGTACAACATCAGGCGACCAATTTCCGTCCGAAGGTGGGGTTAGTGAGTTCCACCATATTAGTATTGCTGCGAGAAATACTGCGAATCCAGACAACCATCGCCATCTACTTCTTCGAAAAATTGAAACTAGCGTTCCGAGGCCAACGACGACAAAGGAAACGATCGCAATTAACCGGATCAATTCTGGGACTGAAAATTTGAACCATAGGGCCAAAGTGCCCCATACTGTTGAGTAAGCGACAACTAGCAACAATAAAAGAAAGCAAAGAGCATTCAGCACTGTGCGCATAGCGTATCCCACCATTCAATTGAGCCCGAAACAACCGTAAAAACGGCTAGAGTCGACTAGCGAGACCAAAAACCAAGGTGAGCGTCAGAAAAAGGACCTGTGCCTCATACCTCTGGGTCAGTTCGTTCGAACGGCAGACTGTCGTCAGCACCGCGCCTGTAAGAGCCGACCGCATAAAAGTGATTTCTCGCTGGACGTTATCAAACATCCGTTTAGTTGTTTTTTAGTTTCATATTTCGCCGCTTAGCGCAAATTGGCCCGTACTTGTCATAAGACAATATCCGGCCCCCGCTCCTTCCCCCCGGTCTTGCGGGAGAAGGCTCTTCGCTTTCAGGTTCGTATCTGCGCGATGCCTTTTGTCGGAGGCCAGCCGCTTCCCCGCAGGCTTCTCACCTGCCCCGCTCTGACCGCGCACGGTCTCGGCGATCCCCGGTTCGACGAGCGTCTGAAGACGACCGTCGACCGGTGGGTTCCGTAGTCGCGTTTCTGCACCGGGCCAGAAGGAGCCGCGTCGGTGCGGGATGGGGTAGTCCCCGAACCATAGTTCACAATTGGAGGCCGGTCCTGAACGTACCGTGGTCACCGCTTTTTTTGATCGTTTGCCAGGGAAAGCAGCAAGTATAAACCGGGCGCAACGGAGACGGGGAGACCCATCCCGGCCCGGAACGTCCGATTTTGCGCTCTTGCTGACTAAGTGTATTGATCTGCTTTTTTTGGGGGGATCTTTGTGTTTCGCGCGGCCGCAAGTTGCACAAACCTTAGCTGACCCGAAGCGCCGCAGCCCACCAATAGCGCAGGCGGTTCGGGTCAGCGGCTCGACACAGAACCTAGCCAAATTGTTCTCTTCCTGTTCTTTTGTTGATGTGCAACCTTGGAAGGGGTCGCCGTGTCTCAATCAGCGCTTTCTGAGCAATCAGTACCGCCTTGTTGCACGTAAGCTTTTGGACGCGCGATCAGACCCTAGAGTGTGCCAAACGGAGAATAACATGAGCGCTAACGCGGACAGCGGTCTGAAGGACAATCGAGACGTTGCACATACTGAAGTTGACTATTCCGTCTATCCGCACATGGATGGGATCAAGTGCTCGATGTCATGGAAGCTCGGCAGTTATGGCGAACGCGGTGCTCTATCTGATGACATGATCGGGAGCTTGGCTGAACGGTTTGGCCTGCCAACTAAGCTCGTACGCGAACTCTCTGTGCTTCTTGGGAACTGCCTCAATAACGACGACGACATCGCAATCAACCTGACTGAGGTCCGTCGCTCGCAAGCGATTGTACGAGGTCAAAAGCACCTCAAGACACTCCTGCGGGAAGCCAAGCGGGGCACAAGAACTCCGGAACGCATTGGGCTCGCTTTCGACTTATTTCGTATCGACGCCAGAAGATGCAGACCTTCTTCCTCAAGTCCTCGACAAGCTTGAGACCGCCACGACGCTTACTCAAGATGTCATAGATGACACTCGGCACATCCTTGTGACCCCCGGCGCAGTTGCAGAGATGTCGCCCCGGGACAAGCGGTTCTCGCGCGACAAACGCCGTCAGTACATCGTCGAGAGCTGCTGTTACATCTGGAAAGATGCCGGTCGCCCCCTAACCTATACGACATACTCAGACGGTCGCCCCGGAGGACAACGGCAAGGTCCGCTCGTCAACTTTATCCAGGCTGTCGTGAAGATGATCACCGAGCCGGGGCAAATCCTGAGCGGTGAGACGATCCGCGTGGACATTGACGGTTTTCGCGACAAGCTTGAGCGCGAAGAGCAAGAGCGTTGGGCGCCGCCGGAATTGGGCAATCAATACACTTAGAATGAGCAAGCCCGCGTTGTCATGGTCATGGCATGACACGCGTTCCTGCCACACCCCCTTCTGACGACTACGCGCGCAAGCAGGTTGAGACAGCGATTGACCAGTTGGTCCGATTGCTGGCTGCCCAGGCAGTACGGGAACTGGGTCGGGACGCCTCTGACCAAAAGGAGGCGCATCAGTATGCCACAGATCAATGCGAAGAAGAGCCCACCCCGCAAGCTTCTGACGGTGAAAGACGTCGCTGAACAGGACAATTGCTCGGAGAAGACGGTGCGCCGTGCGATTGCGGCTGGCCTGCTTGAGGTTATTCGGGTCGGCCCTGGCGGACGCCTCATCCGCATTGATCCGGCAGCTCATGCCGCCTACCGGCAGGCACAGTGCTGGTAGGTAATCGCGACCATTAATGTCCATTTATGTCAATGGGTTACGGCATTCTCGGGAAGAGGGCCTGCCCGTAAGTTTCTAACTTTCTATGCTACGCTTTTCCCGAATCGGACCCCCTGTCCACACCCGTCCGCCCGAGACCTGACATGTCCAAAGGACCGCAAACCCGATGACTAGCCAGAGCCCCGTTCCATTGACATTGGCCTTCGTCAAAGCCGACACACCGATGTTCGCCGAGCTCATCGACCAACTGCACTCCGACAGCTCTCTGTCGGACGGACGCCGTCGCGACATGATCTCCGGTCTGCGCCGCGTGGCCAAAGCCCTTGGGCTGCCGCCAGAGGATGTGCCCTGCGACAGTCGCTGGTTGCAGCCCCGTTTGACTAAAGTTGCACCGGCTTCGCTTGGTCTGACACTAAAGAGCTGGCAAAATGCGGTCAGTGATGCACGGGCTGCGCTCGCGCATTTCGGGCTGGTGGAACGCCGCTTCAACCGGATCTATGATCTGTCTCCCGATTGGCACGCGCTGTGGGCGGATGTACTTGCGTCCGGTGACAAGACATTGCAACCCGCGCTCTGCCGCTTCGTGCATTATCTGAACCGGCAAGGCGTCAACCTGTCCGAACTCTATCGCTCCAAGGTCGCTGATCTTGCAAAGGCGTTATCGGATCCGTCGATCCGTACAGGGGCTTTGGAGATCATCCGGGGCCTGATCGAGCGTGTCTCGGTCCAACATAAACAGGATAGCGTTCAGATCGAACTGGAAGGGGCACTTTCAGCGATGATTGGGCTGACCCAGAACGAACAAAGCCGCCCTGAGGCGGCTTGTTCGAGACTCTGTTCGACCCAAGTGGTTGCGGGAGCAGGATTTGAACCTGCGACCTTCAGGTTATGAGCCTGACGAGC
>NZ_WQGP01000002.1:0-565072 GCF_013034745.1 Ruegeria lacuscaerulensis | reverse complement strand
CCGAGGCCAGTCATGCACTAACAATCAAGTCGGACCAGTCAAATCAGGCCATCCAGGTGTGATTTGACCCAGTGCAGTAAGTCCAGAATGGGCCGGAATTTGGGACGCTTTCGGTTTTGCCTTAGGCTGCGTTTAGCAACTCGCGCGCTTTGTCTGACGTGGTCAGATTCGCGAACTTGGCGGTTTTTTGTGTCGGAGTGACCGTCGAGTGAACTAAGAGATGAGACACTTCCTCAGGTCGCATACCTTTGTTCAGCATCCGAGTTGCATAGGTATCTCTGCAGGAGTGAATTGTTGCCGCTCCTTTCTCCGCCAACACACGGGCACTGGAGGCGCAGTTGTCTGTTAGGCTTGCCGCTTGGGTTTGACGGCCCGGTCCATTGAGACGAAAGGCTTTGGCTGCTCAGGGAGCCTTGTAAAAAACGTCGTAGAGCCGGTCGCCGATTGGGACTAACACGGACTTCTTGGTTTTGTGGCCCCGGTTGCCGATCGCTCTGTTTTCCAGATCATATCTGCTTACTCGACCAGAATGGCTTCAATCAGCCTTAAACCTTTATTTTTTAGGTAGTCGAACAGATCGGCCGCCTTCTGATATGCGGCGTTTCCCTCAGATGCCTTGGCGTTGGGAAACTGGGGAATGGCATTTTCTTTGGTTTCAGAAAAAACTTGGCATTTCACTAAGCCACGGTCGAATTCAGTATCCAGGTCAGGGTTCACCTTGTTCTTTTTTTGCAAAAGTTGTTCACTCGCTTGAGAAAGCGAAGTTCGACTCTAGTCGTGTTTGCCGTCATACCTTCTGCCCGACGTGCCATCCTTAGGTGATCCACGTCGCCACCGGTCCAAGGAGAAAGAGGACGGTCCGGATCAAGCGACCAGTGGCCGTGGAAGACCTTGGTCAGCCCTAGCATTTGATGCATGTTGTATTGGTAGCTGTCCTTGGTCCGGCTTTGGACACTGGCCACCGTGAGCGCGGAGGCGTCTCGGAGCGTTATCTCCGGCTTCTCGCCATGTTGGCGAATGTCCATGACCTTGTTGTATTCCGCCGGCATGACGCGTTTGGCAACAGCCTAGTCTTTGCGCTTGGTACTGGCCTTGTACTCTTTGCCGCCGATCATGAATTTGTCGAAGTACGGGCTGTCATTGGTTTGAAGATATTCATTGGGCTCTTTCTTTAGACACAAAGAAGACCCAGCGCATCCGAACTTGGGCACGCTAAATCGATCCGCTTTGCGCTGGGCATGCAGAAGTCAGGTCTTCAGGTGTGGATTTTGGTTTGGGTTGTTGGTTCTGCTGGTTCAGCAAGTTTTTCAGTTGTCCCTTGTGCAAGGCATCCAAGAAGTTCGCTACTTCCCGGCTGCTCAGGTTGCCAAGAGCGACCAATGCATGTCGGGATGTTATTCTTGGGTTCAAAGACGCACCCAGATATAGCGATCCAAATTGAGAGGTTCGTCAAGTGTTACCCATAGGTTCGAAGGTACTGCCACATTGCCAAGTTCCATTTGCTTGATCATAGTGTGGTGTTCGACGCCCAATGCCTTGGCCAAAGCCTTTAGAGTGTATCCCTTTTTCAGTCGGACATCTTTGAGACGCGCAGCCAAGTTGCTTCGGTTGGGGCCACCCGCTGTCGCCGTGCTCCTGTCCGAAGTGATCGCACGTGCCGAGTGGTCAGGCATCCGCAAGTATTAAATCGCTCGCCTTTTCACCGATCATGATCGCAGGTGCGTTGGTGTTTCCGCTGACGATTTCTGGCATGATCGAGCAATCAGCGACCCGCAGATTTTCTATTCCGTTGACTTTCAGTTTGGGGTCTACGACTGCATCGCCCGACGCGCCCATCGCGCAAGTGCCCGTCGGATGGTAAATCGAGACAGAATTCGACCGTGCCCAGTCCAGTGTGCCTTCGTAATCATCGCAGGATAGCTGCGCGTCAGGCCGGAACTCTTCCGAAATTTTTGACGCTAATGGGTTATGTCGTGCAATCCTTCGAGCGATGTTCACACCGTCCACGATCGTCCGGCAGTCGGTTTCCGTAGACAGGTAATTCGGGAAGATTTTGACATATTCAGATGGATCGGGCCCATTTAAATGCAGCTCGCCTCGGCTTTCCGGGCGCAATTGGCAAACCGACATGGTAAAGGCAGAAAACGGGTGTACCCCCTCGCCAGGACTGTCCGCCGACCACGGCTGGACGTGGAACTGGATATCGGGCGTTTGCACTTCGGGGCGCGTTTTCAGAAACCCGGTGGCAAGGCTAGCGGCCATGGTCATGGGACCTGCGCGGAACAACGCATATTTTAGCGCAATCCGGGCCTGATTGAACAGGCTACGCACTTCGTCATTCAGCGTGGGCTCGTTGCATTTGAATACAAGTCGCGCCTGCAGGTGATCCTGCAAACCTTTGCCAACGCGAGGCAACGCGTGGATCGGCTCAATCCCGTTATCCCTCAAGTGATCGGGATCACCAATGCCCGATAGCATCAATATCTGCGGCGAGTTGATTGCTCCGCCGGACAGAATGATCTCGCGACGAACGGTGATTTTCTGCACAGCTCCAGATCGGTCGCGATATTCCAGTCCGGTCGCTTTTTTGTCGTTAAATGTGACGTGCGACACCATAGCGTGGGTGATGATATTCAGATTGGTGCGGTCGCGGACCGGCTTGAGATAAGCTACCGCAGCGCTGCACCTGCGACCGTTGCGCGTCGTCAGTTGAAAATACCCGACGCCTTCTTGTTCCGCACCGTTGTAGTCCGGGTTGAACGGATAGCCCGCGGATTGCGCAGCGGCGACCCAGGCGTCGCAGATCGGACGTTGTATACGCATATTCGATACTGACAGCGGGCCGCCTGTGCCGTGAAAGGCATCCTCGCCGCGTTCCTGATCTTCGCTGCGTTTGAATAGGGGCAGCACATCTTCCCATCCCCAGCCGACATTGCCCATCTGGCGCCAGCGGTCGTAGTCCTCTTTTTGTCCGCGTACATAAAGGAGACCATTTAGCGAGGATGATCCACCCAGTACTTTGCCGCGCGGCCAGTCGATGGAACGACCGTTCAACCCTGGGTCGGGTTCGGTGCGGTAGCACCAGTCGACCGACGGGTTGTGCATGGTTTTGAAATACCCAACAGGGATGTGAATCCACGGGTTCGTATCTGGCCCACCCGCTTCAAGCAGGGCGACTTTGGTGTTGGGATCAGCGCTTAGGCGGTTGGCAATGACACAGCCAGAAGACCCCGCCCCGACAACCGCATAATCCACTTCCATGACCGTCTCCTCCCAAAGTCGTCAAAAAACTCTATGCAAATTGCCAGAACTATACTAGCATTTTTTGATACAAAACGTCTCAATAATTTCGAAACGGGAGGATAGCAATGGAGATCGGACGGAAACTGAGTGGCATTTCACGGCGGGATTTCTTCCGTGTGGCAGGGCGCTATGGCATGAGCTCGACTCTGCTGGCAGCTGGTGGGTTTGGCGGCGCGATGAGCCTCGCCAATCTGGCGCAAGCCGCTGAGTCAAATTATGAAAAGAGGTTTTCGAAGGAGCCCAAACACACGCTGAAATTCGGTGCGGCCGGCTTCAATACCCGCAACCTTTTGATCGAACGGGCCGGTGCCATCGAGTTCGCGCGCGACCTCGAAGAGCGTACAGACGGTGAGATTCGCATCGAGTTCATCGGCGACAACCAGATCTGCGGTCAGCTGAGCTGCGTCGAGAAGACTCAGCAGGGAATCGTCGACATCTATGCCGCTTCAACCCAGAACTCGGCAGGCGGCGCGCCGTATTTGAACGTGTTGGACTATGCCTATATGTTCCCCAGCCGCGCAGCGCAGTATCATTTCTTTTACAGCCCCGCCAGTCAGCGCATCTTACGAGACCCCCTTGAGAAGCGCCATGGGCTGAAGTTCTTGTTCACCCATTGTGAACTGCGTGGCCTTCAGATGGGTTCTAACTTTGCAGACAAACCAACTGTTACAAAGCTGGAAGAGTTGTTCGGTACTAAGAACCGCGTGACCGGCACACAACTTGGTCGGATCGCAATGCAGCTGCTGAACCTGAACCCAGTGCCTGTCGCGTGGGAAGAGACGTTGGATGCGTTGAAAACTGGTCTGATCGATGGGGCCGAGACTTGGGCCTCTGCCGTGGCTTATGCCAACATGGCCCCAGTTGTGTCGCAGTCGGTGAACCTCAAGTTCTTCTGTGGTACCGAACACACCTCGATGTCAGCAAAAGTGTTCGACAGCCTGAGCGGAGAGCTTCAGGATGCCGTCATGGAATCCTCGTACTTCACACAAGCGCTCATTCAAGGTGCGAACGAGGCTGCGTTGCTGAACACCGTGGGCTTCTCGGACCCGCAACTGCCGAACACGATCTTTGCCGAAAACGGTGTACGGGCCGCGTTCCTGGCTGATGATCAGATCAAATTGGCCGAAGAAATGTGTGCGCCAAACTACAACCCTGAACCCTGGGCGCAATGGCGTGAGCGTCTGAACAACTGGGCAGGTGGCATCGATACCTATCAGGAAATCTACGACATCGCGCGCGAGATTCCGGCGGATATGCTGCCTGAGAATGTCGAACCCCGCCGTTGGTGGATGGGCACTGCCTAATTAAACTGAACGAACCGGTCCTTTCGCGGGCCGGTTCCACTAAACACCGACTGGGAGGACGGGGTTCATGTCGCTGTGGGCAGATATTGGGGCAATTTTCAGCGCCTTACTCAGCCGGGATTCATTCGAGATTCAAACCGCACTGCGGTCTGACGCGGCTTGGGTAGTCGGAACGGTGGTCGCCGCGCTCGGCGGTTTGCTAATCATGATGATCTACCGAAAAGTACCGTTCATCGAGCGCCAGCTTGAACGCTCGGTCATGGTGTACTCCTATCTGGCCATCGCGCTGATCATCTTTTGGGGTGTTATTGACAGGTTTGTGTTCAACGATCAGGAACCGTGGTCGACGACCATCCCGCCGTTGTTGTTCATGGTGATGGCTTGGTTTGGCGCGTCTTACAACGTGCGCCTGCGTACACATCTGAGCTTTACTGAATTTCGCACGGGGATGCCGCGCGGCGCGCAGCTGGCCTGTCTGATATTGGACGCTGTTCTTTGGTTCATTTTCGCAGTCATTGTCATCGTGACAACGACACGTCTGGTGGCGCTTTCGGCTTCGAATTTTCAGATCGTGCTCGGAACCGACAACATCATGCAATGGTGGTTCCTTCTGGCCGCGCCGCTGTCGTTCTTCCTAATGGTTGGGCGGGTGTTTCAGAACCTGGCAGATGATTTTGACAACTGGAAAACAGGTAAGCCACTGCTTCAGCAGGCGGTGATAGGATCGGACTGATGGCGGACGGAACCTGGGTAACTCTGATCTCGATAGGGGTCACTTTTCTGTTCATGCTGGGCGTGCCGGTTCTGCTGGTCATCAGCTATTGGGTGATCGGCTGTTCTTTTGTCCTTGGCCTGACGCTGGACAATATGGGAGCGGAACTCTTGAACGTGTTCAACAAGGGCTTCGCCCTGTTGGCGATGCCATTGTTCATTCTGACCGGTGACCTGATCAACAAATCCGGTATTGCGCGCCGGCTAAGCGACTTTGCCTATGCCTGTCTGGGCTGGATACGCGGCGGGCTTGCGATGGCCTCGCTGGGGGCGTGCGGGTTGTTCGCGGCGATTTCCGGCTCAAACTCGGCCACCACCGCGACGATCGGGTCGATGCTGCACCCGGAAATGGTCAAGGGCGGTTATGACGAGCGCTTTAGTGCCGCAACCGCTGCGGCGGGTGGTACGGTCGGCATCATCATACCGCCGTCGATTATTTTCATCGTCTACGGGTTCCTGATGAACCTGCCAATCTCCGAGCTGTTCGTGGCCGGCATTCTGCCCGGCGCGCTGATGGTGATGGGCATGCAACTGGCCTGTTGGATCATCTGCCGCATCAACGGTTGGGGCTATCTGATCCCGTTGCAACTTAACCGCATCCTGAAAACCGCCTTTGGCGCTTGGCTTGGGTTCTTTGCCATCGGCCTAGTACTGTGGGGCATCTACACCGGCAAGTTTTCACCCACCGAAGCCGCCGGCGTGACTGTCGGATTCTGTGTGATTGCCGGGCTGGTCAGCTATCCGATTAACCGCATCATGGGCGCGCGCAACAATATTCCGCCGACTGAGAAAACCTATGCCGAGATGTTCGTAGTTGAAGGGTTTACCATCCCCGAGATCCCCTCGATCGTGATCCGATCTGCGCAGATCACTGGTATCCTTGCACCGCTGATTGCCGTGTCTGTCGTGATGCAGCAAATCCTGTCGTTGCTGGGGGCGCAGCAGACGATCGGTGACTTTGTCACCTCAATGGGCGGGTACCACGCCGTGTTGTTTACCTCGATGGTGATCGTATTCTTTTCCGGCATGGTGTTGGAAAGCCTACCTGTCACGATCATTCTTGCCCCGATACTGGCCCCCATAGCAGCGTCTGTTGGCGTCGATCCAATCCATTTCTCGGTGATCTTTCTGGTTGGGGCATCCATCGGTTTCATCACCCCGCCCTATGGATTGAACTTGTACGTGGCGTCCGGCGTGACCGGCGTGCCCTATTTCAGATTGTTGCGCTACACGGTGCCGTATCTAGTGGCTTTGCTATCAGTTTGGATACTGGTGTCACTGGTACCTGATCTGGCCTTGATCCTGCTGCCAAACAACTAGAATGTACCGGGATGGCCTATACTGATGCACCCGAAAAAGAAACTCAGATACCGACAAATCTGCGCCTATTGGTGATCCTTGAGGAAATCGCCCGGCGTGGGGTCGCGGTAAAGCCATCGGATTTAATCGAAACTCTGGGCTTGGCAAAACCGACGATCCATCGCCTGCTGCAAACCGCCGAAGCCGAAGGGTTTCTGCAGCGCGATCTGGATGGGCGGTCTTTCGGACCGGGGCCTCGCCTGCGCCAGCTTTCCGTGAATACAGTGTCATCGGAACATCTTCGTACCGCGCGACTAGCAATTTTGCGCAGCGTGGCGGATGAGATCGGCGAAACGTGCAATCTGGCGATCCCCGACCGCGAAGGGATGATCTATCTTGACCGGGTCGAGACAAAGTGGCCTTTGCGCATTCAATTGCCGATCGGGACGCAAGTGCCGTTTCACTGCACCGCTAGCGGCAAGATGTACTTGTCGACGCTTAGGCAACAAGTTCTGGACGGTTATCTGGCCGCTGGAAGGCTGGACGCCCAGACGCCGCATACACTGACCGAACCGGAGGCATTGCGGGCCGAAATGCACCGGATTTCTGCCAGAAATTATTCGACTGATGACGAAGAATTCATGTCCGGCATGACCGCTGTTGCCGTGCCAATTCAGGACGAGACGGGCAGGTTGGTCGCCACTTTGTCGGTTCATGCCCCAACGCAACGTCATGAACTGCAAGGGTTGCTCGAATTCCTTCCTGTCCTGAATGGTGGAGCCGAAAAGTTGTCGAACCTTCTTTGTTCCTGATTGGCTCTTTGCAGTGCTGTAGCAAGTTTTTTGCCTAAACCGGTATTGTTCGCGCCCCTATCTATTTTCCAGATATCAACAACCTTCACCCGCTTACGCGGGCTCAAGGAAAGTCGGTTATTTGAATGTATATCGCCTCTGAGAGTCCCGAAAGTTCAGCCGAATTGCCGAGTTAAGTTTCCGTGGGCGTCGGTTGGAATTTCCAAATCGTGAGTTCCGCCCTTCTTTTTGCTCTCTACCTAGCGCGTAGTCGGCTCATCGTAACGGGCGTGATCCCCAAAAAGGATGCTATCAACGAATGAGTGAAAATGTCTTCATAGCTGGGGAAGGCTTGGCGGAACCAGTTCAGCCGCTCTGCCCCGTCAAGAGCGGCGAGACACCATTCGCGTTCCGCCTTTTCACTCAATGCGTCTCGTAGAATACCATTTGCCCAGTTTCGGATTGGTTCAGACTCAATCATCAGGTACGTAAGCCGATCAGTATTGATCCAATAAAGCGAGGCGTCTTTGGTTGCCTCGATGGACACAAGGGACACTCCATCCCGCGTTCGCGCGATATTCGGCGTGACAACGCAAGGACCTACATGGAGCCCAACGCATACTTCCTTGCCTTCTTGGTCACAAATGCTGCTGGCTAGGCACCCATCCAAAAGAATGAACTCATCTGATTCAGGTTGTTCTTGGTGGGCAAGGCGCGCGCCCTTGTTCAAACGCTTACTTCTCCACTGAGACGCAAAACCGTCTGCAAAACTCATATCAGGCAGGTCAGGAGACTGTGCGAGAAATTTCCGTAGATCCATCTTGGTTTGCCTTATCAAATGATAATGCGTGTGGCTTCACCCAAGGGCAACTTGGCACAGATCAAGGAGTTCCCAAAATGATTCACACAATTCTTTCAAGGTACATCGGTTTTGCCGCCGTTGGCTGCGGGTTGATTGCTTTAGTCATCTACGTGCTGATGATCAGTGTCACGCTTGCCCACATCGAAGCTGTCTCGGGGCAGGTCCCATTCGACATGCGTCCGCTCGGCTACAATCCCAAAGACGCCGCGACGCTTCTTGAAGCCTTAGGAGCGGAAGGGCGCGAGTATTATCTCAGTTACCAGCTCTCTCTGGATACATTTTACCCGGCTATGCTCGCGCTGACTTTGATAACCACGTTTAGCTGGTTTGGGCGACGAATGCCCGACAGCAAGCTTGTTCGCTCTGGCATAATTCTCTCGGTTGGCTGCGCCTTGTTCGACTATTTCGAAAACACTGGAATCGCGACCATGATTTGGAGTTGGCCAGAGGTATCAAGTGCACTGGTGTATGCCGCCAGTACAGCCACAATTGTTAAATCGGCCCTGACAACTTCGGCTGTACTGCTTTCGCTTCTGACTGGGTTTCTCTGGGCGCGTCTCCCCAAAGAGGACCTTTGTCCCAAGACGGACAATGGCGACTTCGTCCGCACAGCGGACGCTCACTGAATTCTGCTGAACGTCTGCACCGAGCCCAAAGCAGGCGCTCATTGCATTACCCTGAACAGCCAGTTTGCGTGAGTATCTGAATTTGCGAAGGGGCGCACGATGACAGAGAGAATGACTGAAAAAATACCTATCGGGCGTTTGCGCTTATCACGGCTGAAACCTTGTGATAACAGCGGTTCCTGGGGAAGTTGGTCCATTCATTGCGCGAAGTTCATTGCTGGCCTCTTCCAATCGGACCTCTCTGGCGACCATTGGCTGGATATCTACTTCGCCACGCTCGATCATTCCTAGAAGGCGTGGGTATTTCCACGAAGGCATACCACGAGTGCCGAAAAACGAGAGTTGTTTGGAATAGATTGCACGCATGTTTACCTGCATCTGGCCGTCGCCCGAAGGCATACCAACTTGCACGTGTCGACCAAGGATGGCGAGACACTCTAAGGATGCGTTCGTCGTTGTTTCGATCCCCAGCGCTTCTATGGAAACCTGTGCTCCTCCATCCGTGATATCTAGGATCGCTGCTGCGGCGTCTTCTTTGCTGGCATTTACTGTAGCGTCTGCACCGTTAAGCTTTGCATGCTCAAGTTTCTCATCGACCACATCCACTACGACAACTCGGCATCCAAGCATTTTTGCCAATAGAAGAACGGACAAGCCAATACCTCCTGTACCGTGGACAGCCACCCATTCACCAGCTGCGACATCTGCGCGGTCTGTCAAAGCATGCCAAGCAGTGGTTACACGACACCCGAGCCCTGCCGCCAAGGAAGGAGAGAGCGTTTCTGGCAAGTGAACCAAGTTATGGTCAAACGGCACAGCGACATATTCTGCGTAGGCACCTGGCGTTCCAAATCCTGGAACGATTTGGTAAGCACAAGTGTTTGATACGCCTGTTTGACAAGCGTTGCAGCTGCCGCAACCCAAGATGAATGGCGCTATGAGGCGGTCACCAACACTGTGCTTCGCTTGAGGCCCTGCCTCTACCACAGTTCCACAATATTCGTGCCCTAAGATGGAGCCATTTTGAACTTTGGGGTGCGCGCCAGACCATCCATGGTAATCCGAGCGGCATACTCCACAGGCTGCGACCTCCAGGACCACTCCATTGTCTGGGCAGGTTGGATCCGGGACCGTCTCAATCGAAAGATCTTCACAAAACTTTCTTACGACTGCAGCTCGCACTTATCGCTCCTAAAGATTCGGTTTCTTTGATCCAGCAATTCGGTTCGGTCGAGTCTAGACAGGCCTATCGCCTTTCACGGTCACACGTCGCCCTTTTCTCTCAGCGGGCCAATAGTCCCAGATCGCACGATGCATACAGCACCGGTTGTCCCAAAAGGCCATGTCGTTAAGTGACCACCTGAACCGGATTTGATAGTTGATCTGTTCCGCATGCTCGAAAAGCATGTTGAGGATCGCGTCGCTTTCCTTTTCCGACAAGCCCAAAATCTTTGTTGTAAATGTTCGATTCACAAACAGCGACTTTCGGCCCGTTTCCGGATGGGTCCTAACGATCGGATGAACTGCTTCGGGACAGTCAATTTCGCTGTCTTTTTGCCCCCGGTCGCTATAGCGGCCTTTGTAGATATGCTCGGAACTATGAAGTGCAGATAACCCGTTGATCATATCTTTTATCGGTTCCGAAAGAT
Source organism: Ruegeria lacuscaerulensis (assembly GCF_013034745.1). Classification (NCBI taxonomy): domain Bacteria; kingdom Pseudomonadati; phylum Pseudomonadota; class Alphaproteobacteria; order Rhodobacterales; family Roseobacteraceae; genus Ruegeria; species Ruegeria lacuscaerulensis. Next base: position 554,467 of record NZ_WQGP01000002.1, on the reverse strand, counting down.
CATCGTAGGCCGCATACATATCACTGAACATGGTATCCCCGCCACAGGGTGGTGCAATATGGATTTGCAGCATAGTTCCAAGGGGCGGTGTCTCATCGCAAGAGACGTCAGAGTGCCAGAACTCACCGTTTGCTACCTTGGAATTCTTAGTTGCATGTATTTCGAAAATCTCCGGATACCCGTCCATCGTTGGGGCTGCGGGGTGTGCGTGAAGCGGCCCAAAGCGTTTCCCAAATTCAATGTGCTGCGCAGGTGGTATTTCCTTCTGCTCTTTGAAGAACAGCACCTGGTAGGTGTGAAAAGCGTCGCAGATCTCTGCAAACTGGTCGTCAGGCACAGGCCGGCTTAGGTCGACTCCGTAGATCTCAGCCCCGAGGTTTGGAGCGAAGGGTTTGGCGACGATGGAAGTATAGGCGTTGGATTTGGGAGCAACCATAAGCACCTCTGGGTTTGGTTTCATAAGGCGTGCTGTGTGCATGGTACACATCAACAAAAATGAACAAAAACGAAAAATCTTTGACTAATAAGTGAAAAAATTTTCACATAATGAACACGGTTTTAGCGCTAGCGAGGTTATCGGGATGAGTATTCGGGCACTGCGAACTCTAATCGCAGTTCATCGACATGGTAGCTTCCGTGCCGCGTCTGAGGCGGAGCATCTAACTCCGTCGGCGGTCAGTCACCAGATGCGGAATCTGGAGGTCGCGTTGGGGCTCGAACTATTTGACCGATCATCCAAGTCGCCCAAACTTACTCATACCGGGCTAACGTTCGTCGGAGAGGCTGCTGCGGTGGTGGCCGCATATGACGGTTTGGCGGAAAGGGTGAAGTCGAACAACGAACTCTCTGGTGAAATAACTTTGGGGGCCGTTCCAACGACCCTGACTGGATTAGTGCCAACTGCGTTGGCGAGGCTAAAGTCCGTGCATCCGGACATCCTTGTACGGATTGTTCCAGGTTTGACCAATCAGCTTTTGCTACAGTTGGACCGCGGGCAGATTCAAGCGGCGATCATTTCCCGACCAGATGTTCTGCCAAACACATTGGAATTCTCAGAAATTGTATCTGAAAAATTGGTCCTGCTTGTCTCGGAAAAAACCCCAGATTTACCTTCGAGAGAATTGCTTGGTGCGTCACCGTTTATTCGCTTTACGCGTGATGCGGTTGTAGGAAGGCAAATCGAGACTTGGCTGCAAAGAAAGGGCATTGAAGTCAAAGACGCGATGGAGCTTGAGAGTCTTGAAGCAATCTCCAGTATGGTGGCCGCTGAACTTGGCGTGTCAATCATACCAGACAACCGTTTAACGACATATGACCATCTGCGGCTCAAAAGGATCCCCCTTGAACAGAAGGGACCAGAACGCATCGTTGGCTTGGCAAGTATGACGGCATCGCCTCACACCAAAATGATCGACGCAGTTTCGGCGGCGCTATTGGAAGCAGCAGATAGTCAACGGGTTTGTCTGTGATTTGGCACTCCAGTAGGTATCCACAAGATGTTTTCGACCAATTGAACTAAGAAAACTGGGAGTCAAAACTGGGCTTGGGTCAGTCATTAGTATGCAGCGTGGAGAAAAACGGATTCGAGCCCATATCGAATACTGATCCGATGTCGTTTTTCCAGACCAGATTTGGGAAGGTGAGTGTGGTCGTCATAACGCCTGCCGTGCTGGCACTAGCGAATTCCTTTTGTTTGTCTGTGAGGAACAGTGAGATAAAGAAACCCGCCATGCTGGCCACGCCGATACCGATGATGCCTGGAAAGTTCGTGTCACCAGCGTCGGGCACGCCTACCATGTGGTATTGAATGTAGCGTGTCAGGAAGACGGCGAATACTCCCAGAAAGAACGCCCCGACGAAGGCTCCGGGATAGGCGAGGCGTTGCCAGATTGTATTTGTGCGAAGTTGGGGTGCCAGGCTGGCGGCCTCTTGGCGCGATGTTCGATGCCAGCGATCCAGTCTGGAAAGGACTTTTGTTCTGCACTCGTAACTTGCCCGAAAATCGAAAATGATATCCCTTAGGGGTGGTCCCCGTCCTAGAGATTGGCAATTTATGTGCAATCCTTGAGTGCGAATTTTAACCAGCCTTTGACGATTGGCAACGATCGCTCCGGTTGTCGGCCCTCCGTGAATCAGAATTCAAGTGGTTGTCGTTGAAACGGATTGTGTTTGCAGCGTTATCCGCTTAGTGATTTCCTCAGCCCAATTGGGAGCGGAATACGCCGTGCGGGCGTGATGGAATGGTAGACATATCAGACTTAAAATCTGAAGGGCTTATGCCCGTGTGGGTTCGAGTCCCACCGCCCGCACCAGGTATTTCACAGCCGATGTTGTTTGGCGTGCAACCCGTTCCAGAGTCGTTGATTTTGGTAGAATCGCTACGCGGTGTCAGTTGCCCGTGACGGCGTGCCTGTTCACTGCTTACACAACCTCTACGCAACAAAGCCATTCAAGGCTTCTGTTCTCAGGCTCAAGTTAGGCGCGCACTGGGGGGCTAGATAAAAAGGAAGCCGACAAGCAGCCCGGTTGCGACCCATATCAAAGTGGTAGAAGTTGTCAAAACATAGTTGAACATCGGTAGACCCTGATCGGGTAGCAAGATAATGTCGCAGTTAAAGCGACACTCGCCACTATAGGTCAAGTCAGGTGAACGTGAAGGAAATGGTCTGTTTATGTTCTGTTAAACCTGACCACCCGCACCACGTCTCCTTTAGACCGGAAAGCCTAACCTTGTGATCAACTGCCAGATATCGCGGTTGGCGTCCGAGAGTTTTTTCACTACGCCTTCAATCTCGGTCAGCGCTGCGGCGTCAACGGTGTCTTCGCGTCCCAGCTTGATGTCGGTTTTCCGGTCTGAAATCCGCATAAGAATCGTCTTGGGATTTCCACTGTCAGGGTCGAAGGAATAGATGCAGTGATTGTACTTGTTGCGAATGCCCGAAAGTTTCGACAAGCGCTGGGTGTGCTCCAGAATCGCATCCCTCAGATCGGGGGGGCGACCGTCCATCTTTGCCAGCCGTTCCACCAGATCAATGCGTGCACGGGTGGTGTTGAGGGTCAGAAAAATGATGACCGCGACATCCTTGTTGGTTCCGCTCAGCCCGGCGATCAGGTGGATCAGCAGGCTTTCTGTATTGGTCCACATATAGTTCAGCTTGCCGACCAAAAGGATAAGACGGTCAAAGCGGGTTTCGAAATCCTCAGTCGCTGGCAAGTTCATGGGCTTCGTCCGGGGCGACTTCGAAAAAGAACTGAGCGGCGGCGGTTCTGTTGCTGACGCCGATCTTTCCGGCGACATTGTGCATGTGCAACTTCACCGTGTGTTCGGTTATACCAAGATTGGCCGCGATGATCTTGTTACTGTGCCCTTTTGATACCTGTTGCAGGACCTGCTTTTCCCTCCGGGTCAGTTTGGAATAAAGCGGGTGCGGCTCAGGCGCGGCAGGCGTAGAGCCTGCGTGCTGCTTGGGTGGGCTTTGCAAGTTGGAGACGCTGTCTGCAAGAAAGCCGGGCAGGTATAGTTCCTCATGCAGCAACAATCGAAGGATCGCGCGCCAGACATCGGGACCGACATTCATTGGCAGAAAACCGATATCTCCATGGCGAGTCCGGTCCCATTGCTCAAACAGAAAGCGGGCGGATTCCTCTTTTCGATAAGCGTAGGCCAAGCTGCCGCTGCCCACGCAATCGCGATAATGTCTGGGACGGGCCAGAAGATCTTCCAGAATCATCTGATCGACGATCACGATCCTACCGGGGCCGGTGGTAGGGTCGCCATATGTCGGCAGGGCTGAGATTGAATCGTAGCGGTGTGTGGTGACACCAAACTCTGTTTCAACACCCGTTAGGGTCTGGTCCGAGTAGAAAAGCTCTTTACCAATAAAATTTACCGAGAATTCGTCAAAACCAAATTGGTTTTGCGCAGCATTTTCCCGAAACGGAATGCTCATCATTCCCCCCTTGTCAAAACCTGCACCGCTAAGCGGCGAAATAGCAAACTGGCACTTCGAATAATATTAACCGAACATTAACGCACTTTCGGTGCAGGCTATAGGGAAAAGTGCAAATTTCCTGGTTGCACGGTCGTTAACGCGCAAACAGTTCTAGAACTTAAGTTTAGGATCAGGGGCGTTTCACCCGCTTAAGTAGAGGCAATTTAACGAGTTTTCTCGATATGCGATTAGCTAAAAAATCAGCAGCCGAAAAAGTCGCGCATTGTTCGTGATTTGGAAATAATCAATCCGAATCAGGTGATTACCCGTTCTAGTGCTTCCGGCTAGCTATTCAGGCCAGTTTCCTCCTGCAACCATGGAACGGCTCCAATTAACGGGGCGAAAGATCCGAACGTGTCTGCGAATCGCGCATTTCCGCGAACGTCTTGGCAGATGCAGGACCGGCTAAGCCGGGGAAAGGAGGGTGGAGGACAATCTCACTGTGAAATACGCATCCGCGCGGGTTTTGCGCGAGTGCGCTGTTTGTTTCAACCGCGCCCGTAACCGTTTTTGAAAGAGTGACGGTCAGTGCGCTTAATAAGTGGAAATTGATATGTCAAAACGTCAACAACCCCATAACAGCATTACCGATATTGACGAGGTGAACGTGGATACGATCATCGCGCCAATCGACGCAGATATCCATGTGGATGACGCCTATGTTGATGCTGACCTGACGTCGCAAGAGACGGATGTCGACAATGATGTCGACAACGAACAGGGCCAGGGTCAGGACCAGGCGCAAGCTCAGGCGACGTCTGTTGAAAATGGTCAGGGTCAAGACCAAGCCCAAGGCCAGGATCAGGGCCAGGGCCAAGATCAAGGTCAGGGTCAGTCGCAAAGCAATGGCGACAATGACAACTCGAACAGCAACTCGGTCACGATCGACTTCGGCGACGGAGAAGGCTTGCCGAAAGACAATGACACTGTCGATATTGACGCGTCAGGTTCGGCTGAGCTGGGCGATGTCATCACCGTTGCAGGCGATATGGACTATGACCCGGGCGACGACCTGAATCTGGACATCGACCTGAGCGGTGAAGGCAATGACATGTCTTCGATCAGCAGCCAGGTCGCAAACTTGTCCGACAATGACCATCTGGGCTCGGCCGCCGTTCGCAACGAAGGCGAATTTGACCAGAGCGGCAATGCTCATGGTGGCACCGCGACGGCTCATGAAGGCATCGGCTCTTCAACCGATGGTGGCAACTCTGGCAGCGGTGGCAGCACCGATGGCGGCGCGGCAAGTGCCCAAACCCATGGCGCTGACGCGCTGGCCTTTGGTGGTCTGACCGGCAACGCGGATGGTACAGGCGTTGGTGGTGACGGCGGCTCGACCGGTTCAGCATCCAACATCGGCCTGGGTGTCGGTGTGTCGGGTGCCGAGTCCAACGGCAGCAGCAGTGGCGGCGAAGGCGGAGACGCCGGTAGTATCTCTGGAGCAAGCAACACAGGTTCATCCGACACCGACGCAGACGGCACCAGCGGTGAAGGCGGAGACGCAAGCTCGTTTGGGCTGGGTCTGGGTCTGGGCCTGTCGAATGCCGACAATGATGGCCAGTCTTCCGGTGGCAACAATGCTTCGGTCGCAGAGGCGCTTGGCGCGGGTCTTGGCGCGAACGACTCGTCCGCGCAAGGCGCAGCCGGTGGCGACGGTGATGCGGATGCGGATGGTCAGGCCGGCAATGGCAGCAGCAGCGACACCGACGCCAACGATGCGGCGGCCGGAAATGTCGGTCTGGGTCTGGCTGGCAGCTTGGCAGGCAGCGACGCTGATGCCGATGGTGGCGAAGGCGCAGGTGCCGAAGGCTCTGGGGCCCAGGGCAACGGCGCAGAAGGCATGGGCGGTACCGGTGATGCTGGCAACGGCACGGGTGGTGCAGGCACGGGTGCTGAAGGCACTGGTGGCACTTCCGGTCAGGTCGATGCAGCGCTTGCAGCTCTGAACCAGCAAAACGGTCTGTCAGGGCTGAACGCAGGTCAGGCCGGTGCCGGCAACGGCGGTGGCGACACCAATGGCGGCAATCCGGGAACTGGCGGTGACGGAACCGGCGCGTTTGGATCTGGCGGCGACGGAACCGGAGGCTTTGGCTCGGGTGGCGACGGCACCGGCGGCTTCGGCTCGGGTGGCGATGGCACCGGCGGTAGCGCGACAGGCGGTACAGCCGGAGCAAACGCCGGCGCGCAGGGTGTCGGCGATCAGGCGACAACCGGTCCGAACATCACCCAGTCTCCGGGTGACGTGAACGGGTCGGCCAGCAACTCGCAGAACACCAGTGGCGATGGCGGAGCAGGTGGCACAAACGACACCGACGGCTCGGCCAGCGGCACCGGAACCGGCACCTCGACCGCCGATGGTTTCGGCGGCGGTGGCGGCGCGATCCAGCAAGGCGCGACGTCGGATGGTTCGGGCACCGGTTCGGCCGATGCGATGAACACGGCCGGAGACGGTGGTCTGGTGGATGTGTTTGCGCAGGCAGACACAGATGGCTCGGCGGACAGTCTTGCCGAATCCATTGCCGGATACGGAGGTGACGCGTCTTCAGACAATGATGCCACCTCTGATGCATCCGGTTCGACGGACGGGTCGGCGACCTCAGGCTTTGGCGGCGGCGGCGGCGCCGGGGCCGGTATGGGCGGCACCAGCGGTGAAGCAATCGGTTGGGCGACTACCGGCCACACAGCTGGTGGGATAGTCACTGGTGGCGATGCTTCGGGTGCGAACTCAGGCGCAGGTGGCACCGGTGGCAACGCGGGTGTCTGGGGCTCGAACAATGCTGGTGACGGCATCGTATCGGGTGAATCCTATGCTTCGTCTGCCGCAGTTGTGGACACCACGGCCTTCAACCAGTCGATCGTCATGGGTGCCAACGTGCTTGGCAACTCGGTCGATACGACCATGGTTGGTGGATCGATGACTTCGTCCTACTCCAGCGACGATACCGACGTATAAGCCGGTGTCCCAGCCGGAGATCGGCTAAACCCCCACGATCTTCGGCAAAAACATGCTGAGGCCGCATGGTGCGGCCTCAGCCCAACTTAACCCAAAACGGAAATTTCTGGCCGGGATGGGGAAAGGAACAGTGTTATGTCGCTCGACAGTATCAGTGAAACGATTGCTCATTTTATTGGAACATTTGAACTTACCAGCGAACAGGCCCGATGGCGGGATCAGTATGACGAATTTGTCGCATTCAGGCGCAAGGCGGAACTGGAAGAGCTTGAAGATGCGACCGTCATCAAGGTCAAGGCGGGGTTGAAGCTGGATCCGGGGAAATATGATGCCCTGCCATTCAGAACGGATGCGCCACAGGCTGATATAGCCCCTGCACCCGTGCAGGCGATGTCCGTGGCGGCCCCGGTTCCGGGTTTCGGTCTGGTGCCGAATGCCGATGATTTCATTTCCGACGTGCAGCTTCCGGCGATCTCATTTCAGACCGTAGTTCTGCAACCGCAATTGATCCCCGAGCTGATCGGGTCGGCCGTGACCTATACCGTTCAAACTCTGCGTCTAAGCGACAATGACACCTTTGGACAGGCCGAGTTCCGCGATGTCGAAACCTTGATGGCGCAGGGCGACGCCTTGGCGGCGGTTGCGGAGTCGCTGCACGCGGTATCGGCCCCGTCTCTGAATATCGCCGATTATCAGTCGGTTGAACACATTCAAGCCCTCGTCGAAGAGGTGCAGCAGACCATCGAGGTCGAAGGCGCGATGGTGCATCAGTTCCAGGGAGAAGACGCGATGGGTACCATCGTGAACGGCGAACATGTCGATGAGGCCCCTGACTGGAGCGAGCTTCTGCCGCAGCATCATCAACCCGACGAGGACCAGACAGAGGATCTGCCCGAAGAACTTCTTCCCGCCGAGTGGGACCAGTTCGAAGACTCGGAATTTGGCGAAGGGCATACCGTTTCCACTGGTGGCAATCTGGCCGTCAACGAAGTTGCCGTCACAGTGGCCTGGGTCGACGCGCCAGTGATCGCGGTGGGCGGGCAATCGGTCAACGTGACCGTCGTCAGTCAGGTTGCGGTAGTGTCGGACATTGACACCGGCGATGCCGGTGGGCAAAGCGACACGATGGTCGTTCAAACCTCGACCATCACCGTTGAAGGCAACGAGGCCCATTGGCTGGATGACAACGTCGCGGCCGAGGGGCAGGATCCTCTGGTCGCTGTGACCTGGATTGCGGGGGATCTGGTGGTCACGAATTTCATCCAGCAAGAAATCGACGCCACCGATATCGACCATATCGAAACCGAGATCACCGCATCGTCCAGCCTTTACGTGATGGGTGACAATGTTCTGATCAACGTAACCGAGATTCTGCAACTTGGCAGCTATTACGACGTGATCCTGATCGGCGGGGACATGATTTCGGTGGATATCGTTCACCAGACAATCGTGTTCCTCGATGATGACGAGATCAACGGTGGCATTCCGGATGAGGATGATGACAATCTTGTTGTCAATCAGGTGGCGCTGACCACGATGGGTGAGGACACGCATGAGGAGTTGGACGCCAGCTTGGCGGGTGTTCTGCCGCTTGAGGAAATGGACACCGAAGCGCTGGAAGACGCCTTGCTGAACAACCCGGACTTCGCGGGGATGGAACAGATCCGGGTCCTCAAAATCGACGGCGATCTGGTGCAGGTTAACGCGATTGAACAGATCACGATCCTGCAAGACCAGGACGACATCAACCTCAACGGGGAAGCCGGTGCAGTGGCTTCTGCGTTGGGGGCTGGAAATGCGGTTCTGAATACCGCGGGTGTGGTAAAAGCCGGCGTCGACTCCGTGGTCATGACCGGTGAGGGCGAATATTCCGACCTCGTGCTGCATCAGGCCAGTCTGATCGACACGCCGGACGATGATCTGGATGTTGAGATCGGAAATGATGCCATCGCTGTCCTTATTGACACGGTGGATGGACCCGGAAACTCGGAAAACGCGCCGGGCCACAACAAGATGACCCCGTCCGAGATGGCCGAAAGCTTCGATGATGGTCTGCAAACCATGCTGGCCTGATTTCCCTGTTTGATACGAGTGTTTCGAAAGTTTGAGTATGTCGATTTTGTTCTCGTCGCGCCGATCCCTGTTCGCCAGCCCGCTGGACGGACGCGGTGGTGGTGGCCCGACCAAGGCCCCTGCAGATGGCCCCGTGACCAAACCCGCCAAAATGGCGAGCTTGCGGTTAAGCCAGGATCTGCGTGTGCATAATCCGGTGACGTTTCCACCCAAGGCCCCAAAAGTCTCTGAACCGCAACCTTCACCAAAGGGCACGCAAAGTGCTCAAGAAACGACATTCCTCCGTCACGCCGAGAAATCCCTTCGGCGTGACGTTCCGCAGCCCGTCAACGACAAACTCCAGAAGGGCCGCGAAGCTGGGGTGGCCAATGCCAAAGGCCCCGATCCGGAAACCGCCAGGGAGAAGACCGACCGGACGCCCCCCCCGGATCGCTCAAAAGGCGGTGGACAATTGGGAACCACGATCGAGGCCAAGGCGAACCAACCTCTGCCGCTCCGGAAAGAGGGCGGTGGGGATGGCAAAGGGCCACCCCAGACCTTTCACAAACGCACTCCGCCCGAGGACTTTCAGCAGACGCTGCGAATTTCGATGCGGGCAATCTTGCGCAATCTGGCCTTTGTGCTGGTGCTGACTTGCGCAACCAACATCCTGATCCTGGCCATCCCGATCTACCTGTTTCAGATCAGCGACCGCGTATTGACCAGCCGGTCTCTGGACACGTTGATCATGCTGACCGCGATTGTGGCCGGGGCGGTGATCTTTCAATCAGCCTTTGATGCGGTGCGCCGATTCATGCTGATGCGCACAGCGGTCGAGGTAAACGCCCGGTTGGGTGCGCCCATCCTCAGCGCGGCGGCCCATGCCTCGCTGCATGGGACCGGACGGGAATATCAGACGCTGGGCGATTTGCAGCAGGTCCGTGGATTTCTGGTGTCGGGCACGTTGATCTCATTTCTGGACGTGCCGTTCGCGCCCTTGTTCATCCTGATGATATTCCTTGTGCACCCGCAACTTGGCACAATCGTGATCGTGACTGCGCTGCTACTGATGATCATCGCTCTGATCAACCAGCGCATGACCGCCAAGCCCTTTGCCGAGGCGAACCGGGCTCAGTCCATGGCCAACCAGCATCTGGATTCGATGGCGCGCAACAGTCAGATCATCAACGCTTTGGCGATGATCCCCGAGGCGGTGCGCATTTGGGGCCGCGACACCGCGCAGTCGCTGACATGGCAGGTGCGGGCGCAGGATCGGAACGTCATCTTTGCTGCGATTTCGCGCGCGGTGCGCTTACTTACACAAATCGCAATTCTGGGCTGGGGCGCGTATCTTGCCCTGCAAGGTGAGATCACCGGCGGCATGGTCATTGCAGCCTCGATCATCGCCGGGCGCGCCTTTGCCCCGATTGAAGGATCCATCGAAGGGTGGAACACCTTCCTGCTGACCCGCGCTGCCTTTGGTCGGATCAAGACCCTTTTGACCAAGTCCGAGTTGCAATACGAAAAGCTGCGCCTGCCGCGCCCCGAAGGCCGGTTGGATGTCGAACGGCTTCTTTACGTGCCCGGCGGGACCAAACGCGTGGTGCTGAACGGGATCGGGTTTTCGCTCAATCCCGGTGAGACACTGGCCATTATCGGCAATTCCGGGGCGGGCAAGACGACGCTGGGCAAGACACTGGTGGGCTCGATCCTGCCAACGTCGGGCAGCGTGCGACTGGACCTGATGGATATCCGCAACTGGGACCCGCGCCAATTCGGTGAGAGTATAGGTTATTTGCCGCAGGACGTGCAGCTGTTTCCCGGCAGCATCAAGGACAATATCGGCCGCATGCGTGAGGACGCGACGGATGAGCAAATCCACGACGCCGCCGTGCTGGCCGATGTGCACAACATGATCGCCACGCTGCCTCAAGGGTATGAGACTGTTGTCGCCGCCGATGGCTCTCCGCTGTCCGGCGGTCAAAAGCAGCGCATCGCGCTGGCGCGCGCGTTCTTTGGTAACCCACGTATGGTGGTTCTGGACGAGCCGAACTCGAACCTGGACGTGGCCGGGGATCAGGCTTTGGCACGGGCGATTGCGCAGGCCAAGGCGAACAAGATCACGGTGGTGGTGATCACGCAAAAGCCGACTTTGCTGAATGCGGTCGACAAGATCATGCTGCTGACCGACGGGCGGGTCGCCCTGTTCGGTCAGCGCGAACAGGTGCTGCAACAGCTGAACGGGCCGCGTAAACAGCCCGGTATCGAAGGCCAGAAGGGGAATGCGACATGAATGATCTGGTGCCCGTCAACAATGATCCCAAAGACCCCGAGGTGTGGTATGCCGAGGTTCCACGCTCGATCAGCAAATTCGTTGTCGTCGGAATGGTGCTGCTGGTTGTCTGTTTCGGCGGGTTCGGCGTGTGGTCCTTTCGCGCGCCCTTGGCTGCCGCCGTGATTGCGCAGGGCAGCTTTGTCGCCACTGGACGCAACAAGATCGTGCAGCATCTGGAAGGCGGCATCATCGAAGATATCAAGGTCATCGAAGGTCAATCGGTGCAGGCCGGGGAGGTCCTGATGACATTGGACCAGACCTCTGCCGAAGCCAATGAGCGTGAGCTGTTCATCCGTAAAATCCGCCTTCAGGCGATGAGCCAGCGCCTGTTGGCCGAGTATGAAGAACGCGAGCGGCTGGAATTTTCGCCCGATCTGATCAAGGCCACCGATGACGTCGAGGTGATGACGATCCTAGACGGCCAGAAGATCAGCTTTGACGTCTCGCGCAAGACCCTGCTGAACGATATAGCTCTGCTTCAGCGCAATATGGAAGCGCTGCGCATCCGCTCCAGCGGGTTTGAGGCGCAGTTGGACAGTATGCGGGTGCGCTCGGCCATTTTGCAGGAAGAGTATGAGACCAAAGAGGCGCTGTTTGAAAAGGGTTTGGTCCGCAAAGGCGAGCTAAACACGATCCGCCGCGTGCAGGCCGAGGCCGATGGTCAGCAGGCGCGGTTGGCGGCTGAGACCGCCGAGGTCAACCAGATGATGCTGAAATACGAAGAACAGATCACCCGAACGCGATCGGCCTACCGCGAGGCGGCATTGGACGAGCTGGGCGTGATCGAGGCCGATCTGGAAAGTGTCCGCGAAAAAGCCCGTCAGGCCCGCAGTGTTCTGGACCGCGCCGTTGTGCGCGCGCCGGTTACGGGCACAGTCGTGCGGCTGCATTATCACACGCCGGGCGGGGTGATCGAAACAGGCGAACCCATCGCCGAAATCCTGCCCGCCGACGCCCCCCTGATCATCGAGGCTCAAATCCCGCGAACCGAGATCGACAGCGTCGTGACGGGACAGGACGCGACCGTGCGATTGGTCGCCTTGAACCAGCGCACGACTCCGGTGCTGAGCGGCGAGGTCTTTTACGTCTCAGCCGATGCCCTGCTCGAGGACTCGGCGGGTGCCCCGCAAGAGGTCTATTTGGCCCGAATCTCGCTGCCGCCGGAGGAGATTGACCGCGTGCGCGGCTTTATCCCCACGCCAGGGATGCCAGCCGAGATCATGATTCAGACCGAGGAACGCACTTTCGCGGCCTATATCGCCAAGCCGGTGACAGACAGCATGTCGCGTGCCTTCCGCGAACATTGATCGCCCGTGTAGGGCGATCCCACTACACCTTCCAATTTTCGCATGTTACCCTGTCGGCAGCACCAACAGGAGAGATACAGATGCCCTTGACCGTGAAAGAGATGATGGAAGCCGCCAATACCAGCGTGGAGCGGATCGACATGGCCCGCGCCGCCGAGATTCTGGGGCAGGGCGGTTTACTGCTGGATGTCCGCGACGGGGCCGAGTTGCAGAAGACGGGCCGTGCCAGTGGTGCGCATCATATCTCTCGCGGGTCGCTTGAATTCAGCGCAGATGAGGCGCTGAAGTCCCATGACCCCGAGTTGCGTAAGGATCGCCCCATTGTTTTGTATTGCGCTGCCGGGGGACGTGCTGCCCTAGCGGGCAAATTGCTCAAGGATATGGGCTATGCTCAGGTCTACAATTTGGGTGGCTTTTCCGATTGGGTGAACGCAGGCGGTGAAGTGTCAGAAGAATAGAAAAATTTTTCACCTGACGCATGTCAAGGTCTGCGGGAGTGTACCGCGTTACAGTTGTGGTCAGTTACATAACAAAGGGCAACTGACCATGTTACGTCTTGCGACAACTCTTTATGCCATGATTTCCACTGCACTGGCCGGAACGGCTGTGATCGCGGTTCTGGTTGCGGGCACGAATTCCGTGGCCACCATCGTATTGGCAGCGGCATTGGGATTTGCGTTGGCGGCACCGGTCTCGCGGCGGGTAGCCCGAGACCTGTATAACGACGCAGCCTGATCAGGCGTTCAGGAACGCCCGGACCGAGGCCTCGAACTCGCGCGGTTTTTCAGCGTGTAGCCAATGGCCTGCGCCGGGGATCTTGGCAAAGCGCGCGGTCGGGAACAGGGCCCGGATCGCGGGGCGGTGTTCGGGCAGGACATAATCCGACGCGCCCCCCGACAGAAACAGGGTCGGTTTGGTGCATGTGCCGGTGATGTCAGGAAAGCTCATGATCTTGGGCATCTCGGCGGCCAAAACGTCCAGGTTCAGCAGCCAGCGTTGGCCCTTGATGTCCAGCGACTGGGTGAAAAAGCTTTGCAGGGCTTTCTCAACCCCCTGATCAGCCAGCTGCTGTTCGGCGTCCGAGCGGCGTGTGACAGAGGAAAGATCCACGGCCCGCATCGCCTCGATGAACTGGATCTGGCTGTGGGTATAGGTCACGGGTGCGATGTCGGCGACTACCAGCTTGCGCAGTTTCTCACCATGCAGCAGGGCCAGCGTCATGGCCGACTTGCCGCCCATCGAATGCCCCACCACATCGGCCTGTCCGCCGAAATGGTCAATCACCTCGGCCAGATCATCCGCCATGCTTGGGTAATCATGCTGCTGGGTCCACGCGCTGTTGGAATGGTTGCGCATATCGACGGCAACGACTTGCCGCTCATCCGATAATCTGCGCGCAATTACGCCCCAGTTGCGGCCAGAGCCATAGAGCCCATGGGCAATCAGCAACGGGGGGTTTGAAGTTGGCTCACCATGGACAATCGTATTCAGCATGACCGAGTGATACCCGTCACTGGTCCAAACAACCAGCCCCATTGTCGTGCTGGCGCCACCCGGATATGGTGCCGCGTCAGGAGGCCCCAATATGGCGCAAAACCCCGATATTCAAACTCAAATCGCGCAGACCGTGCAGCTGTTGCGCGACAAGCTGGGTGTGCGGGATAAGACGCTGACGGCCTCGGTCAGAAAGGCCAAACGTCAATTGCCCCGACGCATCTATAAGCAGGCGCTGCTTTTGGCGAATGCCGAACAGATGGCGGCCCATCCCAAGCTGAGGCTGGTGCTGGATACGCCCAAACTGGCTCGCGCGTCAGAAGAGGTGCAGGATCATCTGACCGGCATCAATTTGGCCGACCGCAGGTTGGGCTGGTTTTTGGGGATGTTGGGTGGGTTGGCTTTCAACCTGCTGGCGTTGTTGGTTCTGCTGCTGGTGTTTTTGCGCTGGCAGGGCTTCATATGAAAAACGGCGCCGCTTGGGGCGCCGTTCAGCCTGTTGATATCCTGAAAAATTACAGGTTCGGGTAGATCGGGAAGCGGGCGCACAGCTCGGCCACTTCGGCTTTGACCTTGGATTCGACCTCGGCATTTCCGTCTTCGCCATTGGCGGCCAGACCGTCGACCACTTCGATGATCCAGTCCGCGATCTGGCGGAACTCGACCTCGCCAAAGCCGCGGGTGGTCCCGGCGGGGCTGCCCAGACGGATACCGCTAGTGATGGTCGGTTTTTCCGGATCAAACGGCACACCGTTTTTGTTGCAGGTGATGTGCGCACGACCCAGGGCCTTTTCGGTCGCGTTGCCCTTGACGCCTTTAGGGCGCAGGTCAACCAGAACCACATGGGTGTCGGTGCCGTGCGTAACTGTGTCCAGACCGCCTTTGATCAACTGATCAGACAGCGCCTGTGCGTTGTTGATGACCTGCTGGATGTAGGTCTTGAACTCGGGGCGCAGGGCCTCACCAAAGGCAACGGCTTTACCAGCGATGACATGCATCAGCGGACCGCCCTGAATGCCGGGGAAGATGGCCGAGTTCACTTTCTTGGCGATCGCCTCGTCGTTGGTCAGGATCATGCCGCCGCGCGGGCCGCGCAGGGTCTTGTGGGTAGTGGTGGTCGCGACATGTGCGTGCGGGAAGGGGCTTGGGTGCTCGCCTGCGGCAACCAGACCGGCAAAGTGTGCCATGTCGACGTGCAGATAGGCGCCGACCATATCGGCAATCTCGCGCATGCGGGCAAAGTCGATCTGGCGCGGAATGGCGGAACCACCGGCGATGATCAGCTTGGGCTGATGCTCTTTCGCCAGCGCTTCGACCTGATCGTAGTCCAGCATGTTGTCCTGCTGGCGTACGCCGTATTGAACAGCCTTGAACCACTTGCCCGACTGGTTGGGGGCCGCGCCGTGGGTCAGGTGGCCACCTGCATCCAGGCTCATGCCCAGAATGGTGTCGCCGGGTTGGATCAGTGCTTGGAACACGCCTTGGTTGGCCTGCGAGCCCGAGTTGGGCTGCACGTTGGCGAATTCACAATTGAAGAGCTGCTTGGCGCGGTCGATGGCCAGGTTCTCGGCTATGTCGACGAACTGGCACCCGCCATAGTAGCGGCGACCGGGGTAGCCTTCGGCGTATTTGTTGGTCATCACCGAACCCTGAGCTTCCATCACGGCGGCAGAGACGATGTTCTCGGATGCGATCAGCTCGATCTCGTCGCGCTGACGGCCCAGCTCGGATGTGATCGAGCCGAAAAGCTCGGGGTCACGATCCGCGAGAGACTGGGTGAAAAAACCTGTGTCACGAAGGTTGGCGTTCATTGGGGGCTCCGCATGGCTGGAATTATCTTGCGGATTTCCTATCGGAAACGGCAGATATGCAAAAGCTGTAAAGCGACGATTTGGCCCGCTGCGGCGTCAAGACTGGCCTATCGGGGAAAGGTATGGTTGTTTCGGAACCAAATGTTCAGCACCGGAAACTGCAACCGATGATTCAGAGAATCGCTTTTCTCGCCAGCGACGCCAAGGTGGCCCAGACCGCCCGTGATGCGCTGGTGCGGCGCTATGGCAATGCGGCCCCGCGCGACGCGGATGTGGTTGTCGCTTTGGGCGGTGACGGTTTCATGCTGCACACGCTGCATAACATGCAGCATCTGGATACGCCTGTTTACGGGATGAATCGGGGCACGATCGGCTTTCTGATGAACGAGTTTCACGAGGCAGATCTGATGGAACGCCTCGCCGATGCAGAAGAAGAAGTCATCAATCCGCTGGCCATGCGCGCCATGGATCAATCCGGCAAGATGCATGAGGCTTTGGCGATCAACGAGGTGTCGCTGCTGCGGGCCGGTCCGCAGGCCGCCCGGCTGAGGATTAGCGTGGATGGGCGTGTTCGCATGGATGAACTGGTGTGCGACGGGGCGCTTTTGTCTACGCCAGCGGGGTCGACGGCTTATAACTACTCGGCACATGGGCCAATCCTGCCGATAGGATCGGATGTGCTGGCATTGACCGCCATTGCCGCCTTTCGCCCCCGACGTTGGCGCGGGGCCTTGCTGCCCAAGATCGCAAAAGTGCGGTTCGATGTTCTGGACGCTGACAAACGCCCGGTGATGGCAGATGCCGATTCGATCTCATTCCCGGATATCGACTGGGTTGAGATTCGGTCTGAGCCTTCAATTCAGCATCGCATCCTGTTCGATCCCGGCCACGGGCTGGAAGAGCGGCTGATTTCTGAGCAATTCACGTAGTTTCCACAGTCGACCACGGTTTTTTCGCGCTTATGTGAACCAGTTCACAGGAGTTTGATTAACCTCGGGTTAATGTGAACTTGCCCGGAGACACATCCAAGGCGGGAGTGAGTGGCCGCCGACGGTGTTTTCGAAATGACCGCGCAGTTTAGGCGCTGACAAGGGTAGGTGGTGCTACGCTTGTTATCGGATCTCCGGGCATATTTTAGAAAGTGGACCCCGGGCACAAAACCCCGGGGTCAATTTCTTTTGTCGGGGGTTATTCTGCGGAACCCATCTTATCCCACAGTGGCAGACACATCTGCCCAACGCGCGCCTCAATGGCCGCGGCCGCATCAACCGCCATGTCCTCACGCCAGCGCGGGGCTGCGATCTGAACATTGATTGGCTGCGCTCCTTTTGGCAGTTCTGCCAAACGCGCCGGAACGCAGGCTGCGGGCAACCCGAGGAAATTCATCGCATAGGAATAAACCGCGCAGCCCAGCACCTCATGCACGCCTTCAGGGCCTTCTGTATCGCGGTCGGGTCTAAAGAATGGTTGCGGCAGGAAAGGCGACAGAACCAATGGGTAGTCCTGCATGAACAGAGACCATTCGCGGGCATAGTGTGTGCGCTTGGCCAGCATCTCAATCAGCTCTGTACCGGTGATCGGCGGGAACTCCTGAAAATACACGTCGAATATATCGCGGATGGTCTGCGACCCCGCTGCCTCGATATCAGTTTTCAACAGGGTCAGTACTTCGCCCATCAAAGCGCGGTATCCGTTGCGCCCACAATCAAAGACATCAGGCGGATCGACCTCTGTTACCGCATATCCTGCGTCAATCAGCGCGTCACGGGCAGTATCTAAGGCCTTTGCGACTTCTGGATGCAGATCATAGCCGAACGTGTTCTTTGTAAAAGCAACCTTGATAGGTCCGTCATAGGCGGCCCCACGCCATGGCATCGGCACATGGAACGGATCGCGCGGGTCGGCGGCGATCAGGCTGGGCATCGACAGGTGCAGATCGGTGGCTGAACGGGTGATCAACCCCTGCACCGACATGGATTGCGCCAACAGGCCGCGTTCCACCTTTTGGCTCGGGTTCCACGCAGGCACGCGGCCCAATCCCGGCTTTACGGTCACGGCCCCGTTTGCCGCCGCCGGAAATCGCAGACTACCGCCAATATCATTGCCATGCGCCAAGGCCCCGATCCCCGCCATCACCGCCGAGCCGGCCCCGCCCGAGGACCCACCAGGCGAGATATGCCGCCCCCAGGGGTTATGTGTGCGGCCGTGCAGCTCGTTGTCGGTATCGGCGCGAAAGGAAAACTCGGGCGTATTCGTGCGCCCTAGGACGACGGCGCCAGCATTTTGCAGGTTTCGCACTATGGGCGCATCGTCCGGCGCGATCACGTCTTTCAAAGCCACGACCCCATTCGTGGTCGCGTGTCCTTTTTGGTCGACATTGATTTTGATCGTCACGGGCACACCGTGCAGCGGACCGGGCTCCGTGCCCGCAGCCACGGCCTGATCCAGCGTATGCGCGTGCGTCAATGCCTCAGTGCTCAGGTCTTCGACCACGGCATTCAGGGCTGGATTGACTTGATGCAGCCGGTCAATCGAAGACTGAACGGCCTCCACCGCGCTGATCTGCTTGCTGCGGGTCTGCTTCGCCAAGTCCGTGGCGCTTAGTCGCCAGATGTCATTGTCGCTCATGCTCGTCCTCCGGGGTTCAACCTGAGGCGGAAGACGGCCGATGGCAAGAGGTTCAGTCCCATTTCGGGGATCCTCTTTCATCTGGCCAGAAATATCCCGGAGCGCGAGGCAGAGCCTCGCATTCGCGCGTCTGCGCAAATCGGGCGCGCCGACAGGCGCACCCTTGAGTTTCCCGTTGTTATTGTGCGTAGCCGATGGTCTTCAGCGCGTCCGTGATCTCGTCCAGAATGGCGGGATCGTCGATGGTAGCAGGCATTTTGTAGTCTGCACCATCGGCAATCGACACCATGGTCCCCCGCAGGATCTTGCCTGAACGCGTCTTGGGCAGGCGGTCCACCACAACAGCCTGTTTGAACGCCGCAACCGGACCGATCTTTTCGCGCACCAGCTTGACCACATCCTGCACGACCTCAGCATGATCGCGGTCGCAGCCTGCGTTCAGGCACAGGAAACCAACCGGCATCTGGCCCTTCAACTGGTCGGTTACTCCGATCACAGCGCATTCGGCAACGTCGGGATGGGCGGCCAGAACCTCCTCCATGCCCCCCGTGGACAGGCGGTGGCCCGCAACGTTGATCACATCATCCGTGCGCGCCATGATGTACAGATATCCGTCCTCATCAATCATGCCTGCATCGCCGGTCTCATAGTAACCGGGGAAATGATTGAGGTACGAGCTTTTGAATCGCTCTTCCGCATTCCACAACGTCGGCAACGTACCGGGGGGCAGGGGCAACTTCACCGCAATCGCGCCCAACTCGCCGGGTTTCATCGGATGGCCGCCTTCGTCCAGGATCTGCACGTCATAGCCCGGCATTGGCTTCGCTGGCGAGCCCAACTTGGTCGGCAGTTCCTCGATCCCCAGCGGGTTGCCAGCGATGGTCCAGCCGGTTTCAGTCTGCCACCAATGGTCGATCACCGGCACTTTCAACGCGTCCTGCGCCCAGACGATCGTGTCCGGGTCTGCCCGTTCTCCAGCCAGGTAAAGCGCGCCCAAATGGGAGAGGTCGTAATTGGCGATCAACTCACCTTGCGGATCCTCGCGTTTAACCGCGCGGATAGCCGTCGGGGCAGTGAAAAAGCTTTTGACTTTGTGTTCGGAAATCACGCGCCAGAAGGTCCCCGCATCCGGGGTACCCACGGGTTTGCCTTCGAACACGATGGTGGTGTTGCCATGGATCAGGGGCGCGTAACAGATGTAGGAGTGCCCAACGACCCATCCCACGTCGGATGCCGCCCAAAACACGTCACCAGGGTCGACATTGTAGATATTCTTCATCGTCCAGTTCAACGCGACCAGATGGCCTGCCGTGGGGCGCACGACACCTTTGGGTGAACCGGTCGTGCCCGAGGTGTAAAGGATATAGGCAGGATCATTACCATCGACCGGGACACATTCAGCCGGTTCGACGCCGTACTGGAAGCCGTGCCAGTTAAAGTCGCGCCCTTCGACCAGCTGGGCGACTTCCTGTTCGCGCTGGAAAATAACGCAGAAATCGGGTTTGTGCTCTGCCAGATCAATCGCGCCGTCCAGCAGGGGTTTGTAGTGAACCACGCGGCCCGGCTCCATCCCGCAGGAGGCGGCGATGATCGCTTTGGGTTTGGCGTCGTCGATCCGCACGGCCAGTTCGTTGCTGGCAAAGCCACCGAATACCACCGAATGCACTGCGCCCAGACGCGCACAGGCCAGCATCGCCTCAAGCGCCTCGGGGATCATTGGCATATAGATGATAACCCGGTCGCCCTTTTCGACACCCTTGGCCCGAAGTGCACCTGCCAAATTGGCTACGCGGTTGCGCAGCTCGACATAGGAAATCTCGCGCTTGGTATGCGTGATCGGGCTGTCATAGATGATTGCAGTCTGCTCGCCCCGTCCGTTTTCGACATGGCGGTCGACAGCGTTCCAGCAGGTGTTTACGCGGGCGTCCGAGAACCACTCGTATAGCGGTGCGTTGTCATCGAACAATGCTTTGGTCGGGGGGCTTACCCAGTCGATGCCCTTTGCGGCCTCCATCCAGAAGCCCTCGGGGTCGGATTTCCAGCCTTCGTAAACGTCCTGATATGCCACGGTGTTCTCCTCCGTCAATTCCTGGGCATGTGTGTAAGGGGCAGGGCGGCCACAGGACAAGCAAGCGGCGTGACGGAGCGTCACTTTATCGCAAAAAGTTTGCAGAATTTGCCGAATTGACTTGCAAATTTTTGCAAATGCACGACTGCGTGAGGGTTATCTGGCGATTGATGGGTGAATTTGCAAATCTGCAAATTCAGGCGTGCAAACAGATAGGGAATCGGCCGGACGCCGTTTCAGACGTCCGGCC
The DNA here is from genome assembly GCF_013034745.1 of Ruegeria lacuscaerulensis. Lineage (NCBI taxonomy): Bacteria > Pseudomonadati > Pseudomonadota > Alphaproteobacteria > Rhodobacterales > Roseobacteraceae > Ruegeria > Ruegeria lacuscaerulensis. The sequence goes on along the minus strand of NZ_WQGP01000002.1, from coordinate 533,577 downwards.
GCAGTTTATCCGTAGTGCGTGACCGGCGTACCGGCGATGGCGGCCATGTTCAAAAGCCCTCGTGCGGTGATCGAGGGCGTCACGATATGCGCTTTGTTGCCCATCCCCATCAGGATCGGCCCGACCTCCAGCCCGTCGGCCTTCATCTTCAGAATATTCCGCACACCGCTGGCTGCGTCCGCATGAGCAAAAATCAGCACATTGGCCGAACCTTTCAGGCGCGAATTGGGGAAGATCCGCCCGCGCAGTTCGGGGTCCAGTGCCAGATCCAAGTTCATCTCGCCCTCATAGGTAAAGTCACGCGGCTCGGAATCCAGAATATCCAGCGCGGCCCGCAGGCGTTTGCCGGACCCTTCGGACTGGTTGCCAAACTGCGATTGCGAGCAGAAAGCGATCTTGGGCTCTAGCCCAAAGCGGCGCACGTGACGGGCGGCCCCAATGGTGCTTTCGGCGAGTTCCTCGGGCGAGGGCAGTTGCCGCACATGAGTGTCGGCGATGAACAACGGCCCGTCTTCCAAGATCATCAACGAAAGAGCACCATGCGGGCGCAGGTCGCCGTCCGCCAACACTTGTTCCACATAGTTCAGGTGCCAGCGATATTCGCCGAAGGTGCCGCAGATCATACTGTCGGCGTCGCCCCGTTGAACCGCGATGGCGGCAATTGCGGTGTTGTTTGTCCGCATGATGGCCTTGGCCAGATCAGGCGTGACGCCGCGGCGCTGCATGAGCTGGTGGTAGGACGTCCAATAGTCGTAGTATCGCGGATCGTTTTCCGGGTTCACGATCTGAAAATCCGCACCTGGCCGCACCGTCAAACCCAACCTTTCACAGCGGGCCCCGATCACGTCTGGTCGACCGATCAGAATGGGGGTCTCGGTGGTTTCTTCCAGAATAGCCTGAGCAGCCCGCAACACCCGTTCATCTTCACCCTCGGCAAAGACGATCTTGCGGGAAGCGGCTGCGGCGGCCTCGAAAACCGGGCGCATGATAAGGGCGGATTTGAAAACGGTCTGGTTCAGTTGTTCCTTGTACGCCTCGATATCTTCGATGGGACGGTTGGCAACGCCGCTGTCCATTGCGGCCTTGGCCACGGACGAGGACACAACCCCCACGAGGCGCGGATCAAAGGGTTTGGGGATCAGATAGTCCGGCCCAAAGGTCAACTGTTCCCCTTTATAGGCGGCTGCGGCCTCGGCACTGGTAGTAGCGCGCGCCATCTCGGCGATGCCGTCCACGCAAGCGATTTGCATCTCGTCGTTGATCTCGGTTGCGCCTACATCCAGCGCGCCCCGGAAGATGAAAGGAAAGCACAGGACGTTGTTGACCTGATTTGGAAAGTCACTGCGGCCTGTGGCGATGATTGCATCCGAGGCCACTTCGCGCGCGGCGTCGGGCAGGATTTCCGGCGTCGGGTTGGCCAACGCGAAGATGATCGGGCGGCTAGACATTTTCGCGACCATTTCGGGCTTGAGCACATTCGGCCCGCTGAGGCCCAGAAACAGGTCCGCGTCGCCGATCACATCATCCAATGTACGCAGGTCGGATTTCTGCGCAAACTGATCCTTGTGCGGATTCATATCCTCGGCGCGGCCCTCGTAGACCAGCCCGTGAATATCGCACAGCCAGATATTCTCGCGCTTGACACCCAGTTTGACCAACATGGACAGACAGGCAATCCCGGCCGCCCCGCCGCCGGTCGAGACGACTTTGATATCTTCGAACGATTTGCCGGCAACGTGCAGCGCGTTCTTGGCCGCAGCGCCCACGACAATGGCGGTGCCGTGCTGGTCGTCGTGAAAAACGGGGATGTTCATCCGCTCGCGGCAGATTTTCTCGACGATGAAACAGTCGGGGGCCTTGATATCTTCAAGGTTGATCGCGCCAAAGGTCGGTTCCAGCGCGCAGACGATATCAGCCAGCTTCTCGGGGTCGGGCTGGTCGACCTCGATATCGAAACAGTCGATACCGGCGAATTTCTTGAACAGAACGGCCTTGCCCTCCATCACTGGCTTCGAGGCCAGCGCACCGATATTGCCCAGCCCCAGAACAGCAGTGCCATTCGAGACCACTGCAACAAGATTGCCGCGCGCGGTGTAAAGCTCAGCATTGTGCGGGTCGGCCTTGATTTCCAGGCTGGCTTCGGCCACGCCGGGCGAATAGGCGCGGGCCAGATCGCGGCCATTGGCCATGGGCTTTGTGGCCTTGATCTCAAGCTTTCCGGGTTTGGGATGGGCGTGGTAATCAAGCGCGGCCTGCCGCAGGCTGGGTGTGTCCGACATCGACAAATCAACTCCGTTCCAAGATTTGGTTGATCGTTAAACCATTTTCCGAGGCTTGGCTACGTTGCGTCATTTCATTGCGGGTTTCCGACCTCATGGGGGTGCTGGTTGAATTCTGCCACGAAACATTTACGGTCTGCCGCGTTCGTGAACACCAATGAATACGCGCAGCGATGAAGGTCTGATATGAGCTTGAAAGACGAACGCAACCCCGGCTTGGTCCTGCACGGATCGTTCGGTGTGCAATCCGTGGGGCTGCGGGCGGTGCTGGCTGTGATGGCCTGGATTCTGGTCGTGATTTCGATCTGGCCTGTTCAGGCTTCGGCCTTCAACCAAGAAGGCGGGCTGATCGAAACCGGATCGGCATTCGCGCTGATGATGGCTGGGGTGATTGCGCTTTATCGCTATCGTGGCGTGTCGCGTTTGTATATTGGCGTTGTCTGTCTTCTGCTGGCCGAGCGCGAGCTTGAGGCAGATATCTACGCCATTGGCACTTGGCAGCATACGATCCTCAGCGGGTTGGATACAGCGCTGGACATGACCCTTGTGCGTTTGGTGCTGGTTGCAATCGTGCTTGGCGGGCTGGTCTGGCATGGCATTCCGTCTGGCTGGCGCGCGTTCAAAGCCCGCGCGCCTTTTTTGCTGGTGTTTTTCCTGGCGGGCATGTCGGCGGTGGTCGCGCAACTGCTCGAAGAGGTGTCCGGGATGATGGGTTCGGATATTTCGCAAACCATGATGCTGCGCCTGTTTGTGCTCGAAGAAACGCTTGAGATGTTCTTTTCGATTGGCATTCTGGCCGCTGTTCTGATCGGATGGCCGAAAGCCAAGACCGAAGAGACAGTGAATGACCAACAACCAGACCAAAGCTGAGATTCGCCTGCCCACGCAGGAGCTGCGCGACGATATCCCGTTTTATACCAAGGTGCTGGGGATGCGGATGGATATGATTTATCCCGCCGATGATCCTCGGGTGGCGGTGTTTTCCGGCCACGGGCTGCGGCTGCGGATTGAAAAGGACGCGTCGGAAAGCCCCGGCACGTTGCGCATCCTGACCGATGACCCCGATAGCTTTGCCGACGGGCAGCGCAGCCTAGTGGCCCCGAACGGCACAAAGGTCGAGATTGATGAGTTGAATCCGCCCATGGTCATGCCCGACACCGTCCATTCCTTCGTGGTGCGCAGGCTCAAGGATCAGGCCCCGTGGATCATTGGCCGTGCCGGGATGCATTACCGCGATCTGGTGCCCGACCGGCTGGGCGGGTCCATCATTGCTAGCCATATCCGCATTCCCGACGGTGGACCGGTGCCGGACATGGTGCATTTCCACAAGGTCGGGTTCCAACTGATCTTCTGCATCCATGGCTGGGTGGATGTGGTCTATGAGGATCAAGGCGAAAAGATGCGCCTGACGGCGGGTGATTGCTTTATCCAGCCACCCGAAATCCGTCACCGCGTGCTTGAGGCATCGGACAATGTGCAGGTGATCGAGATCGGCGTGCCTGCCGAGCACGTCACCGAGATTGATCACGATATGGACCTGCCCACCCCGCACCACCGCCCCGATCGTGAATGGCAGGGGCAGAAGTTCGTCTTCAATCAGGCCGAGGGCGCGGATTGGGTGCCGTTCCGCCTGCCGGGCTATATCTGCCGCGACACAACCATTGCCGAAAACACCAAGGGCGTGGCCGGGGTGCAGGTGGTGCGCAAAGGGCAGGGTGATCCGCGATGGGCCGCCCATGACACCGATATCCATTTCACCTTTGTCATGAACGGCGCGGTCACACTAGAGGGTGAAGGGCGTGAGCCGTACCCGCTGGAACAGGGCGACGCTTTTGTGATCCCTCCGGGGATGCGGACGCGCCTGTCGGACCCGTCGGATGATGTGGAGCTGCTTGAGGTCACACTGCCCGGTACGTTCAATACGCGGCTGGGATAAGAATTGCGGCGTGCGGGGCTTCACCTTGGCGCGCCGTTTCACTAGAACAGTATTTTTCTGACCAGATGATCAAAAATCGGGGAATCGCCATGAACCTGAAAGACACAGCCCTCTTAGTTCGCGAAAACGCATATGCACCCTATTCGAACTTCAAGGTCGGGGCGGCGGTCCGGTCGGCAAGCGGCACCGTCTATTCCGGCTGCAACGTGGAAAACGTGGCCTATCCCGAAGGTACCTGCGCTGAAGCAGGGGCGATTGCCGCCATGGTCGCCGCAGGCGAGCAGGAACTGACCGAGGTTTATGTGGTTGCCTCATCGCCTCAGCCCGTGCCGCCCTGCGGGGGGTGCCGTCAGAAACTGGCCGAGTTCGGCAAGCGCGAGGTCAAGGTGACGCTGGCCTCGGTCGAAGGGGCTGAGATGGAGACCACCATCGGCGATCTGCTGCCGGGGGCCTTTGGTGCCTCGCATATGGAGTGAGCCATGGACGCCCGTTCGATCAACGCCAAGCTGCGCCGGGGTCAGGTGCCCACGGCCGAGGAGTTGCGCTGGTTCGCGCAAGGTCTGGCCGATGGCGGCGTTAGTGACGCGCAGGCCGGTGCCTTTGCCATGGCCGTTTGTATGGGCGGTCTGGGCGTGCAGGGCCGCGCTGACCTGACGGTTGCAATGCGCGACAGTGGCGACGTTCTGACATGGGACGTGGATGGCCCGGTGATCGACAAGCACTCGACCGGCGGGGTGGGCGACAGCGTCAGCCTCGTGCTTGCGCCTGCACTGGCCGAGATGGGGGCTTATGTCCCGATGATCTCGGGTCGTGGGTTGGGCCATACCGGCGGGACGCTGGACAAGCTCGAGTCGATTCCGGGCGTGACCACTCAGATCAGCGAAGATCGTCTGGCGCAGATCTTGCGCGAAACGGGTGCCGCCATCGTTGGCGCAACGGGGCAGATCGCCCCTGCGGACAAGCGGCTATATGCAATCCGCGATGTGACGGCGACGGTCGAAAGCCTCGACCTGATCACCGCGTCGATCCTGTCCAAGAAACTGGCTGCCAGCCCGGATGCTTTGGTGCTGGACGTCAAGGTGGGCAGCGGTGCGTTCATGAAAACCCACGAAGATGCGCGCAATCTGGCACAGGCCCTGACCCAGACCGCGAATGCTGCGGGATGCCGGACCTCGGCGGTGATCACGGATATGAACCAACCTCTGGCCCCGGCGCTGGGTAATGCCTTGGAGATCTGCGAGGTTATGAAGGCCATGACCAACGGGCGCAACACGCCATTGGCCGAGATTTCGGCCGAGTTGGGCGGCGTTCTGCTGGTGGATGCCGAGATGTGCGCAACCGTGGATGAAGGTCGCGAGAAACTGGCCGAAATTATCCGCTCTGGCCGCGCGGCCGAAAGGTTCGGGCGCATGATGGCCGCCGTCGGCGCGCCACTGCATTTCGTCGACAACTGGTCGCGGTACTTGCCCGAGGCCAGCGTGATTCTTGAAGTTCCTGCGCCAAGCACGGGCTATGTCACCGCGATGAATGGCGAGGCGCTGGGCTTGGCAGTCGTCGCGCTGGGCGGCGGGCGGCAAGTTGAAAGCGACCTGATTGACCCTGCCGTTGGCATCTCGGACATCGTGCGGCTGGGTGACAAGCTGGACAAGGGTGCGCCGTTGGCCGTGATCCACGCCGCCCGCGAAGACGCGGCGCAACAGGCGGCGCAGGCCGTCCTGCAAGCGATCAGTCTCGGGCCGGCCAGCCCCGCGCTGCCGGGGATCGTGCATGAAAGGATCACCGCATGACCCGCGCGTTTCTGGTCGTGATGGACTCGGTCGGCATCGGCGGCGCGCCGGATGCGGATCAGTTTTTCAACGGCACGGTGCCCGATACCGGGGCCAACACGCTGGCCCATATCGCACAGGCCTGTGCCGAGGGGCAGGCCGAGGATGACCGCTCGGGTCCGCTGCACCTGCCCAATCTGGATGCGTTGGGGTTAGGGGCGGCGACCCGTTTGGCCTCGGGCGCGGATACGCCGGGGCTGCGGGCGGAACCGACCGGCCTATGGGGCTGCGCGCGGGAACATTCGCCGGGCAAGGACACGCCCTCGGGCCATTGGGAACTGGCGGGGCTGCCGGTGCCATGGGATTGGCACTATTTTCCGGACACGCGCCCGTCTTTCCCCGCCGATCTAAGCCGCGCTGCGGCGCAGGCTGCGGGAACCGATGGCATACTGGGCAATTGCCACGCCTCTGGCACGGCGATCATCGCCGATCTGGGCGCCGAACATCTGCGCACCGGCTGGCCGATTTGCTACACATCCGCCGACAGCGTGTTCCAGATCGCGGCGCATGAGGAACATTTCGGCCTCGACCGCTTGTTGGAAATGTGCCGAACTCTGGCCCCGCGCTTGCACGAGATGAAAGTGGGCCGGGTCATCGCGCGGCCATTCGTGGGCACGCCAGAACAAGGCTTTACGCGCACCACCAACCGCAAGGATTTCGCAATCCTGCCACCTGCGCCGGTTCTGACCAACTGGGCGCAGGATGCCGGGCGGCGCGTGCATGCGGTGGGCAAGATCGGCGATATCTTCTCGATGCAGGGGATCGACACGCTGCGCAAAGGCTCGGATGCGGACCTAATGCGCCACCTCTCCGATCTGGTCGACGAGGCGGAAGAGGGCAGCCTGACCTTCGCCAATTTCGTGGAGTTCGACAGCCTCTACGGCCACCGCCGCGACATCAGCGGCTATGCGCGCGCGCTGGAATGGTTCGACCGTGAGATCGGCGCAATCATCGCCCACCTGCGCCCCGGCGACCTGATGCTGCTGACCGCCGACCACGGCAATGACCCCAGCTGGATCGGCACCGACCATACTCGGGAACAGGTTCCGGTGCTGATCGCCGGGCGAGGCGCGGGTCAGATCGGCGCGGTCAATTTCGCCGACATTGCGGCCAGCATCGCACATCACCTGAACATCCCGGCACATGGGCCGGGGCGGAGTTTCCTATGAGCGTTGCAGACCTTCCCAAAATCGAATTGCACCTGCACCACGAAGGCGCGGCCCCGCCCGCCTTTATCCGGCAGTTGGCCCATGAAAAGCGCATCGACCTGAGCGGGATTTTCAAGCCCGACGGTAGTTATGATTTCCGCGACTTCGCGCATTTCCTCAGCGTGTATGAGGCCGCCTGCGAAGTACTGAAATCGCCCGAGGATTTCCGCCGCCTGACACTGGCCATCCTCGAAGAAAGCGCGGCGAACGGAGTGGTCTATTCGGAAACCTTCCTCAGCCCCGATTTCTGCGGCGGCGGAGACCTGCACGCCTGGCGTGACTACCTGACCGCCATTCAGGACGCGGCGGATGAGGCGGAACGAAAATACGGCATCACCTTGCGCGGCGTCGTGACCTGCGTGCGCCATTTCGGTCCTGAAAAGGCTAAACTCAGCGCCCATTGCGCGGCGGAAACGGCGGGCGAGTGGATCACTGGGTTTGGTATGGGTGGCAATGAATCCGTGGGCGCTCAGGGCGACTACGCATGGGCCTTCGATTGCGCGCGCGAGGCGGGTTTGCGATTGACGACACATGCCGGAGAGTTTGGCGGCCCCGAAAGCGTACGCGATGCCATTCGCGATCTGGGCGTGGAGCGTGTGGGCCATGGCGTACGCGCCATCGAAGACCCTGACCTGATCCGCGAGATCATCGACCGCGACATCACGTTTGAAGTCTGCCCCGGCTCAAATGTGGTACTGGGGCTTTTCCCCGAATTCGCGGCCCATCCGATTGCGAAACTGCGGGAGGCCGGTGTCAAAGTCACGGTTTCCACCGATGACCCTCCGTTTTTCCACACTACAATGCGGCGGGAATATGAGATGCTGGCGCAAGCCTTCGGCTGGCAGGCCGGGGATTTCGCGGCCCTGAATGAAACCGCCCTTGCGGCCGCCTTTTGCGATGACAAGACCCGTGAACGGGTCAAGACAAGACTGGAGAGAACATGAGCGAACACCTGACCGTCGTTGACCACCCGTTGGTGCAGCACAAACTGACGCTCATGCGGGACAAGGGCACTTCGACCGCCGAATTTCGGCAGTTGCTGCGTGAGATCACGCTACTGCTGGCTTATGAGATCACGCGCGAAATGCCGTTGACCACCCGTCACATTGAAACCCCGATGGAGGAAATGGACGCCCCTATCCTAGCGGGCAAGAAACTGGCGCTGGTGTCGATCCTGCGGGCCGGAAACGGGATGCTGGACGGGGTGCTGGAGCTGATCCCCTCGGCCCGTGTGGGTTTTGTCGGCCTCTACCGCGATGAGGAAACGCTCAAGCCCGTGCAGTATTACTTCAAAGCGCCCGAAGGGTTGAAGGACCGTCTGGTCATTGCCGTTGATCCGATGCTGGCCACCGGTAACAGTTCAGCCGCGGCGATAGATCTGCTGAAGGAGGCTGGCGCCACTGATATTCGCTTCCTTTGCTTGTTGGCCGCGCCCGAAGGGGTCGCACGCATGAAAGAGGCGCACCCGGATGTGCATATCGTCACGGCCTCGCTGGATCGCGAGCTGAATTCCAAGGGCTACATCATGCCGGGGCTGGGCGATGCGGGCGACCGGATGTTTGGCACGAAGTAAGGTGGTCTAACCGCCGCAGATATTTTGCAGCCGGACCCAATCGCGGTCCGGCAAAACCTGCTGCTGAGGACGTCCGGCCATAGGGTCAGCCTCGATCAACCCCAGCACGGTTTCGCCGGTCACATCCATGGCATAGGCAAACGGGGTCGAGGGCAGGGCGGTCTGCGCGAACATCTCCAGCAACGCGTCATCAGGTAGGGACGGGCGGGGTTCAGACAGAACTTCTTCGGTATAGGCATCGACGATGCCCGGTGTCAGCTCCCCGGTTGTCAGCAGGCGAAAGGCGGTTGCAGCACCTGTGCGGTTCAGCAGATCGTCCAGCGGGTCCTGTGCCTGTGACCGGGCGCGTTCGGCGACGATATAGCCGGCGGCGACCGAAGGGTCCTCGTGATCTTCGACCAACGCGCGGTTTAGCAGGATAATGCCGCCCGGCAGGCTGAGGCTCGTTTGCACGCCCGCAGGCAGGATAACCACTTCACGCACACCGGTACGTGTGGCCAACTGTTTTAGCGCGTCCTGTGCGTCGACCGAGGCGCAGGCGCGGCCTGACACGCGCTCGATCCGTTCAAGAATTGCGTCGCCGATATCGTGGCGTTTGATCTCGGGCACCACCGAGACCACGTGGTTTTGCACGGCGGCGGGCACCCAGAACACCAAAAGGGCCACGACGGCGGCGGCAACACCGGCGACGCTGAGCCAGCGCAATCGCCCCGGATGCGGACGGCTGCGGTCAATGGCCCGTTGCAGGCGGTCGATTGCCTCGATCATGGTGGTCTCGGTTTCGGCCAGCTCCAGCGTTTCGTCCGGGTCGCCATCGGGGTTGTATATAGCTGGATACGCGCCGGGGTTCTGCCGCTCCAACGCAGCCAGCGACCAATGGGTCAGCGCGTTGTCGTTGAAATCCGAGATTGTCATCGTGGCTTCGCCAATCGACACCACGACCTCGCGCCGCTGCACATCGGGCGATGGGCGCCACAGACCGGTTGCTTCGATCCGTTGGTACTGTTTAAGGGCCGTCATCACGGGTGAGGTCTGCTCATTCTTGATTGGCGGCAGTTTAGCACGCAAAAATCCAGCGGCGCAAACCTGTTGCGCGATGTCGGGGAATTGTGCTGGATGTGACGACGCATCCGGGCGTAGGCGTGCCCCGGTCGGTTTCTGCAATAGGGTCAAACATGTCGTCTGGTGCGCAAACTTCTCCGATCTTGGCCTCGGTTCTGATGGTCAGCGCAATGGCGATCATCGGGGTGATCGACAACGTAGTGATCCTGCTGGCCGACACGGTCGGGCTGTGGCAGTTCCACCTGAGCCGGTCCACCCTGATGCTGCCGCTGATCATCGGCTTGTCCTTGTTGGGGTTCGGGCGCTTACGTCCCGTCCGGCCGGGTCCGGTGATGCTACGCAGTGTGCTGATCACGCTGGCCATGCTGTTCTATTTCACCTCGCTGGCGCTGATGCCGATTGCGCAGGCGCTGGCAGGTCTGTTCACCTCTCCGATTTTCGTGCTGCTGATTTCGACGCTTGCAATGGGGCAGAGGATCGGGTCATGGCGCATTCTGGCCGTCCTACTGGGGTTCGCTGGGATTCTATGCGTGCTGCAACCCAATCCGCAGGATTTTGATGCCCGCACCCTGCTGCCGGTGGCCGGAGGGCTGTTCTATGCCCTTAGCGCCATCATCACGCGCAGCCATTGCGCGGGTGAAAGCACAGTCGCGCTGTTGGCGGCGATGGTGATCACACTGGGGTTGACGGGATTGATCGGAGTGGGGGTTCTAACTCTCTTCCCCATGATATCGCCCCCAGGGCCCGACGGGTTTGTCACGCGTGGCTGGGTGTGGCAGATGCAAGACGCTGTGCCATGGATCATCGTGCAGGCTGTAGGGTCAACAATCGCGGTTTTCATGCTGATCAAAGCCTATCAGGTAGGCGAGCCATCCTATGTTGCAGTGTTCGAATACTCGGTCATGATTTTCGGCCCCCTGTTTGCGTGGGTCGCCTTTGGTCAGTCCATCGGGCTGATGCAGATCGGAGGGATTGGTCTGATCGCGACCGCCGGAGCGCTGCTGGGCTGGCGTGCCGGTCGCGCGCCCGCCGAGCAGGCGGCGGCATGATCATCTCAAATGGCCGTAGATACGTGTTTGTCCACATCCCCAAAACCGGGGGAACGTCGCTGTCTCTGGCGTTAGAGGCGCGGGCTATGAAGGATGATATCCTTATAGGCGATACGCCCAAGGCCCTACGGCGGCGCAAGCGGCAGAAGGCTTTGACAGGCGTTGGCGCTTTGACGAAACACGCACCGCTGTCTGCGCTGGATGGGCTGATGACACCGGTTGCGTTGCGCGGCATGTTCACGTTCACGCTGGTGCGCAACCCTTGGGACAGGATGGTCAGCTACTATCATTGGCTCAGAACCCAAAAGTTTGACCACCGGGATGTCACCTTGGCGCAAACCCTTTCATTTCAGGATTTCGTCTTGCACCCGCAGATTGCACGATCCTTCGCAGCCAATCCCGCAAGGCGCTATATGACGCTGACCGACGGAACCGAAAATTGCAGTGCCTTCATCCGGCTGGAGTATTTTGACCGAGACGCCGCCCCGCTATTCGACCATTTGGGATTTCGGGTGGCATTGCCCCTGAGCAACAGGTCCGAGCGGGCACCGGATTATCGCAGTTACTATTGCGCCAAGACACGTGCGGCTGTGGCCGAGGCTTGCGCCGAGGATGTCGACAGGTTTGGGTATCGCTTTGATTAGCAGTACGTTCCGTTTGGAACCTTGAAAAAGTGCAAATGGGAAAGCTGGCGCAGGGGGGCTGCGCCAGCTTCTTTGACTTTTAAGCCGCTTTGGCTTCGGGGTCGAAACGCCCGTAGAAGCTTTGACCCTTCTCCGCCATTTCCCGCAGCAGCGGCGGGCAGGTGAAGCGTTCACCGTAGGCCTCGGTCAACTGATCGCAACGTTCAGCCGCATAAGGTGTGCCGATGATGTCCAGCCAGCTCAGCGGGCCACCGGACCACGGCGCAAAGCCCCAACCCAGGATGGCGCCCACATCGCCTTCGCGGATGTCTTCCAGAACACCTTCCTCCAACGCGCGGACAGCTTCCAACACCTGCGCGAACATCAGGCGTTCCTGTACTTCGATCAGGTCGGGCTGCTCTTCGGCATGCGGGTATTTCTCGGCCAGGCCGGTCCAGTATGCGACGCGTTTGCCCTTTTCGTCATAGTCGAAGAAGCCTGCATTGGCCTTGCGGCCCAGACGGCCTTCGCCTTCCATCCAGAAGATCAGGTCATCGGCGGGGCTTTCGGGATAGGCGTTGCCCATCGCAGCTTTGGTCGCCCGCGCGATCTTGGCACCCAGATCAATCGAGGTTTCGTCATTCAACTGGATCGGCCCTACGGGGAAGCCCAGCTGACGCGCGGCATTGTCGATCAGCACCGGGCTGACGCCTTCGGTGATCATCCGTAGACCTTCGTTGATGTAAGGGATGATGCAGCGGTTGGCGTAGAAGAAGCGTGCATCGTTGACCACAATCGGCGTCTTGCGGATCTGGCGCACATAGTCCAGCGCCTTGGCAACCGCACGATCGCCGGTTTCCTTGCCCTTGATGATCTCAACCAGGAACATCTTCTCAACCGGCGAGAAGAAGTGAATGCCTATGAACTGTTCGGGCCGAACGCTGGCCTTGGCCAGATCGGTGATCGGCAGGGTCGAGGTGTTCGAGGCAAAAATGCAATCCTCGGGGATGATCGCCTCGACCTTTTGGGTCATCTCGGCCTTGACGGAAGGGTCTTCGAACACGGCTTCGATGATCAGGTCGCAGCCTTTCAGGTGGTCCAGATCGGGCGTTGCGGTGATGCGCGACAACATCGCCTGTTTCTTGTCTTCGGTGACTTTGCCGCGCTTCATGCCCTTGTCCAGATAAGCCTCGGTATAGGCTTTGCCTTTATCAGCAGCCGCCTGATCACGATCGACCAGAACAACCTCCATCCCGGCCTGGGCCGAGACCAGCGCGATGCCCGCACCCATCATGCCCGCACCCAGAACGCCGATCTTCTTGACCGACTGATCCGGCACACCGGCTGGACGTACTGCGCCTTTCTCAAGCGCTTCTTTGTTCAGGAACAGCGACCGGATCATGGCACCCGAGGACGGGTTCATCAGGACTGAGGTGAACCAGCGCGCTTCGATCTTCAGCGCGGTGTCGAAGTCAACCAGAGCCCCCTCATAAACTGCACTCAGCAACGCCTTGGCCGCCGGGAAGGCGCCTTGGGTCTTGCCGTGTACCATCGCCGAGGCGCCAACGAAGTTCATGAAACCTGCAGGGTGGTACGGCGCACCGCTGGGCATTTTATAGCCCTTGGCATCCCACGGCTTGACCAGATCGGTGTCTTTCGCGTTCAGCACCCATTCCTTTGCGGCTGCCACCGGATCTGCAGCGATCTCATCGATATAGCCTGCGCCTTTGGCCTTTTTGACGTCCAGCATCTTGCCTTCCAGCAGCAGCGGTGCCGCTGCAATCGCGCCCACCTTGCGGACCATCCGCGTGGTGCCGCCCGCGCCGGGGAAGATGCCGACCATGATCTCGGGCAGGCCATATTTCGCCTTGGGGTTCTCGGCAGCGAAAATGCGATGCGTGGACAGAGGCAACTCCATGCCGATGCCTGCGGCAGTGCCGGGCAGGGCGGTTGCGATCGGCTTGCCGCCTTTCTTGGTCTTGGGGTCCATGCCGGCCAGCTCGATCTTGCGCAGAAGGGCGTGCATTTGCATCGTGCCGTCAAACAGACCTTTGGCCGGGTTGTCGCCTGCCTGTTCCTTCATCACAGCCAGCAGGTTCAGGTCCATGCCGCCCGCAAACGACCCTTCTTTGCCCGAGGTCAGGACGATCCCCTTGACCTCCTCATCCGCCAGCGCCTGATCGATCAGGTCGCTCAGCTGGGCCAGCCCGTCAAAGGACATTACGTTCATCGTCTTACCTGGAACGTCCCAGGTGATCGTGGCGACGCCGTCTGCGTCTTTGGTCAGAGTGAAATCAGTCATTGTCATCTCCAATCTGGTCAGCCGTCAGCGGGCTGCCGTCTTTCCGGGTGAAGGCCTCGCCGTCGGCGTCATCCTTCACCATCATGTCGATATCGCTGTAAAAGCCGGTCTCGGTCGGGGTCCGCGTGCCCACCACCAGAAAGGTCGCGGGCGCGTTGGTTTTGTTCACAAGGTGGTGGCCGTTGGGCTCACCTGCGGGCCAGGCCGCGCAGTCACCGGGCTGCATCTCATGCTCACCATCGTCGTCGATCAATGTGCAGGTGCCGGAAAGCACAATGGCGAACTCGTCCTGCTCCATGTGGTAGTGCCGCAGCGAGGACATCCCCGCAGGCTCCAACTGTACGATGTTGACCCCGTATTGGGTCAGACCGCCCGTATCCCCCAGCCGCTGAACGAAACGACCTGCGGTCGCCTCGGCCAGCTTACCGGGATAAGACGATCCCCCAATAAACGGGATCTGAGAGAGATCCAGCTTGGGCATCAGACCCGCTCGATGATAGTCGCGGCACCCATGCCCGACGCGATGCAGAGCGTGGCCAGGCCGGTTTCTTTGTCCTGACGCTCCAGTTCGTCCAGCAGGGTGCCGATGATCATCGCGCCGGTTGCACCCAACGGGTGACCCATCGCGATCGAGCCGCCGTTGACGTTCACCAGCTCGGGGTCCACATCAAATGCCTGCTGGAACCGCAGTACGACCGACGCGAAGGCTTCGTTCACTTCGAACAGGTCGAAATCCGAAATCTGCATGCCGTTGTCGGCCAGGATTTTCTGGGTCACCGGAACCGGGCCTGTCAGCATGATCGTCGGGTCCAGACCGATCTTGGCGGTGGCTTTGATACGCGCGCGCGGCTTGATGCCGTGCTTCTCACCGAATTCCTTGTTGCCGATCAGAACGGCCGCTGCCCCGTCCACGATGCCCGAGCTGTTGCCCGCGTGGTGGATGTGGTTGATCTTTTCCAGGTGCGGGTATTTCAGCAGGGCGACCTTGTCGAAGCCCGGCATCTGCTCGCCCATCATCTGGAAGGCTGGGTTCAGGCTGCCGAGGCTCTGCATGTCAGTGCCGGGGCGCATGTATTCGTCGCGGTCCAGAATGGTCAGGCCGTTGCGGTCCTTGACCGGAATGATCGATTTTTCAAAGCGGCCTTCGTCCCAGGCTTGCGCCGCGCGGCGCTGCGATTCCATCGCCAACTGGTCCGCCTGATCGCGGCTGAAGCCGTATTCGGTGGCGATGATGTCCGAGGAAATCCCCTGCGGTACAAAATAGGTATCCATCGCCAGGGTAGGGTCAACGGCAATAGCTGCGCCGTCCGATCCCATGGGTACACGGCCCATCATCTCGACGCCGCCGGCGATATAGCCGTCACCGGCACCGCCTTTGATCTGGTTTGCGGCCAGGTTCACGGCTTCCATGCCGGAAGCGCAGAAGCGGTTGATGGCCAGACCCGGGATCGATTCATCCAGATCCGAGGCCAGCACGGCCGAGCGCGCCAAACAACCGCCTTGCTCCATCACCTGCGTGACGTTGCCCCAGATCACGTCCTCGACGGCGTGACCTTCCAGGTTGTTGCGCTCTTTCATGGCGTTAAGGGCGACGGCGGACAGTCGCACCGAGGTTACCTCGTGCAGGCTGCCATCCTTGCGGCCCTTGCCACGCGGGGTGCGCAGGGCGTCATAGATATAGGCTTCGGTCATGGGTCTTCTCCTCAAGCTCGATCCGACGGATTGCCGGGCATCAGGTCATAGGGGTGTTTCCAGCCGGGCTGTTCGCTGAGGCGCGTCAGCCAGGCGTCGATATGGGGCCAGTCGGCACGGTCAAAGCCGAATGGTTCAGGGTAGTACAGGTATCCGCAGCAGCTGAGGTCGGCGTTGGTCACGCCGTCGCCCACGATCCAGTCGCGGCCCTCAAGGTGGGTATTCAGAATTTCGTAAGCGGCCTTCAGGCGTCCTTGGTTGAACGCAATGACATCTGGGTTGCGGTGCTCTTCGGGCAGGAAATTGCACAAAAACCGGGTCATCCCCGCATTCGAGCTGAGCTTGTGATTGTCCCACAGGACCCAGCGAAAGATGTCGTAGTTTTCGTCGCGGTCCTTGCCACCGAACTTACCCGACTTTTCGGTGACATAAGCCTGAATGGCCCCGGATTGGCTTGTGCGAAAATCGCCATCGGTCAGGACTGGCACCTCGCCCATTTCATTGACCTCGGCGCGATATTTGGGGGTGCGCGATACGCCTTTGAAAAAGTCCACAAAAACGGGTTCCCATTCCAGGCCCGACATCTCAAGCGCAAGCGCGGCTTTGTAAGAATTTCCGCTTTCTCCGAAGCAATGCAGTTTGATGGTCATGTGCGCGCCCCTCCCGTGGCGTGTGCGGCTATGTCGATATTTCCGAATTTTTGAAGAGAAGAAGTCCGCCGGGTTTTCCCTTCTCCGTAACGGTTCTTTAACGTCAAAGCGGCCTTTTCATGCGTGCGGTACAGGCTGCCGAGCCGATGTTCGCACGATGAAAAGCCTCGCCGTCCTGACTGCGTGCCCAAAGGTGCGATCATAACCCGGATGGCGGGGGGGAAGCGTGCGTTTGCCTTCTTCTCGCTCCAAATACGTCCGCCGGAGGCGGACAGAGTATCTGCGATTTGCCAAAGTTGTCTGGTCCCCGCATCATTCACCGTTTTCGCGCCTCAAGTTCCGAGTTGAAGATGCGCAACTTGTGCGTCAGGTTGTCGTGATCAATCACGCTGTTGAAATTTTCGAATAGAAACGACAGAGCCTCGCCTTCATCCAACCCGGCTTCGGCAGCGAAACCGCGCAGTTTGCGATAGCCATCTTCGGTCATTGCAACCGGAAACCGGCGGGTCAGGCGAAAGCGTTTGGGCATGTCGGTCCTTTGCGAAGTCCGGCTGCAAGACAAAATCCTGCAGCCGGTTTTGGATCAGAAGTTCGCCGCATCCAGAGCCATGACAGTGTCAGCACCGGTCTGGATACGCGCCAGATGCAGGCCGGTGGCCGGCAGGCGACGCGCCATGTAGAACTGGCCGGTGGCAATCTTTGTCTGGTAGAACTCGGTATCCGACGCCCCGCCGTCAAGGGCCGCATAGGCTGCTTTTGCCATTTGCGCCCACATCAAGCCCAGGCAGACATGGCCGAACATGTGCATGAAGTCGTTCGAACCAGCCAGTGCGTGGTTGGGGTTCTTTGCACCGTTCTGCATGAAGTACATGCCAGCCGCCTGCAGATCCTTGGACGCCGCCTTGAGCGGTTCGATGAACGCCTTGTCAAAGGCTTCGTTCTGGCCACCGTTTTCCTTGCAGAAATTCTTGACGATGTCGAAGAAGGCCATGACGTGCTTGCCGCCATCGGTAGCAAGCTTACGACCCACCAGATCCAGCGCCTGAACGCCGTTTGCGCCTTCGTAGATCATGGCGATACGGGCGTCGCGGGTGTATTGCGACATGCCCCATTCCTCGATGTAGCCGTGGCCGCCGTAAACCTGCTGAGCTTTGACAGTCATGTCATAGCCTTCGTCGGTCAGGAAGCCTTTGATGACCGGCGTCAGCAGCGAGATCAGGCCGTCTGCATCTGCATCGCCGGAACGATGTGCTTGGTCGATAAGTGTGGCACCCCACAAGATGAAGGCGCGCGCACCTTCGGTAAAGCTTTTCTGATCCATCAGGCTACGGCGAATATCAGGGTGTACGATCAGCGGATCGGCCGGGCCATCGGGGTTTTTCGCTCCGGTCACGTCACGGCCCTGCAGGCGGTCCTTGGCGTATTCGACAGCGTTCTGATAGGCGGCCTCGGCTTGTGCCAGACCTTGCATACCCACACCCAGACGCGCTTCGTTCATCATGGTGAACATGGCGCGCATACCTTTGTGCAGATCGCCCAGCAAAAATCCGGTGGCTTCGTCATAGTTCATCACACAGGTCGAGTTGCCGTGGATGCCCATTTTCTCTTCGACCTTGCCGACCGAAACACCGTTGCGTTCGCCCAGCGAGCCGTCTTCGTTGACCATGAACTTGGGCACGATGAACAGCGAGACACCCTTGATGCCCTCGGGGCCGCCGGGGATTTTGGCCAGAACCAGGTGGATGATGTTGTCGGCCATGTCGTGATCACCGGCCGAGATAAAGATCTTCTGACCTGACACCTTATAGCTGCCGTCGTCCTGCGGTTCAGCCTTGGTGCGCATCAGGCCCAGATCGGTGCCGCAATGCGGTTCGGTCAGGTTCATGGTGCCGGTCCATTCACAGCTGACCATGTTGGGCAGATAGGTGGCCTTCTGCTCGTCGGTGCCGTGGGCGAGAATGGCCGAAGCCGCGCCGTGGGTCAGACCCTGATACATGGTGAAGGCTTGGTTGGCGGACTGAAAGAACTCGCCCACCGCGCTACCCAGGACATAAGGCATGTTCTGACCGCCGAATTCCTCGGGCATATCCAAGCCGGTCCAGCCGCCTTCTTTCATCTGCTCGAAACCGTCTTTGAAGCCGGTCGGCGTGTAGACGACTCCGTTTTCGTGGCGCACACCTTCGGTGTCACCCACAACGTTCAGCGGGTGCAGGACGTTTGTTGCGATTTTGCCGGCTTCCTCGAGAACGGCACCGGTGAATTCGGCTTCCAATTCGTCGTAACCGGGGATTTTCGACCCCGAAACGTTGAGGACTTCGTGCAGAATGAACTGCATGTCTTTTGTTGGCGCGTTATAGACGGGCATAAGAAGCTCCCTTTAATCTCAAATGTCCGGAGGTGGGGCCGCAGGGCTACTCGGCGGCTTTTTTTTCGTTCTTCATCGAGGCGATCACTTTCTCGCCCCAACGCAACTGTTCCTTCAGATCGTCGATGGCCTGCGTCAGTTCTTCGCGGCGGGCCTCCATATCGGTCAGACGCTCGCGGGCGATCTCAAACGTGCGGGTCATCTGCGTCATCTGCTGATCCCCCACATGATACAGATCCAGAAGTTGCCGGATTTCTTCTAGGCTAAAGCCAAAGCGCTTGCCGCGCAGAATCAGTTTCAGGCGCGCCCGGTCGCGTTTGGTGAACAGGCGTTTTTGCCCCTCGCGGATCGGGAACAAAAGTTCTTTGGCCTCGTAAAACCGCAATGTGCGCGGCGTGACGTCATAGGTCTCGCACATTTCACGAATGGTCATCAGATCTTCGGTCATGGTTTCAGCACTCTTGTCACTGGCGTCTATCAAGTACAGTTGCGCAGTCGATGCGCCACTTACAACACGGAGATGACGTTCACGTAATGCAAACGCTACGTCACAACTTTAGTTGACGTAACTTCCGTTTGCGTCAAGTCTGTTTGAGGGTGAAATCCCCAACGTCACGTCACGTTATTTTCAGATTTCGACAGCTGGCCAACACCCAATTGAAACGGGAATTGCAACAGCAATCCCTTTTGCGGGGCTTCAAGAGGGCCGCAATAGGCGATGAGGTCAATCCAGCGACCTGGCGGTCTGATCGCGCATGGTTTTCAGAGCGTCGATCGCCTCATCCAGTTGCTGCTTTTGCTTGTGTAGTTCAACTAATTGGACATCGGCCAAGTCGACAAAAGCCTTCATCTGCGCCTGGTTGCCCTGATCTTCGTATATCAGCAGCCATTGGCGGATGTCTTCCAAGGGAAAGCCGTATTTGCGCCCCCGCATGATCAGCGTCATGCGGGCGCATTCGCGTGGACCATAGAATCGCGCACGGCCTTCGCGGTCGGGTTGCAACAGCTCGATATACTCATAATAGCGCAGGGTGCGCGGTGTCACATCGAACTGGGCGCACATCTCTTTGAATGACAAACGGTCGTCGGGCATTCCTGATCTCCTCTGGCGCAGCCTATGACCTACGCCTGACAAGCGCAACAGGTGGGCTTGCTCTTTTGGGGGGCACGCGCTCATAAAGGGAGAAACCAAGAAGGTACAAATAGATGGTCGACAAAGCTGCTATCGCGCGTCAGTTCATCGAGGCGATCCCACATGCCAGGGCGCTGGGCATGACGCTGACTGAAATCGGTAACGGAGAGGCTGCGATTACAATGCCCTATAACGTGGAATTGGTGGGCGATCCGCGCACTGGGGTCATCCATGGCGGCGCTGTATTTGCCGTTCTGGACACCTGTTGCGGCGCCGCTGTCATGAGCCACCCGTCCGCGCCCGGTGGCACGGCGACCATCGATTTGCGCATCGATTATATGCGCGCGGCAACTCCGGGTCAGACCATCACCACGCGCGCGACCTGCTACCACATCACCCGTAACGTGGCCTTCGTACGCGCGACCGCGATGGACGAAAATCAGGACCTGCCGGTGGCCACGGCCTCGGGCTCTTTCACGGTGGAGGGGCTCTAATGGCGCGCAAACGTCCCGAACCCGTACAAGTAGTCAAACAGCGCCGGGACGCGGCGCTGAACGCGATTGTCGATGGAGTGCCTTATATCCGGTTCATGGATTTCAGCTTTGATCGGCGTGGGGATGAGCTGACCGGGGTGTTGAACTATGACGAAAAGCTCATCGGAAATCCGATCCTTCCCGCCCTGCATGGGGGCGTCACCGCAGCCTTCCTTGAGGTCACGGCCGTGATCACCTTGAGTTGGGAGTATTTCCTGCCCAGCATCGAGAGCGGTGAGCTGGATGCCGAGCAGATCGCGCGGGATGAGACGATCCGCTTTCCCAAAACCGTGGATTTCACGGTCGACTATCTGCGATCCGGTCTGCCGCGCGATGCCTATGCGCGGGCTATCATCAGCCGGTCGGGGCGTCGCTATGCCTCGGTCCGGGTCGAAGCATGGCAGGACAATCATGCGCGCCCCTTTGCGCAGGCCACGGGTCATTTCCTGATGCCACAACCTATGACCAAGGGTAGCTAGCATCCATGCAGGACGCCTCGGCGCCAATAACGCATGGACGGGTGCTGAAGATTGCCCTTCCTATCGTGTTGTCAAACGCCACCGTTCCGATTTTGGGCGCGGTCGATACCGGCGTTGTGGGCCAGATGGGGCAGGCGGCCCCCATCGGAGCCGTTGGCATGGGCGCGGTGATCCTGTCAGCGATTTACTGGATTTTCGGGTTCTTGCGCATGGGTACGACCGGTCTTGCAGCGCAGGCGCGCGGCGCAGGCGATACAGCCGAGACCGGTGCGCTGTTGATGCGCGGCCTACTGCTGGGCGGTGCCGCTGGTCTTGTATTCATCGCTACGCAAGTATGGGTGTTCTGGGGGGCCTTCGCGCTGTCCCCGGCCAGTCCCGAGGTCGAGTCCCTGACTCGCGCATACCTTGAAATTCGGATCTGGGGGGCGCCGGCGACAATAGCGCTTTATGCCGTGACCGGCTGGTTGATAGCAATCGAACGCACGCGCGGCGTGTTCCTGCTTCAGATCTGGATGAACGGGCTGAACATCCTGTTAGACCTTTGGTTTGTTCTGGGACTGGGCTGGGGTGTCGAAGGCGTCGCCATCGCCACTTTGATCGCCGAGTGGACTGGTCTGGCGTTGGGTCTGTGGCTGTGTCGCAGCGCGTTCGGCGGCAATCAGTGGCGCGACTGGCCCCGCATATTCAACGCCGCGCGTTTGCGTCGGATGGTGCAGGTGAATGCGGATATCATGATCCGGTCGGTCCTGTTGACGGGCTCATTCACCACCTTCCTGTTTGTGGGGTCCGATCTGGGCGATGTTAATCTGGCGGCCAATCAGGTCCTACTGCAGTTTCTGGAGATCACGGCTTTTGCGCTGGACGGATTCGCCTTTTCAGCCGAGGCGCTGGTGGGCGGCGCAGTGGGTGCGCGGGACCGGTATCAAGTGCGGCGGGCTTCGGTCTTGGCATCGCAGTGGGGTGTGGGCGGAGCCTTTGCCTTGGGCGCAGTGTTTTACCTTGCCGGGCCTGCGCTGATCGACCTGATGTCCACCTCGCCCGAGGTTCGTCTGGCTGCGCGAGAATACCTGATCTGGGCGGCGCTGGCCCCGGTGATCGGGGTGGCAAGCTGGATGTTTGACGGCATCTATATCGGGGCAACCTGGACGCGGGATATGCGCAACGCGATGATCCAGTCGGTTGCGATCTATGTGGTCGCCCTGTTCTTACTGGTGCCGACGCTGGGCAATCACGGCCTTTGGGCCGCGTTGATGGTTCTGAACATTGCGCGGGGATTGACCTTGGGATGGCGTTATCCCCGGCTTGAGGCTCAGATCGCTTAAAGCAGGTCCAGCAGTTTCTCGGGCGGGCGTCCGATGGCGGCCTTGTCGCCATTGATCGCCAGAGGGCGCTCGATCAGGATCGGGTGTTTCGCCATGGCCGTGATCAATGCGTTCTCTGACGTGGTTTTGGTCAGCCCGAGTTCCTTGAACTGTTTCTCCCCTGTCCGCATCATGTCGATGGCGGGTACGTTCAAAAGGGCCAGTGTTGCGCGCAACTCATCCGCCGAGGGGGCGTCTTCAAGGTACTTCCGCACCTCGACCTGCGCGCCTTTTTCCTCAAGCAACGCCAGTCCCGCGCGGGATTTGGAACAGCGGGGGTTGTGCCAATATTCGATCATAACCAGTCCTCACGTTTACTGCCCACAGCCTGTGCGACAGTGTCGAACCCGTCGCGCGCCAGAAGTTTATCCAACCCCTGCACGATCTCAGCGGCCAATGAGATGCCGCCATAAACCATCGCCGTGTAGAACTGCACGGCAGAGGCTCCGGCGCAAATCTTGGCATAGGCCTGTTCCGCCGTGCTGATCCCACCAACACCGATCAGAGGGATTTGACCTTCTGTCAACTGGCTCAGCCGGGCTAATACGCGGGTGGATTTCTCGAACAGAGGTGCGCCGGACAGACCTCCGGCCTGATCCTTATGCACACTTCGCAGCCCGTCGCGGGACAGGGTGGTATTGGTGGCGATCACCGCATCCACGCCGGTTTCCCGAGCGACATCAGCAATGTCTTGCAATTCGCCTTCGGTCAGATCGGGGGCGATCTTCAGGAAGACAGGCAGGGGACGGGGCAGGGCATCGCGGGTTTCGATCACTCCGCCTAGCAACGCACTGAGCGCAGCCTTGCCCTGCAGGTCGCGCAGTTTCTCGGTGTTAGGGGACGAGACATTGACCGTCGCGAAATCCAGATGTGCCGCGCAATGAGCCAGCACCTTGGCAAAGTCGCCGGGGCGGTCGTCGCTGTCCTTGTTCGCACCTAGGTTCAGGCCGATCACAGCGTCTTTGGGGCGATCCGCCAGACGAGTGGCCATGACCTCCATGCCTTCGTTGTTGAAGCCAAAGCGGTTGATGGCGGCCTTGTCTTCGGACAGGCGAAACAGGCGTGGTTTGGGGTTGCCGGGCTGCGGGCATGGGGTCACGGCACCGACCTCGATAAACCCGAAGCCCACGCGGGACAGAGGTGTCAGAACCTCGCCGTTCTTGTCGAAACCAGCGGCCAGCCCAACCGGGTTGGGCAGATCAAGCCCAGCCACCTGTGTGCGCAACCGGGACGAGGTCACAGGACCGGGCGCGGGGGCTAGCCCCGCTTTCAACGCCTTGATCGACATCCCATGCGCGGCTTCCGGATCCATCCGGTGCAGGGCGGCAAGGCCCAGTTTCTCGGTCAGTTTCATCCGAAGCTCTCTCTGCCTTGGGTCGGCGCGCAACGGATAAGCCGCGACGTGTCCACCGCTGCCTGACGATGCACGACCGCTTTTTGGTAATCCGGGTCCGTGACCATTTCCATGAAGGCATGAGCGGTGGGATAGCTGGCGATAAAGACTGCGTCCCAAACCTCGTCCTGCGGGCCGATCAGGGTTGTTTGAAACGCGCCGCTCCATAGAATATGTGCGCCGATACGAGCGATGATCGGGGCGGTGTCGCTCCCGTAGTTGCGATAGGCCTGCGCGCCGGTCAGACCGGCAGCGGCCAGATCGTGGTCATCCGGGTACGCGGCCTTGGCGCGGAATTTCACCAGATTGAGCATCTCGATCGGATGATCGCGGTCCAGATCCTTGAACGCCGCGAACTGCGCGCGATCTGGGTCGACGTAGCGGGTCATTCCATCTCCTCGGGGAACTGGTGGGCCTGTCCGTCAAAAGGCAAAGGCTTGGCCCAATGCACATCCGTCATCCTGATCTGCCGGTAGAGATGCGGAAACAGCGCGCCCCCGCGCGAGACCTCCCATTTCAGGTCGTCGCCCATCGCGTCGGCGTCGCAGGCCAACAGGGTCAGACCGTCGATACCGGCGAAATGCTTGGCCGCTGTCTCGGCTGCTTGCTCGGCCGTCGAAAAATGGACATAGCCATCCGCCACATCAATCGGAGCACCATCCGTCGCCCCATCGGACTGCAACGCGGCCCATTCGTCGGCCCGGAAAATCTTGTAAATCAGCATGGGGCCGTGATGCCCCGCACGGCGGGTAGAATCAAGCTGGATTTCCCCCTTTGACTCTTTGCGCAGCACGGCGCACGATCACGACAAATAACAATTGGGAGTTTGAACATGTTCACCCGCTTACTGACATCGGTCGCCGTTCTGGGCCTGACAGCAGGCATGGCCGCAGCCGAATATAAGCTGACGATCCTGCATACCAACGATTTCCACGCCCGGTTCGAGCCGATCAACAAATATGACAGCGGCTGTAGCGCTGAAGACAATGCCGAAGGCGAGTGCTTTGGTGGCTCGGCCCGTTTGGTAACGGCAGTGAACGATGCCCGTGGCCGTGCCGAGAACTCGATCCTTGTGGATGGCGGAGACCAATTTCAGGGGTCCCTGTTCTATACCTATTACAAGGGCAAGGTCGCGGCTGAGTTCATGAACAAGCTGGGTTATGACGCGATGACCGTGGGCAACCACGAATTCGACGACGGGCCCGAGGTTCTGCGCGGTTTCATCGACTCGGTCGATTTTCCAGTGCTGATGTCGAACGCCGATGTCAAAGACGAAGAGCTGCTGACCGACAAGATCAAGAAATCGACCGTGATTGAAGTGGGCGGCGAGAAGATCGGCCTGATCGGCCTGACCCCGGAAGACACCCATGATCTGGCCTCACCTGGCCCGAACATAACCTTTTCGGACCCGGTCCCGGCGGTGCAGGCCGAAGTTGACAGACTGACCGGCGAGGGGGTGAACAAGATCATCGTACTCAGCCATTCGGGCTTTGGCGTGGACCAACGCGTGGCCAGCGAAACAACTGGTGTCGATGTGATCGTGGGGGGGCATTCCAACACGTATCTGTCCAACGTCTCGGACAAGGCGGCGGGTCCCTATCCAACCGTGGTGAACGGGGTCCAGATTGTTCAGGCCTATGCCTATGGCAAATTCCTGGGTGAGCTGAACGTGACCTTCGATGACGACGGCAATGTGGTCGAAGCCGCGGGCGAGCCGCTGATCATGGACAACACTGTGACCGAGGATCAGTCGGCGCTGGATCGCATCGCGGAACTGGCCGTGCCGCTGGACGAGATTCGCAACAAGGTTGTGGCAAGTGCTGCTGACGCGATTGAGGGCGACCGCGCTGTCTGCCGAGTGCAAGAATGCCAGATGGGCAATCTTGTAGCCGATGCCATGCTGGCCCGTGTTGCCGATCAGGGTGTGCAGATTGCAATTGCAAACTCGGGTGGTTTGCGTGCCTCGATTGATCCGGGTGACGTGACCATGGGCGAAGTGCTGACCGTGCTGCCGTTCCAAAACACGCTCTCGACCTTCCAGATCAGCGGTCAGGGCGTCATTGATGCGCTGGAAAACGGTGTGAGCCAGGTGGAAGAGGTCAAGGGCCGTTTCCCGCAAGTGGCCGGTATGACTTTCACATGGGATCCTGCGGTTGCGCCGAACGAAGGGCGTATCAGCGATGTGATGGTAGCCAAGGATGGGGGCTTTGTGCCGATTGACCCGGCGGCGACCTATCTTGTCGTGACCAACAACTATGTCCGTAATGGCGGCGACGGCTATGACATGTTCGAAGGCGATGACAAGAACGCCTATGATTATGGCCCGGACCTGGCTGACGTGACGGCCGAATATCTGGCCGCCAACGCGCCGTACACCCCGTATCTGGACGGGCGCATTAAGCAGAAATGACACCTTAGGTGCAGAAAACTGATAGGCCGCATCGTACGGATGCGGCCTTTTTCTATTGGGATCAGTCGAATTCGTATTCAGGCCAAAGCGCGGGATCGATACCGTCCAGCATTGGCTGAAGATGGTGCCTGACGCTGCGCCATCCGCCGACAGATTTGGTGGAGATTTTGTTGCGCACCTGGTCGATGCTGGCCGTTCTAACCTGTTTTTTGTTCTCTTCCGGATGCATCATCGCATCGGACCATTCGATGCCGCAGAACGCAGCGACCTTCTTGCTGTAGGTCTCGGGATCGGCCACGAGTTTTTCGTAAGGAACGGTCAGGATGCGATCCCCGAACACTTTTTCCCAATGCGCCATATAGCGCCGGTACAGGTTGGCCGTGTGTGCAATAGCCTTTTGGTTTGACGCATAGCGCATCCCGCCTGCGGGAAAGCGCCGGATCCATTTCGACAGCCCTACATCGCGTGGATCGCGCTGCATGTTGATCACCCGCGCATTCGGGAAGGCGGACAGCAAATAGCCCACACGTTGGAAATTATGGGGCATCTTGTCGACAAAGGCTATGGACCCTTCAGGGATCGGAGGCATCAGTTTGCGAAATTCCTGCGCGAACTGAGCGGCAGATGCCGTATCGAAGGTATCCTTGCCTTGCCAGAAGTTAACCGAGAGGTCGGACCCGAGCATAAGTTCACCACAACCAGCAATGTTGGGGTCTGAACTCAGCATCATCTCCATCAAGGTCGTGCCTGAACGCGGTTGGCCGACGACGAATATTGGCAAGGGTCCTTCGCTTACGTCATTTGCCAATATTTGATTGCCTTCAGAAAATTGACGTGTGACCGTGCCCAGTTTTTCCTCTTCGGATTCAAAATTATATGGATTGGAATCGTGCTGAACCGCGTTGGCCTTTTCGAATTGCGGCATGGCCGCGTCCAAGCCATCGATTTTGTGTGTCAGATGCGCCTTGGCAAATTCCAATTCGGATAGCTTGTGTTCCGATCTCTCAATCGCGCTTTCAACGTTTTTGAGCAAGCTTCCGGCTTCCGCACCACCTACCATCGTAGAAAGTTGCAGCAACGAATTGATGTGGTCCGGGTTTTCGTTCAGAATCCGCTCCAGGATAGCCTTGGTTCCCGCCTTGTCACCGCCTTGATGCAAGTTGACTGCCTTTAGTAACGCGACTTTGTGGCTTTCCGGTGCGATCCGGTAGGCATGGTTAATATCGTTTGAACTGTCCTCGTCGAACCCGACCCGCCCATAGGCCCGCGCCCGTGTCGAAAGAAGGTCGACATTGTCAGGGTCTGCGGCCAGCTTTTTGGTTGTGTGATCAATGATCTGACGCCAGTTGTTACCTTTCAGGTAGATTTCATCCAGAACACGGTTGAGCTCTTTGTTGTTGGGAAAGATCTCAAGTTTCTGTTCGGCATAATCCAGCGCTTTTGGAATCTGGCCGGTTTGCATCAACGCATTGGCCAAATTCTCTACGAATTGCGGGTCTTGCGGCTTCATCCGCGCGGCTTCCACGAAATGCGGGATCGACTTCCTATATTGCTTCATTTCGGTCAGGACAAAGCCTGCGATGGCGTGAAAATCGCTGTCTTTTGGAAACTTCTTCAATCCCAGTTGAGCTTTTTTTAGCGCCTGGTGCGGCTTGCCGGTCTCCAGCGCTGACAAAGCCTTGCTTTTAAGGGTATTGGCTGTTTGGTTTTGCATATGACCCGGTGCCTGTAAGAAGGAAATATAGGTGGTTCATTACCCATGTGCGGACGGTTTGCAATAACTCTTCCGAATGATGCGATGGCTCAGCTTTTTGCCGCGCGGCCGTCCAACAGCTTGCCGGCTGTGCCCAATTTCAATGTTTGCCCCACAAATCAGGTACATGTGGTGCGCGCGAGCGAAAACGGGCGGACCCTGGATCCGATGCGCTGGGGGTTCCTGCCGCATTGGTACAAGACCGAAACCGCTGGGCCCCTGCTGATCAACGCGCGTGCCGAGACCCTGGCCGAGAAACCAGCCTTTCGCGCGGCCTGCCGCGAAGGGCGCTGTCTGATCGTGGCGACGGGGTTTTATGAATGGACCAAGACCGAACAAGGCAACAGGTTGCCATGGTATATTCATCGCCTCGATCATGCGCCCATCGCCTTTGCTGGTGTCTGGCAGAACTGGGGCGCTGAGGAAGCCCGGCAGCCGACCTGCGCCATCGTCACGACCTCGGCCAATGACACTCTGAGTGCGATCCACCATCGAATGCCGCTGATCCTTGAGCCACAGGACTGGCCCTTGTGGCTGGGTGAGGCAGGGAAAGGAGCCGCCCGTCTGATGGTACCGGGGCCTGAGGGCTTGCTGAGCTATTACCGGGTCGATCCCGCCGTGAACTCCAACCGGGCCAGCGGAGCGAGCCTGATCGAGCCCGTCGCAGGTTGAGCGTTCTTCTTTGCAATCCAGCTTACGCGCGATAGACCTTTGACATGGTTTTGAAATTCCACAGCCTTCCTGACCTTTATGCGCATGGGTTTGACACCGTGATCGACGTGCGCAGCCCTGCCGAATACGCCGAAGATCACCTTCCGGGCGCGATCAGCTTGCCGGTTCTGGACAATGAAGAACGCGCGCGGGTCGGGACGATCTATGTGCAACAAAGCCCATTTCTGGCCCGCAAGTTGGGTGCAGCGCTGGTGTTTCGCAATGCCGCCAACCATATCGAAAACAGCCTGGCGCATCATGAGGGCGGGTGGAAACCTCTGGTCTATTGCTGGCGCGGTGGGCAACGCTCGGGCTCATTCACCTGGATGCTGCAACAGATCGGTTGGCGGGCCGAAGTGATCGAGGGCGGCTATCGCACCTATCGCCGTTTGGTGAACCGATATCTCTACGAGGACCCTCTGCCGCATCGTCTGTTCGCGCTGGATGGCTACACCGGAACTGCCAAGACTGAATTGCTGGCCCGTCTGAACATCCGCGGTGTTCAGGTGCTGGACCTGGAAGGGTTGGCCAATCACCGCGGCTCGCTGCTTGGGGAACAGCCCGGAGGTCAACCTAGTCAGAAAGCATTTGAATCCGCGCTTGCGGCGGCGCTCTGCGCCCTTGATCCCGCACATCCCGTGGTGGTCGAGGCGGAATCTTCCAAGATCGGGTCTTTGATCCTGCCGCCCTCACTGTGGACCGCGTTATGTGCCGCGCCGCGCATTCACATCTGCGCACCGCTTGAGGCGCGCTCGGCTTATCTGGTGCGGGCCTATGATGATATTTTATCTGACACAGCTCGATTGCGGGACAGGCTGTTTCCGCTCCGGTCTCATCGCGGGCATGAGGTGGTCGACGGTTGGCTTACCCTGATCGAGGCGGGCGACAAGCTGGCGTTGACGCAGGCTCTGATGCAGCAACACTATGACCCGGCCTATGCGAAATCCAGCCGTGCCCGGAAGGCGGATGTGATTGCGCGGGTTGATGTGCCGACGCTGGATGCCAAGGGGTTGGAGCAGGTCGCTTCTCAGGTGCAGACGGTTCTGGATCAGTCCTGAAGGCGCAGCCCTGCGGCTTCGGTCATATGGCCGATCACCACCGCCGGATATCCCGCTTTGTGCAACCGTTCGCAAAGATTGTGAGCCTTATCCGCCGCGACCGCGGCCAAAAGCCCACCTGCGGTTTGCGGATCGAACAACAGATCGGCCTTTCCACCGGATGGCAGATCCAGTGCGATGGAACGATTTTCGTCGAAAATCGTGGACCGGACCCCCAGCTTGGCCAAGTCGAGCGCGCCGGTCATCAATGGAATTGCATCCAGATCCATCGTTGCGCCACAGCCCGAGGCCTGACACATGCCCATGAGATGCCCCGCCAGCCCAAACCCGGTGACATCCGTCATCGCGTGGGCATCGGCCAGAATCCGAGACGCTTCGGCTTGCGGGTGGGTCATCTGTTCATAGGCTTTGGTGATCCAGTCCCCGTCGGCTTGGCCGGCCATTTCAGCAGCCATTAGAACGCCGCTGCCCAAGGGTTTGGTCAGGATCAAAGCATCGCCCGTATGCGCCCCGGACAGGGTGATCGGCGCGCGCGAGCACAGTCCGGTCAGGGTGAACCCGATGGTCATCTCATCCCCCATCGAGCTATGACCGCCCACGATCTCAGCCCCGGCTTCGCGGATGACCTCGCTGGCGGTTGCCATGATCTCGGCCATCGTTCTGCGCTGCAATTCAGGCGTCATGCGGGGTAGGATGATGGTCGCTGTAGCGGCCTGTGGCGTAGCGCCCATTGCCCAGATATCGCCCAAGGCATGAACTGCGGCGATGCGTGTCATCAGTACTGGAT
Source organism: Ruegeria lacuscaerulensis (assembly GCF_013034745.1). Classification (NCBI taxonomy): domain Bacteria; kingdom Pseudomonadati; phylum Pseudomonadota; class Alphaproteobacteria; order Rhodobacterales; family Roseobacteraceae; genus Ruegeria; species Ruegeria lacuscaerulensis. The sequence goes on along the minus strand of NZ_WQGP01000002.1, from coordinate 503,395 downwards.
CATCTGAGACGCTTCGCAGATGGTCCGAGGTGATGACCTGCCGTACGCCACCAGTATGAACCAAGGCGGCATCGTCGCCGGGCAGGGAGTGGATGTCCTCTCGTTGTACCTCGGGCAGGTGTTTCAATGCAGCGTGCAGCGCACCGTGCCCGACTTTGGCACCGCAGCCGCCACACATGGGTTTGTTGCCCAACGCTTCATGTAGACCGCTGGCGTGAAGTCGCGGCATTGCAGGCGGTTCCATCTGGGGCAGGTGGCGAAACTTGTTCATAAAGGTCTGATCAATGTGGTTTTTCCAACGCCACATCAAAGGGCCACTGAACGATGTTCCGAGGCGCTCGCCCAAGGCTGACTTCTCGCCCAGCGAGATTAGTTTCAGATAGTCTTTCTGCGGCTGATACCTGCGCATCCGGCCCGCCCCGAGCATGGCCCGCAGGTTGTTGAACAGGATCGGTGCCTCGCGCACCGCGTAAACGCCCGCTTTGGGGCGCGGGTTTTCGGACAGATGCGCGCAATCTCCGGCGGCGAAAATCGCGGGATCGCTGGACTGGAGGAAGCCGTTCACCCGGATAAAACCATCCTGCATCTCCAGCCCGGTATCGGCCATCCAGGCATAAGGGCGCGCTCCGGCTGCGCCTGTCACGAAACTGGCAGGGATTTGGCGGCCGTCTTCCAGCACGACGGTTTCGCTGGTGATCTTTGCAATGGTCGCGCCTTCGATCACGTCAACCCCAAGCCCCTCCATGGCCTTGCGGATGGTTGCAGCGGCCTTGTCCGCTGTCGCCGTCAACGCCTGCGCATTGTCGATCAACGTGACCTGCGCCACACGTCCCTTGGCGCGCAGGGCGTGGGCCATGGCCATCACCAACTCAACCCCGGCCACTCCGCCGCCAATCACAACGACCGAAGCAGGGCCCGTGCGTTCAAGATATTCGCCCCATCTGGCGGCAAACGGACCCAGAGGTTTAGCGGGCACCGCGTGATCAGAAAATCCGGGCAGGGCGGGCATGTCCGAGGTGATGCCAATGTTAACCGAGGCCACGTCAAAAGCCACGGGAGGGCGGCCTGGTACGCGCACGCAACGGGTATCCAGATCTATTCCCTCGACCTTGCCCAAAATGACCCGCGCGCCAGCGAACCGGGCCAGCCTCACCAGATCAATATCCAGTTCTGCGCGTTGGTAATGCCCGGCCACAAACCCCGGCAACATGCCGGAATACGGCGCGGTGGGGCCGGGGTTGATCACGGTCACGCGTGCGCCGGGCAAAGGATTCATGCCCCATTTGCGCAGCAGCAGCGCGTGCGTATGGCCGCCGCCGACAAGAACCAGATCGCGGGTCAGAGGCAGCGGAGAAGTATGCATCAGGGTCAGTTCGCTGTGTGGTCAGGGACGTCCTCGACCTGCTCGACCGCGTGGGTGGCCCAAAGCTCATCCTCGCCCGCATCCGGCAGATCGCTTGGCTTTTCATGGCGATGAATATGCCATTTGGCAATGAACAGGGCCGTGATCGGCGCGGTCAGGAACAAAAAGAGCGTGATCAGAAGCTCGTGCAGCGAGAGCTTGCCTTCGAGCAGAACCGAATGGCCGATCGACGCCAGTAGCACCCCGCCTACGCCCAGCGTGGTGGCCTTAGTGGGTGCATGCAGGCGCGACATCGGGTCCTTCAGCTTGATCATCCCATAGGACCCTACAAAGCCGAAGATGCCCGAAACGACCAGAAAGAAAGCAATCAGAAATTCGAAGATAATCGTCATGCCGCCCTCACTCGATGATATTGCCGCGCAGCATGAAGCGCGCATAGGCTACGGTGGAGACAAAACCCAGCATGGCAATGATCATGGCGGATTCGAAAAAGATCTCGGTCCCCAATGCAAGCCCGTACAGGATCATCAGCGCGATAGTGTTGATCACCATCGTGTCCAGCGCCAGAACGCGGGTGCCGACCCCCTCGGCCGAGATGATCCGGTAGAGACACAGCATGATCGCTGCGCCGAAACAGGCGAAAGCGAACCAGATGGCATAGGTGACAATCATTCGAAAATCTCCTTCAGGCGGCGCTCATAGCGTTGCTTGATCTCGTCACGTACCGCCTCAGGGTCGGGGGCGTCGAGGCAGTGAACCAGCAAGTTATGGCCTTGTGCGGACAGATCACAGCTGACTGTGCCGGGCGTCATGGTGATCGTTCCGGCCAGCACGGTGATCGCCTCGGGGGTGCGCAGTTCCAATGGAATCGAGACCCAGTTGGGTTGCCGGTCGGCATCGCGTTTGAACAGGATGATCCTGGCCACGGTTATATTGGCGATCACGATGTCCCACAGCACGACCAGCATGTATTCGGCGATCATCGGCCAGTTGCGCAGTTTCGGCCGGTCGGGCCAATAGGGTTGCGTGACAAAGGGGATGATGATCCCCAGCAACAACCCGAACACCACCGAGTTGAGCGAGCCGGTATTGGCCAGCAGCACCCAAACCACCGTCAGCAGGAAGGTCAGGTGCGGGTGCGGGAATATCCGGTGCAGCAATCTGATCATCCGTTCTCTCCCAATACGGCAGCGATATAGTTTTCTGGGGTAAAGAGCTGCTCAGCCGTGTTGCTGGCATATTTCAGCGCCGGACCCGCAAAGAGTGTCAGCAGGACCAGACCCAGAACTGCCGCAAAGACCGATGTAAAGGCCAGTCCGGGGTGGGGCTCGGGGGCAGGGCTGGCCAGCGCCTCTTCTTCTTTTTCAAGGTCGGTTGCAGGATTGTGCTGGATGTCGTGGCTTTTCCAGAAGATTACCGTACCCGCGCGGGCCAAACCGACGATTGTCACGAAGGACCCGATCAGGACAACCGCCCAGATCGCGTTGGCGTCAGGCGCATCTCGTGCGGCATCCAGCACCAGCAACTTGCCGATAAAGCCTGACAGGGGTGGCATCCCAGCCAGGGCGATGGCCCCTACAAAGAACAGGGCCGAGATCAGCCCGCCCTGCGGCATCGGCGCGGTGGGAGCGATGGACCCGCCGCGGCGTTCGACCACCATATCCGCGATCAGGAACAGCAGCGCCGTGGCAAGGGTCGAGTGGTAGATGTAATACAGCGCCGCAGCCGTAGCGGTCTCGGTAAACAAAGAGATTGCGATCAACAATGTCCCCATCGAGGCGATGGCGCAGAACGCCACCATCTGCGCGATATGCTGTGCGCCCAAAATGCCGATGGTCCCAATGGCCAGTGTCACCAGAGCCGCTGGTTGCAGCCAAGAGCCCACCAGGCCTTGGGTGGCCTCAACCTCGGGACCGAAGCCCAGCGTGTACATCCGCAGGATCGAATAGGCCCCAACCTTGGTCATGATCGCAAACAGTGCGGCCACCGGTAACGGCGCGTTGGCATAGCTGGCAGGCAACCAGAAGTGCAGCGGAAGAACGGCGGCCTTGATACAAAAGACCAGTAGAAGCAGCACTGCGCCGACCCGCAGCAAGGCCGTATCTTCGGCAGGCAGTTCAGCCACGCGCACCGCCATATCGGCCATGTTCAGCGTGCCTGTGACGGCATAAAGCGTACCCAGAGCAAACAGAAACAGGGTAGAGCCCAGCAGGTTATAGGCCACATATTGCACGCCTGCTTTCAGGCGGGTTGCGCCGCCTCCATGCGTCATCAATCCGTATGAGGCGATCAGCAGCACTTCGAAAAAAACGAAAAGGTTAAAGGCGTCGCCGGTCAGGAAGGCTCCGCACACACCCATGAGCTGGAAGTGAAACAGGGCGTGGAAATGTTTGCCTCGGTCGTCCCAGCCCGAGGCGATGGCGTAGAGCACGATAGGCAGGGCCAACAGCGCGGTCAGTAGCACCATCATCGCAGAAAGCCGGTCCAGTACCAAAACGATGCCGAATGGCGCAGGCCAGTTGCCCAACTCATAGACCAGAATATCTCCGCCAGCGGCCTGCGCGGTGATGGTCAGGGCAATACCCAATAGGCCCACCACACCAGCGACCGAGAAGATGCGTTGCAGGTCCAGATGATAGCGCAGGACCATGATGATGAACGGGGCCAGGATCGCGGGCAGAACGATCGGAGCGACGATCCAGTGGTTCATGCGTCTTCTCCCGGCGCATCGGTATTGTTTTGTCCACGCATGTCGATGTGATCATCCTTGGCCGACAGATAGGCCGAGAGGGCAATCATCACGATCACTGCCGTCATCCCGAACGAAATTACGATGGCCGTCAGCACCAGCGCCTGCGGCAGCGGGTCGGTGTAGGGCACGTCCTTGTATTTGTTCAGCACCGCAGGTGCATCCAACGCCAACCGGCCTGTGGCAAACAGGAACACGTTCACCGCATAGGTCAGCAGGGAAAGGCCCAGGATGACGGGAAAGGTTCGGCGGCGCAGGATCAGGAAGATCCCGGCAGCGGTCATGACGCCTACGGCTGAGGCTACGAGCGCTTCCATCAGGCCTGCTCCTTCTCGTTATCGTCTTTTGTGTCGCGGTCCCGCAGCGGGTTGATATCCATCGGGAATTCCTGCGCCATGCCCGGCTGCCACGCAAAGCGCGACAGGCTGTCCAGCGCCAGCATCACCGCGCCAAGCACGGCGAGGAACACGCCAGTGTCAAACAGGATAGCTGTGGCCCATTCGAACTCTTCCAGCGGCGGCCAGTGGATATAACCGAAATCGCTGGTCAGGAACGGACGCTCATTGAACCATGCACCGATCCCTGTTGCAGCGGCTATCAGCACGCCCCACCCGATAGACCCATGGTAGTAGAACCTCTGCCGTTCAATGGCCCAGGTATAGCCGCTGGCCATGTATTGCATCAGATAGGCAATGGCGACAATCAAACCGGCGATGAACCCGCCGCCGGGCTGATTGTGCCCACGGAAAAAGATGTATGCTCCCACCATCAGCGCGATCGGCATCATCATCCGGGTCACGACGACCATCATCAGCGGATGCGAGTCCCCCGACTGTGGCCAATGTGGTTTGCGGTTCAGCAGATAGGCGCGCACATTCGTGCCCAGAACGGACTCGGTCAGGGCAAAGATGATCAGGGCGGCGATGCCCAGCACGATAATCTCGCCGAACGTATCAAAGCCTCGGAAATCCACGAGGATTACGTTCACCACATTGGTGCCGCCTCCGCCCTTGTACGAATTGGCCAGGTGGAAATCCGAGATCGTGGGGAAGGCAAAATCCCGCAACATCAGCGCATAGATCAGGGCACCGGATCCGATCCCCGCTACGACCGAGATCGCTGCATCCCGCCAGCGCCGCGCGGCGCTGCTGTCCCAAGGCGTATCGGTGGGCAGAAAGTTCAGCGACAGCAGCAACAGGATCATCGTTACCACCTCGACCGAGATCTGGGTCAGCGCAAGGTCGGGGGCCGACAGATAGTTGAAGGCCATCGAAACGATCAGACCAACGACACCGATCAATACAAGCGACAATAGGCGGTTGCGGTGGAACCACATGATGGCCAGGGTGGCTCCCACCAGACAAATCCAGCCGATCACTGGGATCACCTGCAGCGGCAGGGGATCGCGCGTCTGCGCGCCGATAGAACCGGTCGCATAGGCGTAGTACCCAAGCCCCACGGTAAAGGCGATCAGGATGATGGCATAGCGGCTGATCACGCCATTATGCAGTGTGTCGGTGATCCAGCGGCTTGCCGAAGTCAGCGCACTGATCACGGCCTCGAATATGGTTTTCGCCTCGGGGCGGGGCAAGGCGTTCCAGAATTGCTCACCCCGGCGGTGCTGGGACAGCAGGAACAGGCCACCCAGTGTGGCGACAACCGACATGTAAAGCGCGGGCGTAAACCCGTGCCACAGTTTCAGCGAGTAATAGGGCGGCTTGCCACCGCCATAGACCGCATCCGACACAACCGCGACCAGCGGGCCGACGATAGCGTTGGAATAAAGGCCGATGAGCACGACCAGCACGACCAGAAACGCCGGGGCCAGCCACAGCCCGACCGGGGGGTCATGCGGATGATGCGGATAGTCGTGACGCTCGGGGCCAAGAAACACGTGGCTGATGAAGCGGAATGAATAGGCTGCCGAGAACACTGCAGCCAACAGTGCTAGACCCGGCACCAGATAGTGCGAATGCAGCCAGGTGGTGTGGACGGTTTCTTCCAGCATCATCTCTTTCGACAGAAACCCGTTCAGTGGCGGCAGACCCGCCATGGACAGCGATGCGATAGTGCCGATGGTAAAGCTGATCGGCATCAGGTGGCGCAGCCCGCCCAGTTTTTTTATATCCCGGGTTCCGGTCTCGTGATCGACGATCCCGGCGGTCATGAACAGCGCAGCCTTGAATGTCGCGTGGTTGATGATGTGGAACACGGCGGCGACAGCGGCAAACTTGGTGCCAAAGCCCAGCAGCATGGTGATCAGGCCCAGATGTGACACGGTTGAAAAGGCCAGCAGCGCCTTGAGGTCGTCTTTGAACAGCGCAATCACCGCACCGATCAACATGGTCACCAAACCGGTGGTCGCCACGATATAGAACCACGCATCCGTGCCCGCCAGAACTGGCCACATCCGCGCCATCAGGAACAACCCGGCCTTCACCATGGTTGCCGAGTGCAGATAGGCCGACACAGGTGTCGGAGCCGCCATTGCGTGCGGCAGCCAAAAGTGGAACGGGAACTGCGCCGACTTGGTGAAACAGCCCAGCAGGATCAGGATCAGAGCGGGCAGATAATAGGGCGACGCCTGAATCATCTCCTTGTTGTGAAGGATTACGCTCAGGTCGTAAGACCCCACGATATTGCCCAGAATCAGCATCCCCGCGATCATGGCCAGCCCGCCAGAACCGGTCACGGCCAGTGCCATGCGCGCGCCCTGACGGCCCTCAGGCAGGTGTTTCCAATAGCCGATCAACAAGAATGAGCTTAGAGACGTAAGTTCCCAGAAAATAAGAAGAAGTAAAATGTTGTCAGACAGAACGATCCCCACCATCGCGCCCTGAAACAGCAGCAGATAGGTGTAAAACTGTCCCATCGGGTCCTCGCGCGACAGGTAGAACCGCGCATATAGGATGATCAGCAGCCCGATCCCCAAGATCAGCAGGGCAAACAGAAAACTCAGCCCGTCCATCATGAAATTCGCGTTCAGGCCCAGGATGGGGATCCAGTCGAACCGGGCGGTCACGACCTCGCCGCGCATGATCGTGGGGATATGGATCAAGACGCCCATCAGTGCCAGGAATGTGGTGAGGCCCGCAGCCGAAGCAGCTGCATTTCGTCCTGCCCTGATCAGTAGAGCTGGAAATACAGCGCCAAGAAAGGGAAGGGCCGCGATGAGGAATAGGGACAAGTGCGATACTCCGGTCTGGGCGGTCAAGATAACCCTGATTTTGTAAGGATAATTTTCGAACTGTCCAGCTATTGCAAGTACCGCTGTTTGACCTACTGATGTCGCCAAATTGCGGTTTTTGAAAAAATCCTGACATGAACTTGATCCGACTCTCTGAATTGAACGCGGATTTGCGGTGTTCAATATGGTAATACGTATCTGACCACACAGGAGGGCACGACGTGCCAGACAAGACGATCCGCACCCGCAGGTGGATTCTTTTCGGCGGCGGGGCCGCCGTTGCAGCGGGTTTTGCGATCCGAGAATACCGGTTGATCCCGCCCAGCTATGCGGGTGGGCATCTCAGTGTGCAGGCGGCGCATGAACAGGCCGTGTCGGGCGACGTGCTGTTGCTGGATATTCGAACCCCGCGCGAGTGGGATGCGACAGGCGTGGGTGAGGGTGCCTATCCATTGGACATGCGCCGTGATGATTTTGTTCAGGCGCTGGATCAACTGACCGACGGCGACAGGTCTGCGCCTATTGCTCTGATCTGCGCGCGCGGGGTTCGGTCCGCGCGGCTCAGCAACCGGCTGAGCGAAGCAGGCTTTACCAATATCATCGATGTACCCGAAGGGATGCTAGGCTCGGCCGCAGGGCCCGGTTGGGTCCGGTCGGGGTTGCCGGTTGGAACTTATGAGGAGGCCGTTCAATGATCCGCGCCGCCGTGCTGGCTGTCGTGGCCGCAATCGCCGGGCAGTCGGCCCATGCCGCCTGCGCTGATCAGGACGGTGCCTGTAGCACTGAAATGGGCGAATACCATATCGAACTGCCTAAGGCGGAAAATCCGCCGCTGGTAGTTTTCCTGCACGGCTATGGCGGCAGCGGAACCGGTACGATGAAGAACCGCGGCATGGTCAAACCCTTGTTGTCGCGAGGCTATGCGGTGATGGCGCCCGAGGGGCTTGAGCGCGCCAATCGCCCCGGTGTCAAAAGCTGGAACTTCTACCCCGGCTTCGGCGACAGGGATGAAACCTCCTTCCTGACCGAGGTCGTTCAGGACGCCGCTGACAAGTTCGGGATTGATGCCGAGCGCGTTATTCTGGGTGGTTTCTCGGCCGGTGGGTTCATGGTCAACTATCTGGCCTGCGATGCGCCCGAGACGTTTTCGGCTTATGTGCCCGTATCAGGCGGGTTCTGGCGACCTCACCCTGAGGCCTGCGAAGGGCCGATCCGTATGTTTCACACCCATGGCTGGACCGACAATGTGGTCCCGCTCGAAGGGCGTTTGCTGGGCGGTGGCCGGTTCCATCAGGGCGATATCTTTGCCGGGCTGGAAATCTGGCGCATCGCCAATGGCTGCGTCGACACCAAACCCAGCGGGTTTTCGACGACCGGCCCTTTTATGCGCCGGTATTGGAGCGGCTGTGCAGATGGCAGTGCACTGGAGTTTGCGCTGTTCCCTGGAGGGCACACAGTGCCCAAAGGGTGGGCTGACATGATGGTGGACTGGTACGAAGGCCTGCCCGGCGGCTGATCACTCTGCCGGGGTCATCACGCCTTTACCTTCGATCAAGCGCTTCAACTCGTCTCTGTGACGGCGGGCCGAGCGTGTGATCGCGGGTTCCTTAACATCCTCTTTCATCCCGACCATGCGGCGCGCAGGGCCCGAAGACACTCCGCTGAGTGCAGAAAGCGGGATCGCGAAGGCCAGGCTGATCGCTATCGGGGCCAGCCAGACCGAGACCAGCCCGGACAGGATGCCGACACTCAACGCTACGCCGCTGACGGTTTCCAGAGCATGGCACAGGATCAGAGTGCGCAGCCCATAGCTGCCCCCGTCGCGCGCCTGTGGGGACCAGCCCTTTTGCACACCGAATGCGGTGCGGAACACAGCGATCATCTGTTGCACCATCAGGATCGGCGCGTAGAGGATCGACAGAATGACCTCGGACAAAAACGAAGTCAGGAATTTGAAGCCGCCGCCAAAATCCGAATAGCGCACACCGCTGAGCGGCAGGGCCAGAACGCCCAGCACCTTGGGGGCCAGCAACATGGCATACATAACGAGAATGATCAGCACATGGCGGGTTTCCGACATCTCGGGCCATTGCGGGAACAGTGGATTGTCGGGGCTAAAATAATACAGGACCGAGGCGTCCTCACCCTGACCGATCAGCGCCCACATAACCAGCAGAGCAAACCACAAGGGCGACATCAGATACCCGACCGCACCATGGAACATGTGGAAGCGGGACACCGCGCGGAACCCGGTCGAGCCCAGCAGTTTCAGGTGTTGCAGATTGCCCTGACACCAGCGCCGGTCCCGCAGCGCGTGGTCGATCAGCGTAGGGGGCGTCTCTTCATACGACCCGCGAATGCGTGGCAGAAACCGCACGGCCCACCCGGCGCGGCGCAGTAGTCCGGCCTCAACAAAATCGTGGCTCATGATCAGCTTTTCCTGACCATTGAAGGCGCGCAGCTTGGGCAGCCCCGCGCTGGAAGCAAAGGCACGGGTGCGGATGATGGCGTTGTGGCCCCAATAATTGCCTTCTTGCCCGCACCAACGGGCCAGACCTTCGGCAAAGGCGATGCCGTAGACGCCGTTGGCAAATTGCTGCATCCGGGCAAAGACCGATTGCGCGCCGATCAGCTGCGGGTAGCTCTGGATCAGACCGGCTCCGGGGTCACGCGCCAAGGCGTCGGTTAGGCGGGTGATGGCACGGCCGGTCATCAGACTGTCGGCGTCCAACACCAGCATCGCATCCCAATCAGCCCCCCAGCGGCTGACCCAATCGGCGATATTGCCCACTTTGCGGTCAGTGTTTTCAGGACGACGGCGGTAATACAGCTCAAGTCCCGGCGCCAGGGTTGTGCGCAGCGCCTCGACGCTGTCTTGTTCCTGCGCGGCGATCTCGGGGTCGCGCGTGTCGGATAGGATGAACATGGCATAGTGATGCTGACCCCCGCGCTTACTCAGATCCTCCAGCATGGTGCGGGCATTGCCCAGCACGTTCCACGGCACCTCGTTGTAGACGGGCGTCAAGAGCGCCACGCGCAGGGGCTGAGGGAGGCCTTCGCGTTTGGGCTGTTCCTGCCGCGACAAGGATACCATACCCAGGAGAACGGTGCAGACCGTGAAAGAAATCCAGAAGAAGTTGAACGAGATCAACGTCAGCAGGATGCCTTCGATCAGGTTGATCCCTTCGGCCCCGAACCAGTCGGACATCACCCAAAGCAGCCCCAGAGTGGCCGCCATCGCAGGCGAAAAGGCCAGCGCGCGCCAGAACCCGGCCGAGGCGCGCTTGCCATTCGGTACCTGTGCATCCCGAAACCCGGCGCTGAAATCCTGCGCGGGCATCGCCAGAGGGGCCTCAGACGGCATGATATGCAGATCGCGGCTCATGAGGTCCAACGGTAGAGCCACACCTCAGAGGCTGGCTGTTTGTCCTTCAGAAGCTGCGCGCGCAGCTCCACGTGGTTCCGCTCGCCCGGCTGGAACGAGAATGCCAGCCGCAAGCCGCCGGTATCGGGATTGCGTTGCAGCACGCCGTCTGAGGTCTCGGCATGGGGTGAGTCCACAAAAATAGTCATCGCTTCGGGGTCATCGAACAGGTCGGAGGCCTCAAAATCGATTACTGCCAGACGTCCGTCGCCGAAGGTATTGTCGCCCATCGCGGTGTTGATCACCCGTGGCATGGGCGTGCGCTGGGGTTCTTCGCCCCAGATCAAACGATAGGACATGTCGATCTGGCTGCCGGCGGCATAGGGCTCGGCCGGGCGCCAATAGGCGACGATGTTGTCGTAGATTTCCTGATCCGCCGGAATCTCGACCAGCGTCACGGTGCCTTTACCCCAATCGCCCTTTGGTTCCACCCACAGGCCGGGGCGCTTGTGATAATTCGCCTCAAGATCCGCATAGTCCGAGAACTTGCGTTTCCGCTGCATCAGGCCAAAGCCGCGTGGGTTCGTATCCACGAACGACGAAATCTGCAGACGGGTAGGGTTGGCCAAAGGCCGCCACAGCACCTCACCCGCGCCATTGCGAACCATCAAGCCATCGCTGTCATGAACGGCGGGGCGGAAATCGTCAAACCGGCTGTGGTTGGTCTGGTCGAACAGGAACATCGAAGTGCCGGGCGCGATGCCCACATGGGGCAGCTCTTCGCGGGGGAAGAGCGTTGCTTCGACATCCATGATGCAGTCGGCCCCGGCGGTGACGTTGAACCGATAGGCCCCGGTCACGCTGGGGCTGTCCATCAGCGCGTGGACGACCATGTTGCGCTGGCCGGGTTTGGGTCGTTCCAGCCAAAAGCGGATGAATTCGGGAAATTCCTCACCATCCGGGTCCCCTGTTTTTAGGGCCAGACCACGCGCGGACAGCCCGTAAACCTCGTGCAGACCAATGGCGCGGAAATAGCTGGCGCCTTGCCAGACGCAGAACTCATCGGTCTTACCGGGGCGGTGCATTTCGGTGCGCAGGCGCAAGCCAGAGAACCCCAGCGTGTCGTCGATGGGCAGGGTCGGCACGTCTTCGGATTTGTCGAACATCGACAGATCGAACGTAACCGGGGTGGTCATCCCGTCCTCGACTGTTGAAACCTTAACAGTGCGCGGGAAGTACAGGCCTGGCGTAAAGAAATCTACGTTGAACGGCGTCTGGGTTTCATACCACAGCGCACGGTCCAGCCTGAACCGGATCGAGCGATACTGTTGATACGTCAGGTCCTGCCATTCCTGCGGAACCATCTCACGCTCAGCATAGGGTTGGCTGGCCAGTTCCCGAGCCAGCGCGATCACATCGTTGCGGTCAAAGAGGACCTCGCCCCCGGCTGCAAAGGTGGCCGGAGCGAAAGCAAGCGCCGAAGTTGAGGCCAGAAATGCGCGACGTGTGAAATTCATTTTTTAGACTTCCAAGGCTGTGACTTGAACCAACCGGCCAGATAGGCCACGCCGATGATCATGGCAAAGCCAATCATGTTGGCGATGAAGACGCTGGCAACATCCCGCCCACTCAGGTCCAGTCCAACGCCGATCAGGCGCGCTGCTGCCATGGAAAAGACGAAGACCGCCAGCGATTGCTGCCCGACCTTGGTGATGACGGTCAGCAGGAATTCCCAAACTTTCGCGGCTGCACCCTGACCGGTTGCGATCAGGCGATGGCCATGCTCACCCGCGACGACCCAGCCCAGATAGGCCAGTGAGAGGAAGTGAACATAGCGCAGCAGGCCAAACTCGGTCTTGCCCCGCAGTTCCGAGGTCAAGGGCCAGCCCTTGCGCAGCACGGCACCCAATTCAGGCGCGGCATTGTTGATCCAGGTAAAGACCTTCCAAGATCCAAACGGGGCCGACAGGATCAGGAACAGCACGGCAGCCCAGATCAGGGTTTTCGATACGGGCGGGGCAGGGATCCACCCGCGCATGAAGGCAAAGCCGGTAAAGAACAGCAACTGCCAGCCGAAGGGGTTGAAGAACCACTGACGGTCCGACCAAGGCTCGGCCGGTAGGGCCAGCGCGCCAGTTTGTGCCACCAGCCAAATCGCAATCGACGTGGCGGCCACGGCCCAGAACCCGACGCGGTATAGGCCCATGTAAACGGGCATCAGCGCCAAAACCACCAGATACATTGGCAGGATGTCAAAGTAGTTCGGCACGTATGTCAGCGTGAACAGACCGACCATCTGTGGCGCAGGATCGTTGAAGAAATTCTGGAGGTTCAGCGAGGAAATATACGTTTTCTCGAAGAAACCTGTCTGGTCCAGCGCCGCCATCGACATGGCCACAAAGAAGAACAGGCAGATATGCGCCCAGTAGACCTGCCAGATGCGGAACGCCACGCGAGCCGTTCCCATCCACCAACCCTTGCGGGCAAAGGCCCCACCAAACGCAATGGCCGAGGCCATCCCCGAGCAGAATACGAAAATCTCGGTTGCATCCGAATAGCCGAACCGCGCTGGAATCCATCTGGCCCAGGGGTCGTTCGGGATGTGTGCGATCAGGATGATGAACATCGCGATGCCGCGATAGAAATCCAGCCGTGGGTCGCGCACGCGGGCAGGGGCGGCTACTTGAGCTGCCACAGGCGCAAAATCAGAAGCGGGCGATGCTGTCGCCATACGTGTTCTGTCCTTCTTTGGTCTTTTTGTTTTTGTTATTCAGCCGGAACGCTTTGTGCGTCTCCGTCATCGCGTGCCGCGTCGATCAATGCGCGGCGCGCAAGGGCGTAATTGTCCTCGCCACCGGCTCGTTTTGCGCGGCGGTCATCCAGGATGCGCTCGACTGCATCCAGATGCCCGGCGCGCAGGCCGGAATCAATTGTGATGCGCTCGAATACATCACGTTGCGCGTGACTGCCACCTGCAAGTTGCATTCCGTCACGTGCTGTAGAAAGGAAATCAAAGGCTTGGCCGTACAGGCCGTCGCCAAATGCTTCCAACCCTTTGGCTGCTGCAACGCCCGGATCGGACATGCGGATCGGGGTGTCGCCCTGATTACGCTGGGCGTCTTTCTGGATGCGTTTCAGCATCTTTCCGGTCGCCTCGTCCCGGTTATCGCCAGTGAGGGCCAGGAGATAGTGCAGGTCGGCAAAGATCAGGCAGCCGTCTTCGGTGCGATTGGCGCTCAGGTCGGCCAGTTCTTCCCAACGATTGCCGACATTTACCCCCTCAAGCTCCAGACGGGACAACAACGAGGTCGCGTTCGAGATATCGCGGTAATCGTCGGTCTTGTCCTGACGGATGTAGTTGTCATAAAGCTCCATCACCTGATCGACCTGACCCAGATCCAGATGCATCAGCGCTTTGTGCCACCAGACGTGATAGCGGAAGTTGTTGCAATGCGCCCAAGCGTCCTCGCGCCCGGCCAGCCAATCCAGACCCAACTGTGCGTTACCGGTCATCTCATGCACGTGGGCCACCGCGTGTAGGCCCCATGCGTCATCTGACACCATCCACAGCGCCTGACGGCCTGCAATCTCGGCCTTCTCATAGGCGCCGGTTTCTTCCAGCGCGAAAGAATGGCAGCCCAACAGATATCCACGGCCCGCGTGATCAGGCTCATACGCCGGCATCACACGTTCGATCGAGCGACGCATGCCTTCGGCGTCGCCCAGAACAAAGCGGGTGGCATGGCTAAGCTTCATCGCCAGCGAGTCTTGCGGATGGGCGCGCAGGATTTCCTCGAACTTCTGAACGGCTTGCGAGGGCAGATCGGACAGATACAGCTCCAGCGCTTGTACATAAAGGCGTTCGCGTGAGGTTACCGGTTGACGCTCCATCGCGGCATTAGCCGCGGCCAGAGCTTCGATGGCGACTGGCATCATCTCGCGGCGGCCCAACAGAACCATGAACAGACCTTTGATCGCATGGCCCAGGGCAAAATCGGGCTCAAGCTCAAGAACTTTTCCCAGATGCCGAGGCGTCACCGCCGCATGCGCCATGAACCCGAGCAGCACGCCATCCCATGCCTCGGCGCTTGCCGAATGGCTCAGGGTGTTCATCTGTCCGAAAACGTCTTGTTTCATGCTCGTGGTCCGATCCGTTGAGAATTAGTACATTATTCGACTTACCAGAGACTCTAGTCGGGTCGTATCAGTATCGACCGACCTCTCGAATTGGTGAAATGCTGTGTGTGCAAAACGTGAAAAAAACCGCCGATTCAACGGCATGTTTCAGCAACATGCCGCCGAATTAGGCATTGTGTTTCAGTCTTCAAACGGGTTTTCGGCGTTCAGAACGGCCTGAGTGTCCGCGCCAAAGGTCGGTGGAGCACTGCGATATGTTACAGGCGTTTTGGACAGTTTCAGTGGATTTCCGATCAGATTCACCTGTGCCGGGTCGGCTTGCATGGCGATCTGCATCTGCCTTGCGGCGACCTGATCGGTGGCAAAAACCTGATCCAACGTCTGCACCGGGCCCACAGGCACTTTGCGCGCCTCAAGCTCGGCAATGACGGTTTCAGTGTCATAGTTTTGCACGGCTGGGCGCAGAATTGCATTCAGCGCATCACGATGTTCCAGACGTGATGGGTTGGTCGCAAAACGGGGATCGTCCGCCAGGTCAGGCTGTCCGATGAAGTCACAGAACCGTCTGAACTGGCTGTCGTTGCCAACCGCCAGGATCACGTGCCCGTCCGCCGTTTGATAGACGTCATAGGGCACGATATTCGGGTGCCCATTTCCGCGCCGTTGAGGGACGTTGCCAGAGGTCAGGTAATTCACGCCCTCATTGATCAGCCACGCAATTTGCGCGTCGACCAGCGCAAGGTCGATCTGCTGGCCCTCACCTGTTTGATCCCGGTGACGTAGCGCGGCCAGAATACCGACGGTCGCGTACATGCCGCACATCACGTCAGCGATGCCCACGCCCACCTTCATCGGCGCGCCTTCGGGGTCGCCGGTCAGCGACATGATCCCGCCATAGCCCTGCGCCATCAGGTCATACCCGGGTTTCGATGCGTTCGGCCCATCCTGCCCATAACCCGAGATCGAGCAATAAACGAGGCTGGGAAATTCCTGCGACAAGGTTTTGTAATCCAAGCCGTATTTCGCCAGCCCGCCGGGTTTGAAGTTCTCGATCAGAATGTCCGCGTGCGAGGCGATGCGTCGGATTTCCGCCTGACCCTCGGGGGTGGTGATGTCGATGGCCACAGATTTCTTGTTGCGGTTGGCCGACATGAAATAAGCGCTTAGGTCCGATGCATTCCCATCCGCGTCCGTCACATAAGGTGGACCCCACTGCCGAGTATCATCGCCGCCGGTTGCCGGGTTTTCGATCTTGATCACGTTGGCGCCCAGATCGCCCAGCAATTGCGTGCAGGTCGGTCCTGCCAGAATGCGGGACAGGTCCAGAACCTTGACGCCCGTCAGCGGCCCCTCAGATCCTGCCATCATAGCCTCCACGGTCGATCTCGGCGGCGATGACGGTAAAGCTGTCGGCCTTGACCGCCGCGTCCAGCGCCGCGCGCAGCTCCTCGCGGTTGCGCACCGTGTGGCCGTTTCCGCCGAACGCGCGGCCCATGGCGGCAAAGTCGTGGCGGTCGAAATCCACGCCCGTATTGCCCATCTGGCGCTGGCGCTGTTTCAGCTCGATCAGCGCAAGGCTTGCATCGACAAAGACCAGAAAGATTGGGTTTCCCCCCATCTCGGCTGCTGTCGAAAGCTCTCCGGCAACCATCAGGAACCCGGCATCACCCGAGAAGCTGATCACAGGGCGGTCGGGTTCGGCCAGTTTCAGGCCAATCGCCATCGGCACGGCACAGCCCATGGTACACAGGGCCGAGGATTGGATCAGACCGCGTTCCTCGGAGCAGTCCCACATCTGGCTCAGCAAAATACGATGCGCGCCGCTGTCGGCGGTCGCCAGCGTGTTGGCGGGCAGGGCAGCACGGGTTTCGGCGATCACCGCCGCGGGCCCCCAGTCGTCATCCGCTGGAAACGCCTGCGCCAAAGCGGCTTTGACTTGTGCGGGCTCGCCGCCCGGCCATGTCTTGCGCGACGGGGTGCCTTTGGCAATGGCCTCCAACGTCTCGCCCGTGTGCGCGACCAGATTCAGCCCCGCCTGATGCATGTAGTGGTCATTGGGCACGGCCGAGACGTCGATCACACGCTTTTCCTCAGGGTCCCAGATCTCACGCCAGCCGGGGCGCATTTCGATCGGGTCATAGCCCAGACACAGCACCAAATCGGCCTGTTCGACCAGCGGAACCAGATGTTTGTCAGCCAGCGGCGACAGGCCCGCGCCGCCCAGGCACAAAGGGTGATCCTCAGGCACCACACCCTTGGCCTTGTAGGTCGTCACGAAGGGGATGTCGAAGTGCTCCAGAAATGCCTGCACCACATTGCGCGAGTCGTCATAGAGAACATCCAGCCCGACAATTGCGATGGGCCGTTCGGCCTGAGACACCCAACGGCGGGCTTTCTCGACGCAGTCGCCTGCGGGGGACACAGTGGCAATCTTGGCGCGGCGGCGCGGTTTCACGCCCGACACGCGGGTATCCGCGACCGAGATCGGCACGTCGATATGCACCGGACCGGGGCGCGGTTGATTGGCCAACGTAACCGCCTTATCGGCAACAATGTCTGCGCCTTTGGCGGTCAGTGTAAACGTCCCCTTGGTGATTGAGCGATAGACCTGCGCGTGATCCATCACCTGATGGGTATAGGTCAGCGCCTCATCCGCATCGACGCATCCGGTCAGCACGATCATTGGCACACGGTCTTGCAAGGCATTGGCGACCACGTTGATCCCGTTCATCGCACCGGGGCCAAGGGTGGCAACCAGAATGGCAGGCGCGCCATCGCGGTGATGCACGGCCTCGGCCATGAAACCGGCGGCGTTTTCATGCTTGGTCAGGTGAAAGGTGATCCCGGCCTGTTCCAGCGCATCGACAAGGGTCAGAACCTCACCACCGGGCATTCCAAAGGCGTGGCGACATCCGGCCTCGTACAAACGTTGGGCCAGAAGGTCCGCTGCGCGGGGCGAGAGGTCTTGCATAAGTCATGCTCCGAAAAACTGTTTCACAGCAGATTGCGGAGGACAGCCCCAGACGCAAGCCGGATCACGCCAGTGTGACTATTTGACTGCTGTTTCAGCCACAGCCTGAAACTTGCCATCCAGCTCCTCAGCGATCTCGCGCAGGGGGTCTCCGCCCTCATAGACATAGGGCGCGAAGACAAAGCTGGGAGTCTTGTAGGATAGGGTGGCGGTGCCGTCCTCGTTCTCGGTGACATAAAAGCGGATCGGCGCCTCGATCATCGCGTTCACTGATGTTTCCAGCACGCGCACCGCATAGTCGTTGTTGAAGGCACCAATGACCCGATTGCCGGGGATAGTGATCCCGCGCGATGCGGCGGCGTTGGTCGGGCCTGCCTGCGTGACCACGATCAGACCATTGGCTTTGATGGCATCCTTGGTGTCGGCAACCAACGCGTCGTAACTTTTGTCGGTTGCGTAGCTGGCCCAGCCCGACAGGGGCTCGTCTGACAAAGCAGGGGTCGCTATCAGGGCAATCGCAGTCCAAAGGGCTTTCATCTGGGCCTCCTGTTTCGGGGTTGCGACAGTGATGCCAGAAAGCGGGACAGGGCGCACTCACAATCTTGCGCGTTTTCTCGATTGCGCCTGCGGTTGGAAACCCTCAGAAACAGGCAAATGCCACCCGATGAGTTCCGAATTGGATCAGATGCGCCTGTTGATATGTTCGTCCTGTGCCGGTGCCCGCGATTGCGGAGCCGAGGTCAAAGCTGTCGAATCCGCCCTGACCCGCGCGGGGATTGAGGGGCGGGTTTCGGTCGATCAGCACGCCTGTTTCAGCGGATGTGCAGAACCCGTGGCCATCGCGCTGCAGGCCGATGGCGGGGCGTCATATGTGTTTTCAGGGGTCGATGTCGCCTCGGACGCCGATGATATCGTGGCGACCTGCCGGACCTATCTGGAAAGCCCCAAAGGCTGGATCGAAGACGCCCGGCCTTGCGGGCGGCTCCGGATGTGTTTGCGGGCGCGTATCCCGGCGCTTTAGTCGACCTGTAGTGTGACCGCCGCGCTGACGGGGATGTTGTCGACCATCAGCGGGCTGTGGCTGTTTGCGTTCAGAGAGACCGAGACTTCGACCTCGCCCTGCGGCAGATGGTCGATATGCATCCAGTTACCGTACAACCGGGCCAGTTTCTCTCCATTTACGTAGACATGTGCATGCCCCTCGCCGTCGACATCGGTCTTTGAGGCATTTTGTGGTGAGAACCGAAAGTTCTGCGGCATGACATACAGGTTCCAGCCCGCCATAGGATCGGGCGTAAGAGCGATCTCAAGCCCCGGAGCATCAGCGCCAGCAGGCAGGTTGATGGCAGTCGAATGATCGTGTGCGGCTGCCTCGGCGTGAGATGGACTGTGATGTGCAGGATCGCCATGTTCATGGCCGTCGAAAGTGACGCCATTTGCAGCCGCAACCACAAATCCTGCACCACTGCCAAAAACTATGCCGATTGCAAACAGGGCAAGTGAGCGTGCCATTTTATGTTCCTTGATGGTAGTAGCAAACACGCCGAGCTGGTCTCGGCGTGTTCATAAGCGTGCTTGTCAGGCCGCAGCTTCGGCACGCTGGCTTTCATATCGCCAGAAGTACCCGGCGAATGCCCCGACCAGAACCCAGGCTACCAGTCCGATGCCAAAAGCGCGTGCGGCAAACAGCGCACCGATCTCGGTCGGAACGGGGCCGGTGAACACGTCCGGCTCGGGCGCGCCGATCAGATGTGGGGCCAACAGCAGGGCGGCTGCGATCACATAGCTGATCAGGGTGCCGCCAAAGGCAATCAGCCACATGGCAACACCTGCTGCTGCGACGGTCGCAAACCACCAGATTTGACGCGCAGCGACATCGGCTGCTGCCACGCCGGGCACTTCTGGCGCGAGCGAGAATCCGGGTGCGAGGTGCACGGCAACGAACCCCGCAAGCCCCCACAAAACACCGGTGCGCCCGTCAATCTTGTGGCCGTTGCCCTCAGCCACGGACATCAGCGCGATCATCATCAGCGCATAACCGGTATAGATGAGCATTGTGAAAATAACGCTCAACGCATCGCGGAACAGATCCGAGAACATGCCCGGCAGCTCGGGGTGGGCATTGACGACGTCGCCGCCGAAATGGACCAATTCGCCTGATTCATACAGTTCCGCGTGCAGCAAAACCGGTTGCACAAACGCAAGCTGCAGCAGGGCGGCAATCAGCCCTGCTGTAGCACCAGCGAACAACGCGCTGGTCAGAATGCGACCAAACATGGGTTTAATGGCAGGGGAAGCCAGTTGCGTGACGCACGTCATGGGCTGCGTCATGCAGGGCGGCGGCCTGAATGTGACCAGTCACCGAAATGATGCCAAGGCCCAGAACCACAGCGAACATGACCGGCAGGATACCAGCGCGCGAGGCGGTTTGTGTTTGAGTTGTCATTTTCAATTCTCCTGTGCCGCCGCACCCGACGGCTGGTGTTTCAAATCACGCCTGGCAGGTCTCCTGGCTTGCGGGTCAGGGCCTGTGCTCGCCTTCCCCCTGAAAATTCAGGAGTGGCTGGTTGAGCAAGGCTCACCGCTTACAGTCGCGGGGGCGGCTGTGGATTGGATCAACTCTGATCGCACCACATTCCCTCTTAGCTCGTCGCTGTGAACGACGAGACCAGACGGGTTCATCTAGCCTTCAAAACCCGCGTGGCGCAATCGCCATTCGCGACCAATTTGGTCAGTTCACGCACTTTTTGAGAAGATAGATATCCATGATCCACCCGTGATCGGCGCGTGCAGCTGTACGGGTGTCCAGAATCTGCTGCGCAACCTCAGCCAAGGGCCCCTTGATCAGAATTTCCTCTTTCATGCCCACGTACGCCCCCCACCAGATGTCATAATCTGCCATCTGAAGATGTTGGAACGAGCACTCACCATCCAGCATTATCGCCACGTTTGACGCACCGTCCGGCCACCCTTCGTCGCGAATCCGCCGCCCCGTGGTCACGATGTAGGGGGCACCCAGATCGTTGATCGGAATCACGTGGGCAGCCGTCAACGCCTGCAGCGCTGTAATGCCAGGGATCACCCGCGTCGTCGGTTGAGGGTCCAGCCGCTCTGCAATCCGCAGGGAACTGTCATAAAGCGACGGATCGCCCCAGATCAGTAGAGCTACATGTCGTGCTCCAGGATGGGCGGCGATTGCCTCGCTCCAGCGCAATGCAATCGCGTCGTGCCATTTATCCACCCCGCGCAGATATCCGTCGTCGGACCGGCGCTTGGGGATGTCGAAATAGGCGATCTGCGGCGGCGTGTCGGTCACCTGCGCAATGATCATTTCGCGCAGCCCGGCCAGATCGGCCTTATTCTCGCCCTTGCGGGGGATCAGGATCAGGTCCGCCGAGCGGATCGCCTGCGCGCCCTGAAAGGTCACGTGGTCAGGGTTCCCGGTGCCGATGCCGATCAAGGTCAGGTCAAACATCGTCAAACTCTGCCAGCGGGCCGTAAAGGATCAGCGCCGGGGCGGTGCCTATCTCGTCCGCCAGTTTATTGGACAGCGCGCCTACAGTACTGCGATGCAGCTTCTGCTCGGGGGTCGAGACGGATTCGGCCATCAGTGCTGGCGTTTCCAACGGCAGGCCATGTGCGTGCAGCGTTTCGACCAGCAGAGGAAAGGTGCGCTTGCCCATGAAGACGACTGTGGTCGCATCCGGGTCGGCCAGCGCGGGCAGGTTCAGGTCCTCGGGCAGTTTGCCGCTGACATCATGGCCGGTGACAAACTGCACCCGTCGCGCGGTTAGCCTACGGGTCAGCGGGATGCCAGCCGCCGCCGCCGCCGCTACAGCTGAGGGGATGCCGGGGATGATCTCGTATTCGATCCCAGCCGCGCGCAGGGCGACCAGTTCTTCTTCCAGACGTCCGAACATGCCGCCATCGCCGGATTTCAACCGCACGACCCGCTGGCCTGTTTGCGCATATTCCACCAACAACCGGCTGACATGGTCCTGCTTGGGCGAGGGGCGACCCGCCCGTTTGCCCACGCCCACCAGATCGGCATCCTCGCGCGCATGGGTTAAGATCGGCCCGCTGCTGAGGTCATCAAACAGCACCGCATCCGCCTTTTGCATCCGATCTACGGCCTTGAGCGTTAGCAATTCCGGATCGCCCGGACCTGAGCCGATGAACGAGACAAACCCACTCATACTGAGGCCTCCGCGATCAGGTGAAAGAACGTGCCGGTCACGTTGCCACGCACCGATCCGGTCTGCGGCCCTTCGGCCCCTTCTGCGTCAAACACACGGGCCAAAGGCGCGTCAGGTTGCTCGATGATTGAGGAATAGTGGAACTCATGCCCCCGCAGGCCCGTGCCTACGGCAAAGCCGGGCATCGGGGCCAGCAGTTCGGCGCGACGATAGCCCAGATTGAACTTGCGCTTTTCATAGGACGTCACCAGCCCCAACAACCCGGCCATCTGATGCGAGACACTCTCTTTGTCGATCAGAGCCTGTCCCAGCGCCATATAACCCCCGCATTCTCCATGCACGGGCTTGGTTTGCGCGTGGTTCCGCAACCCTTCCTGAAAGACGGATGCGGCGGCCAGAATGCCTGCGTGCAGCTCAGGATATCCGCCCGGCAACCAAACCAGATCGGCATCCGCCGCAGGGGCTTCATTGGCCAAGGGCGAGAACGGCAACACCTCGGCTCCAGCCGCCCGCCAGCCTTCCAGCAAATGCGGATAGGTGAACGAAAACGCCGCATCGCGGGCCAGCGCGATCCGTTGCGCCGGTGGCCGCGGCAGCGCGGCGGACGATGGCCCATTCGGGCCTGAGGACGCCGCCCGCTTGATCGCCTCAAGATCGACATGTTCGCGCAGAAACGCGGCATAGCCCACAATTGCGCTTTCCAGATCGGGATGTTCAACCGCCTGGATCAGGCCCAGATGCCGCTCGGGCAGGGTCAGGTCTCCACGACGGGGCAGCACGCCCAGAACCGGCAGGCCCGCGCGTTCCATTCCCAACCGCGTCAACCGCTCGTGCCGGGGGCTGGCGCAGCGGTTTAGAATCACGCCCGCAAAGGGCAGATCGGGGTTATACATCTTGAACCCCAAAGCCGTCGCCGCCGCCGATTGCGCCTGACCGCCCACATCCAGCACCAGCACCACCGGCCAACCCATCCGTAACGCGGTTTCCGCACTGGACCCATGACCCAGTTCACCGGGCTTGGCGACGCCGTCGTACAGCCCCATTGAGCCCTCGGCGACCACGATATCCGCGCCTTCGGCCTGTGCAGAAATGGCGTCCAACAGAGGCTCTCCCATGGCCCAGCTGTCCAAATTGAACGAGGCACGCCCCACAGCCGCCCGGTGAAAGGCCGGGTCGATATAATCTGGTCCGCTTTTAAAAGGCTGAACGGTCAGCCCATCCTCGGCCAGCGCACGCAACAGGCCCAGCATGACCGTGGTCTTGCCGGTGCCCGAGGACGGCGCAGAAATCAGAAGACCCGGAGGGTTAGTCATCGCGTCATTCATCCTCGGGGCTCCAGCTGGACCACGGGCTGTCGGCGCTTTGCGGGCGATAGCGGCGGTCGTAATCCTTGGAATACAGACAGCTTTCGTCGAACCCTTCCCCCGCAAGCGCTGGGCCGACCATGATCAGCGCGGTGCGGGCGATGCCGTCGTCCAGCGCGTCTTTCAGCGTCTCCAGCGTTGCACGGATGATGCGTTCATCGGGCCAGCTGGCGCGATAGACAACGGCCACCGGGCAATCGGCCCCATAGGCCGGGGTCAGGTCGGCGATGACCTTGTCTAAATTGCCGATCGACAGGTGAATGGCCAGCGTTGCGCCGGTGCGGGCGAAGTTCTCAAGCGTCTCACCCTCGGGCATCGAAGACGCGCGGCCCGGCGTGCGGGTCAGCACCACCGATTGCGCGAGGCCGGGTAGTGTCAGTTCCGTGCCCAAGGCCGCGGCTGCCGCGGCAAAGGACGGCACGCCGGGCGTGACGCTGACCGGGATACCCATCTCTTTCAACCGGCGGATTTGTTCGCCCATGGCGGACCAGACCGACAGATCGCCCGAATGCAGGCGGGCCACATCCTGACCAGCCTTATGGGCGGCATCGATCTCGGCCATGATCTGATCCAGATCCATCGGCGCGGTGTTGATGATCTTGGCTCCCTCGGGGCAGTGGCCAAGGATTTCCTCGGGCACCAGCGAGCCCGCATAGAGGCACACGGGACAGGACGCGATGATATCGCGCCCGCGCAGGGTCAGCAGGTCGGCAGCGCCCGGTCCGGCGCCGATGAAATGAACTGTCATTTTTGTCCTCCGATGGCGATGGCGCAGGTGGCCAGCCGGTCGTCTGATATCTGTCGGGGTGAAAGCAGCCGCGCGCCAGATCCAGCGGCGGCAAGGGCGGATGCTTCGGCCACGCTGCCGGTGCCATAACTGGCGCGGCTGCGGGGCGAGCAGGTGAGCGTGCGCTGCCCGGCCAGATCGGCGGGCGCGATGAAATGCAGGGGCAGGGCGGTTACGGCTGCGAATTCTGCCAGCGCAGCATGGCCCTCTTTGTCCGCGACGGTCGCCAAGGCGCTGACGGGGTGGTTAGAGGCGGCAGCCGCAAAGGCCGCGCGCAGACTGTCCACCGTCGCGGTGGAGGAAAAGCCAAGGCCCGCGACGATCATAGCGTGACGCTCCACTGCACCACCGGATAGCCGGATTTCCAACCCCGGCGCGGCCCCAATGGCGCAGCCTGCGCCAATTCAATCCGCAAAAGATCGCCGCCGCGTTTCTCATGCCACTGCGCCAGCAACGCCTCGCTCTCCAGTGTCACTGCATTGGCGACTAAGCGGGTACCAGCGGGCAAAGTGGCATACAGCCAGTCCAGCAGCGCGGCGCTTAGACCTCCACCGATGAACACCACATCCGGCAGGGACAACCCGTCCAGCGCATCGGGCGCAGTGCCGTGGATGACGGTCAGCCGATCCTGACCCAGCGCATCGGCATTGCGACGAATCCGCTCGGCCCGGTCCGCGCGGGGTTCAATCGTGGTGGCCGTCAGCGTCGGGTCACACATTAGCCATTCGATACTGATCGAACCGGTACCGCCGCCAATATCCCACAAATGTTCAGCGCGCTGCGGGGCCAGCGCTGACAGGGTCAGGGCGCGGATGGGGCGTTTGGTGATCTGTCCATCGGTCTCGAAAATCTCATCGGGCTTGCCCGAAGACTTAGGCAGCGCGCGCCCATCGCCCGCGACCTCAAGCGCAACACAAACCGGGTGATCGAACCCGCCCAGCAGCGCCTCAGTCAGGGATACCCTGCGGGAACGTTCACGAGGGCCGCCGAGCGCTTCCATCACGTGCAGGCGGGTGTCGGCAAAGCCGGTTTCGGTCAGGTAGGTCGCCAGTTCCGTCACCGCAGCCCCGTTGCGCAGCAACAGAATGGCGCGCAGGCCTGGCGACAGATGCGGTCGCAGCCGCGTCAGGGGGGCGGCGTGCAGGCCGAAAGTCAGCGTCGCCTCCAGCGGCCAGCCCAGCCGCGCGGCGGCCAAGGAAAAGGTCGACTGGCCGGGCAGGGCGGTCCATTCCCCTGCCTCGAAATTGCGCGCGATGACCGATCCGGCACCAAACCAGAACGGATCGCCCGAGGCCAGCACGACAGTGGGCCGCCCCCGGAACCCCGTCAGCACGGGCAGACCATCGGCAAAGGGCACCGGCCATTCGACCCTCTGGGCCGTACTATCGGGGATCAGCGACAGATGGCGCGGCGGACCCATGATGATTTCGGCGCGCTCCAGCACTTGACGGCTTGCGGGCGACAGGCCATCAAGCCCATCCTCACCCAGGCCCAGAACGGTCAGCCACGGAGCTTCATGCATGACACACCTCCTGATCCTTGGCGGCACGACCGAGGCCAACGCCCTGGCTAAAACCGTGGCCGAACGGGGCATCCAAGCGACCTATTCCTATGCGGGCCGCGTTGATAACCCGCGCCCGCAGCCGTTGCCGATGCGCGTGGGCGGGTTCGGAGGCGTGGACGGCCTGACCACCTACCTGCGCGATCACGCGATCACCCACGTGATCGACGCCACGCACCCCTTTGCCGCCCAGATGAGCGCCAACGCGGTGGCCGCCTGCCATAAGGCCGACGTGCCTCTGGCCGCGCTGACCCGCCCGGCATGGGTGGAACAGGATGGGGACGACTGGCAGCATGTTCCGGATATCGACGGCGCGGTGGTCGCCCTGTCCGGCGCGCCACAGCGGGTGTTTCTGGCCGTGGGCCGGATGCATCTTGAGGAGTTCGCCCCCCAGCCTCAGCATCGTTACTTGTTGCGGCTGGTCGATGAACCGGGTGCTCTGCCGTTGCCGAACTGCGACGTGGTTGTCTCGCGCGGGCCATTCACTCTGGCCGACGATCAGGCGCTGATGCAGCGCCATGGGATCCAGTTGGTCGTGTCCAAGAACGCAGGCGGCCTCGGCGCGCGCGCCAAGCTGGACGCGGCGCGGGCGCTGGGCCTGCCGGTGGTGATGATCGACCGTCCGGCCCTGCCGCAGCGGGTCGAATTGTCGAGCGTTGCTCAGGTTCTGGACTGGCTGGCTCATTCTGGCGTGAACCTCGGCGTGTAGACGATGGGCGCGCCGTCGCGTTCGATCACGCGGGTGCGGGACGAGCCGACGATGACCACCGTCTGCATATCTGCCATCTCGGGTGTGGCCTCGGCCAGTGTCGAAATCCGAATGGCCTCATCCGCGCGGGATACGGCGCGGGCGAACAGGATCAGCCGTTCGGGTTCGCATTCTTCGCGCAGGATTTCCAGCGTCTTTACAAAGCCCTCGGGGCGGGACTTCGAGCGCGGATTGTAAAACGCCATTGAGAAATCCGCCTGCGCGGCCAGCCGCAGACGCTTTTCGATTAATGACCATGGCTTGAGGTTGTCACTCAGGTTGATGGCGCAGAAATCATGCCCCATTGGCGCGCCCGCACGGGCCGAGGCCGCCAACATCGCCGTGATCCCCGGCAGCACATCAATCTGGATATTGCGCCACTCGGACGGGCCATCTTCTAGCGCCTCAAACACAGCCGCCGCCATCGCAAACACGCCGGGATCGCCCGAGGACACAACGACCACGCGTTTGCCCTCAGCCGCCATTTGCAGCGCGTGCTGCGAGCGGTCGATCTCGACGCGGTTGTCACTGGAGTGCAGTGTCAGGCCGGGGCGCTCGGCCACGCGGGCCACGTAGGGAATATAGCCGACCACATCTGTGGCCTCGGCCAAAGCGGCAGTCACCTCGGGCGTCACCAGCGCATCAGCCCCTGGTCCAAGACCGGCGATCTTGACCCAGCCGCTCATGGCCTGCGCCCCTGACCGTGCACGATGATGATCGAGAAATAGGGTGTGACCTTTTCACAAGCCTCAGACAGTTTCGTCACCGTCTGGTTCGGCATTTGCGCAAATTCCACGATCCACGCGCGGTCATAGAGGCCCGCCGTTTTCAGCGCGCGTTTCACCTTGTCGATATTGCGCCCGATCTTCATCACGACCAGCGCGTCTGTCTGTGCCATGCGCTGCGCCAGATCGTCCTCGGGCAGAGTACCCACCAGTACGGTCAGCACGTCATCACCCCAGGTGATCGGGTCTCCGGTCGCTGTCCACGCGCCCGACATGCCGGTGATGGCAGGCACGACTTCGACATCAGATTCGTCGCGCAACCGGTTGTAAAGATGCATGAAAGAGCCGTAGAAAAACGGATCGCCCTCGCACAAGACCACCACGTCTTCGCCCTGTTCGGACAGAGCCTTCAGATGCGCGGCGCAGTCTTCGTAAAACGCCGAGAGCAGCTCGTTATAGCGCGGATCGCTCACTGGGATCTCGGTTGTGACCGGGTACTCCATCGGGAATTCGACGGCATCTTCGGGTATCATCCCATTGACGATCTTGCGCGCCTGTCCACTGCGGCCGGGCTTGCGGAAAAACGCCACATGACGCGCGTTGCGCAATAGGCGGTCGGCCCGGACGCTCATCAGGTCGGGATCGCCGGGGCCGAGGCCCACGCCATAGATTGTGCCGCTCATTCCGCGCGGCTCGCGATGGCGTTGATGGCGGCGACGGTGATGGCGCTGCCGCCCAGGCGGCCCTTGACGATGCAGGAGGGCACTGGCTGTGCCTCCCACAGGGCGTCTTTGGATTCGACCGCGCCGACAAAGCCCACGGGGCAGCCGATGATGGCGGCGGGGCGTGGGCAGTCGGGGTCTTCCAGCATGTTCAGCAGATGGAACAGCGCAGTAGGTGCGTTGCCAATGGCGACAACGGCGCCTTCCAGATGTGGGCGCCACAGCTCCAGCGCGGCAGCCGAACGCGTGTTGCTCATCTCGGCGGCCAAGGGGCGCACACGTTCGTCATGCAGGGTGCAAATCACCTCATTGTCAGCGGGCAGACGGAACCGGGTCACGCCCTCGCTGACCATGCGCGCATCGCACAGGATGGGTGCGCCGGCTTCCATTGCAGTGCGGGCGGCGGCCACAAAACCGGGCGAGAAATGCACGAACTCTTCCAGCCCCACCATGCCGGCGGCGTGGATCATGCGGACGGCGACCTGTTCCTCGTCGGCGTCGAACCGGGCAAGATCAGCCTCGGTCCGGATGGTGGCAAAGCTTTCCTTATAGATCGCAGCGCCATCGGTTTCATAAGTATAGGGCATCAGGTGAAGTCCATATTCATCAGTGTTTCTTCGGTCAGGCCGGTCTGGCAGGGCTCATCCCCCGCGCGGCCCTGTTTGACAAGATCAAATCGTCCGGCATTGCCTATCAGCGTCACATCGGCCAGGCTCATGCGCGCGCATCCTTTGGCGCAGCCCGAGACATGCAGGCTGCCATTGATACGCGCGGCAAGCAGGCGCGCGATGTCGCGGGTTTCCACCTGCGCCTGCGGGCAATATGGCGCGCCGGGGCAGGCGTCGGTCGTCATAAGCGGGTTGGTGCCATCTGTGACAAAGGCTGGGGCGGGTATCGCCGCCCCGACTTCCAACAGGATCAAGCGCCATGGGGTGACACGCAGCGCCTCGGCCCCGCTTTGCGCGATCAGGTCTTTCAGAGCGCGTGCAGGCAATTGTCCGAAGGCCGCACCATAGAGCGTCCCCTGATCGCAAGCACCGGGTTGCAGCGGCGCGCCAACTGGTCCCGGAGCCACGCCCTGCCACTCCGGCGGCAAGTCCGCGACCACGCGGGCCATGCGACGGCACTCGGGCGTGTAGGTTTCGGCGAACCATGCGGCCAGGGCGATCAGTTGGTCGATGGCCTCGGATTCTGGGACCAGACGTCCGGTCTTGGCCCCATCGGCGCGCAGGATCAGGCCATTCGGGGCGGTTTCCAGCCGGATATCGGCGGAGTCGCCCGCCAGCAGGCGCTGAGGTCCGGTGTCGATGGCAAAGCCGAACTTGGCGGGCAGGGCGGGTAGTTCGGCCAGCCGGTCAATAAGCTCTTGCGCCAGCCGAGCGGTCAGGTCTCCGGCTTGGTACAGAGGTGAGACCAGAATGTTGCGGCGCACCTCGATCCCCGGCTCTGCATCCAGCAGGTTCAGCGCGGCCAGTTCGGCCAACATGGGCTGATGATCGCCCTCAGCCACGCCCCGCAGCTGCAGGTTGGCGCGGTTGGTCAGGTCGATGGTGCCATTGCCGAAGCGTTCCGCCAGATCGCACAGACCCATGGTCTGCTCAGCTGTCAGACGGGCCAGCCGCGGCCGCACCCGGACCACCAGCCCATCGCCCGACATCATCGGACGGTGCGCGCCGGGGCACCAGCCCTGGACGATGGGAGCGCTCATCCCAGCCCCTCCAGATCGGCGCGAATCGAGTTGCGGCGTGTGTTCCAAAGCCCCGCCTCAAGCAAAGCGCGGAACCGGTCCTGCATGGCCTGATGCGCTTTAGGGTTGGCCTCGGCCAGAAAGGCGTCGACCTCAGCGTCGCCCAGCGTGGCATCGTGGTAAAGGTCGAAAAGGTGCGGCGCGACTGTGCCAGATAGATGCGCGAATGAGGCCATGTGATCCAGCGTCGCGGCGATCTCGGCCGCGCCCCGGAACCCGTGGCGTTGCATCCCGGCGATCCAGCCGGGGTTGGCAGCGCGGGCGTGGACCACGCGGCTGATTTCCTCGGGCAGGGTCCGCGCGCGCGGGGTGTCGGGGTTGGTGTTGTCCAGATGATACAGCTGCGCCGAGCCGCCTGTGATTTTTTTGGCGGCGGCAAATCCGGCTTCATGCGTGGCGTAATCATTGGCCAGTAGCAGGTCGGTCTCGGTCAAATCCTGCAGGTGGACGAAACTGTCGGCGTTGGCGACGCGCTGGGTGATGCCGTCTTTGTCCTGCGCGACATGCTCGCCTTCCAAGGCATAAGAGCTGGCGTCCAGCCATGCCGCACCTGCCTGCACGCGCGCCTCGTCGGTGTAAATTTCGGACAATTGTGTCATGTTCACGCCATAGCTGCCGGGGGCTGGGCCATAGACGCGGGCGGCGGGTTCCTGACCGGCATAGGGGTTCCAGTCGGCCGCCTCATCGCGCGCCGACAAGGCCCGGATCGCCTGACCGTATAGCGCCGATAGCGTCGGAAAAACGTCGCGGAACAGGCCCGAGACCCGCAGCGTCACATCCAGACGCGGGCGGCTGAGGTCGGTGATGGGCAGAACCTCGATGCCTGAGACCCGCTCTGACCCCTTGTCCCAGACGGGTTTGACGCCCAGCAGGTGCAGCGCCATGGCGAATTCCTCACCCGCCGTGCGCATAGTGGCCGAGCCCCAGAGGTCAACGATCAGCCCTTTGGGATAGTCGCCTTCCTCTTGCAGGTGACGCCGCACCAGTTCTTCGGCCAGTTTCACGCCTTGGCTATAAGCCGCGCGCGTGGGCACGGATCGCGGGTCGGTGGTATAGAGGTTCCGTCCGGTAGGCAGTACGTCCGAGCGGCCACGATAGGGCGAACCGGATGGCCCGGCCTCGATCCGCTTTCCGGCTAGTGCGTCGATTAGGGCGTTGCGTTCAGACTGGGCGGAAGGCGCGGGGTCGAAATTGCCGGTCACTTCTGGCACCCGGCCAAATATGTGCAGCCCGTCGCCGAACTGGCTTTCCTTGATGTCACAGACAAAGCGGTCGATGCGGGTGATCGCCTCGGCGGTGCAGGTGGCCTGATCCAGACCCAGATCGCTTTCCAGCCCGATGGCCTGAGCCTCATTCCGGATATCCTCTTGCAAACGGTCGCGGCGCTTGGGGTCCAGACCATCGGCGTTCGAGAATTCGTCCAGCAGAGACTCCAGCCGTACCATCCGATCCGGTGTACCGCTTTCTTTCAAAGCGGGCGGGATGTGGCCCAGCGTGACCGCGCCGATCCGGCGCTTGGCTTGCGCCGCCTCGCCGGGGTCATTGACGATGAAGGGGTAGATCACTGGCAGGTCGCGGATCAGCGCCTCGGGCCAGCAACCGGCTGATAGCGCCACGGATTTGCCGGGCAGCCATTCCAACGTGCCATGGGCTCCGATGTGGATCAGCGCATCGGCATTCAAGCTTTTACGCAGCCAAAGGTAAAAGGCGACATAGCTGTGGCGCGGGGTGCGCGACAGGTCATGATAGTCGTCATCGCGTAACTCGGGCGTGCCGCGTTCAGGTTGCAAGGCGACCAGAGCCTTGCCCCGACGCAGGGCGGTGAAGTGAAAGGCACCATCGGTGTAAGCGGGGTCATCCTCGGGAGCGCCCCAAACCGTATGCAAGTCGGTGCGCAGCTGTTCGGGCAGGTCCGCAAGCGCGGCCTGATACTCGGCCAGCGGCCATGCGATCCGGGCGTTCAGCAGCGTATCAGCGATTGGTTTGGCAGGGGCGGTATCATAGCCCCCGGCTTGCAGGTCGGACAGCATCGCCTCAGCCGAGGCCAGCGCGTCGAGGCCCACCGCATGGGCCATCTGCCAGTCTTTGCCGGGATAGGTGGACAGAACCAGCGCGGGCACCTGATCGGATTTGGGTTTGCCTTGCAAGTTCAGCCAGCCGGTCACACGGTCAAGGATGGCCTCGATCCGTTCCTCCTCGACCCGGTGGGCAAAGCGGGAATATTCCAGATGCGGGTCGCGTTTGCCCGGTTCCTTAAACGAGGCGATGCCCGCTGAAATACGCCCGTCCACCTCGGGCAGCACCACATGCATGGCGAGGTCGGCGGGGGAGAGGCCGCGTTCCGCCTCGGCCCACGCCTTGCGGCGCGAAGTGGCCAGTGCGACCTGGAAGACGGGCACATTTGCAGCGTCCAAAGGCGAGGTACCCGACGCGCCTTTGCCCGAGAAGGACGTGGCGTTGATGATCGCGGACGGGGCCAGCGATACGATGGTGTCGCGCAGCCAGTCGGCGGCGGATGGCGCTTTCAGGGAAGGGGCGAACAGGCCCACGGCCTGAAAGCCGCGCGCGCGCAGGCTACGGATCAGGGCGGCCACGGGGGCTGTGTCGGCCGAGGTCAGGTAAGCGCGGTAGAAACTGACCACGACGCGTTTTGAGTCACCGGAAAACGCCTGTTCCGCCGGAATCACTCCGCGATCGGGGCACCATGCGCCGCAGTCGGGCAGGGATTTAGCCCCCATCACCGGACCCGCATAGAGCCCCGCTGCCAGTGCCATCTGTGCCAAAGCGGCTTGTGCTGCAACCTCGCCGCCGGTGTCACAAAGATGCGCTAAGCGGCGCAGGGTGGAGACGGGCAGGGTGGAATACTCATCCAGTCGCGTATCCTCGCGCCCGTCGGCGGGCAGCACGGCCACAGCAATCCCTTTGGTCTGCGCAAGCGATAGAACCTGCTGCAGTCCGTAGGACCAATAGGGCACTCCGCCGATCAGACGGATCAGGATGCCTTTAGCGTCCTCCAACGTCTGTTCCACATAGGTGTCAACGGACAGAGGGTGTTTCAGCGCCGTCAGATTGGCCAGTCGCAGGGTCGGCATCCGACCGTCAGGCCCGCCACCGCGATGCCAGCCTGCCGCGAAAGCACCAAGGTCGCTGTCCGAGAACGACAGCACCACCAAATCCGCCGGGCTCTGGCCCAGATCGGTTGGGGTTTCGGATTCCTCTAACCCGTGGTTTTCGCGGAAGACGACGTGCATGGTTTACTCGGCAGCCTCGGTGACGCCCACGAGGATGTCGCGGATTTCAGCCTCTTTGATGTCGTCATGCTCGGCAATCACCACCAGACGCGAACGGCGCTCTTCGCCGGGCTGCCACGGACGGTCGTACTGATGACGCACGCGCGCGCCCACAGCCTGAACTAGAAGGCGCATTGGCTTGCCCTTAACAGCGGCATAGCCCTTGACGCGCAGGATGTTCAGTTCTTTGGCAAGACGTTCGATTTTCGCGACCAGATCGGCCGGGTCGGTCTGTTCCGGCAGCTCGACGATGATGCTTTCGAAATCGTCATGTTCATGATCGTGATGACCGTCATGATGCGAAGGCCGCGCCTCCATGTCATCCTCGGCGGCAGCCTCAAGACCCAGCACGACGCGCACGTCCACCACACCTTCGGCCACTTCGACCACGGGCAGAGGACGCGGGGCCTCGGCGGCGATAATCTCTTTGGCTTTGGCGACACCTTCGGGGCCGGCCAGATCAGGCTTGGTCAGAAGGATGATATCGGCGCAGGAGATCTGATCTTCGAACACTTCGGACAGAGGGGTTTCATGGTCGATGGAATCGTCGGCCATGCGCTGGGCATCCACTGCCTCGACATTCGGCGCGAACCGACCAGCGGCCACCGCCTCGGCATCGGCCAGCGCGATCACGCCATCCACGGTAATTTTCGAGCGGATATCGGGCCAGTCGAACGCTTTCAGAAGCGGTTTCGGCAGCGCAAGGCCCGAGGTTTCGATCAGGATATGCTCGGGGCGCGGCTCCAGCGCCATCAGCGCCTCGATCGTGGGGATGAAATCATCGGCCACGGTGCAGCAAATGCAGCCATTGGCCAGTTCCATGATGTTTTCCGCCGGGCAATCGGGAATGGCGCAGGACTTCAGGATATCGCCATCCACGCCGACATCGCCGAATTCATTAACCACAACGGCCAGACGCTTGCCCTGCGGGTTCTGCATCAGGTGCCGCACCAGCGTGGTTTTACCCGAGCCCAGAAAGCCGGTGATCACAGTAACGGGGAGTTTTTCGAGGGTGGACATGTCAGGCTCCAATCGGGGGAATGCGCGAGGCGCAGTTTTTGCGGAAATGTTCGGGGCGCTCGCGCCATTTGACCAAGCCGTCTTCGGTGGCCAGATACTTGGTCGCGCCGTCGACGATCACGTCGACATGATCGACCTCGTTCAGGTTCTCATAAACAAAGGTCCAGCGCTCGGGTCCGCCGCGCAGAACGATGGAACAGCCCTGATCGCAATTCGACAGGCACTCGACGGCTCTCAGCGTTACGCCTTCGGGCAGATCGGCCTGTTCCAGCGCCTTGTGCAACAACGTGCCGGGGCGGTCTGCGTCATCTTCAACAGGTAGGCCGCGGCGGCAGGTGGTGCAAACCAGCAGCTCGACCGGAGCGGTCTCGGTCATGTCTCTCATCCCCCCAAATCCTCATCGTGGGGGACGGGGTTTCAAGCGGGTCGCATTTGACCCGACACCGGAACACCCCGTCCGGTTTCAATCGCGGGTGCTGGCAGGTCTCCCGGCTTGCGGATGTCAGGGCAATTGCCCTGTCGGATGTCCCGCCTTCCCGGCCTGTTTGGCCAGTGGCTTGGGCACCCTCTCCGGTCACGGTCGCGGGGGCGGCTGCGTTTGGCGGATGATCCGTTGACGCATTCCCTTTTCATCCTCGTGAAGAGGACACCAACGGATCGGACATGCGGCACCGGGCAGGGGCTTGTCAAGCGAGTCGCAAGCATCTGTGAAGCAACGGTGGAAAAGCGACCTGTAAGCGTCGCTGGGCGGCATGACGAAGCCCGCAACCCCGTGCTGCCATGACCGAAACGGCGCAAACAGGGAGACGTGTCGCATGAGAGTGGGCTTTATCGGACTGGGCAATGTGGGCGGCAAACTGTCCGGGTCTTTGCTGCGCAACGGGATCGACCTGACGGTACACGATCTGAACCCTGATCTGGTCGCGGGCTTCGTGGCGCAGGGGGCCAAGGCCGCCGAAAGCCCGGCCCAGCTGATGCGCGATTGCGACGCGGTGATCACCTGTCTGCCATCGCCTGCTGCCTCGGACGCCGTGATGCAGGAGATGCTGCCCGAGGTCGGCCCCGGCAAGATCTGGATGGAGATGTCCACCACCGACGAGGCCGAGGTCAAGCGGCTGGGTGCGCAGGTCATCGAACGCGGAGGGGCGGCAGTAGACTGCCCTGTCTCGGGCGGGTGCCATAGGGCGGCGACGGGCAATATCTCGATCTTCGCGGGCTGCGACCGCGCGACGTTCGAACGTATCCTACCCTTTCTGACCACGATGGGCCGCCGCGTGCTGCACACGGGCGAGTTGGGCTCGGCCTCGGTGCTTAAGGTGCTGACCAACTACCTGGCGACGGCAAACCTGATTACCTGCGCCGAAGCGCTCGTGACCGCCAAGGCCGCCGGGATGGACTTGAACACGACTTATGAGGCGATCAAGATTTCATCAGGTACTTCGTTTGTGCATGAGACCGAAAGCCAGGTGATCCTGAACGGATCACGCGACATTTCCTTTACGATGGACCTTGTGAAAAAGGATATCGGGCTGTTTCAGGACGTCGCTGACCGCGCCGGTGTACCGCTGGAGATCAACCCGGTCATGATCCAGATTTTCGAGGACGGAATTGCCCGCTATGGCGAGCGTGAATTGTCTCCCAACATCATCCGACGTCTGGAGGATGCAACCGGTCTAGACATCACAGCCTCCGGTTTTCCGCCCGAGATGGAGGACGACGAACCGGAAGAGCCCGGATACGAGGTCATCCCTCAGGGGCGTGGGGCTGAATGACGCAAGCCGCGCGTCAGTGGAATAATCTGTTTTGTAGAGAGAGTGGAGGCGAGTACCGGAATCGAACCGGTGTACACGGATTTGCAATCCGCTGCGTCACCACTCCGCCAACTCGCCTTTTCAAGTAAAATCAAATACTTGCTGTGGTGTGACAGGCGTTTTAACAGCTTTCTTCTGGGGCGTCCAGAGGGTTGCGGCGAAAATTCAGCAAGCGCAGGCGTGCCATATCGGAAACAGGTTCACTTTCTTGTTCTGCAAAAAAGTTTCGATGCCTGAGCCGTTGCCGGTTTTATCCGGATATGGCACAAGCCCAGCATCCAAGGGAATAGAACGAGCGATCCAATGACAGATTTTGCAGCCCGGCGCCGCACTATGGTCGATACGCAAATCCGGCCTTCTGATGTCACGAAATTTCCGATTATCGATGCGATGCTTAGCGTCAGGCGTGAAAACTTCGTGCCCGATGCGCAGCGCGAGGCAGCATATGTTGAAGGGCTGCTTGATCTGGGGAACGGTCGCTGCCTGCTGGAGCCTCGGACGCTTGCCAAAATGTTGGATGCGCTGAATATTTCCAATGATGAGGTCGTGCTCGATATCGCGCCGGCGATGGGGTATTCTACTGCTGTTGCCGCAAAGATGGCGCAGCTTGTGGTTGCGGTGGAAGAGGATGAAGAACTCGCCACCGAGGCCCAAACCGTTTTGATGGAAGCAGACGCAGATAACGCAATCGTGCATGTCGGGCCTTTGGAGCAGGGTGCAACCGAACATGGCCCCTACGATGTCATCCTGATTCAGGGCGGGGTCGAGCATGTGCCTGACGCGTTGCTCGCGCAGCTCAAGGATCATGGCCGGATCGCATGCCTTTTCATGGATGGTGAATTGGGAACTGTTCGGATCGGCCACAAATCCGGCGAACGCGTGACTTGGCGCCACGCGTTTAATGCCAATGCCCCGGTTTTGCGCGCTTTTTCCACGGATCGTGTATTTTCGCTATAATTCCGGGACAGATTGTCCTGCCACCTTGATTAGTTGAACATAAACGCGCAAACTGTCCGCAGGGCTGCGTAATTTTGGTTTGAGAGGATTTCGTGATGAGTTCTACGGCGGGAGGAAAACTGGTCAAGGCGTTGGCGCTGACGGCTGGTATCGCGCTTAGTGTTGTGCCAGGTCGGGGCGCATGGGCAGACAATCTGACAGACGCGTTCATTGGTGCTTATAACACCAGCGGGCTGTTGGAA
This sequence comes from Ruegeria lacuscaerulensis, assembly GCF_013034745.1. Classification (NCBI taxonomy): domain Bacteria; kingdom Pseudomonadati; phylum Pseudomonadota; class Alphaproteobacteria; order Rhodobacterales; family Roseobacteraceae; genus Ruegeria; species Ruegeria lacuscaerulensis. The sequence continues at coordinate 466,454 of NZ_WQGP01000002.1, read as the reverse complement.
CAAAACCGGGCCTTGCTGCGTGCTGCCGACGAAGATGTGGCGATCGCATTGGCCGCGCTGCGTCCGATCATCAACTTTGCCGCTCAGGTCAGCCAGGATTATACCCGCTCGACCATTGACGATGTGACGGTCCGAAATGAACCTTCTACGTTCTTTGCTGGTCTGACGCTTAGTCAGCTGATCTACGATGGTGGCTTTTCGGTTCTGGGCAAGCAATCGGCGCAAGAAATCGTTCTGTCCACACGTCAAAGCCTGATTGATGTGGAACAGGCCGTGCTGTTCCGAGCCGTAAATGCTTATTTGGCCGTTGTTCTTCAGGAAGAAACCGTTCAGATTCAATTGAACGATGTGGAAGTTTCTGCCGAGGAACTCCGCGCTTCGCAGGACCGTTTCGATGTGGGCGAGGTGACGCGCACGGACGTGGCGCTGTCGCAGGCGCAGCTTGCCAGCGCTCAGGCGGAACTGTCCGTTGCGCGCGGGAACCTGAGCACGGCGCAGGCCGAATACGTTAACGCCGTAGGTAAAGCGCCGGGCGCGACGGCTGGTCAGCCCAGTCTGCCCAACCTGCCGCGGTCAGAGGCGGAGGCGATTGCCCTGGCTCAGCGCAACCACCCGGCGATCCTGTCATCTCAGCATGAGGTTCGTGCCTTTGATCTGGCCGTTCTTCAGCAGCGTGCAAACCTTGGCCCGAATGTTACTTTGAACGCGGATGCCGGGATTACCGAAAGTTACGACAACGACGATTCAATCGAAGACGCGACGGTCGCTTTGACCTTCACTCAGCCGATCTATGCTGGTGGCGCCTTGGCCGCGCAGGTCCGTCGTGCAATGGCGACCCGTGACGCGTCCCGCGCGAACCTGCTGAACGTACAGAAAGATATCACGCAAGGCGTTTCCGTGGCTTATGCCAACTTCCAGGCTGCATCGGCCAGCCTGCGCGCTTCGACCGAGCAGGTGCGAGCTTCTCAAGTGGCCTTTGACGGCATCCGGGAAGAGGCGACCTTGGGCGCTCGGACAACGCTGGATGTTCTGAACGCACAGCAAGACCTGCTGGATGCGCAGCTCAATGAGGTTGCATCGCGCACCGAACGGTCGCGGGCTGCCTATCAGTTGTTGCAGGCGCAAGGTCTTTTGACGGCCGAGCGTTTGGGGCTGGCCGTGCAAATCTATGACCCGACGCTGTATTACAATCTGGTCAAGAAAGCACCGGCACAGGTTAGCAAGCAGAGCAAGGATCTGGATCGGGTACTCAAAGCCCTGCGCCGCGACTAACCCAGGTCACAATCTGTTGTGAGGGCCGAAGTGTTTGGCTGCACTCGATTCTGAGGAAAGAGTGGTAGAGAAGAATGACGGATAAAGTCGTAGACGGGAGAGTAGAGGACGTTTTGTCCTCTATCAAACGCCTGGTCGGTGAAGAAGGCCGCAAAATCCCCGATCTCGTTCCGTCTGCTTTGGCACGAAAGCCCGGTAGATTGGTTTTGACGGACGCACTGCGAGTCGGGGATAATGAGGACGGTAAACCCATTGCAGACCCGGTGGTGGATGCGTCAGTCAAACCTATGGTTCTGCGCGCCCGGGATGCAGTAGAGAGTGAGGCGTCGCAACCCGTCCCAACCCCAGAGAAAGTTCCGAGTTTCAGCCTGAGTTCCAAGATAGAAGCGCTGGAGGCGGCGATTGCCCGCACCGAGGATCAGTGGGAACCCGACGGTGATAGCGATGACGCCTATTCTGGAACTCCGACCCGTGCTTTGGGTTGGAGCGTCGGGAACGAAGCCAAAGAGGATGAAGTGGTGGAAGAGGGGCTCTCGGACACCAAAGCAACCTTCATCCGTGACCCCGAGGTCATCGCGGCGACCGAGGCTGAAGAACAGCCTGAACCTCCTGCGATGGATGAAGACGCGTTGCGCCAGCTTATCGCGCAGGTCGTGCGGGAAGAGCTTCAGGGCGTGCTGGGCGAACGCTTCACCCGCAACGTGCGAAAAATGGTCCGGCGCGAGATTTATCGGGCTCTGGCTGAGCTGGAATCCAGCTAGACGCTAGGCCCGGCAGGGCTGTTGCGCCAGTTCCAAAAGCTGATCCAAATCCATATGCTGCTCAAGATGGTCGGCCAATGCGTCCAGCGTCTCGTCCACGCCGTCCTCGTAATTGATCTCTGAGACAACCCCCAATTCCGACAGGTAGCGCGCGCGGAAGGCATCGGACGAAAATATCCCGTGCAGATAGCTACCGCGAATACGTCCAGTTTTGTCCGCCGCACCCTCGGGGCGACCTTCAACCTCTAGCCAAGCGCGGGCGCAGTCGGGGCCCTCGGTCCGGCCCATATGGATTTCATAGCCTGACACCGGTTCTTTGCCGGGAACCGCATGCGCCTGCCGCAACGTGACCTGCTTCTGGCCAGCCATGATGGTATCGACGTCCAGCAAGCCCAGCCCATCGACTGTTCCCGGTCGACCATCGACGCCCCCGGGATCGGAGATGGTATTGCCCAGCATCTGATATCCGCCACACAGGCCCAAAACATGACCACCGCGCCGCACATGGCCATAGAGGTCCACATCCCACCCCTGCGCCCGGAAATAGATCAGGTCGCCGATAGTGGATTTACTGCCTGGCAGCAGCACAAGGTCAGCATCGCCGGGCAGGGGGCGCCCCGCAGGGACGATCTCGACCGTGATGCCTGGTTCAGCCGAGAGCGGGTCCAGATCGTCAAAATTGGCCATCCGCTCAAGTTGCGGCACCACCACTTTGCAGGTCCCGCCTGCGTGAGAGCGGATGTCCATCATATCCTCGGCAGGCAGTTTCCATGCGTCGTTGAACCACGGCACGACACCCACGCAGGCCCAACCGGTCCGCGCTGCGATATCGTCACGCCCTTCATCGAAAAGGGATACATCGCCTTTGAAGCGGTTCACCGCAAAGCCCTTGATCATCGCTAGATCGCTGGCTTCCAGCACCGCCTGCGTGCCTACAATCTGTGCGATTACACCGCCGCGGTGAATGTCGCCGACCAGCACGACCGGCACACCTGCGGCGCAGGCAAAGCCCATATTGGCAATATCTCCCTTACGCAGGTTGGTTTCAGCCGGACTGCCTGCGCCCTCGACCAGAACCAGATCGGCATCCGCACAGAGCCGGTCAAAGCTTTCCAGCGCAGCCCCCAGCAGCTTGGATTTGTCCTTGCGGTAGTCACCCGCCTTCATCGTTCCAGCCCGCTGCCCCTGCACGATGATCTGCGCCCCCGTGTCGGTTTCGGGTTTGAGCAGAATCGGGTTCATATCCGTATGTGTCGGCCTGTTCGCTGCCCACGCCTGAAGCGCCTGCGCGCGCCCGATCTCGCCGCCGTTTTCGGTTACGGCGGCGTTGTTTGACATGTTCTGCGGCTTGAACGGAGCCACGCGCAGCCCGCGTCGTGTATAGGCGCGAGCCAGCCCGGCCACCAAAACCGATTTACCCACATTGCTGCCAGTACCCTGAATCATGATGGCGCGAACCATGCTTGTTCTCCTATAACCTGACGGGCACATGACCCGATTTGATGGCAGAGGAAAAGCCCCCGATGAACACGCCAGCCCATCTTTTGATCGGAGCCGCCGCCTTTGCGCGCCCGTCCTATGGCCGAACTCTGCGTGCCGTTCTGATTGGGTCGGTGCTGCCGGACCTGTCGCTCTATCTGATGGCGGGGGTGTCGCTGTTCATTCTGAACATCCCCGAGCAGGTGGTGTTCGGGCAGCTTTATTATTCCGACGCGTGGCAGACCGTTTTTGCCATCGACAACTCGTTTCTAGTCTGGGGGCTGGCACTGGCCATCGGGGTATTGCTGCGCGCGCGTTTGCTGGTGCTGGGCGCCTCGGCCGGGTTGCTGCATCTGGGTACCGATTTTCTGCTGCATGCAGGGGATGGACGGGCGCAGTTTTGGCCGCTGAGCAATTGGGTCTTTCACAGCCCGATCAGCTATTGGGACAGCGCCCATCACGCACAATGGGTCGTGCTTGTGTCGATCACAGCCTGCGCGGTGTCATATATCGCGCTGTGGCGGCGCGGGTTGACCCTTCCGACAAAGATCTTCTTCGCAGCTTTGCTTGCAGCTGAAGTCTGGGTCGCTCGGCAGTGGCTGTTGTTTTTCTGACGTTGGTTTAGCCAAAAGAAAAGCGCGCTCTGGCAGTCAGAGCGCGCTTTTTCTCAAAGGCAGCAGTTCAGATCAGGCGGCTTCGGCCTGCTGAGCAGCGTTACGGCGTTCGCTTTCCTCGCGCGATAGCGCGACCGAGGTGCGCACACCGCGCCCCACGAATTCCATCAGGCCACTGACAACCCGCTCATTGGGGTCGATACCCGCGCAGGACAGCACCTCGCGGCCATCGCGAGAGCGGGCCCAGCGGGCGATTTGTTCGGGGCCATTGCCGTATTTCTTGTCATCGGCAATTGCATCATCCAGCGCAGCCAGAACGACGGCTGCAAAAAGTTTGCGCGCACGGTTGCCTTGCTCATTGTTAAAGGCGGTGCCGTCAACGAAATCTCTCATCTCGTCTTCCTTGTTGTTCTTGCTCTTGCATTTTCGGCGTGACGGTCCTTATGACCTATAAAGTGTGATTCGGATACAGCTAATATGCATAGTTGCGTTGCGTCACTCGCATAGCTTGCTGCATGTGCAGCACTAGGTCTCGTTGTCTTGCCAGGTGTGGTCACGCCAGATATAGGAAGCGCAACTGACGCATCAACCGTTTGTGAAGGATTTATGTCATGCCCAAGATAAATGGGAACGAAATTCGCCCCGGCAATGTGCTTGAGCATAATGACGGCCTGTGGGCAGCCGTAAAAGTCGATCACGTAAAGCCCGGAAAAGGCGGTGCTTTTGCACAGGTCGAACTGCGTAACCTGCGCAACGGGTCGAAATTGAACGAACGGTTCCGCTCGGCGGACAAGGTCGAGCGTGTGCGGCTGGAACAGAAGGATCAGCAGTTCCTCTACGAATCCGACGGCATGCTGGTGTTCATGGATTCCGAGACCTATGAGCAGATCGAACTGCCATCGGATCTGCTGGGCGAACGTCGCCCGTTTCTGCAGGACGGCATGACCATTGTGGTTGAGTTCTACGAAGCGGAGGCCCTGAACGCCACGCTGCCCCAGAAAGTGACCTGCAAGATCGTCGAAACCGAGCCTGTCGTCAAAGGTCAGACCGCTGCGAACTCGTTCAAACCGGCCATTCTGGACAATGGCGTCAAGGTCATGGTGCCGCCCTTCATCGGTCAGGATGAGATGATCGTAGTGAACACCGAGACCATGGAATATTCCGAGCGCGCGTAAGCTGCACTGAAATCACCAAGAGGCCGCGTTAGCCAAGGCTACGCGGCCTTTTTTATGTGCGGCGCTTGATACGGCGGTATTGCTCGGGGTGGGGGCCGAACAGTTCCAGCATCAGCTCATACTTGATGCGGTTGGCGCTGACCTGGCGGTAGAAGGCGATCAGAAACGCGGTCGGTCCCTGGATCCGGGCCAGCCCGCTTGTTGCGGCAACCACGGTGCCGACATCGGTGCGCCCTTGCAGAACCAGCCAACCGCCCAGCATCAGTATGCCAACGGTGCCTGCGCCGTTGATGACGCTGAGCAGGAATTTGGCAGAAAGCTTCCAGAGAAACATCCGGCGGCGGGTTTCATAGATGTCGTCGAACTGCGCCTCGACCTCACGCGCAGCGGCGTCGATCTGGGCCGAAGTCAGCCGGTCCGTGGCGCTGCGCAGAATGCGCACGCGTTCAGCCACAAAGACATTCACTTTGCGTTGCGACACCAGCACGATGACGATCTGCGGCACGATCATCGAAAAAGCGATCAGTCCCAGCCCCGGCTGTGTGGAGGAAATATATCCTATCACGCTGATCAACGTTCCGATCTGCACGACCGGGTCGGAAAACGCACCACCTGCGAATTTGCCGAGCTCTTCCGCTTCGGCCGAGATGGCGGTGGTCATGGTCCCCTTGCGCACGTCCTCGCCCGTTTCGTTCAGATCAGCAGACCTGACCAGCAGCCGCTGACGGATAAGGCGGATCATGTCTTCGCCCAGCGTGCCCGAGCGGTATCCCAGCACCCATTTCAACCCGAGGCTCAGCAGGATAACCCCCATCATCCCCGCGCCCAGCAACATCAGGTGATCGGCATCAATATTGGCCGAGGTCAGGTGGTTGACGATATCGCGTTGAAATTCCAGTGGGACGGCGGCAAGGGCGGCCACCGCAATGGACAGGGCGATCAGGATGATCTGTCGCCCGGCGCTGGCGCGCCAGATCGCTCTGTATAGCTTGAACATACCCGCACCCGTGTTGGTCCCGTCGGTATTGTGACAGCGCCAGGGTAGGGGTGGCAATCTTTACTCGCGGTGACGGGGATCAGCCGTGCCGATTGCGCAACAATTCAACCGCTTAGCCGAACCGTCGCTGCGTCGGCCTGCATATCGCCGGTTGCGCGATCCAGCCGCAGATACGCGATGGCAGCGCCGCCCGACTGAGTGAACAACGTCCCAACAGATTTGCCACCCGCGTTGATTTCCGTTCCGACCGGGGCGCTGCCGTCGATCAGCACCCGGCGCAGACCTTTGCGCAGCTCGGTCTTGTGCTTCATGCGGGCGGTGACCTCTTGCCCGACATAACAGCCCTTCTTGAAATCGACGCCGTTCAGCGCTTCGAACCCGGATTCGAGGATGTAGCTGTCTGGGGTCAGCTCAACGCCGGTCTCAGGGATGCAATTTCGCACACGGATGGCGTCCCAATCGGTGCCGTCGTCGCTTTCAGAAGCAGCGCTATACGCCCGCCAGCCCATGTCATTGTGGCGTGGGTCGGGCAGGGCGCCGTCGGGCGCAGGGCCGGTGCCGCGTTGCAGATTCAACCCGCTGTCCGCGATCGTGACGTCCGCGCGCAGCTTGTACATGCTCAGACGCTGGACCAGCCCGTCCGCCAGAGTTTCTGCCACGTCCAGCAAGACAGCGTCGCCCCGACGCGTCAGAAAGAAATCGGCAAGGTATTTGCCCTGCGGCGTCAGCAGCGCTGCATAGACCAACCCGCCCTGCATCCCGGCGATATCGTTTGTCACCAGCCCTTGCAGGAAACTGTCAGTGTCCGCGCCACTCAGGCGCAGGATGCGGCGATTGGGCATGGGGGTGTCCTCGTGCTTTCCCTCGGCTTCGTGATATAGGAGTTCGCGCCGACAAGACCAGAGGGTAATCCACGTGCCAGCACCGATCTCGATCGTCATCCCAACCCTGAACGCGGCTCAGACCTTACCCGCAACGCTTGAGGCGTTGATGGAAGGGCTGCATACCGGCCTGATCAGGGAGTTGATCGTTTCGGACGGTGGATCGACGGACCAAACCCTAGAGATCTCGGATGAGGCCGGGGCTGAAATCGTGTCCGGTGCCGCGTCGCGCGGTGGTCAGTTGCGCCGGGGGTGTGCCGAGGCCAAGGGCGAGTGGCTGCTGGTTCTGCACGCCGATACCGTATTGCAGCAGGGCTGGACCAAAGTGGTTGGGGATCATCTGCGATATGGCACCCCTGGGGTTTTCCGGCTGGCGTTTTCTGCCTCGGGTTTTGCACCGACATGGGTGGCGGGTTGGGCCAACCTGCGCAGCCGGATATTTGGCTTGCCCTATGGCGATCAGGGGTTGCTGGTTCCGCGCCGCCTGTATGAAAAGGCGGGAGGGTTCCCGGATCAGCCATTGATGGAGGACGTGGCGTTGGTGCGTCGCCTTGGCCGCATCACTCTGTTGCCGGTCCGGGCCTTTACGAGTGCGGACCGATACCAGAAGGCGGGTTGGCTGCGTCGAGGGACGCGGAACCTTTGGACTCTGACACGGTATTTTCTTGGCGCGGACCCGGAGCGGCTGGCTCAGGCGTATCGGCGCTGAACGCGGTGCGTAGTTCTACAAGTGATTTGCCCAGACGGAACGGTGCAGCAAAGCTGACCAGACATAGGGCAATGATCTGCAACACCAATATATGCGCGTTGGCTTGTAGATATTCCCATTCGTCCTTCAACTTCCCGACTTGCGCAATCAGATCCTCATAGCTTCGGGCAAGGATCAGATAGTCACCGGCAATCGCAGGCACCTTGCGGCGCATATTGTCGATGGCAATCTGGGTTTTGTCGTCCACGGTCGTAAAAACCAGAAATTGGTCGATATCGAAAGCGCTGGCTTTTTCGGCCATCGCGCGTGCGTCGTCCATTTCGTCCTTGGCCTGACGTCCGAACAGGAAGTGCAGTCCTTGCAGCGGCGCGACCTCGTTGGTCACGGCGATAAACAGGGGCAGGTCAGCGTTGCTGGCCGTAGACGCTGACAGGAATTCCACCTTTTCGCACAGAACGCCAATGTCATCATCATAGGCCGGGTCGCAAAACCGCAGGCGAAAGCGGGCAGCGTCTCGGTCAAAGGCCAGTGTAGCGGCATAGGCCACGTCGATTTGTCGGTCGAGACGAGAACTGTCTGCAGTGTAAAGACCTGCCAAAACGGCAACCAATGCGCCGATGCCACCCAACACGACCCAGACCAGATCGGCCAGTTTCCACGCTCGATGCCCCGCAGGTTTGCGGAACAGAAACCCGGTGCCTACGAGTCCGATCAGAAAAAACAGGATCAGAAGCGGCAGTTGATTATCGGCGACAAAACTCATGCCCATAAAGTGAACGCGCGGCCCCGCAGTGGCAACACTGATCACGGGCAGTTGTAAATTATAGCAATTTCAGATGTTAAGAACCCGAGTTTTGACCGAACTTGCGGAACAGCTTGGTACGGTCAAAGGCGGCCTCAAGTTCGTCGGTGCGGTCTTTGACCGAATCCCAAAGGCGTTCCTGAACCTCGGCGATGGCGCACTCCATCAGCGTCAGGATCGACGCCATCGAATCCCACGCTGACGGTACCGCAATCCGTGCGGCAAAGGTATGTTTGGCCAGTCGGTGAATGGGCGAGCGCCACTGGTCTGTGAACAGCACAATCTCGGCCCCGCGTTCCTGACAGAGCTGCCCGATCAGCATGGTTGAGTTCTCGTAGCGCCGCACGTCCAGCGCGATTAGTACATCATCCTTGCGTACATCCAGCAGATCATGTGTCCACGACGCAGCCACCGGTAACATTCGGACGTCGGGACGGATCATTTGCAAATGCAGGTACAGGTACTGCGCCATTGTACCTGTGATGCGTCCTCCGGTGATGAAAATACGTCGGTTGGGATCGGATAACAGGTTGCAAAAACTGTCAAACTCGGCTGGATCGACCTCATCAATCGTGCGCTTTTGGTTGGCGAGGGATTGCTGGGAGTAGCGGTTGAGGATGTGTTCTTCGGGCAGATCGTTTTGCCAGACATCACGCTTGGCGATGGGGCCCGAGATCATCTCTTTTACTTCGCCCCGCAGGGCGGCCTGAAATTGCGGATAGCCGTCAAATCCGGTCTTTTGCAGCATCCGTGCCACCGTGGTGGTCGAGACCGAGGCGGTGCTGGCCAGTTCAGTAATGCTGCCCAAGCCTGCCATGGGATAGTCATCCAGGAGCACACTGACAAGTTGCCGTTCCGAAGGCGTCATCTTGTCCCGATGGGCCAGCAGCCTGTCCGTCACCCGCACTAAACGATCCTCCTGTATGCGACAAAGGCATAATGTGAATAATTTTTCATCAAGATCAAGTCTGGAGAAATTTGTACAGGAAAATTATTGACAGGTGATCGACGTGTGTGGAAATTTTTCCACAAAGAAGATTCTGGGAATCGCGGGGCGATAGGTTGGATTTCGGCACAGCTGTTCACACTGACTTGGCAGGCAACGCCCCGAAGGTGGTGTTGGTCTGCGAACACGCGTCGAACCGCATCCCTGCGTTTCTGGGCGACATGGGCCTAGGCGCCGAGGCGCGCGACAGTCACATCGCATGGGACCCCGGCGCATTGGCCGTGGCCCGGATGATGTCTGCCGAACTCTCGGCACCGCTGGTTCATGGTGGTGTGTCGCGGCTGGTCTATGACTGCAACCGCCCCCCCGAAGCGCCGGGCGCCATGCCCGTCCGGAGCGAGGACTACGACATCCCCGCAAATGCCCAGATGTCGGATGAAGAAAGGCAGGCCCGTATCCACGGGGTCTATGACCCGTTTCGACAAGCCTTGTCGGCTGTGATTGACCGCAACCGCGCTTCATTGGAGTTGCTGGTGACGATCCATAGCTTCACGCCAATTTATCACGGACAAAAACGTCAGGTCGAGCTTGGCATACTGCACGGAGTCGATGATCGGTTTGCCACCGCGATGATGGCAACGAAAGCCGTTGAGAACCCGTATATCACGAGACTGAACGAGCCGTATTCGGCCAAGGACGGCGTGGCCCACACATTGGATGTGCAGGCATTGCCCAATGGTTTGCTGAACGTGATGATCGAAATCCGCAACGACTTGATCCGCACGCCTCAGCAGCACGCAACCGTCACCAACTGCCTTGTACCGTGGATCAAGCGGACCTTGGCGACCTTCGAAGAAAGGGCGGCCGAGTGATCCGGGCGATGAGCATATATGTCCGAGTCGTTGACGCGATCAACTACCGGATCGGGCGGGTGATGATGTGGGGCCTGTTCGCGATGATGGGCATCCTGCTGTGGTCGTCGATCTCGAAAACCTTCTTTTTGCCGTCGCTGTGGACCTTGGAAATGGCGCAATTTGCCATGGTGACCTATTACATCATGGGCGGGCCGTATTCGATCCAGCTGGGTTCGAACGTACGGATGGACCTGTTTTATCACAACTGGAGTCACAAGAAGAAAGCGTGGTTCGACGCCTTCACCGTGCTGCTGTTGATTCTGTATCTGGGCGTGCTGTTCTATGGTGGCTTGGGCTCGACCGCCTACAGCCTTGGGTATTGGGGCACTGAACCCGTGGCTTATTTCACAGGTCTTCTGACCGGCAGTGAAGAGGTTGGGCGGCTCGAGCGTTCCTCGACCGCGTGGCGACCTTATATCTGGCCGATCAAATCGATCATGACGCTGGGCTTCTTCCTGATGCTGCTGCAGGCGATATCGGAATTCTTCAAAGACATAGCCCGGATCAAAGGGCAGGAAATCGGGGTCGCTCGAGCATGAGCCAGGAATATATCGCCATTTTCATGTTCGCCTCGATGATGCTGATGCTGTTCACAGGTCAGCGCGTCTTTGGCGCGATCGGAGCGGTCGCAACTGTTGCCGCGCTGGCCCTGTGGGGAACAGGCGGGCAGGACATCACATTTTCAGCCGCGATGAAGCTGATGAAGTGGTATCCACTGCTAACGCTGCCGATGTTCATCTTCATGGGCTACGTGTTGTCAGAAAGCCGTCTGGCCGATGACCTCTATCGGATGTTCCATGTCTGGATGGGGCCTGTGAATGGCGGGCTGGCAATTGGCACAATCGGGCTGATGGTGCTGGTTTCGGCCATGAACGGGCTCAGCGTGGCGGGGATGGCGATTGGCGCGACCATTGCGCTGCCGGAATTGCTGAGGCGGGGCTATGACAAGATGATGGTCACGGGTGTCATTCAGGCGGGTTCCAGTCTGGGAATTCTTGTGCCGCCCTCGGTGGTTCTGGTGCTCTATGCGATGATCGCGCGGCAGCCGGTAGGGCAGTTGTGGCTGGCCGGGATCGTGCCCGGCCTGCTGATGGCGGGCATGTTCATTCTGTATATCTGGATCCGCTGCCGCATTCAGCCGCATCTGGGCCCCGCCATGGAAGATGCGCATGAGGTCCCGCGGGCCGAGAAGATCCGCCTGCTGGGCGCGGGTGCGCTGCCATTGATCATCTTTGCCGCCATGATGGTGCCCTTTGTGAATGGCTGGACCTCGCTGGTCGAAAGCTCGGCCATTGGGGCGCTGACGGCGCTGGTCGTGTCGGTGGTGAAACGGCGCATGACGTGGAAGATTTTCGAGGACTGCACCAAGCAGACGCTGGCGATTTCGTGCATGTTCATGTGGATCATTCTCGCCGCTCTTGGCTTTGGTGCGGTGTTTGATGGCTTGGGCGCGGTGAAGGCCATCGACAACCTGTTCACCGATCAACTTGGCCTGTCGCCATGGATGATTTTGATCCTGATGCAGCTCAGCTTTATCGTGATGGGCACGTTTTTGGACGACACGGCGATGCTGGTGATCGTAGCCCCACTCTATGTGCCACTGGTGGGGGCGCTGGGCTTTGACCTGATCTGGTACGGGGTGCTGTATACGATCACCACACAGATCGCATATATGACGCCGCCCTTCGGCTATAACCTGTTTTTGATGCGCGCGATGGCCCCGCCCGAGATCACGCTGCGCGACATCTACCGCTCGATCTTCCCGTTTGTGGCGGTGATGGTGCTGGCGCTGACGATTATCATGATCTTCCCGGAACTGGCCTTGTGGCTGCCCGGATATGTTTACGGAAACTAACAAGAATGCCGATGAAAAGGCACGAGAAGAACTGCAACAGAGAGGAAATGACATGACAACAAGACGTAAGTTTCTGCAAACCGCCGGGGTGGGCGTTGCCGCTGCCCCTCTGGCCGCGCCCGCGCTGGCGCAGAGCACGATCACATGGCGGATGCAGACCTATGCCGGTCCAGCTTTGGCGGCCCATGTGATCGACCCGGCCATCGAGATGTTCAACAAGATCGCTGGTGACCGGATGCAGATCGAGCTGTTCTATGCTGATCAGCTGGTCCCGACCGGAGAGCTGTTCCGCGCCATGCAGCGCGGCACCATCGATGCGGTGCAATCAGATGATGACTCGATGGCATCTCCCACCGAAGTCACCGTGTTCGGTGGCTATTTCCCGTTTGCTTCCCGCTACTCGCTGGACGTGCCGGTGCTGTTCAACCAGTACGGCCTGAACGAGATCTGGGATGAGGAATATTCCAAGGTCGGCGTCAAGCATATCAGCGCGGGCGCTTGGGATCCCTGCCACTTTGCCACCAAAGACCCGATCAACAGCTTGGCCGATCTGCAGGGCAAACGCGTCTTTACCTTCCCAACGGCGGGCCGCTTCCTGAGCCAATTCGGCGTTGTGCCGGTCACTCTGCCGTGGGAAGACATCGAGGTCGCGGTGCAAACCGGCGAGTTGGACGGCATCGCTTGGTCGGGCATCACCGAAGACTACACCGTGGGTTGGGCTGATGTGACCAACTATTTCCTGACCAACAACATCTCGGGCGCATGGGCAGGATCGTTCTTTGCCAATATGGACCGCTGGAACGAACTGCCGGAAGACCTGCAGACCCTGTTCCGCGTTTGCTGCGACCAATCGCACTACTATCGCCAGTGGTGGTATTGGGGTGGCGAGGCCAGCCTGCGCGTGAATGGCGATAAGATGGAACTGACCTCAATCCCAGACGCCGAATGGGCGCAGGTCGAAGAAGCAGCCGTTGCCTTCTGGGATGAAATCGCAGCCGAGTCCGAGACCAAAGCCAAGGTTGTCGAGATCTTCAAGCAGTATAACGCCGACATGCTCAAGGCCGGACGGCCTTATCGCTACGGCTAATTTCAATGCGATTACGGCGCGCGGCCTCGGTCGCGTGCCGGTATTGGACCTCTGGAACCCCGATCCCCGATGCTAGGCTTGCCTCTGAAACAGACAAGAACACTCTGGTCGCGCCTTGGCGTGAACCGGGTCAGAGGGGTATAGGCCAATGGCTATTGCGGGGTTCCTGATCGAGATTTTTGCGGCGACCATGTTGCTGCTGTTTGCGGTGCGGCTGGTCCGCACGGGCATCGAAAGACGCTTTGGCGCATTGTTCCAGTCGCTGTTGACGCGACACTCGAACACCTTTGTTGCGGGTGCGGCCGGAATGGTTCTGGCAACGATCCTGCAAAGCTCGGCTGCGGTTACAGTTTTGCTGACCGGTTTTGCCGCGGCGGGCATGGTCAGCTTTGGCCTTGCATTGGCCGGGGTGCTGGGCGCGGATCTGGGTGCAGCGCTTGTCATTCAGGTTCTATCTTATGATCTGGGTTGGCTGCAGCCCGTGCTGCTGGCGCTGGGCGGGTGGCTGTACCTCAAGTCCGACCGCGCCAATGTGCGGCTGATAGGGCGCATTGTTCTGGGCATCGCGTTCATTCTGGTTTCATTGCAGTTCTTGCGCGATGCGGTTGATCCGATCCGCGAGAGCGCCTTTTTGCCCGCCATCGCGGGCTATCTGGAAAGCGACTATTTCAGCGCCTTTATCGTGGGCGCGGTATTGGCCTTTGTCATGCACAGTTCGGTTGCGACGATCCTGATGTGCGTGACACTGGTTCAGATCGGAGCCATCCCTTTTGCTGCCGGGCTGTCGCTGGTTCTTGGGGCCAATCTGGGCTCGGCCTTTATTCCGATCTGGCTGACCCGTGACCTTACGGTTTCCGCGCGTCGTATTCCACTGGCCAACCTTCTGCTACGCGGCAGCGCGGCGCTGGTGATGCTGATTGTGGTCAACGTGACCGGCACGCATCAGACGCTGATGGTAGCGGGGGCAGGGCAGTCGTTGATCTTGGCCCATATCGGGTTCAATCTTGCCGTTTTTGTGCTGGCCACAGGGTTTGTGAACTGGATGGAGCGTCCGGTGACACTGCTGCTGCCCGAGCCCGAGGTTAAGGCGCACGCGATGGACCACTTCTCGGACGCGCTTAGCCCACTGAACGATCCAAGCGCGTCGGGGGCGAACGTTGCGATGTCCTCGGTCCGGCATGAGCTGTTGCAGATGGTCACACAGGTTGAGCGCATGTTCCGCCCGGTTCTGGATATTTATGAGCAGGACGACAGCGATGCGATCTCGGCCCTGTGGCAGCAGGATGAACGGGTGAATGCACAGCTGACCGAAATCCGACGCTTTGTCGCCCGAATGCCGCGCCAAAACATGAGCAAGGCGCAGATCAAGGCGGCGCGCGGCCTGGTCGAATACGCGATCCGGCTTGAGGCGGCGGGCGACGTGGTGTCAAACCGCATGACCCGAACCGCGCAGATCAAACACACTGAACGCACCGAGTTTTCGGCGCAAGGCTGGAAGGAACTCAAGGACCTGCACGCGGCTGTACTGGCCAGTTTCTCGCTGGCTCGTCATGTGCTGCTGGTGAATGATGTGGACTGCGCCCGCCGTCTGGTGCTGGACAAGGCCGAGGTCAAGCGCCTGTCACGGCATAGCCGCAAGGCGCATCTGAAACGGCTTGAGAGGGGGCAGACCGAGAGCTTTGCCTCAAGTGATCTGCATCTTGAGACGTTGCGCGCCATGCGTGACCTGCACGGGCATATCGCCGCCATCGCCTATCCGATCCTCTACCAAAGCGGGCAGGTGCTGGAGACACGTCTGGTGATGGAAATGGATAGCGAAACGGTCGAGGACTAGGGCCGCTGGGAATAATTTGGGACGACGGTCCCAGAAGATGACAAAGGATGAACGGGATGGGCAATGAAGCAAGATTGAACGATCTCAAAGCCAAGGCCGAAGCTGGTGAGGTCGACACCGTGCTGGTCTGCATGGTCGACATGCAGGGGCGTCTGATGGGTAAGCGGTTCCACGCGGGTCATTTCGTGGCGGGCGCTTGGGAAGAGACCCATTGCTGCAACTATCTGTTGGCCACCGACCTCGAGATGGCGACGCCCGATGGCTATGCTGCCACCAGCTGGGAACGCGGATATGGCGACTATGTGATGAAGCCTGACCTAAGTACTCTGCGCCCGGTTCCGTGGCTTGAGGGCACCGCCATGGTGATGTGCGACGTGTTGGATCACCATACGCATGAGGAAGTGCCCCACGCGCCTCGGTCCATCCTGAAAAAGCAGGTGAACCGGCTTAAGGCCATGGGCTATGACGCCATGTGCGCCACCGAGCTGGAGTTTTTCCTGTTCGAGAAGAGCTTTGACCAGATCCGCAAGGAAGGGTTTCGCGATCTGGAGCCGATCTCGGGCTATAACGAAGACTATCACATCCTGCAGACCACCAAGGAAGAGCATGTGATGCGCCCGATCCGCAATCATCTGTGGAACGCGGGGATTCCGGTCGAAAACTCGAAAGGTGAGGCTGAGACCGGGCAGGAAGAGCTGAACATCAAATACGCCCCCGCGATGGACACGGCCGAGTATCACTCGATTGCCAAGAACGCAGTGAAAGAAATCGCGTGGCAGCATGGCCATGCGGCGACGTTCCTGCCGAAATGGCATCATGAGAAAGTGGGAAGCTCGTCCCACGTGCATCAGTCGCTTTGGGCAGATGGGGTGCCAATCTTTTTCGACGAAAAAGATCCGCTCGGGATGTCTGATGTCATGAAGAACTACATGGCGGGTTTGCTGAAATACGCCGCCGACTACACCTATTTCATGGCTCCCTATATCAACAGCTACAAGCGGTTCATGAAGGGTACGTTTGCGCCAACGCGGATCATCTGGTCGGTGGACAACCGCACGGCGGGGTTCCGTCTGTGCGGGGATGGCACCAAGGCAGTTCGGGTGGAGTGCCGTATTCCGGGCTCGGACACGAACCCGTATCTGGCGATGGCAGGGATGCTGGCCGCTGGGATTGCCGGGATCGAGGAAGCGCTGGAATTGCAGCCCCCGACACAGGGAGACGTCTATCAGGGCGAAACGGGCATGATCCCCGGCAACTTGCGCGCGGCGCGGGATGCGTTGCATGGGTCGGCCATGTTGCGCGCGGCCATGGGGGATGATGTGGTCGATCACTATGCCCGTGCGGCGGAGGTCGAGATCGAAGAGTTCGAGCGTGTAGTGACGGATTGGGAAATTGCGCGCGGGTTTGAGCGGGCTTAGAGGGCGGGAGCGAGGGGCCAGCCCCTCGCGCTCCCCGGGATATTTTGGGCCAGATGAAGCAGGGATCCTGTTTCTTTCGAAAATGGAGTGAAAATGGGGCAGATGTTGCAATGTGTCTCGCCGATTGACGGATCGGTTTTTGCGGAGCGTGAAGTGTTGTCGGCTGAGGCGGCTCTAAAGTCCGCCGCGCGGGCCCGTGCGGCGCAGGTGGAGTGGGCGGCGCGGCCGTTGCAGGAGCGGATTGATCTTGTAATGGCAGGTGTGGCCGCTGTGGGGGCGATGAATGACGAGATCGTGCCAGAGCTTGCGCATATGATGGGCCGGCCGGTGCGCTATGGCGGTGAGTTTGGCGGGTTCAATGAACGTGCAAGTCATATGGCCGAAATTGCCTCAGACGCTCTGGCCGATATCGCTGTGGGTGAGGATGAGACCTTCAAACGCTATATCAAGCGTATTCCGCATGGGGTCGTTTTTGTGGTGGCGCCTTGGAATTACCCCTATATGACGGCGATCAACACGGTGGCACCTGCGCTGATTGCGGGCAATGCGGTGGTGCTGAAACACGCCACTCAAACCTTGCTGGTGGGTGAGCGTATGGCGCAGGCGTTCCATGCGTCGGGAGTGCCCGCGGATGTGTTCCAGAACGTGTTCCTCAGCCATGACGTGACCAATGATCTGATCGCTGGCAAGGCGTTTGATTTCGTAAACTTTACCGGCTCGGTCGGCGGCGGACAGGCGATGGAACGCGCTGCGGCGGGCACCTTTACTGGCGTTGGTACCGAGTTGGGTGGCAAGGATCCGGGCTACGTCATGGAGGATGCCGATCTGGATGCGGCGGTCGATACGCTGATCGACGGGGCCATGTTCAACTCGGGCCAGTGCTGCTGCGGGATCGAACGGATTTATGTGCATGAAAGCCTCTATGACGCCTTCGTTGCCAAAGCGGTTGAGGTGGTGAAAGGCTATAAGCTGGGCAATCCGCTTGACGCTGAGACGACGATTGGCCCGATGGCCAACGTCCGCTTTGCTGATGAGGTGCGCGCGCAGATTGCCGAGGCTGTCGCGGATGGTGCCGTTCCCCATATCGAGACCTTCGCTGAGGATGATGGGGGAGCCTATCTGACCCCACAGATCCTGACCAATGTCACCCATGACATGCGCGTTATGCGGGATGAGAGCTTCGGCCCGGTTGTGGGCATCATGAAAGTGTCCTCGGACGAAGAAGCCATCGGGCATATGAATGATAGCGAGTTTGGCCTGACTGCCAGCCTCTGGACCCGTGATGTGGATCGCGCGGCGCGGGTGGGCGACCGGATCGAAACCGGCACCGTGTTCATGAACCGGGCGGATTATCTGGACCCGGGTCTGTGCTGGACCGGCTGCAAGAATACCGGACGCGGAGGCGGATTGTCGGTCATCGGCTATCACAACCTCACACGTCCAAAATCCTACCATCTGAAAAAGGTGACATCATGAGCCTTGTTGGAAACTGGTCCTACCCGACCGCGATCAAGTTCGGCGCTGGCCGGATCAAGGAATTGCCCGAGGCCTGCGCGGCGGCTGGGATGAAACGCCCCTTATTGGTGACGGACAAGGGGTTGGCCGATCTGCCAATCACCACGGCCACTCTGGATATCCTCGAGGCCGCAGGGCTGGGACGAGGGCTGTTCAGCGAAGTGGACCCGAACCCCAATGAAAAGAACCTCGAAGCAGGGGTTGCCGCCTATAATGCGGGCGGTCATGACGGGGTGATTGCCTTTGGCGGTGGCTCGGGGCTGGATCTGGGTAAGATGGTTGCCTTCATGTGCGGCCAGATCCGCCCTGTTTGGGATTTTGAGGATATCGGCGACTGGTGGACTCGCGCCGATGCTGACGCCATCGCACCGATCATCGCCGTGCCGACCACTGCCGGGACAGGGTCCGAGGTGGGCCGTGCCAGCGTTATCACCAACTCGGAAACGCATGCCAAGAAGATCATCTTTCACCCCAAGGTTCTGCCTGCGGTCGTGATCTGCGACCCCGAGTTGACCGTGGGCATGCCCAAGTTCATCACCGCAGGCACCGGTCTGGACGCGTTTGCCCATTGTGTCGAGGCGTTCTCGAGCCCGCATTATCACCCCATGAGCCAGGGCATCGCGCTGGAAGGGATGCGGCTGGTCAAGGACTACCTGCCGCGCGCCTATGCTGACGGCACTGATATCGAGGCCCGCGCCCAGATGATGAGCGCGGCAGCAATGGGCGCGACGGCGTTCCAAAAGGGCCTCGGAGCGATCCACGCGATGAGCCATCCAATCGGCGCGGTGTTCAACACCCATCACGGCACCACCAACGCGGTCTGTATGCCCGCCGTGCTGGATTTCAACGCGCCCGTTATCGCGGACCGGTTCCAGCAGGCCGCGGCCTATCTGGGCATCGAAGGCGGCTTTGACGGCTTCCGTGCCTTTGTGCAGGCGTTCAACGACAGCTTTGCCATCCCGCGCAAACTGTCCGATCTGGGCGTGACCGAAGCTTCGATCCCGGAACTGGTCAAAGGTGCGATCACCGACCCGTCCTGTGGCGGCAACCCGATTGAACTGACCGAAGACAACCTGACCGCGCTGTTCAAAGCCGCGCTGTAACAGGGTTGCAGACCCGCTCCCTCACTCCGCATACTGCGCGCAGGTGAGGGAGATTTTCATGACCAAAGAGATTGTTCTGATCCACGGGGCCTTTGCCGGGCCGTGGTGTATGGAGAATTACGCGGGCTTCTTCCGCGCGCGCGGCTGGACGGTTCACACCCCTGCGCTGCGCTACCATGACGGCGACCCCAAGGCCGAGCCCGATCCCGGCCTGACCGACACCAGCGTCATGGACTACGCCGATGACGTTGCCGCATTCGTGCAGGGGCTGGATAGCAAGCCGGTGCTGCTCGGCCATGCCATCGCCGGGGTGGTGGCACAGCAGGTGGCGTCTCGGGGCCTGGCCAGCGCCATTGTCCTGATCAACCCGAATGCGGCCTGGGGGACGCTGCCCGAAACCGACGACGAACGCGCGGTACCGCGCGCACTGATGGAGGGCGGGGCGTTCTGGAAACAGCCCATGCGCGTCGATTTCGACCTGATGGCCCCTTTTGCGCTGAACAAACTGCCCGAGGCACAGCAGCATGAGGTATTCGACCAGCTTGGCCCGGAAAGCGGGCGGGTGATGTTCGAGATGTTCTTTTGGATGTTCGACGACCAGCACGCGATGAAGGTGGATATCGACAAGGTCGACTGCCCCGTCCTGATCGTATCCGGAACCGAGGACCGGGCCGTGAACCCCAACACCTGCCGCGCGCTGGCGGAACTTTACGGCGTGCGAGCCACCTTCCTGCCAGCCGAAGACCACGCCCATTTCCTGTTCATGGAGCCCGGCTGGGAGGGGCCAGCAGGTCAGATCGCGGATTGGCTGGAGCAAAAGGTGGGCTAGAACGCCCACCCAACGCGTTCAGTTGTTGGTCGAGAATGTGCTCTGTGGTTTCCACTTCAGCGAGCCATCCTCTTCACGATGACAGCGCAGCAGGCGTTCCTGAACGGTACTGACGGTGCTGGTTACAGTGTTGTCGCCGACCATCAGAACAAATGCGTCTTCGGAATAGGCCATGCCTTCATAATAGCAAAACCGCTTCTCGGCACCTTCCGGAATAGGCGATGCGGTGCTGAGCATTTGCTGCGCTGGGGCTTGCGTGGCCAGCAGGGCTAAGGCCAGCCCGAGGGGTAGTGTCTTCATGTCGTCCTCCCGTTCAGAAATCAGTGGGTCAAATGGGTCTTGGACGCTCGGGAGCCTCAAATATCGTTCTTGAATGACGGGTTGAGGGTAAGTGTGAACGAGATCAACGGGTTAGGCAAGGGGTTTGGTGGCGGCTTGCGAGAACGTCCCTCTCAAAACACCCAATGTGTAGTCCGTATCTTCAAGCACGCGCTTGACCCGCCGCCGTTTTGCCGGAGGCAAACCTTCGGTATGGTGAAGAGTGCGTTCCGCATCCACCTTAGGGCCAGGTGTGACATTCACGGGAGAGCGCAGATCATGGGCGGTAGTTTTGGCGGGTCGAAGTCCCACCCCACGTTTTGCTAAAGGATCTTTCTGGCCTGAACTCCTCGGCTGCCCCAAGTGAAAAAAAACATCTGTTTCATTAAGCGTTTGAATCCAGCCGATTCTATAGTTGCCAACGCCTTCTTCTTCCAAAGTGACTACAACATCTACTTCTGCGCCGGTTTCGGTTAATGCACGTCCTCTAAGGCACCAAACTAATTCTCCGAAATTTATTTGTTCATATTTGCTTGCAACCCAATTTATTGGTTGTTGGGAAACGCGAAGTTTAATATTGAAAATTATTCTCGTCACAGGAATTCTTTGCTCTGAATCGAGTAAAAAGAATATTTCTGATTTCGTGCAATCTAAGTTTACTACAACTGAGACATCGGTGTTCTTTGGTAACTCGGAAATATTCGCATTTCCGCACGCGAAAAAATGACGATCTGCAAGATCATTAAATGAAAGTTGCTGACCTTCGCCGGTCTCGAAAAATTTCTTAAATGGATCAATTGGGCCTGCTGGTGTTGAGGGCGGTGTTTGCTTAACAAGTTGATTAAAGTGTACTTGAAGCCCAGAGGCCTCTAAATATGTTACATTTTCCAGCCAATTGGCAATAAATTCAAAATTGGATTGAACGCCTTTTTTTTCTAGTTCTCTAAGTGTCAGAAGACGAACGGTCGGTCCATGTTTTCGAGCCCGCTGTAAAACAGTCTTAGTGAAGCCTTTTTC
The DNA here is from genome assembly GCF_013034745.1 of Ruegeria lacuscaerulensis. NCBI lineage: Bacteria > Pseudomonadati > Pseudomonadota > Alphaproteobacteria > Rhodobacterales > Roseobacteraceae > Ruegeria > Ruegeria lacuscaerulensis. Next base: position 444,928 of record NZ_WQGP01000002.1, on the reverse strand, counting down.
TGATACGCAAATAAGGTGCTGTGCGCCTACTTCCCGCATTTTTTCCAGCCATGCATTAAATTGGTCTGGCCCAACCTTTGATTTTCTTTTCTGCACCTCCACAACACTAAGAGTTTCTCGCGGCTCGTTACCCTCGCGGATCAAGACGTCGAATTGCCGCTTGCCTGACACTCCCTCTTCAAGCACAGGGAGATTCACGTCTGACTCGATTTTGGCGTTCGGGTTAATGTGTCTTTCCAGCGCTGCTACAACGCGTTCTTGTAGTTTTCCCTCTCGTTGTTCTTTGGTTTGCGCCATTTCTTACCTTTTCACCTCATACATCCAACTCCTCCACAAACCGCGCGTTCTCCTGAATGTACTGGAACCGCAGTTCGGGTTTTTTGCCCATCAGACGCTCAACGAGGTCTCCGGTTTCGCCGGGTTCGTCCTCGTCAATCGTGACGCGGATCAGCTTGCGCGAGGCGGGGTCCATCGTGGTCTCTTTCAGGTCTTTGGCGTCCATTTCGCCCAGACCTTTGAAACGTGAGACGTCGATCTTGCCCTTGCCGCCCAGACCTTTTTCCAGCCATTCGTCACGCTCAGCCTCGTCCAGACAATAGACGCGTTTGGCCCCTTGGGTCAGGCGATACAGAGGCGGGCAGGCCAGATACAGGTGGCCTGCGTCGATCATGGGCCGCATCTGGGTGAAGAAGAACGTCATCAACAGTGAGGCGATATGCGCGCCGTCCACATCCGCGTCGGTCATGATGATGACCTTGTCATAGCGCAGGTCGTCGACGTTGAACTTGGTGCCAAGGCCCACACCCAGCGCTTGGGTCAGATCGTTGATCTCGGCATTGGTGCCCAGCTTGGAACTGGCCGCGCCCAGCACGTTCAGGATTTTGCCGCGCAGGGGCAGCAGGGCCTGGGTTTTGCGGTCTCGCCCCATTTTGGCCGAGCCGCCCGCCGAGTCGCCCTCGACGATGAATAACTCGGTCCCGTCACGTGTTGAACTAGAGCAGTCCACCAGCTTGCCGGGGAGACGAAGTTTTTTAGTGGCGGACTTGCGTTGTGTCTCTTTCTCGGCCCGTCGGCGCAGACGTTCCTCGGCTCGGAGTATCACAAAGTCGAGTATCGCGCCGGCGGATTTCGTGTCCGCGGCCAGCCAGTTATCGAAATGGTCGCGGACCGAATTCTCGACCAGGCGCTGCGCCTCGACCGTGGCCAGACGGTCTTTGGTCTGGCCCACGAATTCCGGCTCGCGGATAAAGCAGGACACCAGCGCGCAGCCGCCGGTGATCAGGTCTTCGCGGGTGATCTGCGCGGCTTTCTTGTTGTTGATCAGCTCGCCGTAAGCCTTGATCCCCTTGAGGATCGCGGCCCAGAACCCCGCCACATGTGTACCGCCTTCGGGGGTGGGGACGGTGTTACAGTAGGATTGGATGAACCCATCGCGAGAAGGTGTCCAGTTGATCGCCCATTCGACCTTGCCCGGTGTCCCGAACTTCTCGGTGAAGTCCACGGTGCCTGCGAAGGGCTGCTCGGCATAAGTGGACGAGCCGTTCATCGTCTCTTTGAGGTAATCGGACAGGCCGCCAGGGAAATGGAACGTGGCCTCTGTCGGAGTTTCGCCATCGTCGATGGCGGACTTCCAGCGGATTTCCACGCCCGAGAACAGATAGGCCTTGGACCGGATGGATTTGAACAACCGCGCCGGTTTGAACTTGTGGTGGCCAAAGATTTCGGCATCGGCGTGGAATGTCACGGTGGTGCCGCGCCGGTTGGGAGCCGCACCGATTTTCTCGACCGGTCCCAAGGGGATACCGCGGGAGAACCGTTGTTCGAACAGCGTCTTGTCCCGCGCCACCTGTACGACCATCGAGTCCGACAGGGCGTTCACCACCGAGGCACCAACCCCATGCAGACCGCCCGAGGTCTGATAGGCCTTGCCCGAGAACTTACCGCCCGCATGCAGAGTACACAGAATGACTTCCAGCGCGGACTTGTCCGGGAATTTGGGGTGCGGATCAATCGGGATGCCGCGCCCGTTGTCGCGCACGGTCAGGGCGTAATCTGCGTGCAGTTCCACCTCGATCCGGTTGGCGTGCCCCGCGACCGCTTCGTCCATCGAGTTGTCGAGGATCTCGGCCACCATGTGATGCAGCGCGCGCTCATCCGTGCCGCCGATATACATGCCGGGGCGTTTGCGAACGGGTTCCAGCCCTTCAAGCACCTCAATCGAAGAGGCGTCGTATGTGGAGGTGGCGCTGGGCGTCAACAGATCGTCTGGCATCGGTGCTGCTCTTGTTTTTGGGTTTTACCCATTATGGCAGGTGATGTGGTCCGGGGGAAGAGGGGCGCGAAGTGTTGTGGGCGGATTGCGGTGTGCAACCAAGGTCGGATCAAAGAGAAAGCCAGAGTTTTTCATTCTTAAAGCCTCCTCGGATGGTGTGTTCAGGTTGTAGAATTTGGCTGAAGTCCTCGGACCAGTCGCGGAACCTGTCATTCGACACGACGAATCCCCGATAGTCGGTCGCGGCCTGTAGCACCAGCGGGTCTGCCGGTGTGCCGCTGGGGGCAACCAGAACGCGGTCTTTGGGTAGGCTCAGACGTCGGGCAAGGACGCGGTGATCCAGATAACGGTCAGATACTTTGTAGCCCACATTGGCATCAAAGACGACGCCGGGCGTATATCCGGCCTGAGACAGTTTCTCGACAACATCGCGCACCGTTTCGAGGCTGGGTTCGCCATCCTTCCAGTGCATGACGTTTGATCCGTCGACAACCGCCCATTTTCGCGGGGTGCGCAGGCGTTTCAGACCGCCCCAAAGGATCAATATCGCGCTGCCGAAAGCGCACGGGGCGGCCAGCAATACCCAATCCGACGCGGCTGGGTCCAGCGCTGCGTAGAGGGCCGCGATGGTGGAAAGCAGAAAACAAGTAATAAGCAGGCGCATGTTAGATATCTGAGTGGCGTTCTTGCAAAACGGGAAAATGGGTTTTCGAATTCAATCTCTTCAGGTCTCTTATCAATACCGGTTGATTGTTAATTGGGAAATCAGCAAACCTGTCCGCAGCCCGGTGGCAGTCAGGAAAAAGGACATCGTTTCAATGAGCTGGATCAAGACCATACCGTTCGAGGACGCCTCGGGAAAGCTGAAGAAACTGTATGAGCGGGTGACGGGGCCGGGCAATAATGTGGACAACATCATGATGGTGCATTCCTTGCGCCCGCATTCGATGGAAGGCCACATGGCGATGTACAAGAATGTCTTGCATCATTCGGCCAACACCATCCCGAAATGGTTTCTTGAGGTCCTGGGCGTGTGGGTCAGCGCGCTCAACCGCTGCGACTATTGTGTCGAGCATCATTTCAGTGGCCTGCAGCGGCTTTTGGCTGACCCTGACCGAGGCAATGCTATCCGTGCCGCGATTGAAGCTCGGACACCGCAGACAGCCCCTCTAGATCCGGCGCAGATCGCGGCGATGGGCTATGCGCGCAAACTGACCGAGGCGCCTGGGGAGCTGACAGAAAGTGATATTGAGGCTCTGCACGCTGCAGGGTGGGAGGATGGAGAAATCCTCGAGATCAATCAGGTCTGCGCCTATTTTTCTTACGCCAATCGCACGGTTCTGGGGCTGGGCTGTTCCACCGATGGGGATATTCTGGGGCTGTCCCCCAACAACTCGGACGATCCGTCAGACTGGGGACACCGTTAAGGCTCGGGTCCAGTTCAGAATGGCCTGCGCCAGCGCCTTGGGGCGTTGATGATGCAGCCAGTGGTCCGTGCCGGGAATGTCAATGCGGGTCAGGTCGGGGGCGAACTCTTCCAGCCCCTCAGTGGCCTCGGGTAGCAGGGCCTTGTCCTCAGATCCCCACAGCAAAAGATGCGGGCAGCGGACCAAAAGGCGCTCGACCGGCAGCTCGGGCAGATTCGTCAGCGGTTCGCCGGGTTTCGCCACCACCAGCGGAGAGGCGCGGTACCAGTTCAGCATTGCGTCCAACCGGCCGGGCCGGGCCCATTCGGTGCGATAGGCCTGCATTTGTGCATCCGACAGCCAATCCAGCCCCATCCCGTACCGAAAGAACCTCTCGAGCCGCGCGAAATTGTCGGCAGAAAATCTTTGGGCGGCGTCTTCGGCCCTCAGATCGTTGATATATTGCGAGGCCGCTGATTGCGCGCCGCCCGACGCCATCGCACGCTGAAACGGCACCGGGTGGACGCCATTGGCGATGATCAGACGGCCCACCAGCTTGGGCTGGAACATGGCCAGCCCATAGGCGACGGAGGCCCCCCAATCATGGCCCAGAACCGTGACAGGTGCGCCCAGCATATCGATCAACGCCGCCATGTCCCCGACCAGTTTTGACAGGGTATAGTGCCCGACCCCCTCGGGCGCCCAGCTTTGGCCATAACCACGCTGATCCGGGGCAATACAATAGAAGTGTTCAGCTAGATGCGGGGCCAGATCAGCCCATGTGCCGCCATATTCAGGAAAGCCATGCAGCATCAGCAAGGGCGGCAGGCTGGGATCGCCCCAACTGCGTAGAAAGAACGGCTGTCCGTCCAGTTCGACAAATCTGCTGTCCACGCGTTAACCCTCTGCTGCCATAGCCAAAAACAGAACCACAAGGTTACAGCAATTTGATACCAATCAAAGCGCGAAATGGCGGTCTCTGCTAGTCACTGGGTCAGACAGCTTTTCAAGGAGAGATTGCATGGAAACAGCGGCGCGGATCGAAAAGACACAATCCTCCGCCAACGGCGTTCCGGGGCCCACGACCGGCCCGGCTGAGCCCAGCCCCGAGAAAATTCGCCACGCGTTTGAAAGCGGCAAGTACCCTTATGGCCGCAAGATGGCGCGCAAGATCTATGAGGCGCAAAAGGCCGAGTTGCAGGCTGAGCTGCTGAAGGTTCAGATATGGGCGCAAGAAACCGGCCAGCGGTTCGTGTTGCTGTTCGAAGGCCGTGACGCTGCGGGTAAGGGCGGCACAATCAAGCGGTTCATGGAGCACCTAAACCCACGTCAGGCCCGAGTGGTTGCGTTGAACAAACCCACCTGGGAAGAGAAGGGTCAGTGGTATTATCAGCGTTATGTTCAGGAATTGCCCACCGTTGGTGAAATGGTGTTCTACGACCGGTCCTGGTACAACCGCGCAGGCGTGGAACGGGTGATGGGCTTCTGCTCGCCCAACGAATATCTGGAATTCATGCGTCAGACTCCGGATCTTGAGCGGATGCTGGTCCGCTCGGGCATTCAGCTTTACAAATACTGGTTCTCGGTCACGCAGCCCGAACAGCAACGCAGGTTCAAAAGCCGCGAGACGGACCCGCTGAAACAGTGGAAACTGTCGCCGATCGACAAGGCCAGCCTTGACAAATGGGACGACTACACCGAGGCGAAAGAGGCGATGTTCTTCTATACTGACACCGCCGACGCGCCATGGACCATCATCAAGTCGAACGACAAGAAGCGTGCGCGCCTGAACACAATGCGGCATTTCCTGTCGACGCTGGACTACCCCGGCAAGAACCATGATGTGGTCCGCGAGCCTGATCCCTTGATCGTTGGACAGGCGCATCACGTCATCCATCGGTCCGAGCACATCCTTGGCAGCGCACTGCACCCTGATGCGCGTTAGTGTCATCCGGGGCTGTTGATTGGCCCCGGACCGAGAGTCTCATCCTGAAATTTCGCTGATCTGGTCTTGTCCCGGCCTCGGGCCGGGCATAAGGCTGGGGCGATGAACAAGGTGATGACATATCGCGGCCATTTCCGGGCCATTACCGTGCTGGGCCTACCGTTGGTGGGCGGGCATCTGGCGCAGTTTGCTATCGGTCTGACCGATACCATCATGCTGGGCTGGTACGGGGTCGAAGCTCTGGCGGCTGTAACCCTGGCCAGTAGTTACTACTTCGTGCTGTTTCTGTTTGGGGCCGGGTTCGGCTGGGCGGTGATGCCCATAGTCGCCACCGCCGCCGCCGAGGAGGATGAGACCAGCATCCGCCGCTCGACCCGCATGGGGCTGTGGTTGTCGCTGATCTATGCGGCGTTGATGATGCCACTGCTGTGGTGGTCCTACCCGATCCTGATTGCGTTGGATCAGGACCCCGAGGTCGCCCGGACCGCCGCGCAATATCTGCGGGTCGCGGGCTGGGGCCTGTTCCCGGCGCTGATCGTGATGGTCCTGAAATCCTATTTGGCGGCGTTGGAACGCACGCAGATCGTGCTGTGGATCACTGTGACGGCGGCTGTGGTCAACGGTTTCACCAACTATGCGCTGATCTTCGGCAATTGGGGTGCGCCCGAATTGGGCGTGATCGGTGCGGCCATCGCTTCGGTCGTGACACAGGTTGTCTCGCTGGTTTTCGTGGTCATCTACGCCGTGCGTGTCTTGCCCGAACACAGCCTGTTTCAGCGCTTTTGGCGCCCGGATTGGGAGTTCTTCTTCAGCGTCCTGCGTCTCGGTGTGCCCATCGGTCTGACCACATTGGCCGAGGTCAGCCTGTTTGCCATGTCGGCAATCATGATGGGCTGGCTGGGACAAGTGCCGCTGGCGGCGCATGGTATCGCGCTGAATCTGGCCTCGGCTACGTTCATGGTGCATCTGGGTCTGTCCAACGCGGCCACGATCCGCGCAGGTAATGCGCTGGGCCGCAAAGACCGGGCACATCTGGAAAAAGGCGCGATTGCTGTGACGGCGATGTCGCTGGTGATGTCGGTGCTGACCGTGATCCTGTTCCTGACCTGCGCCGAGCCGCTGATTTCCCTGTTTATGGAGGCGGATGACCCGCAGCGGTCGCAAATCCTGCTGATCGGAACCGGGTTGCTGGCCATGGCGGCGCTGTTCCAACTGGTCGATGGCGCACAGGTGATTGCGCTGGGCCTGTTGCGTGGATTGCAGGACGCCAAAGTGCCAATGGTGATGGCAGGACTCAGCTATTGGGTCGTGGGGATTCCGGCCTCGTATTACTTCGGCTTTGTCCAGGGGATGGACGGGATCGGCGTGTGGCTGGGCCTTGTGCTTGGGTTAGCCTTCGCAGCGGTGTTACTGATGGCGCGGTTCTGGATGCGGTCGGTCCGCTCGGTCCCGGTGGCAGGTTAGTCTTTGGTCAGACGATCCGCCTTTTTACGCACCAGAACACTGCGCAGATCGTGCATCGCCAGTAATAGCCGGTCGGTGACATCCTCAAGCTGCGCGTCTGTCGCTTTGGACTGCGCCCACTGAGTCGTCAGGTTTAGGTAGTCCACGGCCCGGTGAATGTCATCCATATCACGCTGTGCCAAAAGGGCTGTGCGGTCCTCGATCCAACGCGTGATAGCGGCCTGGTCGGTCTCGGTCAGGGTGCGCTGCCCCTGCGGCTTGACCTCACCGTTGCGGATGTTGATGACCGCGATCTGGTCCATCTCGATCCGGCGTTGGCGGTTTTCGGTGTCGATCCGAAAAACCGCCGCCCCATTCTCGCGCACGCGAAAGTAATATTCGGGCAAATCCACGGCTCAGAGCCTCCGATCAGGTCAGTGCGGCGCAGAACCGCTGAATGCGGGTGCAGGCCTCGGTCAGCGCAGCGTCCGAGGTTGCGTAGCTGACGCGGAAGTTTGGGGACAGACCGAAGGCAGCCCCGAAAACGACGGCCACGTCGGCTTCTTCCAACAATGCCGTGGCAAAGGCTTCATCAGATGAGATCACCGTGCCTGCCGGAGTAGTCTTGCCGATCAGCCCTGCGATCGAGGGGTAGACATAGAACGCGCCTTCGGGAGTGGGGCAGGATACACCGTCAATCTCGTTCAGCATCCGCACTACCAAGTCGCGGCGGCGTTTGAATGTCTCGGCATTGGGGGCCAGAAAGTCTTGCGTGCCCTCCAGCGCCTCGACTGCCGCCCATTGACTGACGGAGCAGGGGTTCGAGGTCGACTGAGATTGAATCTTGCGCATCGCGGCAATCAACTCGACCGGACCCGCCGCATAGCCGATCCGCCAACCGGTCATGGCATAGGCCTTGGACACGCCGTTGCAAGTCAGAGTGCGCTCAAAGAGGCCGGGTTCAACCTCGGCCGGGGTGCAGAACTCGAACCCGTCATAGGCCAGGTGCTCATACATATCATCAGACATGATCCAAACATGTGGATGGCGCATCAGCACATCGGTCAATGCCTTCAGTTCGGCCCGGCTATAGCCCGCGCCCGTTGGGTTGGAGGGAGAGTTGAAGATGAACCACTTGGTGTTTGGCGTGATAGCGGCCTCAAGCTGGTCGGCGGTCAGTTTGAAGCTGTTCTCGAGCGTCGTTTCCACAACAACCGGCGTGCCTCCGGCCAGTAGCACCATGTCGGGGTAGCTGACCCAATAGGGCGCAGGGATGATCACTTCGTCGCCGTCGTTCATCGTCGCCATCAGCGCGTTATAGAGCGTTTGCTTGCCGCCCGTGCCCACCGAGATCTGCGCAGGCGTATAGTCCAGCCCGTGGTCGCGCTTCATCTTCGCGCAGGCGGCCTGTTTCAGCTCGGGGATGCCATCGGGTGCGGTGTATTTGGTTTTGCCCGCCGCAATCGCGGCTACGGCGGCATCCTTGATGTTCTGCGGCGTGTCGAAATCGGGTTCTCCGGCGCTCAGGCCGATAACGTCGCGTCCCGCGGCCTTCAATTCGGCCGCTTTGGCCGTCATGGCGATTGTAGGCGACGGTTTTACGCGTGACAGTGTCGCAGACAGGAAACTCATGGGGGCCCTCGGTTTGAATGATCAACCTGTCTGTCATAGGGTGCGCCCGAACGACGATCAAGCGATATGAATTGTGGAATTGGAGACCCCGATGAACGACGAAAACGACTGGTACGGCCCGGATTCAGCGACATTCGGCGACCGTCTGGCAGGTGCGCGTGAAGCTGCGGGGATGACACAGTCACAACTGGCCCGCAGGTTGGGCGTGAAAAAAGCAACCCTCGCGGATTGGGAAAACGACCTGTCCGAGCCGCGCGCCAACCGCCTGTCGATGCTGGCCGGGATGGTCAATGTCTCGATCATGTGGCTGCTGACCGGGGAAGGCGAGGGCATGGATGCGCCCTCGGAAGCTGAAGAACCCATGCCCGAACTTGTGGATATCGTGGCCGAGCTACGCTCGATCCGGGGCGAGATGCGAGCCAGCGCGGAACGAGCCGCGAAACTGGAAAAGCGTCTGCGACAGATGGCTGAGCAAGTCCAGTGACCGAGCAGCGGGACACGCGGATCAAGCGGTTGAAAATGCGTTCGATGCGCCGGGGCATCAAAGAGATGGACCTGATCCTGTCGGCCTATGCCGATCGCAATCTTGGCAGCATGGAAGAGGCGTTGTTGGACCTGTACGACGCCCTGCTGCACGAGAATGATCAGGACCTGTATCAATGGGTGACAGGACAGGTTTCCACGCCCGATCCCTACGCAGATCTGATTTCGGATATTGCGCAAACCTTTCAAAAGTAAGGGCGAAATCTGCTTAACTGAATATTCGGTTTTTCGATTCATGCTGCCTGAAACGGCGCGATTGAATCGGAGGATCGGATGAGTATGGAAATGCAGGTCTCCGCGCACGGGGCCAAGGGCTTCATGACCAGCTATCTTGAGGCGCTTGCGCTGGTGGAACGGCTGCACCGCCTGCTGCTGGACGTCATCAAGGACGAGTTCGAGCGTGTCGGCGTGCTTGAGATCAACGCCGTGCAAGCCTTGTTGCTGTTTAATATCGGCGATCATGAGGTCACGGCGGGCGAATTGAAAAGCAGGGGCTACTATCAGGGCAGTAATGTCAGCTACAACCTGAAAAAGCTGGTTGAGATGGGCTATATGCACCACCAACGCTGCGAGATTGACCGCCGCTCGGTGCGCGTGCGTCTGACGCCGCGGGGGCGTGAGATCCGCGATATCGTATCCGAACTGTTCGCGCGCCACGCAGGTGGGTTGCAATCACGTGGCGTATTGGAGCTGGAAGGGATTGAGGACATCACCACTTCCCTCCGCCGGGTTGAACGCTACTGGACGGATCAGATCCGCTATATTTACTGATCAGGGCCGGGTGTAGGGCCCGGCATCGGACAGGACCAGGCCTTCAAGCTCGCGGATCAGCTTGCGGGCCATCGCGTCCTCATAGGCTTCGAACCCTACGGCAACCTCGACAAAGGCATCGGGGCCCAGAATGACCCACGCATTGTAATAGGCGGACAACTCGCTGATCTGCACGTCGCGCTTGTCCCCAACATTGGCGTCATCCGGGCCGATCACCAGACCGTTGATGGTGATCCCGCTGGCTTGCAGCGCCTGTTTGGCCTCGCGGGGATGGGGTCCAATGTTGTGTTTGCCGTCGCCAGACAGGTCCAGCGTGTGCTTCCAGCACTCAGGTTGTTGCCACAGCAGACCGGCGCCAAACTGCATCGCCGATCCGACCGCCGTTCCCTGCGGCGCCGAGCTGCGCGTCACGGAGTTCAACAGGTCTGAAATACCATCCAATTGTTCCTCGGATCGGATTTCTGTCCAGTCTAGCAACATGCGTTGATGACCGGGCTCACTCCATTCGAATACCGCCAGCCGCACCGCAGGGCCAAGGCCCGAAAGAAGCAGTTGCTTGACTTCGGGTCGTTGCAGGGCAGCGGCCAGACCACCAAGCTGCAACCGGTATTCGGTACTATCGACCGAACCAGAGACATCCAGCCCAAGGGCCAGCGCTTGCCTGCACTCAGACATCGCAGGCGTTGCCAAAAGGGTTGCGGCAGCGGCAAGGTAGCGGATCATTTCAACGCATCACCAGATAGCGCGCCGATTTGCAGGCCCTGCAATTCCCGCTCAAGTTTGCGGCGCATGGCGCGCTCGAAATCCTCAAACCCTTGCGCAACTTCCAAAAAAGCGCCGGGGCCATGCAGCACATTGTTCTCAAAAAACGGGATCAAGAACAGCTCACCCTCAAAATCGGCGGCGTTGATGACCAGCCCGTTCACCACGATGTCCTGAAATGGAAAGTGGCGATAGGCCGAGTCTGGTCCGTACCCGTCATTGTTCGACCCATCCCCAGACAGATCGATGGTCTGGAACAGGCAGGGCGGGGCTTGCTGCATCAATGTCGCGCCAAAGGCCAGCGCATATCCCATCGCGGTGGCTGACCCGCTGTCGGACCGCACCGACTGTTGCACCGTCGTCGCCGCTGCCAGCAAGTCTGCCCGCGTGCGGATCATCGACCAATTCAGAATAACGCGTTGCGTGCTGCGCCCGCTCCATTCATAGACGGTCAGCGCGACGGGCATGGGGGACGAGAAAAACGCCTCGGTCACCTCGGGTGCGACGAGTGCTGCGGCCAGGCCCTGCCGTTGCAGCGTGTCTTCGGATGCGTCTACCGAGGTCGATATGTCCATCGCCAAGGCGAGCGCCAGCCTGCAGGTCTCGGCCCGCAGAGGGCTGGCCAGTAAGGTCAGTCCCGCTATTGTCAGCCAGCGGATCACCAGTGGCCGGTGCTTTCCATGCTGGCCCAGGGTTCGGCCGGATCAAGCGCGTCACCGTTTTGCAGCAGCTCGACCGAGATATTGTCGGGCGAGCGCACAAACGCCATGCGCCCGTCACGCGGCGGCCGGTTGATCACGACGCCATTGTCCTGAAGTAGTTGGCATATTTCGTAGATATTATCGACACCGTAGGCCAAGTGACCGAAATGCCGGCTATCGCTAGGCAATCCGTCGTCGCCATCCCAGTTATATGTCAGTTCGATCGGGCGATCTTCTTGCCCCGGAGGCGCCATGAAGATCAGCGAAAACCGGCCCTGTTCACTGTCATACCGGCGGGTTTCTTGCAGCCCCAGCAGTTCGTAAAACGCCATGGATTTCTCAAGATCTTTCACACGGACCATGGTGTGGAGGTATGTCAGCCCCATTGCGGTTTCCTTTTTTTGTTCAGGTGATGACAAGCACCTTAGCGCGCTAACATAGTCTGTCGAGAGGCGCGGCGGACACAATTTGGAAAATGCACAAACAAGCGTACATATCGCGGTTCCGGTCGCTGCATTGCCGAGATATAGTGGTCGCCGACTCATTCGATGGAAAGGAAATTTCATGCCGCTGTCCTCTGACCAACTGGCCGAGATCGAAGCGCAAAGGGCGCAATCGCATCAAACGCGTCGTGTTGTGGCTCCGGGGATGGAAGATCATTTGTACACCGCTCATCAAGTCCTGGACCACGGCTTTGTGCGCGTAATCGACTATATGGGCGATGATAACGCGATCTGTCAGGCGGCGCGGGTGTCTTACGGCAAAGGCACTAAGTCGGTGCAGAATGACGAAGGCCTGATCCGCTATCTGATGCGTCACTGGCATTCGACCCCGTTCGAGATGTGCGAAATCAAGTTGCATGTGAAGCTGCCTGTCTTTGTGGCCCGTCAATGGATCCGGCACCGGACGGCGAATGTGAATGAATACTCCGCGCGCTACTCAATCCTGGATCGGGAGTTCTATATTCCCGCGCCCGACCATGTGGCGGCGCAGTCCGAGGTGAATAACCAGGGTCGGGGCGAAGCCTTACAAGGTGAAGAGTCCGCGCGGGTTCTGGAGATACTAAAGGCTGACAGCGCCCGGTGCTATGACAATTACGAGGCGATGATCAGTCAGGACGGTCAGCAGGGTCTGGCGCGTGAACTGGCGCGAATGAACCTGCCGGCGAATATCTACACCCAGTGGTATTGGAAGGTGGACCTGCACAACCTTTTCCACTTCCTGCGTTTACGGGCCGACCCGCATGCGCAGTACGAAATCCGGGTATATGCCGATATGATGTGCAAGATCGTCGCCGATTGGGTGCCATTCGCTTACAAAGCCTTTGAAGATTATCGTCTGGGCGCGGTGAATCTGTCGGCACAGATGGTCGACAGCCTGCGGCGGATGCTCGCCGGAGAGGCCGTGACGCAGGAAACCTCGGGCATGACCGCCCGCGAATGGCGCGAGTTCGAAGCGGTCATTCGCGAAAACTAAACGCATATCGTTTGTCTATACGTATTGTCATGAAGCTGTTACACTGGCTTCATGGCTTTTCTTTCCTGTATCCGATACGCGTGCTTGATGTCGTTGCTTGGCGCTCCGGCTTTGGCCAAATCCCCTATTGCTGAGGTGCTGTGTGAGCCGACGTCCCGGTTGCATGACAAGCTGGAACGTCAGTTCGACTCGCAACGCGCAGCCTCTGGGGTGCGCAGCCCTGAGCAGATCATGGAAGTCTGGACTAGCGAGAAAGGTGATTGGACGATGGTTGTCACTTATTCGACCGGCACGTCCTGCATCGTTGCGATGGGTCAAGACTGGTTAACGCACGTCGACGCAGATCCGGCGCGCGGTTAACATTGGTCGAACCATTATTGGTCAACGGCCGGAAATTGGCCGTTGCCCTGCTTTGTCTTCCCGTCGGGAGGGGGCCTTACAACGGTTTCAAATCGGCGGCCATCTGGCGACCGTCGCGTCCGTCCTGCAATTCGTATGAGACTTTCTGATTGTCTGCGAGCCCGGTCAGACCTGACCGTTCAACAGCCGAGATATGTACAAATACGTCCTTGCCACCTTCATCAGGGGCAATAAACCCATAGCCTTTAGTGGTATTAAACCATTTCACGGTGCCAGTTGGCATTTCCCGTGTCTCCTTCTACTTACACGTTGTCCCACAAATTGGTGGGGGAAGTGATTGACGCCACCGCCTTTCATCACCGCCGCGCCCACACGCTTCGGCCCGAATTGCGTATTTCGTCTTTTTCAACATTGCACGGTGAAGTAAAAAATCAAGAATTACCGGAACACGTTGGCGAAATTGCCTAAAATTCGCACAAGCACAGGAAGCCCCCGAAAATGCGTCTATATGGACTTAAGAACTGTGACACCTGCCGTAAGGCATTGAAGTCATTGCAGGATGTCGAATTCATCGACGTCCGCGCTGATGACGTGCCTGAAACAGTGCTCTCAAAGGCTCTTATACATTTCGGCGAGGCTTTGCTCAACACCCGGTCCACGACTTGGCGGGGCCTAAGCGAAGACGAACGCGCGCGTGCACCGTTGGAGCTGTTGCGCGATCATCCGACCTTAATGAAACGCCCGCTGATCGAGCGTGACGGGGAGCTTTTTCTCGGCTGGACGGCGGCGACGAAGGCGGCTCTTGGCGTCGGCTGAGCGGATGCTTATCTGCAAGGGCGCAAGCAAGAGGGCGAAGGATGCGTAACGCAGCGATGATTTTGGGTGTGATTGCCGGGCTAATCGGCATGTTGGTCGGCTTTGTCGGCTATGGCTATGTCGAACTGATCGACCGGTTCGGTGAGATCGACGGGTTGGCCGAGCAGGTCGACAACGCGCAACTGATCCAGACGACCTCGATCCTTGCGCCTCTGCTGGCGATTGCCGGTGGCGCCATGGCCAAGGCGCGGGCACTGGTTGGGGGGCTATTGTTGCTGGTCTCAGCAGGCGGCATGTATTACGCGTTTGGTTTCAATGCCTTTACCATGTTCCCCGTCGCATTCGCTGGGGTGGCAGGGGTCCTCGGGCTGGCCGCAGGTAAACCGGACGAGCCCAAGGCGCATTTCTAGATCATTTTAAGCGCAGGACGCGGTCGATGGAAATCGGGCCTGCGCCGTTGATCACGATGACCAGGAACAGGAAGGTCCACATCACACGCTGATCCATCAAAGTGATGGCGTTGTCGAACAATCCACCCAGTTTCACGCCGTGACCGGCGACATCAACGATGGTCTGGACCCAGACGAACCCGATCATGGCCAGGGCAGCAACGCGTGTCAGAAGACCAACCAGCAGAAGCGCAGGCAGGACGAATTCGGCCACGGTGCCGAAGAAGATCACGATGCGCTGGAAAAAGGTCATCTGGGTGACGTCGTACAAAACGGCTTCAGCCGCTTTGGGGAAGATCTGGCCAAAGGCACCGGCTGACGCCGAGAAGATCGACCCGTCAATCTTCAGGGTGGCCGAGTTCCAGTAATACACAAGCAATACAGCAACAAAAACAAGCCGCGCCAGGGTCGGGGTCAGCCAATTGGCCGAACTGTCGAGCCGTCCCAGGACGTTATTGTGAAGAGAGATCAGGGCAGTCATTATGCCAGCCTTTCGATAGTCACAGAAGTAAGAGCGCCGCCTTGAAGCAGCAGCGCCAGAGTAGCCCCAAGGTCAAACTCGGGGGTGGTTGCAGAGGTGTTTTCAAACGCCTGACCGATCGTCTGACCGGCCATCATCTCTGCAATCCAATCCGCACCACCGGCAGGCAGCAGATGCGGAGCGGGATCATATTCCGGTCGTGTTACTAACACGCCTTCGGCCCCAGCCTGTGGCTTGGGTGCGTTTTCTAGCGTGTTGAAACGCCAGATCGAATAAATCGGCCATTCCGAGCGGATCACCCGCATCGACGGCGCAAATTCAAGCGTGGCCTGCATCACCTCATCAGGCGCAACTGCCAGCGCATCCGCTGGGGCTGGGGTGCTGTCGGCGGCGTGGTAAGACTGACGCAGAGCCAGTTCCAGCCGAGCGATGTCGGGCAGGTAGCCCAGATGCGAAAGCTGCGGCATCCCGGCCAGAAACTCGGGGAATGCTTCGCCATAGAACATCATCATGGGCGAGGTCGGAGGATGCTGACGTAGGAAAATACCCGATAGACCATCCATATTCTGCGTGCCCAGCAGTTTGGTAATCACCGGAAAGGCCTGATGCATTGCCTCGGTCAGCGACACGGCGACGTTGTTGCGATAGACGCTGAAACGACGTCCCGCAGGGTGTTCCGACGCGTCCACAAGGCCGTCGGGCACCGCCTGTGACGGGTCCAAAAGCGCCGTGTGGAAGGTTGTCTGAGAAACGCTCATGCTGGAACGCGGTCCAAAGCCGCCTGAGCCCTATCGGCCTCGGCGCGCAGTACAGGCCAGTCGGGAACGTCGGTATCCCATTCGATCAAGATGGGCTGGGGGCCGGACTGGTCCAGAGCGTAATCTAACAGCGTCCATACAGGGTCCACAACCTCGCGCCCATGGCTGTCGATCAGCAGGGGGCGACCGTGGTCGTCTTCATCCTCGTCGTGGCCGCCCAGATGAATCTCACCCACTTTGTCCAGCGGATAGGCGTCGATATAGCCTTGCGGCGAGAAATCCAGATTGGTGGCCGACACGAACACATTATTCACGTCCAGCAACAGGCCACAGCCCGTGCGACGCGCGATTTCACGTAGGAAATCAGGCTCGGACCAGGTGCTCTCCTCGAACGCCAAATAGCTGGAGGGGTTTTCCAGCAGCATCTGCCGCCCGACAACCTCTTGCACCTGATCAATATGCTCACAAACCCGGTCCAAAGTTGCGTCGGTGTAGGGCAGGGGTAGCAGGTCGTTCAGGAAATGGCTGTCATGGGTCGACCAGGCCAGATGTTCCGAAAAGCTGGCAGGGTTCAGCCAGCCAACCAAATGTTTCAACCGGGCCAGATGATCGGGGTCCAGCGGGGTTTCGCCGCCAATGGACAGGCCGACACCGTGGACAGAGATGGGGAATTGTTCGGACAAATGGCGCAGTTGCGCCAGCGGGCGTCCGCCATCGCCCATGTAATTCTCGGCATGGATTTCCAGCCATGCCACCGGGTGCGCGTGATCCAGAATTTGCTGAAAATGCTGGGGCTTATATCCGACACCCGGCGCGGCGGGCAGTCTGTTTGAACGAATAGCATTGTCCAGCATCGTTATAGTCTCCGGTTCACGACAAAGAGGCGGGCGACAAGGCCCGCCCCTTCGGTTTTCCTAAGCGCGGGCTTATGCCGGCAGATCGCGGTCCAGCGGCTCCAGCGAGCCTTTGCGGTCCGAACCGTCTGCGGTTTTAGGCAGCTCGATATCGGCGCAAGTGCCTGCGTCGACCAGAGTCCAGGCATTGCCCTGATAATCAACGGTCGAGGTACCGGCGCAGGTGGTGCCGGGGCCTGCGGCGCAATCGTTTTCGCCTGCCAGCGAAACGCCATAGCATTTCTCTTTGGCTTGTGCGGTTGCGGTGGTGGCCATGCCCGATACGGCGGCTGCAACGGCGCTTGCGATAACGAGGGACTTAGCTGTGTTCGACATCTCGGTAATCCTTTTGGTGACTGCGTATGTCTGTGTTGACAATGACAAAGGTAGTCGTTCAGAGGCGACAGTTAAATTCACGAGCCCGTGTCTCACAACCCCGTCAGGCACTGTCATGCCCTCTTGCAGGTTAACATATTGTTTTTGAAATCGAAAATGGAAAATATTTCAATTCGGCCCTTGTTTTAGGGCCGGATCGCAGGCGAATTGACGCCGAATGTTACAGCAGATCGGGGGGGGTCGCCGCCTTGGATAGCTCAATTGTTACAGCCTCAAGTGATTGAACCTGTGTTTGTTTTTCGCCAAGACGGCGCACGCTGACGGTGCGGTCTTCGACTTCGCGGTGACCGACGGCCAAAATCACGGGCACTTTACCGACAGAATGCTCGCGGACCTTGTAGTTGATCTTTTCGTTGCGGATATCCGCTTCGGCCCGAACCCCGGCGGCTTTGAGCGTTTCCACCACTTCGGCCACATAATCATCCGCCTCGGAAGTGATCGAGGCCACGACAACCTGACGCGGGGCCAGCCAGAACGGCAGCTTGCCGGCGTGCTCTTCGATCAAGATACCGATGAAACGTTCAAACGAGCCCAGCGTTGCCCTGTGCAGCATGAACGGACGGTGCTTGGCGCCGTCTGCGCCGATGAAGCTGGCATCCAGACGTTCGGGCAGATTGGGGTCAACCTGCAGCGTACCGCATTGCCAGGTCCGACCGATGGCGTCGGTCAGAGTGAATTCCAGCTTGGGGCCATAAAACGCGCCTTCGCCTTCGAGGATCTCATAGTCATACCCGGCGGCTTTGCAGGCATCGCCCAAGGCTTTTTCGACCAGATCCCAGCTTTCATCGGACCCGATCCGCTTTTCGGGACGGGTGGACAGTTTGATCGTCCAGTCGTGGAAGCCCAGATCGGCATAGACCTTGGATAGGAAAGCGATGAACTTGGCGGTCTCGGATTCGATCTGATCTTCGGCACAAAAGATGTGGCCATCGTCCTGCGTGAAACCGCGCACCCGCATGATGCCGTGCAATGCTCCCGAAGGTTCATAGCGTGCGCACGATCCGAACTCAGCCATGCGCAGGGGCAGGTCGCGATAGGATTTCAGACCCTGATTGAACACCTGCACGTGGCAGGGGCAGTTCATCGGCTTCAGCGCGTTGATCGCCTTTTCACGGGCATGTTCTTCATCCACTTCGACGATGAACATGTTTTCCTGATATTTGTCCCAGTGACCCGAGGCCTCCCACAGTTTGCGGTCGACAACTTGCGGGGTGTTGACCTCGACATAGCCGTCACGCTCCTGCATTCGGCGGATGTAGTCCTGAAGGGTGGTGTAGATTTTCCACCCGTTCGGATGCCAGAAGATCTGGCCGGGGGCCTCTTCCTGCATGTGGAACAGGTTCATCTCGCGGCCCAGCTTGCGGTGGTCGCGTTTGGCGGCCTCTTCCAGCATATGCAGGTGGGCTTTCAGCTTTTCCTTGCCGGTGAAGGCCACACCGTAGATGCGTTGCAGCATCTGGCGCGAGCTGTCGCCGCGCCAATAGGCGCCCGCGATGCTCATCAGTTTGAACGCATCGCCGGGCAGTTGGCCGGTGTGCTGCAGGTGCGGACCGCGGCACAGGTCCTGCCAGTGGCCGTGCCAGTACATCCGCAGCGGTTCATCGCCCGGAATGGCTTCGATCAGCTCGACCTTATAGGGCTCGTTATTGGCCTTGTAGAATTCGATCGCGCGGTCGCGGTCCCAGACCTCGGTGGTGACGGGGTCGCGCTTGTTGATGATCTCTTTCATCTTTTTCTCGATGAGGCCGAGATCTTCGGGGGTGAAGGGTTCCTCGCGGTCAAAGTCGTAGTACCAGCCATTGTCGATCACGGGGCCGATGGTGACTTTGGTCGCGGGCCAGATTTCCTGCACCGCGCGGGCCATGACATGCGCCAGATCGTGGCGGATCAGCTCATTGGCCTGATCTTCATCCTTCATGGTGTGGATGGCGATTTGGGCGTCGGACTCAATAGGCCATTGCAAATCCCAGTGCTTGCCGTCGACCGTGGCCGAGATTGCTTTTTTGGCCAGCGAGGTCGAGATATCGGCAGCCACCTGCGCAGGTGTGACGCCTGCGTCATAGGAACGTGCATTGCCATCGGGGAAGGTGAGTGAGACGGATTTTGAATCCAGGGCCATGTCGGCTCTCCTCGTCGGTTTGGCGCCCACTGAACGCCCGGTTGCGGGTTATTTGCGTTTGGCTGCTTTGGCAGGTGGGTGCGCGTGTGTCAAGTGCGGGAGCGAGGGGCGCTGCCCCTCGCGCTCCCCGGGATATTTTTGGCCAGATGAAGGGCGGATCGGGGAATTGCACTTGTGGGTGGGGCGTGCATGATGTCGGAAAGAAAAGAGGTTTTCATGACAGCGACGAGTTTTCTGGACACAGCGCAGGGGCGACGGTTGGCCTATCACAAGAGCGAAGGCACTGGTCCGACAATGGTTTTTCTGGGCGGGTTGAAGTCGGATATGGAGGGCACCAAAGCGGTGCATCTTGAAGCATGGGCAAAGGCACGTGGGCAGGCGTTTTTGCGGTTCGACTATTCGGGGCATGGGGAGAGTTCCGGTACGTTTGAGGAAGGCTGCATTGGCGATTGGCATGAGGATACCGTTGCCGCGGTAAAGGCGCTGACCGAAGGGTCCTTGATTGTGGTCGGGTCGTCCATGGGTGGCTGGCAGGCGTTGTTGTTGGCAAAGGCAATGCCGGAACGAATTGTCGGGATGGTTGCAATCGCTGCCGCGCCGGACTTTACCGAAGATGGCTATTGGGCCTCGTTCAGCGATTCACAGAAGGCGGCTCTGGAGACGGTGGGGCATGTGGAATTGCCCTCGGATTACATGGAGCCTTACATCATTACCAAGCGCATGATCGAAGATGGGCGCACGCGATTGGTTCTGCGCGATCCGTTGGCTTTGCCATTTCCCGTGCGATTTTTGCAGGGCACGGCGGATACAGCGGTGTCAATCGAGACGGCTGTGCGGTTGCTGGACCATGCCAGTGGACCGGATATGCGGTTGCTGTTGGTCAAGGATGCGGATCACAGATTCTCGGACGGGCCTTGCCTGGAGATTATTGAACGCGCCGTGCTTGATGTGCTTGCCCCCGAATGACCCGGTTGGTTCTGCGTTTCATTGTCGTGCTGGCAGCTCTGGGCGGACTGATCTTTTGGTTGGGGCCGCGCGAAGAGGTTGACCTTCATCCCACGTTTGAGCCGCGCAAATTTGGCGAGGGGGTGCAGGTCTATTTCGAGAGTGTCGAATCCGCCTTCGAAGACATCGTTCCCGGTGTCGAAAAGCGGGTGATCTGGCAAGAGGGATTCAAGGAACAGCGAACACCGGTGTCGATCCTTTATGTTCACGGATTCTCGGCCTCATCCGAGGAAATCCGCCCGGTGCCGGATCTGTTGGCAGAGGCGTTGGGTGCCAATCTGGTCTACACGCGTCTGCAAGGCCATGGTCGCAGCGGTACGGCCATGGCTGAGGCGACGGCCTCGGGTTGGATGTTGGACATGGTCGAAGGTCTGGCTGCGGCACGCGCGGTTGGCGACCGGGTGGTTGTGATCTCGACCTCGACTGGGGGGACGCTGGCTGCGGCTGCCGCGCTGGCTGCCGAGATGGTGCAGGGTGTCGGCGCGATGATCTTTGTTTCGCCGAATTTCGGGGTCAATACGCCGGGGGCTTGGATACCCGGCCTGCCCTGGGCACGGCAGTGGTTGCCGCTGTTGATGGGGGAAACCCGCGATGTGTCTGATACCGACCCGGAGCGGAACAAATACTGGTCGCTGAGCTATCCGTGGGAGGCCGTTGTTCCCATGACCCGGCTGGTCGATGTGGTGAACGCGCAGGATTTTGCGCAAGCACAGGTTCCGGCGCTGTTCTGGTTCTCGGATGACGATCAGGTGGTACGACCGGATCGGACTCATGAAGTGGCGCAGGCGTGGGGCGGGCCTGCGACGGTTCATCTGGTTACGATGGGAGCAGATGACGATCCTGCGTCGCATGTTGTGGCCGGGCGGCTGATGTCGCCGGGGCAGACCGAAGTCACCGTGGATGGCATGCTCGCGTGGCTACGCTCGGTGGGGATCGAATAGCGATGCGTAAACCGGCCAGTATGTGGAGCCTTGAGACGCTGGGCCGGGTGCGCTTGTCGCGGCATTTCTTCATGCGGGACTTCCTATATTCCGAAATCGGGAATTTTCATGGGATACAGAACATCCCCGAAAAACCTGATCTAGCCATCGAAACGGGGCGCGCTTTTTGCCAAACCCTGCTGGACCCTTTGGAAGAGACCTTTGGGCGCGTCGCCGTACGCTCGGGTTATCGCGCGCCGTCGCTGAACCGGTTCGGCAACGAAAACAAACTGAACTGTGCCCGCAATGATAACCCGATGGAATGCCATATCTGGGATCGGGGCACGGGCGAGAACCGGATTGCGGGGGCGTCGATCGTGATTCCGTGGTTCGCGGATCAATATGGAACCGGACGCGATTGGCGCGATCTTGCGTGGTGGATGCATGATCATCTGGACTATTCCGAGATCTGGTTCTTTCCCAAGCTCTGCGCGTTCAATCTGGTCTGGAGACCTAATCCGCATCGCCGGATCGATAGCTATATCGCGCCACGCGGATGCCTATTACGGGCGGGGACAGAACCTGATGAGCCCCGGGAAAAGCGGCAAGCGCGCTATGCGGATTTCCCACCCTTTCGGGGCATCGACTATCCCTGAACTTTCCCTTGCTCGGGTGCTGAAAAACGCTCATCCTGCAGGAAAAGTTGATTATTGTGGAGGCTCTGTGTGATTGAGCCGTTGGTTTTACTGCCCGGTTTCATGTGCGATGCGCGCCTGTTCGGGGCTCAGATTTTGTACCTGTCTCATTACCGCGCGGTGACGGTTGCGCCCCTGTCGGTCGGCGAACGGATAGAAGAGATCGCCTCAGGCTTGCTGGACCAGTTGCCGCATCGGTTTGCATTGGGCGGCTTCAGCATGGGCGGGGTTGTGGCGCTTGAGATCGCGCGCCGCGCGCCTGACCGGGTCTCTCGGTTGTGCCTGATGGCGACCGATGCACAGGCCGATACCCCTCAGATCGCGGCGGGACGTGAAGAGTTGATCGTTGGGGCAAAATCCGGGCGGCTTGAGGATGTGATGACTCGCATGATCGGTTCGGACACGTTGGCGCCGGGGCCGGAGCGGGTGCCCGTCCTGAACGAAGTGATGGCCATGGCCATTGATCAAGGGCCGGATATGTTCGAACGTCAAATGCGAGCCATGCAGCGCCGACCGGACCAGCAAGGGGGGTTGCGGCATATCAACGTGCCAACTCTGGTTTTGTGTGGGGCCCATGACCAAATCACTCCAGTGCGCAAACATAGTTTCATGGCTGAGATGATCCCGAATGCCGAACTGCGTGTGATCGAGGAGGCGGGCCATATGGTGCCGCTCGAGGCCCCCGCCGCGGTGACCGAAGCCTTGGAGGCTTGGCTGAACATTCCGGCGCGTTTGGCCTACTTGTAGAGGGCTGCGCGCTCGGGTTTCGTTAGGACGGTCGGTTTGGCCGACGTTTCCCCGGTGTAGGCATCGAAGAAAGGCGTGTTCTTCCAACTGCCAGACAAACGGGACTTCAGCACGCGCGTCACCAGACCAATTGCCGCAGGGCCCAAGCCTTCATGCGCTTGCTTTCCGCCGGGGCGAGGAACAAAGCCGCGTGTACGTACGGGCCCTAGGTCGCTTGGGTCCGGGATGCGGTTCACGATGAACCCGGCGAAAGGAATTTTCGGTGTACGTGAAGTGGTGGCCAGCGGGGCGTTGCAGCAACTGGCGTACCAGCGCAACATCCCTTTGGGGCTGAGCTGCATCAGCGCAAGGTGTTCTGCGCCGTGTTCAAAAACGATCTCCTCGGGCAGCATTTGCAGCACGTCGACCGGGCCAGGGGCAGGGTCGGGTTGTCCAAAATAAAGCTGCGCGGCCCGGCAATCGTGGCAAAAGCATTCCACATGTGTGGACGAAGCGACCCCTGCGGCTGAAATGCGCCCCCTCAAAGCACCGCAGGTGCAGGCGAAGGTAGTGTCCTTGGCCGGGCTTTGAACCATGCGCCTCAGGCGACTTTGTTCTTGTTGGCAGCCCGGCGGCGCGGTTTGCGTGTGTTGGCGTTCATGAAGTCGATCACCAGCGGGCGGATATTGTCGCGCCAGCTGCGGCCCGCAAAAATACCGTAGTGCCCCGCGCCGGGTTCCACATGGCTGGCCTTTTTCGCATCGGGCAGACCGGTGCAAAGATCAAGGGCCGCGATACATTGGCCAGGGGCCGATATATCGTCATTCGCGCCCTCAACTGATTTTACCGCGACATCGGTGATCTTGCCTATATCCACCTTGTGCCCGGCCACCACAAATTCATTCCGCGCAATTTCGCGGTTTTTGAAGATGCGTTCGACGGTAGACAGGTAGAACTCGGCCGTCATGTCCATCACTGCCAGATACTCATCGTAGAAACGGTTGTGCGCGTCATGATCCGAGGCCTCGCCCCGCATGACACGCTGGATCTGGTCGGTGAAGGCCTTGCTGTGGCGCTCTCCGTTCATCGACATGAACGAGGCCAACTGCAACAGGCCGGGATAGACCATGCGGCCGACACCTTTGTACTTAAAGCCCACACGCTGGATCATGGTTTCTTCCAGCTGGCCCATTGTAACGCGGCGGCCAAAATCGGTGACATCCGTCGGAGTCGCGTCTGGATCGACCGGCCCACCGATCAGTGTCAGAGTGCTGGGTTGTGCCTTGGGTTCCACCTCGGCCAGGTAAGCCGTGGCAGCCAGGGTAAGGGGCGCGGGCTGGCATACGGCAACAACATGTGTTTCCGGGCCAAGTTCTTTCATGAAATCGACAAGGTAGAGTGTATAGTCCTCGACATCGAACTTGCCTTCGGACACAGGGATATCGCGCGCATTATGCCAATCGGTGACATAAACTTCGCAATTGACCAGCAGGCTTTTGACTGTCGATCGCAGCAACGTCGCATAGTGGCCCGACATTGGGGCAACCAGCAGAACCTTGCGCGGCTGTTCTTCGCGACCGTTGACGCGGATGTGGATCAGGTCGCCAAACGCACGCTCGACCACCGGCACGATGTCGACAAGATGGTCCTTGCCATCTTCGCAGGTGAAGGTGCGAATGCCCCAGTCAGGCTTGACAATCATGCGCTGGAATGTGCGTTCCGTGACCTCGCCCCAGGCTGCCATCATGCTGAACGCAGGGTTCGGCACCATCGAAAACAACGGGTAAGAGGCCATCGCACTGGCGGTCGCACCCATCCATTGATTGGTGTTGCGCATGGTTTCCATCAGATCATAGGTCATCATGTAGCGCATCGGGCGAACCTCCTGAGTGACAGCCCTAAACTTCGGACCATTCGTCGCTTTGCGCTGCGGCTGCCGCGACGTTATTCTGCATAGCAGCAAGATTACGGGGGAATTGTTAAAATGACAACAAGTGAAGACCAGGCGCAGGAATTGTCCGCAGAACATCTTGAACGGCTTAAAGAAAATATGAACAAAGTCGAAGAGCTGTCGAAGCGGCTGGTCGAGGTCATGGCCGGGAAGAAGGCGCATTCCCCCGCGTTGGACGGCCCGAATCAAGAGCTTTTCGCAAAAGCAGCAACGGCATATATGGCCGAGGCTTGGCAAAATCCCGCCAAGCTGTTGGAACACCAGATTGCCTATTGGAGCAAGTCTGTCATGAACTTTGCCGAAGCGCAGCAGGCGCTGACAACGGGCGAAGTTGAGGGGGCGGCACCAGTAGCCAAAGACAAACGTTTTGCCAATCCGCTTTGGGAGACTAACCCTTATTTCCGCTTCGTCCGCCAGCAATACCAGACAAATGCCGATGCGATTTCAGAAGCAGTGGCCTCGGTCGATGACATGGATGCCAAAGACAAGCAGCGTCTTCACTTTTTTTCGCAACAGATCATCAACATGATGTCTCCGACAAATTTTCTGGCCACAAACCCCGATGCGCTGGAAAAAGCGGTGGAGACTGAAGGTCAGTCGCTGATCAAAGGGCTGGAGAACCTTGTTTCCGATCTGGAGGCCAATGATGGCGAGATGGTTGTTCGACTGGCGGATGACAGCGCCTTTGAAGTGGGCGGCAATATCGCCACGACACCGGGAGAGGTGGTCTATCGCAACCGGTTGATGGAGCTGATCCAGTACAAACCGGCAACCGAGACAGTGCATGAAACGCCGATTGTCCTGTTCCCGCCCTGGATCAACAAATTCTACATTCTGGACCTCAAGGCCCAGAACAGCCTGATCAAATGGGTAACAGAGCAGGGCTACACCCTATTTGTCGTCAGTTGGGCAAATGCGAACGCGTCCCACGCCGAAATCGGCATGGGGGACTATATCGAAGAAGGTTACCTGACCGCGATCGAGCAGGTGAAGGGCATTTGCAAGGTCAAGCAAGTCAATGCGGTCGGCTATTGCATCGCGGGCACCACATTAAGCCTGACGCTTTCGCTGTTGAAGCAGCGCGGGGACAAGTCGATCAAATCGGCCACGTTCTTCACCACTCTGACCGATTTTGGCGAACAGGGAGAGTTCACCCCGTTTCTGCAAAACGACTTCGTCAACGGCATCGAAGACCAGATCGGCAAGGATGGCGTGCTGAAAGCCTGGGTCATCGGGCGAACCATGTCCTTCCTGCGCTCCAACGACCTGATCTACGGCCCCGCAATCCGCAGCTATATGATGGGCGAAACACCTCCGGCGTTTGATTTGCTGTACTGGAACGGAGATGGGGCCAACCTGCCGGGCCGCATGGCGGTCGAGTATTTGCGTGGGCTGTGTCAAAGCAATGATTTTGTCACGGACGGGTTTGAACTGCTGGGGCACAAGCTGCATATCCGGGATGTCGACGTGCCGTTAATGTCAATTACCTGCGAGACTGATCATATCGCGGCCTGGAAAGACTGTTACCGCGGCGTGCAGCAGATGGGGTCACGGTCGAAAACTTTTGTGGTGTCGGAATCGGGTCATATCGCAGGCATCGTGAATCCGCCCAGCAAAAAGAAATACGGGCATTATACCAACCCGGACATGCAGCTGGACGCTGACAGCTGGATGAAGGATGCCGATTTCCATGAAGGGTCCTGGTGGCCGCTTTGGGAAGCGTGGTTGAGAAAGCGGTCCGGCAAGCAGATTCCGGCGCGTGAGCCGGGCGATTCGAACCACCCGTCTCTATGTCCCGCGCCCGGTACCTATGTTTTGGCCAAAGCAACTGGTTGATTAATAATGGAATCCGAAGTTTTTTCTGCGTTGCAGCAAAAAAATCTTGCAATGCTGCGATGCAGCAATCATATTGTCCTCAAGCTGATGAAAACCGGGGCGGGCCCGGTTCGGCAAAAAGGATTTGGACAATGGCAAAGACCCCTGACTTCACCGCGACCCTGAAAGACATCATGGGCGCATTCCCCGTTGACACTTCCGCTCTGGAAGGTGCCTTCAAGTCGACCGCAACCCTGAACGAAAAACTGTCGGGTGTTGCTCTGGAAGCTGCAGAGAAATCGGCAGAAATCTCGAACAAATGGACCAAAGACACTCTGGCCAAACTGACCGAGATGTCGAAAGCAAAGGCAGAGCCTGCCGACTACGCAAAAGCCGCAACCGACTTCGCAAGCGCGTCGGCTGAAGTTGCCGCTGAAAACCTGGCTGCTTTCGCTGAAATCGCGAAAAAAGTTCAGAGCGAAACCGTCGAGCTTCTGATGGCTGCCGGTAAAGACGCTGCAGAAGACGCAACTGCTGCTGTCAAGAAAGCCACCAACGAGGTGACTGCTGCTGCCAAGAAAGCAACAGCTGCCAAGTAAGTAAGGCCGCGAGGCGCACCCATTCCTCCCATCTGGTGCAATCGCGTTGGGCAGGTCGAAAGACCTGCCCTTTCTTTTTGTTCTGCACTCGCATAATCTCTGCTGCAACGCATCATCCTTGGGGAGGGTTAACGGTGTCAGAACAAGAAAAACCGTTGCTGATCAAACGCTATGCCAGCCGTCGGCTGTATAACACTGAGACCAGTGACTATGTCACGCTGGAAGATATCGCGGTATTTATTCGCGATGGGCGTGAAGTGCAGATCATTGATCTGAAGACCGGGGACGACCTGACCCGGCAATATCTGCTGCAAATCATTGCGGAACATGAAAGCCGGGGCGAAAACGTGCTGCCGGTGAACGTGCTGAACGATCTGGTCCGCAGTTACATGCTGCCGGGAGGTGGAATGATGCCGCAGTTCTTGCAAAGCTCGTTCGATATGCTGCGCGAAAGCCAGTCCAAGATGATGGAAAACATGAACGCCATGAACCCGATGTCCCAGATGCCCGGGTTCGAGGCGATGCAGGCGCAGCAACAGGCTTTTCTGAAGGCGATGACCGGCGGATTGTCTGGCCAGTGGTCTGGCCCCGACAAGGAAGATGAGGCCAAATCCGAACCGAAAGAAGATCTGGACGACATCAAAAAGCAGCTTGCCGAGCTTCAGCAGAAACTATCCAAACTGAACTGAACCTGCCATGCGCTGGGTGCTGACGGGCGTTGTGCTGTGTTGGGCAACGCTCGTTTATGCGCAAGGGCAGTTTTCTGAGCCGTGGTCGCCGATCTGCACGCTTGGGTCTGCTGCGGATGATGGTTGCGCAGATATCCGTGCCCGCGAAATACTGGATGCGGCTGAACCGCCATGGCGCGCAATCGGACGAGTCAATTTTGCCAGCAGGGCCCAGCGATCTCATTGCACCGGCGTTTTGGTCGCGGATGATCTGGTTCTGACCGCCGCGCATTGCCTTTACAATGCCGCGCGTCAGCGCTGGATCCCGCCATCCAGTATCCGCTTTGCTGCTGGGTATCAGCGAGGGGAGGCCTCCGCGGTCTCGACCGCCAAGCGCTATGTCCTGCCCGAAGGCCAAGGCACTGCATTCAATTACGGACCTGAACTGGATTGGGCGGTGCTTGAACTGGAGAACCCGATTGGCCGGACGTTGGGTTCTTTTCCTCTGACAGAGCAGGATATGTTGACCGGATCGGTCGCGGGTTATGCTGGGGTGCGGCCGCATGTCCTCAGCCGTGCGAACCCATGTCCGGTTGTTCGGCGGACTGATGCGCTGATGACCGCGCGTTGCCCTGTAATGATGGGGGATTCCGGCGCGCCCTTATTGATTGACACGCCATCGGGGCTGGCTGTGGCTGGTGTCTTATCGCGCGTCGCCGCAACCCCCGAAGGGATCGCGGCGCTGTTTTTGTCCAGTCGAGTTGTCTACGTACCCTCGCGCTGACGCTCAGGTGCCGAACGCCATCTCGGGGGCGGTGACCTCGCCGACCGAGGCCAGCAGAATGTCAGCAATCACGTCCAGCTCTTCCCGTGTCAGGCGGACGGGCAGGCGCACATCGCACGCTTTCATCAGCATCTCGCGTGTTTGGGGAAGATCGACCTGCTCGGGCAGAAACTGCCAGTTCCAGAAGGCGCGGGCGTTGTCCTCGCTCAGGCCAAAGACCTGAACTTTGACGCCACGCGCCTCAGAGGCTTCCGCAAAGGCCCGGATATCATCATCGCTCAGGTTCACCAGGTTGAACTGGATCGAATCCGGTGCACGTTGTTCCGGTGCAAGCGGGGCGGGAACGTCGATATAGGGTGAGGTGTTGAGACGGTCGGCCACGTAGTCGTGATTGGCGAGCCCGTCTTTGACGCGGCGCGCCAGCTCAGGGATCTGCGGCCGGATCACGGCGGCGCTGAGGTTGCTCATCCGCAAATTATACAGCGGCAATTGGTTCTGCCAGCGAGAAAAGGCTTGCTCCAATTCGGGCGAGTTGTCGCCATTCGGGCCTTTGTGTTTTTTCCAGTTATGCTCATACGCGCCCGACATGATCACGGCGCGGGCCACCAGGTCGGCGTCGTCCGTGATCAGGATACCACCTTCACCCGCGTTGATCATTTTGTAGGACTGGAATGAGAAACAGCCGACCTTGCCAATCGTGCCGATATTACGCCCATGCCAGGTGGTGCCCAGCGAATGGGCCGCGTCCTCGATCACGGGAATATCGCGCGCATCGCACAACGCCATGATTGCGTCCATGTCAGATGTATGGCCGCGCATATGGCTGATGATGACGGCCTGAACACTGTCCAACTTGGCCTCGAAATCGGCCATGTCGATGCGATAATTCTCGCCCACTTCGCACAAAACCGGAATGCAATCCGCATGGACGACCGAGGACGGCACGGCCGCAAAGGTAAATCCGGGGATCAACACCCGCGCATCCCGCGGCAGGCCCAACGCCTTGAGCGACAGGAACAAGGCCGCCGAGCAGGACGATACCGCCAGCGCGTATTTCGACCCCAAGAGGGCCGCGAACTCACTTTCCAGTAGCGCAACCGGCGCATCTTGCGGCGCGGTATAGCGAAAGAGGTCGCCCGACTGCATCAGGGCGTCAATGGCCTCACGTGCGGCTGCGGGGATGGGTTCGGCGTCATGAACGTTAGGAGGAAGCGTCATATTTGATTTTCCCAAATTCTATCTTTGGAAAAGATAAAGCTAAAAGAACTTCAATCCAAGCCCCTACGTTACCATGCCGCGAAATTTCACCGAACTGTTGTATTTGAGGGCAATTGCATCCCGACCGCCGGATTGCGTCTTGCATCCGTAGGGGAATCCGGGTGGCAATGGGACAATCTACACATTGCATTTCACGGTCCGGATTGTTCCCATCATGCTTGCTAGACTTTCTTTTTCACTGTCTATTCTCGCTCTGCCAGCTCAGGCGCAATACGTCCTGTCCGACGGAACCGAAGTCGCGCCGCTTGAGATGTTTCAGGAATGCGACGTCTGCCCCGAGATGATCGTGTTGCCGTTGGGAGAGTTCCTGATGGGTGCTCCACCGGGAGAATCCAAGCGCAACTTCCATTGGGACAAAAAGGGATTTCGCCTTGCGACACCGGAAGAGCCCTATATTGCCCACCACGAAGGGCCGGTTCACCCGGTGACGATCGACATGCCCATCGCAATGGGCCGCAGCGAGGTGACCCATGGTCAATGGATGGCCTGCGTCAACGACGGAGGTTGCGGGGGGCATATCCCGCGTGCTTGCACACCGCGCATTGATGGGCCGTGCATAGACATTCGCGGTAATTACCCGGTCGTCGATGTGTCTTATCTGGACGGGCTTGCATATACAAAGTGGCTCAACCAGAAAGTGGGGGCCGAAGTTTATCGCCTGCCAACCGAGGCAGAGTGGGAATACGCGGCCCGCGCTGGGACGCAGACGCCCTTTGCTCAGGGTGAGGAAGTCACCACCGATCAGGTCAACTTTCACGGCAAGCCGACCGAAGAGATGCTGGGTGTGAAGCGCCCCGATCTGGCGGGGCGAGGCCATCCGGTTCGAGTGGATGAACTAGACGCCGAAAATGCGTGGGGATTGCGGCATATGTCGGGAAATGTATCAGAAGCCACGATGTCTTGTTGGAGCAAAAGGCACGAAGCGTGGAATTCATCCAGCATCTATTTTCAAGAAGCCATGACTAGGGACTGCGCTAGAAGGGTAGGTCGAGGTGGGGCCTTCTGGACTGCGATGGATTTTTAACGCGCGGGAGTTCGAGGCAAGATTCATCTGGACGGAGGCACAATGTCTGCCGGATTTCGGGTGCTACGCGATTTCGGTAGCTTACTGAAACTCAATTAACCGATCCGCAATTACACCCCCAACCGATCGCGCAACGCAAACCATGTCATCGCCAGAACCAGCAGGGGGCTGCGCAGGGAGGGGCCTCCGGGGAAGGGCAGGGCGGGGACGCGCGCCATGGTGTCGAAGCCTTCGGCCTGTCCCTGAATGGCCAGCGCCATCAATTGCCCCGCATGGGTGGCAGTTCCGACCCCGTGACCAGAGTAGCCCGAGGCTGACAGGATATTGGGCGCAACCCGCGCCAGATACGGCATCCGCCGCATGGTGATCGCCAGCGTGCCGCCCCAGGCATAGTCGATTTTGACGTCGCGCAGATGCGGGAAAATCTCGACCATCGGCTTGCGGACCTTGGCGGCGATATCCGCAGGGAAGCGGTAACCATAGCTTTCGCCGCCACCAAATAGCAGCCGGTTGTCGGCGCTGAGGCGGAAATAGTTCACCACGAATTTCGTATCGGCCACCGCTACGTCTCGGGTCAGAACACGGGCAGCATCTGTGCCCAAAGGTTCGGTCGCAGCGATGAAATTGTTGATCGGCATGACCCGCGCAGCGACCTTGCTGTTCAGGCCCCCCAGATATCCGTTGCAGGCCAGAATGACGTGATCGGCAGTGACCTTGCCCTGCGCGGTGTGGATGATGGCGGGCGAGGTTTCCTCGACTCCCGTCACCTCGGTGCCCTCATAAATCCGCACGCCTGCCTTGGCCGCCGCCTGCGCCAGTCCAAGCGCGTAGTTCAGCGGATGCAGGTGCGCCGCACCCATATCCAGATAGCCTCCGCGATAGGCGGGCGAGGGGCACAGACCGTGGCCCGCGCCTTCGTCCAGCAGCTCCATCTGGTCATAGCCATAGCGGTCAGACAAGTGAGCCGCGTGATCGTGCAATTCCTGCTGTTCTCCGCTGGACAGGCCTAGAACGGCAACGCCCGGTTTCAGGTCGCAGTCGATCTGGTGTTTCGCAATCAGCGATTTGACCAGTGCCTTCGCATCCTCGGCAAGATCCCACAGCTTCACCGCATCGTCATCACCAACCAGCCGCTCAAGGTCTTCCTGATCCATCCGTTGTGCGCTGCCCAACTGACCGCCATTGCGGCCCGACGCACCGAAGCCCACGCGATGCGCCTCAAGCAGCACCACGCTGAACCCGGCCTCGGCCAGATGCAGCGCTGCGGACAGGCCAGTATAGCCGCCGCCGACCACGCAGACATCCGCCTTTTCATTGCCAGTCAGCGCGGGAAACCGGTCGATAGGATTGACCGTGGCCGCGTACCAGCTGGCTGGATATTCAGCCTTGCGGTCGTTGGAATAAAGCAGGTTCATCGCAGTTCAGACATTCATCAGCAGATGCTCACGCTCCCACGGAGAGATAACCTGCAGGAACTCTTCATACTCGGCGCGTTTGACGATGCCATAGACGCGGGCAAACTCGGGGCCTAGAACCTCATGCAAGGCGGTCGCTTCATCGAATAGGTCCAGAGCATTGCCCATGACCTGCGGGATATCGCCGTCGCCTTCGTAAGCGTCGCCATAGAACTGACGGCGCGGGCGTTCCTGTTGGACCAGGCCCAGATAGCCGCAGGCCAGCGACAGGGCGATGCCCAGATAGGGGTTGCAGTCCATCCCGGCGATGCGGTTTTCGACCCGGCGCGCCTCGGGCCCCGACAGCGGTACGCGGATGCCCGTGGTGCGGTTGTCGCGCGCCCATTCCAGATTGATCGGCGCGGCGTGATCTTTCACATAGCGGCGATAGGAATTCACATAGGGCGCCATCACCGCCAGACCCGAGGGCAGGTGGTTCTGCAACCCGGCGATGAAGTGATAGAATGCGTCCGTTTCGCCCCCTTGCGGGCCCGAGAAAATGTTCTGCCCGGTCTCCATGTCGATGATCGAATGATGGATATGCATGGCCGAACCCGGCTCATCCACGATCGGTTTCGCCATGAAAGTAGCAAAACAGTTGTGGCGCAACGCCGCCTCGCGGATCAGGCGTTTGAAATAGAACACCTCATCGGCCAGCTTCACGGGATTGCCGTGGCGCAGGTTGATCTCCAGCTGGCCCGCGCCGCCTTCCTGCGTAATGCCGTCAATCTCGAACCCTTGGTGTTCGGCGAAATCATAGATGTCGTCGATCACTGGTCCGAACTCGTCCACGGCTGTCATCGAGTACGCCTGCCGCGCCGCCGCCGGACGGCCCGAGCGGCCCATCATCGGCTTGATTTCCTGCGCGGGATCCACGTTGGGGGCAACCAGAAAGAACTCCATCTCTGGGGCGACGACCGGTTTCCAGCCCTTGTCGTGATACAGTTGCACCACGCGTTTCAGCACGTTGCGCGGGCTGAACGGTATCGGGTTGTCGTCACGGTCATAAGCGTCATGGATCACTTGCAACGTCCAGTCGCCCGTCCACGGTGCAGCGGATGCGGTCGTGAAATCAGGCTTCAGGATCATGTCCCGTTCGATAAACCCATCCTCACCCGCGGCCTCACCCCAATCGCCGGTAATGGTCTGGTAAAAGATGCTGTCGGGCAGGTGGAAATAGGATTGCTTGGCAAATTTCGAGGCGGGTACCGCCTTGCCGCGCGCGATGCCGGGCAGGTCCGAGATGATGCATTCGACCTCATCCAATCGGTGGCCGTCGAAATAGCTGCGGGCTGCCTGCGGCAGTTGGTCTGTCCAGTCGGCCATCAGGCCCTCTCTTTCTTCAAAAACTCCGCCATGAATTGCCCGATCTTGGGGTTGTCGTCATTGGCAGGCAGGCGGTCAGTGGCCGCTTGCATCAATTCGTCAGGCACAAGGCCCTTGCCGCGTGTCTCAATCAGGCCCTGGATAAAACGGTCACCATATTCGGGGTGGGCCTGTACGGTCCAGATCGTGTCGCCATAAGCCACCATGGCGTTGCGACAGAAATCGTTGGTACCGGTGACGCGCGCGCCGTCGGGTAGGGCGACGACCTGATCCTGATGCCACGCATTCAGGGTAACTGTCTGGCCATCAAGGTCATAGTCGGTGCGCCCAACGGCCCAGCCTCCGGTGAACTTTTCAACCTTTCCGCCCAGCGCCTGTGCGATGATCTGGTGGCCAAAGCAGACGCCAATCAGCGGCTGGCCTTTGTCGCGGATCGCGCGGATCAGATTTTCCAGCGGGGGTATCCACGCGTGATCCTCATACGCTCCATGGCGCGAGCCGGTGATGACCCAGCCCTCAGCCGCATCCGTGCTGGCGGGAAACTCTCCATCAACGACGTTGTAGGTTTCGAACGTGAACCCGTTCCCCCCAAGCAAGGCACGGAACATGCCGTCATAGGTGCCGAACTCACCGTACAGTTCGTCCGGGGGGTGGCCGGTTACAAGGATGCCGATTTTCATGAGTCACCAAATTTGATCAAATTCATTCTAACGAACCCAAAGGGGCCGGGCA
The DNA here is from genome assembly GCF_013034745.1 of Ruegeria lacuscaerulensis. Taxonomy (NCBI): domain Bacteria; kingdom Pseudomonadati; phylum Pseudomonadota; class Alphaproteobacteria; order Rhodobacterales; family Roseobacteraceae; genus Ruegeria; species Ruegeria lacuscaerulensis. The sequence continues at coordinate 410,728 of NZ_WQGP01000002.1, read as the reverse complement.
AGGGGGGTCAGACGGCCTCGACGTAGCTTAGCCAGTGCTCTTCGGGGGGACGCTCGGCGAAGCGTCGGACTTCCTGCCGTTTGGTCATCGCCAGAAAGCGGATCAAATCAGCAGGGAAGATGCGCGCCACTTTGGGGTCGGATTCGAAGGTAGTGATCGCGGCCTCCCAATCGCCCGCCAGTTGGGGCAGGCCACCGATTTCATAGGCGTTGCCGGTGATCGGGGCGGGCGGCTGAGCTGCGTCCTCGATCCCGTTCATCGCGGCACCCAGAACGGCGGCCAGCATCAGGTAGGGGTTGATGTCGCCACCGGCCACGCGATGTTCAATCCGGCGGGCGGCAGGGGCACCGCCGGGAATGCGCAGGGCAGCGGTGCGGTTCTCGTAAGCCCAACTTGCACCGGTGGGCGCGTGGGCACCGGGCACGAGCCGGGTGTAGGAATTGCCGTGCGGCGCAAAGATCAGCGTGCTACCGGGCATCGCCGCCAGACACCCTGCAACTGCGTGGCGCAGCGTGTCCGTCCCCTCGGGGCCGCCATTGTCAAAGACGTTCCGACCGGCCTGATCCACGGCCGAGAAATGCACATGCATCCCATTGCCCGCATCATCAGCATAGGGTTTGGACATGAACGTTGCGGTAAACCCGTGCTTGCGGGCAAGTCCGCGCGTCAATACCTTGAAAAGCAATGTATCGTCGGCGCAACGCATCGCATCCTGATGGTTCAGGTTAATTTCGAACTGGCCGATGCCGCTTTCGGAAATGGCGGTCTGGGCGGGTATGCCCATCGCGGCGCAGCCATCGTAAAGCTCGGTGAAAAAGGCATCGAACGCGTCCATCTCGGCCATGGACAGAACAGCCTCATCCACCAGCCTGCGCCCGGTAATGGGGTTCATCGGCGGTTGTGGCTGCGCGCCCGAGGAATCGAGCAGAGTGAATTCCAGCTCGGTCGCCGCGATTACCGACCAGCCGCGCTGGGTATAACGGTCCAGCACAGCGCTCAGCGCGTGGCGGGGGTCTCCGGTGAACGGGGTGCCGTGGTCGTCGTACAGACACATCGGCACCAGTGCGGTCTCCACCTCAAGCCAGGGCATCGGGACCGCGCCGCGATCGGTGGGCAGCAGCACACCATCGGCGTCACCAGTTTCAAACACCAGCGGACTGCCGTCAATATCCGCGCCCCACAGATCCACATTCAGCGCCGAGAACGGCATCCGCACGGAGCCTTTGTCCAGCTTGTCGGAATACGAGGGCGGCACGCGTTTGCCCCGCAACTGACCGTTTAGGTCACAGGCTGCAACGCGAAAACTGTGCAAGGCGCTCAGGTCCATCGGGGGCTCCATCATTGTGGTTCTCCCGAGGTTTAGTCGACACGGCGCGCCTTGTCACGAAATTTGATCAAATTAAGCCCGCGCCGGGTTCAGGCGGCGCGGGGCAGGGGGTCAGGCGAAGCTGACACCGTTTTCAGCCATCGGATGCTCGGCCACCAGAACGCCTGACATCGCGTGGATCGCATTTGCCAGCGCCGGTGCGGACGGGGGCGTTCCGGGTTCGCCCACGCCAGTCGGCGCCTCGGCGGACGGCACGATATGCACGTCGATGGCGGCGATATCACTGATGCGCAGCGGCTCGTAATCCGGGAAGTTGGACTGATCGACCGCCCCGCTTGTCAGCGTGATCTGGTCGCGCATCACATGGCCGATGCCATAGCCTATGCCGCCTTCCATCTGCGCTTTGACCACGTCGGGGTTCACCGCGATGCCGCAATCCACGGCACAGGTGACCTTTTCGATCTTGATGCCGTTTTCCGGATCGCCCGAGATTTCAACGACTTCAGCCGCATAAGACCCAAAGGATTTATGCACCGCTATCCCCTGAGAGCGTCCCGCGGGTACGTTGCCCCAACCCGCCTTTTCGACCGCCAGTTTCAGAACGGCGGCCTTACGTTGTTGATCGGGGTTTGTGCTGTCGGAGAGGTGGGCCAGACGGAATTCAACCGGGTCACGACCTGCGGCTTCGGCCACTAGGTCCATCATGGTTTCCATCGCATAGGCTGTATGGGTATGACCCACCGAGCGCCACCACAAAACCGTTGTCGCCTTGGGTGTGTCGGTCAGGCCAACGGCCATTCCAGGGATGGCATATGGGCTGTCAGCCACACCTTCGACCGAGCTGTGATCGACGCCGTCATGCACCAGAACGGCCTCGAACGCGGTGCCCTTGATCACCGATTGCCCGGCGATCTGATGTTGCCAGCCAACGATATTGCCGTCCGTATCCAGACCCACACGGACTTTATGGCCAAAGGCGGGGCGATAGTAACCGCTGCGAATGTCATCCTCTCGCGTCCAGACCAGTTTCACTGGGCGCGAGCGATCGGTGACTACAAAGGCCAGCGCGGCTTCGACCTGATAGTCCGCATCGGGCGTGGCGCGACGGCCAAAGGAACCACCAGCCAGCATGGTCTTGATGTGGATCTTCTCGGGTGGCAGCTGGAATATCTGCTGATAGGCCATATGAGGGCCCGTCGGCATCTGTGCGCCGTCATGCAGGACGATGTCACCCTCAGCAGTTTGTTCGATGGTGCAGTTCAACGGCTCCATCGGTGCGTGAGCCAGCAGTGGGAAGTAGAAGGTTTTTTCAACCACCTTATCCGCGCCATCGATGGCTGCTGAAACCGCTGCAACATCCGCCTTGTTCACGTTGTAAGTGGGCTCTGCATCCAGCGCGGCCATGATCTCGGACCTGATCTGATCTGAATCGCGGGTCTCTGCGCCCGACATGTCCCAGTCGACCTCAAGCGCGTCGCGCGCCTGGATCGCGGCCCAAGTGTTTTCGGCATAGACCGCAACACCTGCCTGATTGGGCAGAACAGCGGCGCTGATATAACCTTTGACCTCTTTCGATGCGCTGTCATCAAAGCCAAGTGCGATTCCGCCCTTGGATTCAGGACGCTTGATCATCGCGACCATTTGGTTCGGCAGATGCACATCCATCGCATACATCGCCTGACCGTTGCCCTTGATAGCCGAGTCCTTGCGGCGCACGGCTGCGTTGCCGATCAGGCGGAATTCGGACGGGTCTTTCAGGCGTGGCTCGGCCGGGGCCTCAAGCTGAGCAGCGGCCGCCACGAACTCCGCAATCGGAGCGGATTTTTCACCGGCCTTGACGATGCCTTCCTCGATGGTGATGCCCGACGAATCCACGCCCCAGCTTTGGGCGGCGGCGTTGATCAGCATCTCGCGTGCGGCAGCACCGGCCTGACGATATTGCAGCCAGGAATTCGCCATCGCGGTCGATCCGCCTGTGCCCTGGAACGGGCCGAACAGCAGGTTGTTATAGACATTCGGATCAGAGGGCGCGAATTCATATTCGATCTGATCCATGGTCAGGCCGATTTCCTCGGCGATCAGCGTCGGCAGGCCGGTGGCCGGGCCCTGACCCTTTTCAAAATGCTTTACGATGGCGGTTACGGTGCCATCCGCGTCGATTTTCACGAATGGGTTGAACTGAGCGGTCTCGGACGAAGCTGCCGCCAGAGCGCCATCGGGGCGGGCACCGACCAGCAGCACGGCACCGGCAGCAGCGGCACCTTTCAGAAATCCACGGCGAGAGGTGTTGATGGTCATAGATCAGGCCTCCAGAATCTCGGATGCGCGCTGGACGCCGGCGCGGATGCGTTGATAGGTGGCACAGCGACAGGCGTTGCCATACATGTACTCGTCGATTTCCTCGGCCGAGGGTTTGGGGTTTTCGGACAAAAGCCCGACAGCCGACATCACCTGACCCGACTGGCAATAGCCGCACTGGACCACGTCCAGCTCGACCCAGGCCTGCTGGACTGCGGCGCCGATTTTGTCGTCGCCCACGGCCTCAATCGTCGTGACCTCAGCATCTTCGACGTCTTCGATGTAGGTCTGGCACGAGCGCACGGGCTCGCCATTCAGATGCACGGTGCACGCACCGCAGGACGCGACGCCGCAGCCGAATTTGGTTCCGGTCAGCTTCAATTCATCCCGGATCACCCACAGAAGGGGCGTGCCGGGTTCGGCGTCGACCGTGTGGGTCTGGCCGTTCAGTTTCAAGGTCAGTGACATGAGGGGAGATACTCCATGTTGGGCTGGCTACCTGAATCGGTAAACTTGCGGGTTTACCATAGGTGACGTTCCAATCTCTGTAAACCCATGCGTTTACCTAGTGTTTGACCTTGCTCTGTCAATGGGCTTATAGCTTGCAGATATGAACGACATAAGCGCGCCGAATGCGGCCAAACACGCTCAGATCATCGAAGCTGCCGTCGCCGAGTTCCAGGAAAAGGGGTTCGCGGCGGCCAGTATGGACCGTGTGTCTGCTCGCGCCGAAGTGTCCAAGCGCACATTGTACAAGTATTTCGAAAGCAAGGAAAATTTGTTCCGGTCCATCGTTGTGGAGCTGTCGAACCGGTTCGCCGGTGTGCTGGATATCCGCTATGAAAAGGGCCGCGATATCCGCGAGCAACTGACTGAACTGGCTTGGGCCGAAGGGCGTATTCTGATGCTGCCCGAGGTGATGGCAATGTCGCGTATGGTGATCAGCGAAGTTTTGCGCAGCCCCGAACTTGCGGCGGCAGCGCAGGGCAAACTGGACAAGACCTCGGTGTTCATTCGGATGTTGCGGGACGCGGCAGAGGACGGCCAGTTGCAAATCGACGACCCCGACGCCGCAGGTCAGGAGTTCATCGGATTGATCAAGGCGCGGGCGTTCTGGCCGATGGTGTTCACCGGCAGTGTCCTGAGCGAGGCCGAAATGACCGACACGATCAACAGCAGCGTTGAGATGATCCTGAGCCGCTATGGCCAGTGATCCACAGCGCGGTTGCGGCGTGGCAATCCTGCGCGGGTGTTTCTACCTCTGCTTGCAGGTTTGCCGATGACGCGTGATGACGCATCTTTAACACTTGCGTGAGATTTTCGCGCAAAATCAAAGTAAGCTTTGCTTCTTTTCCGTTCTGAACGGAATACTGTGTCAAACGTTACTTTTTCGGAGCGTTCATGCGACTTAGCGTCGGCATCGCTGTCTCAATCCTGGTTGCCTTCTCGATCGGCGTCTCGACGTTTGTGGTCCATTCCTTGTGGTGGACGACGGCGCGCGATAACAGCCGCATGCTGGCTGCAGAAATCAACACGCAGATCGCCAATACCGTGCGTACCGAGGTGGGCGCGACGCTGGGCTCGGCCGAGGCCGCCTGGGCCGCGGTACGTACGATCTTTGTGCAAAACGTTATTGAGACCCGTCAGGCCGATAAGCGCGAATTCGTGTTTCTGTCGCAATTGCAGGCACAGCCCAACATCTCGTGGATTTTCTTTGGCTGGCCGGACGGCAATTTCTTTGCCTCGCATCGTCTGGGTGATGGTGGGCTTGAGATGGTCGAAATTGACGACCAAATCCACGACCGCATGTTGCGAAAGGACCAGTATATTTTCATCCCCGGCGACATTCAGTTTGAGGCGCGCACCTTTTCGGAGACCACTTATGACCCCCGTGACCACGCGTGGTTTGGGAATTTCATGGGTCTGAACTCTCAGGGGTGGATCGAAGCACGTGATTTGCCGGGCAGCAACAAAACCGTTTACGCGTTTGCTGGACCTGTCGATGTTAACCGCAGACGCGAAGGTGTCTTGGCCGTCGCGATCGAAACGGACCGGCTTTCGCGCTTTCTGGCCACTTTGAACCCCGGTGAGTTCGGGGCGGCCTTTATTCTGGACGCGGATGGCAAGGTCATCGCTGTTCCTGATCAAGAAGCGGATGAGGTGACGCCTGCGCGGATGGGCGAAGGCGAACTTTACGAAGTTGCCATGATCTCGGGCGAACAGCTTTTAGGCGGCTCCAAGGCCAAAGCGGCGGGCAGCCAGAACCAGAGGGTGGTGATCGACGGGGTTCCCTACGCGGTCGCACTGACCCCGCTGGGGTTTTATGGCTGGCGGGTGGCCACGGTGATCCCGGAATCTGCGTTCTTGTCGGGGATCGACAAGACGCTGATCAACCTGCTGTATATTCTTATCGTCGTGGTGACTTTGGCCATCGGGTCGACGATCTGGCTGGCGCGCAGCATTGTGGCCAAACCGCTGGCGCGCATCGCCGAAGACCTAAACAAAATCGAACGATTTGACGTCGAAGAAATCTCGCGCAGGCCCTCAAAGCTGTCCGAACTGGCCAATCTGTCTGCTGCAACTGCGAGCATGGCGGCCGGTTTGTCGGCTTTTCGCAAATATGTCCCGACCGATCTGGTGCGCATGCTGGTTGCCGAGGGCATCAAATCGCAACCGGGTGGGGACATCAAACGGATCTCAGTCCTGTTTTGCGATGTGACCGGCTTCACTGGGCTGTCCGAAAAGCTGGGTCCGCGCATCGTACAATTGATGGAGCCGTTTTTCAGCGCGGCATCTACCGCGATTACTCGCCATGACGGCACCATCGACAAGTTCATGGGGGATGCGGTAATGGCGTTCTGGGGCGCTCCGCGTACCGATGCCGATCACGCCGAAAATGCTTGCCGCGCCGCGTTGGACCTGATCGCCGCTGTCGATGAGGCCGGTATCGTGGACGACGCTGGGCACCCCCTGCGTGTGCGCATCGGTTTGAACAGCGGTGAAGCTCTGGTGGGCAATATCGGTTCGGAGCAGCGGCTCAACTATACGGCCATCGGTGATGTGGTGAATGTGGCCAGCCGGTTGGAAGGGGCGAACCGGTCTTTTGGTACTTTGATCCTGATCGGCCCGGAAACGCGGCGCGAGTCGGGCGATGCGATTGTCGTGCGGGAACTGGACACACTGACCCTCTTTGGGCGGGATCAGGAGCTGGTGGTTTATGAGCTGATCGGCATGCGAGATGGGTTCGACGCCCCTGACGACTGGATTGTGGCCTACGAACAAGGGCTGGCACATTACCGGGCCAAACGGTTCGAGCAGGCGATTGCAGCGTTTGAGGCGGCAGATCAACTGCGTGGCGGCGACCCCGCGTCGGTAGTCATGAAAACCCGCGCGCATGAGTTGCTGAGCGCCCCTTTGCCCAAGGGGTGGCGCGCTGTGACCCATACGGAAAAGAACTGACGCGCTTTTCGGCTGTTGACCGGCCTTGATCGAATGCGGCCGCGTTTCGTCGCCTGCTGCTGTTCGTTTCGAGCGTATGTGATAAAGGGTGCCGCACTCGAATCGGCAATTCGGCACCAAATGTTTTGTAAAGGTGCCTTTCTTGAGCGTGTAAGGCGAACCTGGTGACGAACGAAATACGAAATGCAGCGCGCCTGAGCGTGGCCCCCATGATGGATTGGACAGACCGCCATTGCCGGTATCTGCACCGTCTGCTGAGCGCCGAGACCCTGCTTTACACCGAGATGGTCACGGCCCCCGCTTTGGTACGCGGCGGGGCGCTGCATCTGTTGGACTATAGCCCACAGGAACATCCCGTAGCGCTGCAACTGGGTGGGTCGGACCCCGCCGAACTGGCGAAAGCCGCGCGTCTGGGGGGCGAGGTCGGGTACGATGAGATCAATCTGAACTGCGGCTGCCCGTCGGACCGCGTGCAATCGGGCACATTCGGCGCGGTGCTGATGAAAGACCCGGCCCGCGTGGCCGAATGCGTGGCCGCGATGCGCGAGGCGGTCGATGTCGAGGTCACGGTCAAATGCCGGATCGGCGTTGATGATCAAGACCCGGAGCAGGTTCTGCCCGCCTTTCTTCAGACCATCCGCGCGGCAGGGTGCGAACGCGTCACCATTCATGCGCGCAAGGCGTGGCTGCAGGGGCTCAGCCCCAAGGAAAACCGCGATATCCCGCCGCTCGATTATGATTTGGTGCACCGGATGAAGACGCAGTTCAGCGATATGCATGTGTCGATCAATGGCGGCATCATCTCGCTGAAACAGGCGCAAGAGCATCTGGATCAAGGGCTGGATGGTGTCATGATCGGCCGAGCTGCCTATCACCAGCCCGCCGATATTCTGGCAGAGGCGGACCCGCTGATCTACGGAGTCGGGCAGGCCGCCGATCCGGTCGATGTGGTTCAAAAAATTGTGCCTTATGTCGAGCAACACCTTGCCGCGGGGGGGCGTTTGCATCAGATCACCCGCCATATGCTGGGTCTGTTCGCTGGGCGTCCCGGCGCGCGTGCCTGGCGACGGGCCTTGTCCGAAGGGGCCGTGCAGGACGGGGCAGGGCCTGAGGTCATGTTGCAGGCGCTCGACCGCGTTGCGCCTTTGACTGACGCGTGAGAATTCAAAACGCGGCCTTTGGGTCGGGATGGGGGAAAGATGCCAGAGACGATATTGCTGGTTCAGATGCTGGCACTTTTGCTTGTGATCGGAGCGTTCGCGGGCGTGTTGGCCGGATTGCTGGGTGTTGGCGGTGGGATCGTTCTGGTTCCGGCCTTTTTCTATGCGTTTCAAACGCTTGGTTATGGCGGTCCGCAACTGATGCAGCTGTGTCTTGCAACTTCGCTGGCCACAATCATTGTCACGTCAATCCGCTCGGTTCTGGCCCATAACAAGAAAGGTGCGGTGGATTGGTCGATCCTGCAAAGCTGGGGGCCGGGCATCGCGCTGGGCGCAATCCTCGGCGTGATGGTGGCGTCGGCCCTGCGAACCGAGGCTTTGCAGGCGCTGTTCGGCGTACTTGGGATGGTAATAGGGGCCTATTTGGGGTTGGGCAAGTCGGAATGGCGGCTAGGTGACGCGATGCCCAAGGGCGTGCGGCGTGCGGTCCTGTCTCCGGGCGTTGGGTTCCTGTCGGTCCTGATGGGCATCGGAGGGGGCAGTTTCGGCGTGCCGCTTATGAGCCTGTTCAACACGCCAATTCACCGTGCGGTCGCGACGGCTGCCGGGTTTGGTGTAATCATCGCCGTGCCGTCGGTCATCGGCTTTCTGTTTCTGGGCATCGCGCCCGAACACCGCCCGCCGCTGACCATTGGCGCGGTCAATCTGGTTGCTTTCGCCATCGTGGTCGCAATGACCATGATTACGGCGCCTTGGGGCGTAAAACTGGCCCATGCGATGGACCCGAAACCACTCAAAAGGGTCTTTGCGGTCTTTCTGACATTGGTCGCGCTGAACATGCTGCGCAAGGCGGTGGGGCTTTGATGGATTTCCACGAGAGGGGCTGGGTGAAGTTTCCGTATGATCCGGTTTTGGCTGACTGGGTGCGGCACGCTTTACCACAGGCGCGCGCCTCGGTGGCGGACCCGGCCCATGCCCAATGGGTGGATTGCGAGGGCACTTGGTTCATCGGCGTCGATGCGCTGGACAATGATGCGCAGGGACGGGTCGGGCAGTCGGATATCCTGTCCGGGCAGGCCATGGGGTTTATTGTCGAACAGTACGGAACGCTGCCGCTGCACAAAGGTCAGGTCTCGATAATCTATCCCGGCTATCCCAAACCGCGCCGGGGCGAGAATGAGGCCGCAGCGCGGTATCGACGCAATCGGGATGCGGCGCATGTGGATGGTCTGCGCCCGACGGGACCGGACCGCCGCCGCCGCGTGGATGAGCCGCACGCGTGGATATTGGGAATACCGCTGACCGATGCCAGTGCTGATGCCTCACCCATGGTTCTGTGGGAGGGCAGCCACAAAATCCTGCGCACCGCTTTTGCAGAAGGGCTGATGGATCACCCCCGCGACAGGCTGCACGAGGTGGATATCACCGACATCTACCAAACCACCCGACGCGAGGTGTTCGACACCTGCCCGCGTATCGAACTGCCCGCCAAACCTGGCGAGGCGTATTTGCTGCATCGCCATTGCCTGCACGGGGTCGCGCCGTGGCCGGATGGTGCAAATGCCGGGCCGGACGGTCGGATGATTGCCTATTTCCGCCCCGAATGCGCAGGGGGTGTGGCCGAGTGGATCGAATCTCCGTAACCTGCCGCCATTGTTTTGGTTTGGAGGTTTAGGGGTATGATTACGGTTCACACAAGTTCGGACGGCGCGCAGATTGAGGTCGAGCTGTCCGGCGAAGTCACCAGCACCGATTACAGCGAAACGCTTGTTCCAGCGATCGAATCGGCGCTGGCAGAGCATGAGAACGTGCGCCTGATGGCCGTCGTTCAGCCCGAGTTCAAGGGCTATGACCTGGGGGCGGCGTGGTCGGATACCAAGCTGGGTCTCAGCCATTGGCGCGGCTTTGATCGGATCGCCGTGGTGGCTGATCAGGGGTGGGTGCAGACCAGCACTCGTCTGGCCGCGCCGATCATGCCCTGTCCAATGCAGGTTTTCGAACTGGCCGATATCGAAGAGGCGCGGCGGTGGTTGCGCGAATCCTTGGGCTCGATCCATGTTACCGATTTGGGCGGACCCTGTGTTCAGATCAGCCTGTTGGGCAAGCTGGACCCCGACGAATACCAAAAGGCCGGGGCGCATCTGGACGATCTGCTGCGCGACAAGACCGGGTTTCGTCTGCTGATCGACCTCAGCGCTTTTGACGGCTGGCGGGGCCTTACGGCTTTAGCTGCGCATTTCCGACTGGCAAGCGGCCATATCGGACGGCTGGATCGCGCGGCTATCGTGGGCGACAAGGCATGGCAACATCTGGCGCAACGCGTCGCAAGCCATGTGCTGGGTGCGCGTACCCAGTTTTTCCCGGCAGAAGAGATAGATAACGCAAAGACCTGGCTTGCCGCTGGCTAGTGTCAGGATCGGCGGATTGACGCCAAGTCAGCCCATTTGGCGACATGTTGTTCTTGATTGACCAGTCAGAATAAATCTAGTGTCCCAATGTTTGCCCCGTCGACCACGCGGGGCAACAAAAATGCCGAAACGCGCCGTTGTGGGTTGCCACTCACTCACAAAATGTCTTCGAACTTGACCCCCTCGGAGTTCAGACCAACCTGCAACGGCGCTGGCGCGGCACAGGGGTCGGGAACCGGGGAGGTAGGGTCAGGATTTGTTCAGACGCGCCGACCGTCCGCCCCGCCGTTTTGCAAGCTGCGGCTTGCGGTCGGGCAGGGACTCCATGATCTCGGCACGTTCGGAACTGTCCATCTTGGACCAGCGCGAGATCTCGTCGATGGTGCGATAGCAGCCGGTGCAGATCCGCTCTGTCGGGTGCACGACGCAAATCTGGACACAAGGGCTTTCGACCTCATTCCGTTTCCAGACCATGTTTGTCATAGGCGTCATCCGTCCTTACAGAAAGCGCAGCCTGTCCAGCGCTCCTTGCAAGATATAACCGGCGGCGACGTGATCAATAACCTGTCCGCGACGTTTTCGTGTCGTATCCGCCTCAAGCAGTGCTTTTTCTGCCGCAACAGTGCTGAGGCGTTCGTCCCAGAACCCGATGGGGACATCGGTCAGACGCATCATATTGCGGGCAAAAGCGCGGGTCGACTGGCACCGGGGGCCTTCGGATCCGTCCATGTTTTTTGGCAGGCCCAGAATAACTCCGCCAATTTCACGTTCTGCAATCAGCTCTAGCAGGCGTGCGGAATCGAGCGTGAATTTCTTGCGTCGAACAGTCTCCAGAGGGCTGGCCACGCCGCGCATCCGGTCCGAGACCGCGACCCCAATGGTCTTTTCCCCCAGATCCAGCCCCATCAGCGCCGTCATTGGTGCAAGAGCCGATGCGAAATCTTCAAACGCGTCGTGGATCATTGCGCGATCCCGGCCTGAAACGCGGCTGCGTCAAGCAGTTCCAGCGCCTCGGTATCGCCTGCAAAGATGTCCACGGCTTCTTTCATGATATCAATCGCGCGCTGGCCTTCACCCAGAACCCCCAAAGCGGCAATAAGCTGCGCCCAATCCTCGACCGGACCGCCTTCGGTGGCCAGACGATCTGACAGCTGGTTGACCATGCCTTGGATCATTTCTTGCCGTTCCTCTGGCGTCAAAGCCGCGGCGGCGTCGATGTCTTCACGGCTAGGGCCGGACGGTGCCGGGATATTTGGCGGGTTAAACACGCCTGCCCGGAAAGCCAGATCGTCAAGCTGGGCGTAGATGGCCTCGACCCAAGGCGCGCCGGGTGGGGCGACGCGCAGGGCGTCGATCCAGATGCGATAGCCGATGTCAGGACGTCCGACCTGAACCATCATTTGCCCCAGATAGTAGTTTGCAGGGCCATGACGCGGATCACGCTGCAATGCCTGCTTCAACGCCTCTTCCGCCTCAGGCGAGACATAGCCATTGGCCGACAGGATCATCATCTCGGCCAGATGCGAATAGGCATCCGCCGGAGCGGCGTCACCGGAAAGTTCGATCACCCGCTGCTGCGCGGCGTAGGCAGCCCGGAAATTCCCTGCGTTTGCCTCATGTTGCGCCAGCAGGATATGGCCTTGCAGGTCGTCGGGGCGTGTCGAGACTGTTTCACGCAATTGCTCCAGTAGGGCAGCGTAGCTTTCGTCCAGTTGCGGCTGTGGAGCGGCGGGTAGGTCGGCCTCGACCTGAGCCTGGCTGGGGCGGTCGGCCCGTAAGGCTTCGGCCATCTCCTTGCGCAGCTCCAGTGGCTGATCCGGTAGTCCGGCCGCGCCCATCTGGCGATACATCCAGAATCCGCCGCCTACTAAAACGGCAGCAACGACCGAGATTGCGACGACATTGGCCCAGAGCGGCGGTCCATCCTGATCCGTTTGCGCCTGCATCTGCGCGTCAGCGGCCAGAATGCGGCGCGAGATTTCGGTTCGCACACGTTCTGCGTCCGCTTCGCTGACGACGCCCCGCGCCAGATCGCGATCAACACCTGCCAGTTGCTCGCGATACACACGCAGGTCGTAGGTTGCGGCGGGTTCACGGTTTTTACGCCCCCTGAACATCGCATAGCCAAGGAACGCGGCAATCAGCAGCGCGGTGAGGATCAAGAGGGCCCAGAAAGTCATGACAGCTCCAGTATAGCTGCCCTGACTTAGACCTGCAGGCGCGTAGAAAAAAGGGACAAATGGCCGCGAGACGATTACAACACGCAATATTGGGCGCTATGTCGCAATAGTGCGATATTACGGCGTTGAACGGCAGGGGTATAGTGTCGTTACGCGGCATACCTTCGCACAATCACCGAACCGGATGGATTCGCTTATGAAACACTATTCAGCCTTTGCTGTGGCGCGTGAAGCGCTGCGCTATCACACCGGGTGGGAACGCGCTTGGCGTTCGCCCGAGCCTAAGAGGAAATACGACGTGATCATCGTCGGTGCCGGTGGTCATGGTTTGGCTACGGCGTATTACTTAGGTAAAAACTACGGCATTCAGAATGTCGCCGTGATCGAAAAAGGCTGGCTGGGTGGCGGCAATACCGGCCGGAACACGACCATCATCCGGTCGAACTATTTGCAGGATCCGTCGGCGGCGTTGTACGAAAAGGCACGCAGCCTCTACGAGGATCTGAGCCAGGATCTGAACTACAATATCATGTTCAGCCCGCGCGGCGTAATCATGTTGGCGCAGACACAGCACGAGATCCGCGGTTATCAACGCACGGCCCATGCCAACGCGTTGCAAGGAGTGAAGACCGAGTGGATCACGCCCGAGCGCGTCAAAGAGCTGGTGCCGATCATCAATCTGGACGGGCCGCGCTATCCGGTTTTGGGCGGTCTTTGGCAGGAACGCGGTGGTACCGCGCGTCACGATGCGGTGGCCTGGGGTTACGCCCGTGCCTGTTCGGCCATGGGAATGGACATCATCCAGCAATGCGAAGTCACCGGCGTGCGTCAGGAAAATGGCCGCGTTGTGGGCGTCGACACCACCAAAGGCGCGATCGACTGTGACAAGCTGGGCATTGTGGTCGCGGGCCATTCCGGTCAGCTGGCCGAGATGGCGGGCTTCCGTTTGCCGCTTGAGGCCGTGGCGCTGCAGGCGCTGGTGTCCGAGCCGATCAAACCCTGCATGGACGTGGTTGTGATGGCCAACACTGTGCACGGCTACATGTCGCAATCCGATAAGGGTGAGATGGTCATCGGTGGCGGCACTGACGCTTACAACAACTTCACCCAGCGCGGTTCGTTCCATCATATCGAGGAAACCGTGCGGGCGCTGGTCGAGACCTTCCCGATGATCTCGCGCCTGAAGATGTTGCGCCAGTGGGGCGGTATTGTGGACATGACCGGCGACCGCTCACCCATCCTGTCGAAAACGCCTCTGGGTGGATGCTTTATCAACGCTGGTTGGGGCACGGGCGGCTTCAAGGCCATTCCGGGCTCGGGCTGGGGTATGGCGCAGCTGATGGCTACGGGTCATTCGCCGCTGACCGAAGCCTTCACGATGGACCGTTTTAAAGAGGGCCGCTTCATCGACGAAAGCGTCGCCGCCGGGGTGGCGCACTGATGAGATTTTTCGTCGAAAAATCTTACGCGCCCGACACGCTGATTTCGCAGGACACTGCCGTGTACCTGCTGCCAAAAGGATGACCAGATGCTGATCCTGAATTGCCCATATTGCGGCGTCGACGCCGAAGAAACCGAACTGGCCGCAGGCGGCGAGGCGCATCTCAAGCGCTATGGCCCCGGCTCGTCGGATGATGAGTTCCACGACTATCTGTTCATGCGTGAAAACCCCAAAGGCGTTCACTTCGAACGCTGGCGCCACGCCAATGGTTGCGGCAAGTGGTTCCATGCGGCGCGCTGCACCAACACGCTCGAAGTCTTCGGTACCTATTCCGCTCAGACCACCGAGCCTCCGCAAGAAATCCGCGAGGCGATCACCGCCAAGCGCCCCGGCTGGACCTGGAGAGAGTTCGAATGATCCAACCAGCCACCCGTAATTCCGCCTGCGAAAGGTCCGCAACATGAGCACCCGTCTCGCAAATCAAGGCCGGCTGATCGACCGGTCGAAACAGGTTACATTCAGCTTCAACGGCACCTCGATGCAGGGCTATGAGGGCGACACGCTGGCCTCAGCTCTGCTGGCCAATGATCAAATGATGATGGGCCGATCGTTCAAATATCACCGTCCGCGCGGCGTTGTCGCCAGCGGCGCGGAAGAGCCGAACGCTCTGGTCGGTCTGGGGCAGGGCAACCGGTTCGAGCCGAACCAGCGTGCAACCACGACCGAGCTGTTCAATGGCTTGACCTCGATCTCGCAGAACCACTGGCCGAACCTCGAGTTTGATATCGGGTCGATCAACACCCACCTGTCGCGCTTCTTGCCGGCGGGCTTCTACTACAAGATGTTCATTCATCCCAAGCCGTTCTGGAAACACGTCTACGAGCCGTTCATCCGTCAGTCCGCGGGTCTTGGCAAAGCGCCTGACAAGGACAACCGCGATGCGGACACGTACGAGCACTTCTACCACTTCACCGATGTTCTGGTAATCGGCGGCGGTGTAGCGGGTCTTCAGGCTGCGAAAGTGGCAGCCGCGTCCGGTGCCAAAGTCATGCTGATCGAGCAGACTGCCCATTGGGGTGGCCGGGCTCCGGTTGACGGTGGTACGATCAATGATGAGCCTGTGGATAAGTTCGTGGAACAATTGGTTTCCGAACTCGAAGCAATGGACAACGTCACGATGCGCAATCGTTGCATGGGGGCCGGGGTTTATGACCACGGTTACGTGCTGGGATATGAGCGTTTGACCGACCACAAGCCGGGCACTCAGGGCCCACGTCACCGGCTGTGGCGCATCCGCGCCAAACAGGTTGTAACTGCCACCGGCGCGATCGAGCGTCCGCTGTCCTTTGCGGGCAACGATGTGCCGGGCGTGATGCTGGCCTCGGCCATGCGCGACTATGTGGTGAACTGGGGCGTGACCCCCGGCGACCGCGTAATCGTTGCGACCAACAATGATGACGCCTATCGCACTGCGATCATCCTGAAACAGGCCGGTGTCGAGGTTCTGCGTATCGTGGATGCGCGCACGACAGCCGGACCGCTGGCCGATGAGGCGCGCCAGCTTGGCATTCAGGTCGATCCGGGCAAAGCCATTGCCAAGGTCAAGGGCGGCAAACGCGTCAAAAAGGTCGAACTGTGCAATCAGGAAGGCATCGGCGGTGCACGCGAAGAGGTCGAGTGCGACGCGGTCGCCATGTCGGGCGGCTGGTCTCCGGTCGTTCATATGTGGTCGCATTGCGGCGGCAAACTGATCTGGGATGAGGCGCAGGCGCATTTCCGGCCTGACCCGTCGCGGCCTCCTCTGGGCGCTGATGGTGAAGGGTTCGTGCTGGCCGCGGGCTCGTCGAATGGTCCGCTGGCGCTGGGCGATGTTCTGACCGACGCGGATGCGGCGGGCAAGGCAGCAGCCAAGGCGGCTGGTTTCACAGCGAAACGCACCAAGGCTCCGGTCGGTGAGACCACGGCTGAGGCTCCTATGGCGGCGGTTTGGTTGATGCCCGCCAATGCCGAGATCGGTTTGCGGATGAAATCTTGGCTGGATTTCCAGAACGACGTCAAAGTATCCGACGTACAATTGGCCGCGCGCGAGGGTTACGAAAGCGTTGAGCACACCAAGCGCTACACGACGCTTGGCATGGCGACCGACCAAGGTAAGTTAAGCAACATCAACGGCTTGGCGATCCTTGCTGATGCGCTGGATTCCGAAATCCCGAAGGTTGGTACCACAACCTTCCGCCCACCCTATACGCCCATCTCGCTGGCGTCGATCGGCGGCGAAGCACGCGGTGAGGTGTTCCAGCCGATCCGTCAAACCCCGATGCATGATTGGCACGACAAGAACGGCGCTGATTGGGAGCCGGTCGGCCATTGGCGCCGGACCTATGCCTATGTTCGTCCCGGTGAATCCGTGCATGACGCGGTCAATCGCGAGGTGAAGAACACCCGTGAAAACCTCGGCCTGCTGGATGCCTCGACGCTGGGTAAGCTGATCGTGAAGGGCCCCGACGCGGGCAAGTTCTTGGACATGCTGTATACCAACATGATGTCCACGCTGAAGGTCGGCAAATGCCGCTATGGCCTGATGTGCTCGGAAAACGGCTTCCTGATCGACGACGGCGTTGTGGCCCGCATCGATGAGGACACATGGCTGTGCCACACCACCACCGGCGGTGCCGAGCGTATCCATGGTCACATGGAAGAGTGGCTGCAGACCGAGTGGTGGGACTGGAAAGTCTACGTCGCCAACGTGACCGAGCAATACGCACAGGTCGCCGTGGTCGGCCCCAACGCTCGTAAGGTGCTGGACAAGCTGAACGCACAGGCGGGCGGCGGCATGGATCTGTCGAAAGAGGCGCTGCCATTCATGGAATGGCGCGATGGCAAGATCGGCGCGTTCGACGCGCGGGCCTATCGCATCTCGTTCTCGGGCGAGCTGTCCTATGAGATCGCGGTTCCCGCATCTCAGGGTCAGGCCTTCTGGGACGCTCTGATGGACGCGGGCAAAGAATTCGGCGTGATGCCTTACGGCACCGAATGTCTGCACATCCTGCGGGCCGAAAAGGGCTTTATCATGATCGGAGACGAGACAGACGGCACCGTGATCCCGCAAGATCTGGGGCTGCACTGGGCGCTGTCGAAAAAGAAAGAGGACTATCTGGGCAAACGCGCTCATACACGCAGCCACATGGCCGATCCGGACCGTTGGAAACTGGTCGGGCTTGAGACTGTGGATGGTTCTGTCCTTCCCGATGGTGCCTATGCGGTGGGCGAAGGCGTCAATGCCAACGGTCAGCGCAACATGATCGGGCGCGTGACCTCGACCTATTACTCGGCCAATCTGGGCAAAGGCATCGCCATGGGCCTGATCAAGCACGGCCCTGACCGGATGGGCGAGATTGTCGAGTTCCCGGGCACCGACGGAAAAATCTACAAAGCGAAGATCGTGGACCAGATCTTCTTCGACAAGGACGGGGAGAAGCAGAATGTCTGAACCCATCAGCGCACTGAACCACGCCAGCTTTGAGGGCATCGCCAAAGTCGAAGAATGCGGCCTGCAAGGCATGATCACGCTGCGCGGCGATCTGTCCGATAAGGCGCTGGCGAAGGCCGTCAAAGACGCAACCGGGCAAAAAATGCCCGGTCAGCGCGAAGCTTTCGTCGAAGGCGAGTCCGGCGTGTGCTGGATGTCCTCGGACGAATTGCTAGTGCTGGTGCCCTATGCCGAAGTCGACGCCAAGCTGGCGGCCATGACCAAGACACTAAGCGGCACCCATTCGTTGGCTGTAAACGTGTCGGACGCGCGGGCTGTGTTCCGTGTCTCGGGCGCCAGTTCCCGCGAGGTTCTGGGCAAAATCGCCCCGGTTGAGCTGTCGGCCGAGGCCTTCCAACCCGGTCAAATCCGCCGCTCGCGCCTTGCACAGATCGCCGGGGCGTTCTGGATGGACGACACTGAGACTTTCCGCGTTGTCTGTTTCCGTTCGGCTGCGGATTACGCGTTCAACTTGCTTAAAGTGGCCGCGCAACCGGGCAGCGAGGTTGGGATCTACTGAATCTGAACCTTTATCGTTTTGAAGTAGGGCCACCATGTCTTGTACTGGTGGCCTTTCTTTTTGAGCGCCCAATTAGTCGGTAGAGCCTACTTTGCAGCACAATTTATTGTCGTGCTGCGCTACGTTCTTTTCCCCCATTGCGGGTGCCTGACTTATGCGGTAGCAAAAGACGAAATATTAATAGTGACGTCGGTAATGAGAATTTCAAAATTACTTGTGTATGGCTTCATTGCCGGTCTGAGCCTGCCAAACTTTGCCGCTTCCGAGACATATGCAGAATCGTTTGAATGTGTCTTCGGCAAAGGCCTGGTAAACCGTCCAACACCAACGCGAGTCGTTTTTTCAGTTGATGAAAGTCAACGTTCCATTGTGCTTCACGAAGTTGAAATGCAGGGAATCAATACTCCGAAAACCTGGGCTTCGATCAACAGAACCAGCTATCGTCTACTTTCATTCAGTTGGTTCGGCGAGCTGTATACGTTTTCCGAAAACGGTCGTCGTACCAGGGTTGGCGACCCCAGAACCAAAGTTCTGGATATTGGGCGTCAAGAATTTTCAATCTTTTTGAATCGCCAGACTATGCGCGCAATTGCGAGTTCAAGATCCAATGTGCAGACGTCCCATGATGGCAATGCGAACGGGACCTGCGTTGAGATTGAGTTTTCAAGTTGAATAGCGAAAAGGTTGGCAAGTGAGGCCAAATTCAAGCGCAATTGCTCTCATTGGTGCTTTAACCATCATCCCGGTCGCTTCACTCTCTCAAACTTTCAAAGAGACGTTCGAGTGCGATTTCGGTCCGGGTATTGTCAGCAGCCCTACGCCTCAGCATCTTGTCTTTTCAGTCGATGAATATGGCCGATCTGCCTATCTTCACGAGGTGCAGCTGCCAAATGTCGATACACTGCCTGGGCACGCCCGCATCAAGCGCGACGGCGTCCGAAACCTGTCAATCGCGTGGTCCGGAAAAGACTATGTCTATTCTGATACAGGGCGCACTCTTTCTTCCAATGCATCACGCTCGGACGTTGTTGATCTGAAGGATCAAGAGTTCGCGGTTTTCTTGGATCGCAAAAATATGAAAGCGACAGCCCGGTCGGAATCCTACCTTGCTGTATTTTCACGTACCGGTTTCGCAGAGGGGAATTGCAGAGCAGTTCCTACACCAAATTAACCAAATGAAGGAAAAATATAGATGAAAGTTGCACTCGTCGCGCTGGCATTTTCTATCGCCGGAACAATGGCTCAGGCGGAAATTGTAAACTATGACTGTGAATTGCATAGCATGGAAGCGCAGGGCTGGATTCCCCCTCGGGTATTGCTGAGCGTGGATGCCGACAACAAGCGCGCGCGCGCCTACGATGGGGCGATTGCCTCGTACAACGAATACAAAGGCTGGTCGGATGAAAAACCGATGGACACAAAATTCAAGGTCAACCGAAAAGACCAGTATCAGATGCAATGGAAAGTGACGCTGTCGACCAGCACGACCCAAAAGCTTCGGGTGTCCTACATGGCGCGTCTGGACCCGAAGACAAACAAGTTTGACATGACAGCCCGGTTTCCAATGGTGGACGTTGTAAACCGCCCCAGTGGTGTCGGACGGTGTAAACCGGTTCCCAGTCCGAACCTGTATTGAACGAAGGAACGTCAGATCGGCATTTAGCCGTTCAGAAGGAATGTTTGGAAACCGGTCAGGGCAGGGGCTGAGGTAAAGGACTGCAATCCGACCTCGGCCCCGGTCGCATCCTTGCAGGACTTATAGAATGACAAGAGTTGCGCCAGTGCTGCCATCCTGTCGGCGCGCTGCTCCTCTGGCAACAAAGGCGCGTGGGTCGACAGGTACAGGGCCGGACGGTGTTCCTCCAGAAATGATATCAGGCTGGGCAGCACGGTGAATTCGGCGCCCTCAATATCCATCTTGACCAGTGACACTTGGGACAGGTCATTCACCGCCTGGAATTGATCCCAAGCGATGGTCAGCGCGTCAGTACCATGAGCGCCATCATGCAGCAGCGAGCTGGTGGAATCGCCGGGCTCACCCCGGACTGAGGCCATACGGGCGACGCCGAACTGATCCGACAAGGCCACCCCAAAGGCCGAGACATTGCGGATGTCATTCAGATCCAGGTTCCACGCCAGATAGCGGAACGCCGTGGGATCAGGCTCGAAACACCAGACCTGCCGTGCACGGCGTGCGCCATACAGAACCGTTGGCCCGATCCACGCACCGATATCCAGATAGTCGCGGTCGGGTGAAAGGTGCTCATCCAGAACCGCGAATGTCTCTGGCTCCCACTTTCCTGCAGTTGCCCTGCGCCAGAATTTCGAGTGATAGGGATCCAGGTGAAACGCTTCACCATTCAGGGACCCAGCATAGTACCCGCGGGCGCGGTAAAACATCTTGCGCGCCTGTGTAAGCATCGCGGACCTTTCGGTTTTGTGATCTCTGCCCTTGACCTATGGCCGTTGCCAAAGCATTTAACCTTTGGAACCGCAACAATCATTTCAACAGGGGGCCGAGATGGCTTTTGAACTTCCTGATCTTCCTTATGCACATGACGCGCTGGCAGCCAAGGGCATGTCCGCGGAAACATTGGAATATCACCACGACCTGCACCACAAGGCCTATGTCGACAACGGCAACAAGCTGATCGCTGGCACCGAATGGGACGGCAAGTCGCTGGAAGAGATCATCGTGGGCACCTATGACGCAAATGCTGTCGCTCAGAACGGTATCTTCAACAACATCAGCCAGTTGTGGAACCACAACCAGTTCTGGGAGATGATGGGCCCCGGCGTGAGCGCCATGCCCGGTGAGCTGGAGAAGGCTCTGGTCGAAAGCTTTGGCTCGGTCGACGAATTCAAATCGCAATTCAGCGCTGCAGGTGCCGGTCAGTTCGGCTCGGGCTGGGCGTGGCTGGTCAAGAACGCAGACGGCTCGCTGGCTGTCACCAAGACCGAAAACGGCGTGAACCCGCTGTGCTTTGGTCAGACTGCGTTGCTGGGTTGCGATGTGTGGGAGCATTCCTACTACATCGACTTCCGCAACAAGCGTCCGGCCTACCTGACAAACTTCCTGGACAATCTGGTCAACTGGGAAAACGTCGCCTCGCGGATGTGATCGGCTGACCGGTAGTACTTTTTTGAGGGCCTACTTGCGTAAGTGAGTGGGCCTTTTTTGATTCAGTTGTAAGTTGTTCGAGGTGGTCCAGGCCTTGGCGGAGCTTTTATCGTTCCTACGACCGGACAGAGATTTTAGCAAAGATGAAGCATTACAGAAACACAAGACTTTATCAGGCGCACATTTTTTGGAGTTGGCAAACTTTTTGCCGTGATCCAAATTGCGGCAAGTGAACCAACGCTCCGACTTTAGCCACAAGAGACCATTGTGATGCAAAGCACCGAGATGTAAAACCAGTGCATTTCCAATGGTTTAGAATCAAGGACTTCTACGCGATGATATGGCTGCCTCAGCATAAGGTTCTTTACCTAAACGCACCAAAAGCCGGGAGCGTTACAATATGTAACGCATTGCACGACTATTGCTACTTAAATGGCATTTCCTACAAGAGACATGCCGACTATGGCATTGTCGGCTCATCGGACTGGGAAGAACATCCCAACCGCCGTGCTATGGAAAACAAGCTCAATTCTCTTGGAATTTCGCTTGGCGACGCTTTTGTTTTTACTACTATCCGAAATCCCTGGCTGAGAGTTAAGTCGCACTTTAAGTTCGCAAGATATGACGCCAATGGACGGCCATGGTGGGACCCGGCGTACGATCCGGAGAGTGGGCACTTGAGCCAATCGGATTGGCTATACGGTTCGTCAAAAGGTTGGTCATGGCACCGTTCCAAGTCGAAGTTCGAGGAATGGTCGCGTTACTATCGATGTTCTTCGTATGCTCGTCCAGTTAGTCTATTCAATTCGACGCAAGTTTTTAAGATCGAAGATGAACTTGACACTTTAGTAAGTGTTTTGGACGAACGATTGCCAAAATTCTCGGATCTGTGGAAATCTCGCCCCAACAATCACGAAAATGTTGGGGACTACATGTTCACAGAGAAGAACGGAGCCCCACCAAAACAAAAACTAGAGTTCACGTTTGACAAGAAAATAGTGTCCAAAATCGCTCGTTTATGGAGTAGTGACATTAAACGAGGAAAATACCGGCTGCCAAACAACTTAATTTCTGGTTAGCGAGTAACTAATTTTTAGGAATGGAACCTTTCGCTTGTTTGTACAGTCGTTACGCTTGATTGGATTGTTCGCAAAAGTGTGCGCAACCTATTGGTTGGAACGCGTGTTACCGCTTCAATTTTCTTATAATCTGCCTGTCGGAAGATTCCCGCCGAAAAATTCGAATTCATCACAAAACATATTGTACGGGCCCCGGTCGTCCCTAGCTATATAGAGCGGAGGGAGAGAACCGCCAATCTACTAAAAACACTTAAACAGCGTGCCGAAAAACCGTTGGTACGCAACGGGATGCCTATGTCTGTTGAATAAGGGATGGTCACATAAAACCATAGCAGGAGAAAACGATGGTTGCACTTTCACAGGGAACTTGGATTGTCATCGCAGATGGCGAAAAGGCTTTGTTCATGGAGAATATCACCGATGCCGAAGACCCCAATCTGGTGGTTGTCTCCGTTGAAGAAACCGATGGGGCCAGCAGCAAGCCCTCGGACCGGGCGGGACGGCGGGCGGATTCGGGTCCGAACCAGAAATCTGCCGTTGAAGAACCCAAGTGGAAAGCGCATGCGAAATCCCTGTTCGTGCAGGATGTGGCCAATCTGTTGAACCGCAAGGGGCTGAAAGGCGCGTATCAACGCCTTGTTTTGGTCGCCAGTCCGCATGTTCTGGGCCTGTTGCGCCGTCGCCTTCATGGAGAGGTGCTGAGCAAAGTGGTCGCCGAGGTCGACAAGACGTTGACAAATCATCCGCTCCACAAGGTCGAGCAGGTGCTGATCAATCGTTTGAAACCAGCGACTTAAGCGGAGTTTTGAAAGCAGGTGACGTGGTCGCCTGCTTACCCTATGCTGGGTTCCAACAAATGCCGCAGATTGACCATGGCTGCATCCGGCCCATCGACCCATGTGATGAAATCACCCAGCGATGCATCAGCAAAGCCCTGACCTATGACCTGCTGCACAAGATCGTGCAGCGCGTCCCAGTAGCCATCCACATTTATCACCAGAATGGGTTTGTCATGCAGGCCCAACTGCCGCCATGTCAGCGCCTCGAACAGCTCGTCAAGCGAGCCAGGGCCGCCGGGCAGCACAACGACCGCATCCGCGTTCATGATCATGACCTTTTTGCGCTCGTGCATCGTTTCGGTCACGACAAAGCGGGTCAGATCGGTCTTGCCAACCTCGCGTTGCAGCAGGTGCACGGGGATGACGCCGAACGTGTCGCCACCAGCGTCCTGCGTGGCGCGGGCAACCTCGCCCATCAGACCTACATCTCCGGCGCCATAGACCAGTCGCCAGCCTTCTTGTGCCAGCAACTGTCCGAACCGGTGTGCAGCCTGCGCATAAGCCGCATTAACACCATTGCGTGACCCGCAATACACACAGACAGATTTCTGGGTCATTATATAGGCTCTCCGGGGTTGTATCTGGGGTTTTGACCCCTGATAGCGAGATTGATAGATTGGCTCAACCGTCAGGCAGAATGCGTGGAAGTCAAAGCATTTGCGCTGCGGAGTGGAAGGAAAAGAATGGACGATCAGTCTGGACGCGAAAGCTCCGGTACTTTCACCTGGGGGGTGATCGCCGGAATAGTGGTTTTGATCGGGGCGGGCGGGGCCTATCTGTCCGGCGCGTTCGATCCTGTGGCCGAAGACCCTGCGCCACAAGCAGAAGCCAACCCCGAACAGCCCGCGCCGACCGAAAGCGCGCAAGCGCCGGTCGTGGAGGAGGAACCGGCCACGTCCGAAGAACCCGTTGCTTCAACGCAGCCCGAGACGACCGCGCCGTCGGAGCCGGAGGTGGCTGAGGATGCTGCGCCGGCTGAGGCTGAACCAGTACCGGAAGACACGGCCGAGGCCGCGCCTGAGACAATCCCGCCCAGCCTTGATCAGATCTTTGTCGAGCCCGACGGTAACGCGGTGCTGTCGGGTAATGCCGAGCCGGGCTCGGTGGTGCGAGTGCTGCTGGATGGTGAAACGGTGCACAGTTTCACCGTGGATCGCAGCGGACAGTTTGCCGAGTTCGTCCTGATCCCGTTTTCCAGTGTGGCGCGTGGTTTGACGCTTGAAACCGATGGGCAAGATCAGCCCGTGCGCTCGGATGACTACCTGATCGCAGCCTTGCCCAAACCTGTGGTGGAGGCTGAACCGGTCCAGGATGAACCCCCGGCGACGGTGCAGGAAGACGATGCGCCACCGGCGGATGAAGGCACACAGATTGCCGAGAACACTGCGTCCGAGGAAGAACAGGCTGCTGAAGCTCCGGAAGAACCAGCGGCGGATGAGCAAATCGCCGCAGTGGAACCAGAGCCCAAAATAGAGGAACCGGAACAGCAGGTTGCAATCCTGCGCTCAGGTGAAGATGGGGTCGAGCTGGTGCAGCCTGCAACACCTCAGGAGGACGCGGATCAGGTAGCACTGGATACGATTGGGTATTCGGACACTGGAGATGTGGAGCTGACCGGGCGCGTGCCGGATGGCTCGGTCGTTCGGCTTTACCTCAACAATAAGTTGGTGGATGACCTGCCGCCTGCCGATGACGGCAAATGGCGCAGTGAGCTGGAGGATGTCGATCCCGGCGTCTATACTCTGCGCGTGGATGAGGTGGGCTCTGACGGCACCGTTGTCAGCCGGCTGGAGACGCCGTTCAAACGCGAACCGCTGGAGGTTCTGCGCGCGGCCGAGGCGTCCAACGCGGCCGCAGCCGCGGCTGCGGCCCCGGCTATCCGGTCCGTTACCGTGCAAGAGGGTGATACGCTCTGGGCGATATCGCGGGAACGTTATGGTGACGGTCTGTTGTTTGTGCGCGTGTTTGAGGCCAACCGCAGCGCCATCCGAGACCCCGATCTGATCTATCCGGGGCAGGTCTTCACCATTCCTGAATAATCCTGTACCTCTGGCCCTCTTGGGTCAGGGGCCAATCTCTGACCGCAGTTCTGGTACGTGATGAGACGAGCAGCCCCTATGCAATCCGCAGATATGCCTGAAACCGACGAGCGACGGTCGGGTTGGCGCACGATCCGCAAGGTCGCGCCCTACCTTTGGCCGGATGATGAGCCTTGGGTGAAACGGCGTGTTGTGATCGCCATGGCAATGCTGGTGCTGGCCAAGGTGATCGCGGTGTGCACTCCCATCCTTTATCGCGATGCGGTGGACAGCCTGGCCGGAGACGGCGTGCCGCCGCTGGCGTTGGGGGCCGTCGGACTGACCATTGCTTATGGTATCGCACGCATGATGAATGTTGGCTTTCAGCAGCTGCGCGACGCGGCCTTTGCACCCGTGGGTCAACGCGCCCTGCGCGCCTTGGCGCTAGAGACCTTCCAGCACATACACCAACTGTCGATGCGCTATCACGTGACCCGCCGCACCGGCGGCCTGAGCCGCATCATCGAGCGCGGTGTGAAGGGTGTCGAGTTTCTTTTGCGGTTCCTGCTGTTCTCCATCGGGCCGTTGATACTCGAACTGTTGCTGGTCGCGATCATTCTGATGTGGCTGTTCGACGTGTGGTATCTGGTCGTGGTAGCCGTCACCATCGCGCTTTACATCTGGTTCACCTTTGCCGTGACCGAATGGCGGGTGAAACTGCGCCGGGAGATGAACGATCAGGACACCGAGGCCAATCAACGTGCCATAGACAGCCTGCTGAACTTCGAAACCGTCAAATATTTCAACGCCGAAACGCGCGAAGCTGAACGCTATGATGTGTCTATGAAGGCCTATGCGGGGGCAGCGCTCAAGACGGCGTATTCGCTGGCTTTTTTGAATTTCGGACAGTCGTTCCTGATCACTTGCGGGCTGATCGGGGTCATGGTTTTGGCCGCAATCGGCGTGCAGAATGGAGCGCTGACGGTGGGTGATTTCGTCATGGTCAACGCCTACATGATCCAAATCACCGTGCCGCTGAACTTTCTGGGCACGGTCTATCGTGAGATCCGGCAGGCTCTGGTCGATATGGGGCAGATGTTCGATCTGCTGGAACAACCCGCCGAGGTGACGGATAAGCCCAATGCGCCCGCGCTAAAGGTGACGGGCGGCGAAGTGACATTGCAGGATGTGCGCTTTGGCTATGACGCGGACCGGGAAATCCTGAAGGGAGTGTCGCTGACCGTACCGGCGGGGCAGACGGTGGCCATCGTTGGGGCGACAGGTTCGGGCAAATCCACCATTGGGCGGCTGTTGTTCCGCTTCTATGACGTGACAGGTGGGGCGCTGAAGATTGACGGGCAGGATGTGCGGGATGTCTCGCAAACCAGCCTGCATTCAGCGATCGGAGTGGTGCCGCAGGACACCGTCCTGTTCAACGACACGATCCGCTACAACATCGCCTATGGCCGCGATGGCGCTACGCAAGAGGATGTTGAGGCCGCCGCAAGGGCTGCGCAGATTCACGACTTCATCGTGACACTGCCCGAAGGCTATAACACGAAGGTCGGCGAACGCGGCCTGAAGCTGTCGGGCGGAGAAAAGCAGCGCGTCGGGATCGCACGTACTTTGCTCAAGAACCCGCCGATCCTGTTGCTGGACGAGGCGACCTCGGCGCTGGATACAGACACCGAGCAGGACATCAAAGATGCGCTAGCGCGCGCGGGCGAAGGGCGCACGGTTCTGACCATCGCCCACCGTCTGAGTACCATCGCCGAAGCGGACCGGATCGTGGTGCTGGAACAAGGTGAGATTCTGGAGCAGGGCACCCATGACGAGCTGCTGGAACGTCAGGGCCGCTACGCCCAGTTGTGGAGCCGTCAGCAATCGGATGCCCAAGCTGCATAACCTGTTATACTGCCCCCAATGGTTAGAGGTCTGGTGATGCGTATTGCTTTGAAACTGGCAGTTGCCGCAATTGTTCTGAGCGCGATGCCAGCGCTCGCGTCAGATGATCCGATTGTCGGAGTGTGGAAGACTGAACCGGACCGCAAGAACCTAACCTCGCATATCAAGATCACTGCGTGCGGCGACAAATTCTGCGGTCAGATTCTGTCGGCCTATGATTCCTCGGGGAAAGAGGTGCAGACGCCCAATATTGGCAAAAAGCTGTTCTGGGACGTGTCCAGCCAAGGCGGCGGTAGCTATGGCGGCGGTGAGTTCTGGGTGCCGTTGATCAATGTGGACGCGGTACCGCAGATGACCTTGCAGGGCGATACGCTCAAGGTCAAAGGGTGCGAGCATCATATCTGCGCGCACCAGTCCTGGACCCGGTTATAAGGGCTTTCCGGCGGTTGACCCAGTTCTATTCGGCAGCTTTCAGCGGTGGACCAGGCGGATGACCCGGTTTCTGATCGCGGTCATCTGCCGTTGAATCATCCCAAACCATTTCGGACGCTTGCGCCTTGCGGGCAGCACGCCGGATCGCCACCTCTTGCGCAAGCGCGCTGTTCTCACCCGCCGTGACGCGCATCAGCAACCGGCTTAGCCACAGGGCGTAGGTCGTGACCCAGACGCGCAGCGCCAGCATCGAGGGCGTTACGATCAGCGTCAGCACCGTTGCAATGCCCAGCCCGAACACGACGGCGGTGGCCAACTGTTTCCACCACAGCGCAGTCGGGCTGTCGATCGAGTAGCCACCATTGATGAAATCCAGCGACAGGCCGAACATCATCGGCGTCAGACCGGCCATGGTGGTCAGCGTGGTCAGCAAGACCGGGCGGATACGGGATTCGGCGGTGCGTATGATCGCCTCGATCCGGGGCATATAGCTGCTGTATTCCTGATAGGTGTCGATCAGAACGATATTGTTGTTCACCACAATCCCGGCCAGAGCCACGATGCCCGTCCCGGTCATGATGATCGAGAAGGGCTGCTGCATCACCATCATGCCGATCAGCACCCCGGTGGTCGACAGGACCACCGCCAGCAGCACCAGCACCGAGTTATAGAGCGAGTTGAACTGCGCCAGCAGTATCACAAACATTAACCCCAGCGCCCCCAGGAAGGCATTCGCCAGGAAGGCACCGGATTCGGCCTGTTCTTCCTGATCGCCGGTCCATTCCCACGCAATCGCGGGACCAAACGGATCGCTATCCAGCCACTCGGTCAGCAGCGCGATGCGCTCGTTCGGTGTCACGGGCCGGTAGGTCGCGGTTTCAGCCTGGGACAGCAACTCTTGCATATCCGCAGCGCCGGTTAGTTGCACGACCTCATAGGTCTTTCCATTGCCCCCTTCGAACGTTCCGAGCGACGAGGACGCACCGTCCAGAACCTCGCGAACCAAGGCAAGACGCTTGTCTTCGATGCTCTGTCCTTCGCTGTCGGTCGACATGGCGACCATATCGACCAAACCCGGTTCCACATCCGCCTTCACATCATAGTAACGCTGCTGGTCGACGCGATTGATCTCGGCCAGTTTGGCGACAGGTTGGCGGGTCACAAAGTTAGACAGGGGCACCAGACCGTCCGCTGTGCGCACTTTCAAGGTATCCAACGTTGACAGCACGCGGTCATCTTCGGGCAGTCGGACGCGTATTTCGATCTCTTCATCGACCGTGTCGGGACGCATTTCACCCAGCAGTAGGCCGCGGGTCACAAGCTGAACCATGGCACCGACGGTCGCCACATCCGCGCCAAACCGGCCCGCTTTGGCAACGTCCACGTCGATCTGCCAGTCGATACCGGGCAGGGGCAGGGTGTCTTCGATCTTGATCAGCCCCGGCGTTTCGTCAAACACTCCGCGTGCGGTTTGCGTGGCAGCAGTCAGCTCAGGCCAACTGTCGCCCTTCAGGCGCAGGTGTACCGGCTTGGCCGAGGCCGGGCCCTGTTCCAGCGGCAGAATCTCGACCACGATGCCGGGAATGGTAGCCAGTTCGGCATTCAACTCGTCCAGAACGACATCGCCGTCAAACTCTGGCGCGATGGTCTGACGGTCCAGCAGACCAAACAGGATCGGCTCGGAAATGGTTGGGCGATCCTCCCATGGGATGATCTCGAACTGAACGCGGCCCACGGTGTCAGCGGGGGCCTGCGCGCCGCCATTGTTCTGCGTCAGGCCACCTTCTCCAGCGAAAGAGAACACATTGACCACGGCGGGGTGCGATCCGATGATCCGTTCGGCATCTAGAACCATCTGGTCCATTTCAGCCAGCGATATGTTGCCACGGGCGCGCACATAGGCAGTGGCTTGTTCGGGTTCGTTTTCGACAAAGAACTCGACCCCGCGATTGTTGTTGCCATAGGCGATCATGACCATGACAACAGCGGCACTTACGACAAGAATCGACACCACCGGCATGATCGGATTGCCGACTAGAAACTTAATCACATGGCCAAAGCGAGTGTGTTCGCGGGCGGTGTGCACATGCGGGTCCGGCGCGCGTTCAATCCGAGCGGCGCTGAGCGTGACAGAGCCGGCAAACGCCCCCAGCGTGAACAGGATGGCCCCGAATACCAAACCGCCCGAGCTGCCAGCAGGCATCAGATAGGCCGGGTTCAGGACCTGCATGGCCCCCAGAAAGATCAGCAGCAGTGCAGGCGGTACCAGCGCGACACGTGCGCGCCATGACAAACGGGCACGCAGCCAATCTGCGGCATGGTCGAACACACGGCTCAGACGGCCAGACACGCCGCCCATCACGGGTAGGTAGATCAGCGCAACGATCAGTGAGGCAGACAGAACAAAGATCAGCGTGACCGGCAGCATGCCCATGAACTCACCTGGTACGCCGGGCCAGAACAGCATGGGTAGGAAGGCACAGAGTGTGGTCGCAGTAGACGACACGATAGGCCAGAACATACGTTGCGCCGCCTCGACATAGGCATGCATGGGCCCGACGCCATCTTTGATGCGCTTGTCAGCATATTCCACCACAACGATCGCGCCATCGACTAGCATCCCCACCGCAAGGATCAAGCCAAACATCACGATGTTGGAAATACTGACGCCCATAACGGCAAGGAAGGCAAAACACAGCAGGAATGAGGTCGGGATCGCAAACCCCACCAACAGCGCCGCCCGCGTGCCCAGCGAGGCCAGAACGACGATCATCACCAGCGCAATCGCCGTCAGGACCGAGCCTTCAAGCTGGCTGACCATCGAGCCAACGATGCGGCTCTGATCGTTCGAGGTGCCCAGTTCGATCGTGGCGCGCATCTGGTCGGGCCATTTCGCCTGAGCTGTGGCAATGGTCTTTTTGACGTCCTCGACCGTGTCGATCAGGTTGAAGCCCTTGCGCTTGACCACTTGCAAGGCGACCGTGGATTCGCTGTTAAACCTTGCGGTGCCTTCGCGGTCTTCGAAAGTGTAGTTGATCTGCGCCAGCTCGCCCATGGTCACGACCCGGTCGCCATTGACCTTGACCGGCAGGTCGTAGACATCCTGCGCCGTTTTGAACGACGAGGGGATCTTGACCGAGAATGTACCCTGTGCGGTTTCGACCTCACCTGCGGCGATCAGTTGGTTGTTGTTCTGAACGACGTTGATCAGTTCTGCTGCGGTGACGTTGTAGGCCTCAAGACGCAGGGGGTCGATGATGACCTCCAGCAGTTCGTCCCGATTGCCCGCGATACCGGCCTCAAGAACCGAATCCATCGCTTCCAGATCGTCCTGCAAGTCCTTGGCGACGCGCGCCATTGTGCGCTCGGGTACCGCGCCGGTTAGGTTGACGATGACGATGGGGAATTCGGAAAAGTTGATCTCTGTCAGCGAATATTGCTCGGCCCCTTCCGGAAATTCGGCCTGAGCGCTGTTCATCGCATCGCGCACATCCGCCATGATGGCGGTCTTGTCCCAGCCAAAATCAAATTCCAGCGCGACCCCGGCATAGCTTTCGGCGGCGGTCGAGGTCATCTCTTTCAGACCATCAAGATCGGCCAGCTCGGTTTCCATCGGCTTGACCAACAGATTCTCAGAATCTTCCGCCGAGATGCCGGGGAACTGAACCGAGACGAACAGGGCCGGGATCTCGATATCCGGCTCGCCTTCTTTGGGCAGACCAATATAGGCATAGCCGCCAATCACCAGCGAGATGGCGATAAAGGCCAGGACCATCCGGGCCCGGCCAGCGGCCCAGCTGACGATTCCGGTCATTCGGTCAGGTTCCTGTAGGTGGGGGCGACTTTCACACCCGCAGTCACAAATTCCTGCCCGATCACGATGATATCCACCGTTTCAGGCAGACCATCGACCCAGACACCTTCGGACGTGTCGCGCAACAGTTGGATCGGCTGGAAGGCGACAATGTTGCCCGCCGCAATGGTGCGCACACCGACTTGCCCCTCACGGCTGAGGGTCAGGGCCGATTGCGGCAGCAGGTGCGCCTTGGTGCCTTCGGACGCGATACGAATATCCGCCGTCTGGCCATCGCGGATTGTCAAATCAGGGTTGGGGACGGTGATTTCCACCTCGAATGTCCGGGTAGTTTCGTCCGCGGACCGGCTGAGAAAGCTGACCCGGCCAGCCACCTGAAGGCCTGTAACCAGTTGCGCCGTCGCCTCAGACCCGACAATCACGCGGTTGACCTCGGTCTCAGGGACAAAGCCGACCAGCTTAATCGGGTCAAGCTGAATCACTGTGGCGCATAGCGAGCCGGGCAGCATCAGACTGCCAAGTTCGGCAGTGTCGCTTTCCAGTAGGCCTTCGAACGGGGCCTCGATCGTTTGACGGTCGATCTCGCGCCGGGCCGCTTCGACCTCGGCAATGGCGGCTTCGATACCGGCGCGCGTGGCTTCCAGACCGGCCTCGGCAGTTTTGATACCCGCCTCGGCGGTGCGCATGGCGGCCTGACTGGCAACCCGCCGCGTTTCCGACCCAAAGCCAGTTTCCGACAGTCTTTGCGCGGCGGTTAGGTTGATCTCGGCCTCGGCCACCAATGCGTGGGCTTCTTCCAAGCGGGCTTCGGCCTCGGGGATGCGGCTTTCGGCCTCAAGCTTGGCGGCCATTGCCTCGGCCAGACTGGCCGGGCGGGTGCCGGGATCCAGTTCACACAGCAAATCCCCGGCCTCGACAAAGGTGCCCTTGCGCTTGGGTTCCGAGATCACGGTCGAGGTGGTTTCGGCCAGAACTTCGACCTGACGATTGGCTTTTGTTTGGCCCCGCAGCGACACAGCGCTGTCAATCTCGCGTGCGACTGAACGCAGGGCAACCACGTTGACGGCGGACTTGTCCGAAGCATCTGACGTTGGTTCAGGCGACTCGGTTGCGCTTGTTTCGTCGGCTTCGGCCCGCCCTGCGAATGCAAACAACGCATCGCGCTCGAACACCAGCAGGAACAGTGCGACTGTTACCAGAACCGCATTTATCAGCGAAATCAAGCGCATAAAGGGTTTCTCCCAGAAATTTTCGCCAAGATGGTGTTGACGCACGTACTTAAATGTGGGGCTGATTGTGCAGCTTTTCCACGCTAAACTGAATAGTTTGGTTCACTTTTTTCCGCAAGCCAGTGCCGCCTAGTGGGAAATGTGCGAATTCGGACCCTTGGCTTGGCAAATGTGGCGGGTTATGACATGGCGCCATACACCACGGATTACAGCCCCGGAGGGCAGGGATGAGCGACACCGACAGTTTCATTGATGAGGTGACCGAAGAGGTCCGCCGGGACCGTCTTTACCTGCTGCTGCGGCGCTGGGGCTGGGTCGGTGTGCTGGCCGTGGTTCTGATCGTCGGCGGCGCGGCCTTCAACGAGGTGCGTAAGGCGCGGGCAACCGGACAGGCCCAGGATCTGGGCGACTCGATTCTAGCGGCTCTGGCGTTAAACGACTCGGCGGAACGTGCTGCTTCCCTGTCGGAGGTTGAGGCGGCGGCGCCAGGTGGAGATGCGGTCCTGAATATGTTGCTGTCGGCGTCCCAGGTTGAAGCCGGGTCCGAGGCGGATGCGGTTGCAAGTCTGAACACCATTGCGGTGCAGGGGGACCTGCCTGAGATCTACCGGGCGATTGCGGCTTTTAAAGCCTTGTTGCTGCAAGCGGATAGCCTGCCCATCGCCGACAGACGCCAGCAATTCGAAGCCTTGGCTGCGCCGGGTGCGCCGCTGCGCTTGCTTGCGGAGGAGCAGTTGGCGCTGCTGGATGTGGCTGAAGGCAATGTCGACGCGGCGATTGCGCGGTTGCAAGCGCTGCGCCAAGATGCCGAGATCGGTGTTGACCTGCAACAGCGTGCTGCGCAACTGATTGTAGCCCTTGGGGGTGAACCCGAACCGCTGATAGCCCGGCAGGGCTAATCCGGGGCGGAACACATATTGGACAGGCGAGTGCGCAACATCATGGTAACAAGTCTATTTTCCCGCGTCGGAGCGTCGGTCGCAGTTCTTTCCTTGACAGTACTGGCTGCCTGTCAGGAAGCCGAGGTGATCCTGGTCGGCCCCCGTGAGGATATCCGCCCCGCTGCGGATTCCGAGGCGGTTGAGACACGTGGAGCCAAACCGATCAGCCTGCCGGCCCAGCAAGCTAATGTAACCTGGCCGCAAAGTCCTGGCACAGCGGCGTTCCGCACCACGCATGCGCAATTGCGCGCGACTCCGCAACGGGTATGGTCGAATTCCATCGGTAAGGGGGATTCGCGCAAACAGCGCATCACAGCCGAGCCTGTCGTAGCAGGCGGTTTGATCTACACTCTGGACTCTGGCGCCGACGTCACCGCGACATCCGCACAAGGCGCAACTGTCTGGAGCGTTAATCTGATCCCTGCACAGGATGGCGACGCGGACGCCACAGGCGGTGGCTTGGCCTATGCTGATGGTGTTTTGTATGTGTCATCTGGGTTTGGTCGCCTTACCGCGCTGGATGCCAGAACCGGCGTAACCCGCTGGCAGAAACGGTTGAACGCCACCGGCAGCGGCGCGCCTTTGGTGAATGGCGGCTTGCTGTATCTGGTCGCCGGGGATGAGACCGGCTGGGCCGTGGATGTCAAAGACGGGCGGATCGCTTGGCAGATTCAAGCCACGCCGAGCGTCGGAAACGTCCTGGGTGCGCCCGCTCCGGTAATCGCGCAGGAATTTGCCGTGTTCGCCTTTGGCTCTGGCGATGTGTCGGCCACGTTCCGTCGTGGCGGCATCCGCCGCTGGAACGCCTCGGTGGCCGGTGGGCGCCGTGGACGCGCGGCGGCGCAGATCGTTGATGTCACCGGTGGCCCGATGGTGGTGGGTGACACGATTTATATTGGGAACCACTCGGGCCGCACCGTGGCCTTTGACGCGGATTCCGGTGAGCGAAAGTGGACCGCCGATGAAGGCGCAATTGATACGGTTTGGCCTGCGGGCAACAGCATTTTCCAGGTCAGCGACCGCAGCCAGCTGATCCGTCTGGACGCAGCGACTGGTCAGGTAGTCTGGGCGCAGGACTTGCCAGGCTTCGTAAAGGACAAACCCAACCGTCGTGGTCCCATAGTGGCTCACTACGGCCCGATTCTGGCCGGAGGGCGCATCGTAATCGCCTCGAATGATGGCTACCTGCGCTTCTTTAATCCCGTCGATGGCGCGCTGGTCAACCGGGTCGAGGTCCCCGGCGGTGCCACCACTGCGCCTGTCGTGGCTGGGCAGACCTTGTATGTTGTATCGACCAAAGGTGATCTACACGCTTTCCGTTGACGAAAAGATGCGCTAAAGGGCGCGTCTGAGTCTTGAAAGTTGAATGTCATGTCACTGACCCTCGCCATCGTGGGGCGCCCGAATGTGGGCAAATCCACCCTTTTCAACCGCCTTGTTGGTAAACGTCTGGCCTTGGTCGACGACCAGCCCGGCGTGACGCGCGACCTGCGCGAGGGCGAAGGGCGTCTGGCCGATCTGCGTTTTACCGTGATTGATACCGCCGGGCTTGAGGACGCCACCGATGACAGCCTTCAGGGTCGGATGCGTCGACTGACAGAACGCGCTGTAGACATGGCGGATGTCTGTCTGTTCATGATCGATGCGCGGGTTGGCGTGACACCGACCGATGAGCTGTTTGCCGATATCCTGCGCAAACGTTCGAAACATGTGATCCTTGCGGCGAACAAGGCCGAAGGCTCAGCCGCCGATGCCGGTGTGCTTGAGGCTTATAATCTGGGCCTTGGCGAACCCGTCCGACTGTCGGGCGAGCATGGCGAGGGGATGACGGACCTTTATACCCAGTTGATGCCTCTGGCTGATGCAGCCGAGGAGCAGGCCGTCGATGACGCCCCCCAGACCGATATCGAACTGGATGAGGATGGTGAGGGCGAAACCCCTCTGATCACCGCAGCTAAGCCGTTGCAGGTGGCTGTTGTAGGTCGCCCGAATGCGGGAAAATCTACGTTGATCAATAAGATCATGGGCGAAGATCGTCTGCTAACCGGCCCCGAGGCCGGGATCACCCGCGACGCGATCAGCCTTCGGGTAGACTGGGCCGACCCGGATGGCGACAGCACGCCGATGCGGATTTTCGACACGGCAGGCATGCGCAAAAAGGCCAAAGTGCAGGGAAAGCTTGAAAAGCTCTCGGTTTCCGACGGGTTGCGCGCGGTGAAGTTCGCCGAGGTCGTGGTGGTTTTGCTGGATGCAGCAATTCCATTTGAGCAGCAAGACCTGCGTATCGCCGATCTGGCTGAACGCGAAGGTCGCGCGGTCGTCATCGCAGTGAACAAATGGGATATTGAAGAGGACAAGCAGGAGAAACTGCGCGACCTCAAGGAATCCTTTGAACGGCTGCTGCCGCAACTGCGCGGCGCGCCTCTGATCACGGTGTCCGCCAAGACGGGCCGGGGTCTGGAACGTCTGCGTGCGGCCATCCTGCGTGCGCATAATGTGTGGAATCGCCGTGTGCCCACGGCTGCGCTGAACCGCTGGCTGACTGCGATGCTGGAACAGCACCCACCGCCGGCACCGCAGGGCCGCCGGATCAAGCTGCGCTATATGACGCAAGCCAAAACCCGCCCGCCGGGGTTTGTGGTGATGTGCTCGCATCCCGACAAGATGCCCGAAAGCTATAACCGCTATCTGATCAATGGCTTGCGCGAGGATTTTGACATGCCCGGTACGCCCATCCGCCTGACATTGCGCGGCCAGGGCGACAAGAACCCCTACAAAGGACGGCGTAAGAAAAACGCCGGTGCTTTGGCCAAACATCTCAAAGGGCGCGCGTAACCGCGCCAAATCGCAGCATTTTCGGTTGAGGGGCGTGACAGGCCCCAAACTGCACGCTAGCATTCACTGGCGTGCATTTGTTTTCGCGCGTGCGGGTTGCATGTGAGAATTCCACGCTTAATTTCAAAGTGATATTAAACCGGGCCATCGTGAGGGGCGGGCTGGATGGATCTAAGAGAATACACGCGACAATATGCGGTGCAGGACAACCGGCTGGCGGCTCTCAGTTATTTTGGGACTTTCGCGGTGTATTTTGCATCGCTTGCGCTGGCCATCGCTTATGTGGATCGCTGGTATATTATGGTCCCCGCCGGGATTGTTTTCGCATTTGCCGCCGTGCGGCTGTATGTCTTGCAACACGATTGCGGCCACCATTCCCTTTTCGAAACACGTCTACAAAATGAATGGGCCGGGCATGGGCTGTCACCTTTCACCTTTGCCCCGTTCGAAGTGATGAAGCAGAACCACAATCTGCACCATTCCGGAATCGGAAACCTGGAACATCGCGAAACCGGTGAAATTCACACGATGACAGTGCGCGAGTGGACTAAGGCGGACTGGAAAACCCGTTTGTTCTATCGCCTTTACCGCAATCCGTTCATCCTTGTCCCAGTGGGCGCATTGTTCACCTATTTCATCCGTTATCGCTGGCCTAAGAACACGATGCGGTTCGGTGTGACCGGTGTCGTTCTGCACAACCTGTCTATCATCGTGTTTCTGGGGCTGCTGTACCTGATAGCGGGCAGTACCGGCATTCTGGTGTGGCTTGTCTTCTCTTTGTTGGGTGGGATGCTGGGCGTATTCCTTGTATATCTCCAGCATAATTTTGAGGATACCTATTGGGATCGGCGTCCTGACCTGGACCCTAAACTGGCGGCTTTGCAGGGGTCGTCCGCATTGGATTTCGGTTGGTGGTTCGACAACGCGGTGGCCTGCATTACGTTGCATGACATCCACCATTTCAACGCGCGTATCCCGTCTTACCGACTGCGGGAATGTCACTACAACCTACCGCCCGAATACACGCCGCGCCGGATCAAGTTCCCCGAAGCGGTGGCGGCATTGAACCTCAAACTGTGGGACGAAGACGCCAAACGCCTGGTGCCGTTCCCAAAGAAACGACAAACAGCCGACTTGGCCCATAGCAGTTAGGTCTAGGATCATACGGCTTGCGGATCTGTATATTCAGTGTATATACATCCGCTTGGAGATACAGAAAGGACAAGGAATGACCTCAGTGACCGACGTTAAAGGTGTGGGCAAAGCGTTAGGACAAGCGCTTACGGCAAACGGTTTTAGAACCGCAGAAGCCATCGCCAAGGCAAGCCCTGCCGATCTGGTCAAGGTCCCCCGAATTGGTGTCGCGCGTGCGCCGCTGCTGATCGCTGCAGCGAAAGAGGCG
The DNA here is from genome assembly GCF_013034745.1 of Ruegeria lacuscaerulensis. NCBI lineage: Bacteria > Pseudomonadati > Pseudomonadota > Alphaproteobacteria > Rhodobacterales > Roseobacteraceae > Ruegeria > Ruegeria lacuscaerulensis. The sequence continues at coordinate 372,791 of NZ_WQGP01000002.1, read as the reverse complement.
ATTTCGACCAAACCAGCCGTCAAGCCGGCCGCCACCAAGCCAGCCGCACGCCGAACATCGACGCGCAAACCGGCGGCGCGTAAACCGGTCGCGCGCAAGACGGTGGCCGCTGCCGAAAAAACGGCTGAGGCGGCGGCCCGCAAAGCGGCCGAGGAAAAAGCAGCCGCAGATGCCGCCGCAGCCAAAGCACGGAAAAAAGCCAAGGCCAAAGCCAAAGCGGAAAAGGCCGCCAAAAAACGCGCCGAGATGGAGGCCGTGTTCTCGAAAGCCAAGGACAAGGTGAAGGCAAAGGCGAAGAAGGACAAAAAGTCCAAAAAGGACGACAAGTCCAAGGACAAGAAGAAAAAAGACGACAAGAACAAAGACAAGAAGAAAGAAAAGAAAAAGGCAAAGAAGTAACCCTTCCTCGCCTTTGAGATTTGCGAACCGGCGGCTGTGGCGCGCCGGTTTTCTTATGCCAAGCTGCCGTCTAGTTGCAGTGTCAGCTTGCCACCAAGATAGGAAGCCAGCACCTTGGGCAGGGTGACGGTGCCGTCGGCGTTCTGGCCGTTTTCCAGCACTGCAATCAGGCAGCGCCCCACAGCAAGCCCTGAGCCGTTCAGCGTGTGGACATATTCCGGCTTACCCCCGCCTTCGGGACGGAAGCGTGCGTTCATGCGACGAGCCTGAAAGTCTCCACAGGTCGAGACCGAGCTGATCTCGCGGTACGTATCCTGACCGGGCAGCCAGGCTTCGATGTCATAGGTGCGGCGCGCGCCAAAGCCCATGTCGCCGGTACACAGGATCACGGTGCGATAGGGCACGCCCAGCTTTTCCAGGATCCCTTCGGCGCAGCGCAACATGCGCTTCTGCTCGTCGTCGGAATTGTCCGGATGTGTGACGGAGACCATCTCGACCTTCTCGAACTGGTGCTGACGCAGCATCCCGCGCGTATCTTTGCCGGCAGAACCGGCCTCGGACCGGAAGCACAGCGAATGCGCGGTATAGCGGCGGGGCAGGTAGCTTTCCTCGATCAGCGTGTCGTTGACGATATTGGTCAGCGAGACCTCGGACGTGGGGATCAGCCACCAGCCTTCGCGGGTCTGATAGCTGTCTTCGCCGAATTTCGGCAACTGGCCGGTGCCCTGCATCATTTCCGACAGAACCAGAACAGGGCCGTTAACCTCGGTCAGGTCGTTCTCGTTGATATGTGTGTCCAGCATGAACTGCGCCAGCGCGCGGTGGATGCGCGCAACGCCGCCGGACAGCAGCACAAAACGCGAGCCGGACAATTTCGCGGCGGTCTCGAAATCCATGCCGTTTTGAACGGCCTCAATCTCAAAATGCTCTTTTGGGGCAAAGTCCATTTCGCGCGGGGTACCCCAACGGCTCACCTCGACATTGTCGTTCTCATCGGCACCTTCGGGCACATCCTCGGTCGGCAGGTTGGCGATGCGGATCAGTTGATCCGTCAGCAGAGCGTCCAGATCCTTGGCTTCGGTCTGCATTTGGGCGATCTCGGCCTTTTTCTCGGCGACTAGCCCGCGCAGACGTTCGAACTCGGCCTCATCGCCGCGCGCTTTGGCGGCGCCGACCTCTTTGCTGGCCTTGTTCTGTTCGGCCTGAGCGGTCTCAGCTGCCAGAATTTTCGCACGGCGGCTTTCGTCCAGCCGAAGCAGGTCCGACGACACCGGCGCGTCCCCACGGCGCGCAAGGGCGGCGTCGAAGGCGGCGGGGTTTTCGCGAATGGCGCGGATGTCGTGCATGTCTCAGATCCTTGAATGCGTGAATCACTGAGAGCGCTTATGCACCATCTGAACCGCAGGGTGTAGCACCGGTTACGACTTATCCGCGCCCTCGTGGGATTCATGCGCCAGATGGCCATCCCAGTCTTCGCTGGGGATTTTCGGATCGGGCGGATCTGCCATATAAGACGGCGTCATGATCTGCACGCCGTTTTCGTTGAACACGGCCACGATATTGCGGTGCAGGTCCGAGCGGATTTTGGGAATGATGCTGCCCCGCGTGGTATAGCCGTTGATCTGGTAGTTAATCGCGTAATCGGCTAAAGCAGTCCACAAAACAAAGGGTTCCGGCTTGGCCTTGATCCCCTTAGTGCGGTGGGCAGCCTCGATTAGCATGGCCTCGACCTTCTCGGGCGGTTCCTCATAGCCGATGCCGACAGTGGTGTGCAGTAACAGCCCGCTGCCATCGGTTTTCTTGGAAAAATTCACCACGTCCGAGTTCATCAACTGCGCGTTGGGGATCGAGATCAGTTCGTTCTTGATGGATTTCAGATGCGTCTCCATCAGCTTGATCTGCACCACGTCGCCAATGTGATCGCCAATCTGGATGCGGTCCCCAATCGAGGTCGAGCGGCGATAGATCACAAACAGCCCCGCCAGCATGTTTGAAACGACCGAGTTTGCGCCCAGCGACAGCATTGCGCCCACCAGAATGGTCAGGCCTTGAAAGGCAGCCGAATCTGATCCCGGAATGTAAGGAACGGCAAAGACCAGCGCGATCAGGATGACGACGACACGCGCGATGTTGAAGGTTGGGCTCACCCAATGTTTCTCAAAATCCCCCAGATCGAAGGACCCGGCCTCAACGGCGTCAAAGAACACCCGCATGCCCCGAATGATGTAAAGCGTGACCCAGCTGATTAGACCCAGCATGATCAAGTTGGGGATGTAACTAAGGATGCCCTTGAAGATCAGTAGAACAGGCTCAGTTAGGTAAGTCAGCAGAAGCTGCGCGAAGTACCGTGTTTCGGCAAAGGCGAGTAGGACGAAGGACAGATAATAGTAGAAACCCAGAAAGAAGATCACCAGCAGGACGAAATTCAGGGTATATCGAACCAGTGCGGCAATCGCTTCAGCCTGAACGCTTTTTGCGGTGGCGTTTTCCACGTCCTTCAGATGCCGTTGTACGAATTTCAGCGTCTTGCGTCTGATCCTGCGATGCAGCCAAAGGATGATGGCAACAAAGATACCAAAGCCTATTGTCCATGCGGTGGCTTCAATCGCTCCGGAAACTCGCGCTTGATCAGTTCGATTGGACCTGTAGGCTAGGATCGCTTGCTCAATGGCCTCGCCATGGAGAAAACCGAGAACTTCCAGTTCAATCTGCTCCAGTTCCGCGTCGGCGACCGTCACAACCGATACCGAAAGTCCGTCGACCAGTATGCGTGTACCGAGTTCAGTATCCTCATAAGTGATTGTGACTTCAAGGTTATCTGAAGCTTCGGCCGCTTCTATTATTTTTTCCTGTACTGCTTCGGCGCGTTCCGATGCTGGTAGTGCGCTGGAACCACGTAAGAAAAACAGAGTATCGCCGTCGACGATAACGGGTGCTTTGAAGGTCTCGGATTGTTCTTCGTTTTCGACAGGTGCTTCGACAGTTTCCTGACCAGAAGCAGGCGCCGCACAAAGGCCAACCCACAGGGTCGTGACCAGTATCTGAAGTAGCAATCCCAGTTTCAGATGAATGTGCGCCATTGGACCTCCCGCGGTTCAACTATATCGACGCAAGCGCTTGTTTCTAGGACTTAACTGCAACGCTTGGCCAAATCTTTGCGCATTATCTGAGTTTCGGTGCAAAAACCTGTACCGCCATTCCTTGCAAACAGTCAGTTCAAAGAATAGGTTCTCGCAAAATTTGCGGGCCCTCCGCAAACACCAAACCAAAAGGAATATCCCATGGAAGGTGGCGCAATCGCCCAGTTTCTCCCGCTGATCCTGATCTTTGCGATCATGTATTTCCTGCTGATCCGTCCTCAGCAGAAAAAGATGAAGGAACATCAGGCCATGGTCGAAGCTGTGCGCCGGGGTGATCAGGTGGTCACGCAGGGTGGCCTGATCGGCAAAGTGTCGAAGGTCAAGGAAGGCGAGAACGAGATCGAGGTTGAACTGGCCGAGGGTGTCAAGGTTCGCGTCGTCAAATCGACCATCGCGCAGGTTCTGAACAAGACCGAACCGGCGAAGTAACGTCGCGCGTCAAATCCTTGAAAAGGCAGGGTAATGCTGCACATTGATACCTGGAAGCGGGTTCTGATCTGGCTGGTCTGCGTGACCGGCCTGCTGATGGCCCTGCCGAATGCGTTTTACACGCGCGTTGAACAATCCAACGATGCCAAGGCTGCGATCGAGCTTGGCATCGACACGCCCGAGATGCAGGCCGAAGCGGCGCAGTGGCCAAACTGGCTGCCGTCGTCCTTGGTCAATCTGGGCCTCGACTTGCGGGGCGGTGCGCACTTGCTGGCCGAGGTTAAGGTCAGCGATGTCTACGAATCCCGTATGGATGCCATGTGGCCTGAAATCCGCGACGCGCTGCGGGATGAGCGGGCGACCGTAGGCACCATCCGCCGTCAGAACTCGGCCCCCGATGAGATTCGGGTGCGTATCAGTCAGCCCGAGGGCATGGCGCGCGCACTGGAAGTCGTGCGTGGCCTAGCCCGGCAGGTGCAGACGCTGTCCGGGGTAGGGGCCACTGATATCGAAGCCCGCTCCGAAGGCGACACCATCGTCGTGCAACTGTCGGATGCCGAGAAGCTGGCCTCGGACGATCGCACCGTTCGACAGTCGCTTGAGATCATCCGCCGTCGTATCGACGAGGTCGGCACGCGTGAACCCACCATTCAACGCCAGGGCGCGGATCGTATTCTGATCCAGGTGCCTGGCGTCGGCAGCGCGGGTGAGCTGAAAGAGATCATCGGAACCACTGCGCAACTGACCTTCAATCCGGTTGCTGGCCGCACGACCGATGCGGATACCGCGCCGGGCATCGGGCAAGAGGTCGTCCCTTCGCTTGATGAAGACGGTGTGTATTACATTCTGGAATCCGCCCCCGTTGTGACGGGTGAGGAACTGGTCGACGCCCAACCCGCGTTCGACCAGAACGGCCGCCCTGCGGTCAATTTCCGCTTTAACACGTCCGGTGCCCGCAAATTCGGCGACTACACGCTGGAGAACATCGGCGCGCCTTTTGCGATTGTGCTTGATGACGAAGTGATCTCGGCCCCGGTGATCCAAAGCCATATTCCGGGTGGTTCGGGCATCATCACCGGCAATTTCACAGTTGAGGAAAGCACCAATCTGGCCGTCCTGCTGCGCGCAGGTGCGCTGCCGGCGGGGCTGGAGTTCCTTGAAGAACGCACGATCGGCCCCGAGCTGGGACAAGACAGTATCGACGCAGGCAAGGTGGCCACCATCGTGGCCTTTGTTGCCGTCCTGGTCTTCATGGCGCTCAGCTATGGTTTGTTCGGTATATTCGCCAATATCGCGCTGATCCTGAACGTCGGGCTGCTGTTTGGTCTTCTATCACTGATCGGGGCGACGCTGACCTTGCCGGGGATCGCGGGGATCGTGCTGACAGTCGGCATGGCGGTGGACGCCAACGTGCTGATCTTTGAACGTATCCGCGAGGAACTGAAATCCGCCCGAGGTCCGGCCCGTGCAATTGAGCTGGGTTATGAAAAGGCACTGTCGGCCATTCTGGACGCAAACGTAACCACATTCATCACGGCGACAATCCTGTTTGCCATGGGCAGCGGACCGGTGCGGGGCTTTGCCATCACTCTGGGTCTGGGCATCCTCACCTCGGTCTTCACCGCGATCTTCGTGACGCGCCTGATGATCGTGATTTGGTTCGAACGCCGCCGCCCGAAAACGATCGAGGTTTGATCATGAGACTGAAACTTGTCCCTCAAGAAACCTCGTTCGATTTCTTCAGTCGCTGGAAGGTTTGGCTGGGTATTTCCGGCTTGATGATGGTCTTGGCCTTTACGTCCTTCATGTTGCAGGGCCTGAATTTCGGCATCGACTTCCGGGGCGGCACCACGATCCGCACCCAATCGGCGCAAGAGATCGACGTGGGTGCCTATCGCGACGCCATCGCTCCGCTTGAACTGGGCGATGTCACAATCACCGAGATTTTCGACCCGACCTTTGACGAGGACGAAAACGTCGCCATGATCCGCATTCAGGCGCAGGCGGAAGCCGAAGCCGTCTCGGCCGCAACAGTATCGGCTGTGGAAGAGGCATTGAAGGCGGCAGCCCCCGATATCCAATTTGTGTCCGTTGAATCCGTCGGTCCCAAGGTTTCGGGTGAGCTGATCCAGACCGCCGTGATCGCCGTTGTCCTCGCGATTGGGGCCGTGCTGGTCTATATCTGGCTACGGTTCGAATGGCAGTTTGCCCTGGGGGCGGTGGCCGCGCTTGTGCATGACGTGATCCTGACCATCGGCATCTTCTCGGAACTGCAAATCCGGTTCGATCTGGCGATCATAGCTGCGCTGCTGACCATCGTGGGCTATTCGCTGAACGACACGGTGGTTGTCTTTGACCGGGTGCGTGAGAACCTGCGCAAATACAAAAGGAAAGACCTAAAAGAGGTCCTCAACATCTCGATCAACGAGACCCTCAGCCGGACAGTCATGACCTCGGTCACAACCCTGCTGGCGCTGATCTCGCTTTATGTGTTGGGCGGAGACGTCATCCGTGGCTTCGTCTTCGCGATGATCTGGGGCGTGATCGTCGGGACGTATTCTTCGGTCTTTGTGGCCTCGACCATCCTGCTGTGGCTGGGGGTCAAACGCGACTGGTCCAAACCGTCGAACACGGCGGGCAACCAGTTTGCAAACATCGACGCCTGATCTTTTTGGCCAGTCCCCCACAGGGCTGGCCATTATTCTATGCGCCGCCTTCCTCAGCGGCATCGTGCGTGGGTTTTCCGGCTTTGGCACGGCGCTGATCTTCCTGCCTATAGCAACGCCTTTTCTGGGCCCGTTCGGCGCGCTGATTGGGCTGACCATCATGGATATCTTCGGTCCGCTCCCCAACCTGCGCCGTGCGTGGCGCGAGGTTGACCGGGGCGACCTGATCCGGCTGGTGGCCGGGTGCGCCCTGATCCTGCCACTTGGGCTTTGGATTTTGACGCAGGTCGACGTGAATGTCTTTCGGTACGCGGTTAGCCTCCTGTCGATCGCGATGCTGGCGGTCCTGATCCTGGGTCTGCGCTATCACGGCTATGTCAGCCGCACGATGGTGGTCGGCATCGGCTGCGCTGCAGGATTTCTTGGAGGCGTGGCAGGCCTGCCTGGTCCAGCGGTCATACTGTTCTACATGTCCCGGCCACTGCAAGTGACGGTCATCCGCGCCACCATTCTACTATTCCTATTTGCCTTCGACTTTCTGCTACTGGGGTACCTCACAGGTATGGGGCGGGTGACCGGAATGGCCGCGCTTCTGGGGTTGCTGCTTGCTGTGCCAAACCTGATCGGCAATTGGCTGGGCGGCAAACTGTTCCGTCCCGAACACGAAAGGCTCTACCGCGCTGCCGCGTATCTGGTGATTGCCGTTGCGGCCTTGTCGGGCCTACCACTTTGGGGCTAGAACGCACCCATGCGCCTGAACGAGATCACCTATACCAACGCCACCCCTGTCGATGGCTACGGCCCCGGTTTCTTCCGCGTGGGCGGCGCGCTCTTTCACGGCGCGGTTCTCACCGGCCCAACCGGCACCTCGGAATGGCGGGGCTATGAGGATGCCCAACCGCTCCTCGATCTTGCCGCCAACATTGACGTCCTGTTCATCGGCACCGGGGCAGAGCTGGCACATATTCCCGCCAAACTGCGTAACACGCTTGAAGATGCGGGTATCGGGGTCGAGATCATGAATTCCCCCGCCGCCTGCCGAACCTACAACGTACTGCTCTCCGAAGGTCGCCGCATCGCCCTTGCCGCGCTCCCGGTCTGACGGATCTCCCTTCATCTGGCCAAAAATATCCCGGGGAGCGTGAGGGGCTGGCCCCTCACTCCCACCCCAACCACATCGCGTTCCGTCTAAAGCTCTGCGTCAATTCCGACCTTTTGTCCGCCCCCACAATCCGCTAAGCGAGCGCTATGACACTGACCGTGACCGATCTGGCCATCACCCGTGGTGGCATTCCCGTGCTCGAAGGGCTCAGCTTTTCATTGCCCGCAGGCAAAGCACTGATCCTGCGCGGCCCCAATGGGATCGGCAAAACAACCCTGCTACGTACGCTGGCCGGGTTACAACCGCCGCTGCATGGCCGCATCGAAGGGGCCGAGGATCAGATCGCCTATGCCTCACATTCCGACGGGCTGAAACCCACGCTAACGGTTGTCGAAAATCTTAGTTTCTGGGCCTCGGTCTTTGGCACGCAAGGCATACAACCGGCGCTGGACGCCTTTGCTCTGAATGATCTGGCCGACCGCCACGCAGGCAACCTGTCGGCGGGACAGAAACGGCGGCTGGGGCTGGCGCGGATGCTGGTTACAGGGCGACCGATCTGGATGCTGGACGAACCCACCGTCTCGCTGGACCAGAACGCAGTGAAAATGTTCGCCGACGCCGTGCGCGCGCATCTGGGGCAGGGGGGATCAGCCCTGATCGCCACTCATATCGACCTGGGCCTTGACGGTGAGGTTCTGGATGTCGGCCCCAACAAGGCCAAACCCAAACCCATCGACGATTTCGACGGAGGCTTCCTGTGATCGCCTTGCTGCTGCGCGACCTGAAACTGGCCTTCCGCGCCGGAGGGGGCTTCGGCCTTGGGCTGGCTTTCTTCCTGATCGTGACCGTGCTGGTACCATTCTCGGTCGGGCCGCAATCCTCTCTGCTTTCGACTATCGCGTCTGGTGTGCTTTGGCTGGGCGCACTGCTGGCCTGCCTGCTGTCGCTCGACCGCCTGTTAGCGCTGGATTGGGAGGACGGCTCGCTCGACCTGCTGGCCACGGCACCGCTGCCGCTGGAAGCCGTGGTTACGATCAAGGCGCTTGCGCACTGGCTGACCACAGGCCTACCACTGGTTCTGGCCGCGCCGTTTCTGGGCGTGCTGCTGAATCTGCCGGTGCCGGGCTTTTCGTGGCTGGTGATCTCGCTGCTGATCGGCACCCCCGCCATGAGCGTCATCGGCACCTTCGGCGCAGCCCTGACCGTCGGCCTGAAACGCGGCGGCTTGCTGCTGTCGCTGCTGGTCCTGCCGCTATACGTCCCCACGCTGATCTTCGGCGCCGAGGTGGCGCGCCGTGGCGCCACGGGGATGGAAACCCAAACCCCGCTGCTCATGCTGGCCGGGATCACCGCCGCCACAATCGCGATGCTGCCCTTTGCCAGCGCTGCCGTTTTGCGTATCAACCTTCGGTGACGTGCTCAAACTTTGACCAAGGTCAATTGAGAATGAACCCGACTCGGACTAGATAAGGCCCATGTCTATCGCAGCCAAAGCCAACGCCCTCTGGGAATACGCCAACCCGCGCAAATTCCTCGCGACAAGCGAACGGGTGATGCCGTTTTTCTGGATCACCTCTATCGCGTGCATCGTGGTGGGGCTGATCTGGGGATTCTTCTTCACGCCGGATGATTACAAACAGGGCTCGACCGTCAAGATCATCTACCTGCATGTTCCGGCGGCGCTGATGGCGATCAATTGCTGGCTGATGATGTTGGCGACATCGCTTGTCTGGCTGGTTCGCCGCCATCATGTCAGTGCGTTGGCGGCTCGTGCAGCCGCTCCCATTGGCATCGTAATGACATTGATAGCACTGGCGACAGGCGCGATTTGGGGGCAACCCATGTGGGGCACATGGTGGGCCTGGGATCCGCGCCTGACCTCCTTCCTAATTCTATTCCTGTTTTATCTGGGCTATGTCGCCCTGTGGGAAGCGATCGAAGACCCCGACACCGCCGCCGACCTGACCTCGGTCCTGTGTCTGGTGGGCTCGGTTTTTGCGATCCTCAGCCGCTATGCGGTGAATTTCTGGAATCAGGGTCTGCACCAAGGCGCATCGGTGATGCGTGCAGCTGCCATTACCGGGGCGGATACCGAGGAAAAAGTCAGCAACATCTATTTCTACCCGCTGCTTCTGTGCATCATCGGGTTTGTTCTACTGTTCATCGCGCTGGCGCTCTACCGCACGGGTACGGAAATTCGCGCGCGCCGGATCAAGGCGTTGCTGGCACGGGAAAGGGTAAATGGATGATCCCCGATCTTGGAAAATACGCCGACACGGTCTTGTGGTCCTATGTGGTTTCAATCGGACTTCTGACAGCGCTGATCCTGTTCAGCGTGATGCGCGGCCGCAAGGTTCGGACCGAGATGGAAAAACTCGAAGAACGGATGACCCGCAATGGCTAAAATCTCGCCTCTGATGATCGCGCCACCGCTGATCTTTGGCGCCTTTGCCGTTCTGGCCGGCATCGGCATGTTCCGCGACGATCCTAACGCGCTGCCATCCGCCCGCGAAGGCCAGCCCGCGCCACCGGTTGTCCTAACCGAATTTCAGGGCAAACCCAATTTCGACGACGCCACGCTGCGCGACGGGAATGTCAAACTGGTCAATTACTGGGCCAGCTGGTGCGCCCCATGCCGAGTGGAACACCCCAACCTTCAGGCCCTGTCCGAAGAAGGCATCCCGCTTTACGGCATCAACTACAAAGACCAACTGGACAATGCCGAAGACTTCCTGACCGAACTCGGCGATCCGTACACTGGCATCGGTCGCGACGAACAGGGCCGAATGGGCCTCGATTGGGGCGTCTACGGCGTACCCGAGACCTATGTCATCAACGGCGAAGGCACCATAATCCTGCGCTTTGCCGGACCCATCACCCAACGCGTGATCGAAAGCACCATCCGCCCAGCCTTGGAAAAAGCTGCAGGCAAATAAAGCCCGCCCGTCCTTCTGTTCAAAAATACCTCGGAGCGCGAGGCAGAGCCTCGCAAATAACAAAAGGACGCCCTTAGGCGTCCTTTCTTATTCTATATGCACAAATTCCGGTCATCCAGCCTTTGCAAGGTTCCGTAGTACGTAGTGCAGTACGCCACCGTTTTCGATATACTCGATTTCGGGCGCGGTATCGATGCGGCACTTCAGGGTGATGGTCTTCTCGGACCCATCGCCGTAGACGATGGTGCAGGGCACCTCTTGCAACGGCTGGATCGTGTCCAGACCGTGGATCGAGACCGTTTCGTCCCCTTTCAGACCCAGCGACTTGCGTGTGTCACCGCCGGTGAACTCAAACGGAATGACGCCCATGCCAACCAGGTTCGAGCGGTGAATACGCTCAAAGCTTTCGGCGATCACGGCCTTGACGCCCAGCAGAGCCGTACCCTTGGCCGCCCAGTCACGAGAAGAACCCGCACCGTACTGTTCGCCACCAAAGACAACCAGCGGGGTGCCCTGTTCCTGATAGGCCATCGATGCCTCATATACCGAGGTCTGTTCGCCATCGGGGCCTTTTGTGTAACCGCCCTCGACACCGTCCAGCATCTCGTTCTTGACGCGGATGTTGGCGAAGGTGCCGCGCATCATGATCTCGTGGTTGCCACGGCGGGACCCGTACGAGTTGAACTCGCGCGGCTGAACCTGGCGGTCGGTCAGATACTTGCCTGCAGGCGTGGTCGTCGCAAACGAACCGGCCGGTGAGATGTGGTCTGTGGTGATCATATCACCCAGGATCAGCAATACCTTGGCACCTTCGATGTTCGAAATCGTACCCGGCTCGGCCCCCATGCCTTGGAAATAGGGCGGGTTCTGGATGTAAGTCGATGTCGCGGGCCAATCATAGGTTTCCTGCTGCGGAACATCTACGCCCTGCCACTTTTCATCGCCCTTGAAGACGTCGGCATATTTCGATTGGAACGCCTCACGCGTAACGGTCTGTTCAACCAGTTCAGCGACTTCCTGGGCCGATGGCCAGATGTCCTTCATGAAGACGTCGTTACCGTCCTGATCCTGACCAATCGGCTCGGACGTCAGGTCGATATCCATGGTGCCTGCCAGCGCATAGACCACCACCAACGGCGGCGAGGCCAGATAGTTGGCGCGTACGTCAGGCGAGATTCGTCCTTCGAAGTTCCGGTTGCCCGACAGCACCGACGTGGCGACCAGGTCGCCTTCGGCAATCGCCTCGGACAGTTCTTTTTGGATGGGTCCCGAGTTACCGATACAGGTGGTGCAGCCATAACCCACGAGGTTAAAGCCCACCTTGTCCAGATCTTCTTGCAGGCCAGCGGCCTCAAGATAGGCTGACACAACCTGCGACCCAGGAGCCAGCGAGGTTTTGACCCAAGGTTTGCGGTTCAAACCCAGCGCTGCGGCTTTGCGCGCCACAAGGCCCGCGCCGATCATCACATAGGGGTTTGAAGTGTTGGTGCAGGAGGTGATCGAGGCGATCACGACCTTGCCCGATTCCATGGTGTAGTCCTCGCCGTTGACGACGACTTCCTTGCCCATGGGACGCTTGAAAGTCTCTTCCATTTCCTTGGTGAAAGCGGCCTTGGCGTCGGTCAGTGCAACATAGTCCTGCGGGCGTTTTGGACCCGAGATCGCAGGAACGATGGTGCCCATGTCCAGCGACAGGGTGTCGGTATAGATCGGTGCGTAGTCCGCATCGCGCCAGAAGCCGTTCTCTTTCGCGTAGGCTTCAACCAGCGCGATACGGTCTTCGTCGCGACCGGTATTGCGCAGATAACGCAGGGTTTCGCCGTCGATCGGGAAGAAGCCACAGGTCGCGCCGTATTCGGGGGCCATGTTGGCGATGGTCGCGCGGTCGGCCAGGGGCAGACGATCCAAACCTTCGCCGTAGAACTCGACGAATTTGCCGACAACACCTTTTTCACGCAGCATCTCGACGACCTTCAGAACCAGGTCGGTGCCGGTGGTGCCTTCGACCAGATCGCCGGTCAGCTCAAAGCCCACAACCTCTGGGATCAGCATCGAGATCGGCTGACCCAGCATTGCGGCCTCGGCTTCGATCCCGCCAACACCCCAGCCCAGTACGGCCATGCCGTTGACCATGGTAGTGTGGCTGTCGGTGCCGACCAGCGTGTCAGGGTAGGCGACTTCGTTGCCGTCCTGATCGGTGTCAGTCCAGACGGTCTGGGCCAAATATTCCAGGTTCACTTGGTGACAGATGCCGGTTCCGGGCGGCACAACGCGGAAGTTGTTAAAGGCGTTCTGGCCCCATTTCAGGAACTGGTAGCGTTCCATGTTACGCTCATACTCGCGGTCCACATTCATCTGGAACGCGCGCGGGTTGCCAAACTCGTCAATCATGACCGAGTGGTCGATGACCAGATCAACTGGGTTCAGTGGGTTGATCTTCTGTGCGTCGCCGCCCAGTCCTTTGATGCCGTCACGCATTGCGGCCAGATCGACAACCGCCGGAACACCGGTGAAGTCCTGCATCAAAACGCGGGCAGGGCGATAAGCGATCTCGCGCGGGTTCTTACCGCCGTTGGCGCCCCATTCGGCAAAGGCCTTGATGTCGTCGACCGAGACCGAGAAACCGTTATCCTCGAACCGCAGCATGTTCTCCAGCACCACTTTCAGCGCGGCGGGAAGGTTTGAGAAATCACCCAGACCGGCCTCTTGTGCGGCGGGGATGGAATAATAGGAAATGGACTTGCCATTCACGCTCAGGCTGCGGCGTGTCTTGGCGGTATCCTGTCCGACTTTGATGGGCATCTAGTGGCCTCCCTCTCAAATGACGTGGAATATGGGATTCGCTGAAGGGTATCTGCATCACCCAAGCCGCCGGTTCAAGGTCCAACAGCCCACCTGCGGCAATTTTTGTATACCATTGCACACATTTTTTTGAAATCTGGCTGTCGCGGCTCTCAAGAAACCTTGATTGGAGGTTGAGCGGCGATAGATGTACACCTGTCTCGCATCCCACAAATCCCGAGAGCCCCATGATCAGAACCGTTACTGCGACCGCGCTTGTTTCCCTGTTTCTTGCCTCGTCTTCGATGGCGGAAAGTGACCCGGTGGTTGTGGAGTTGTTCACGTCTCAGGGGTGTTCTTCCTGTCCCCCTGCGGACAAGCTGATGCATGAGCTTGCCAAGCGCGACGACGTTATCGGCTTGGCGCTGCACGTGGACTATTGGGACTATATCGGGTGGGAAGATGAATATGCCAATCCCGATCACACCACCCGGCAGCGCGCCTATGCGCGTGGGGGCGGGCGGTCGATGATCTATACGCCGCAGATGGTGATCAACGGGCAGCAGGATGTTGTGGGCGCCAAGGCTGATGAACTAAATCGCATCATCGAAGCCCATCTGAAAGCTGCGCCAGAGGCATCGGTCTCAGCAACACGGGCGGCGAATGATGTCACGGTGGATGTCACGCCGATCGAACTGCCCGAAGGGGCGACCTATGAGATTCGGGTGGTGGAGTATTCACCGATGCGCCATGCCTCGATCCGCCGAGGGGAACTGGCAGGGCATGAGCTGGACTATGCCAATGTGGTGGAATCCTGGCACTGGGCGGGATCCTGGGATGGCAACCAGGCACAGCAATATTCGGTTGCGCTGACTTCGGACCTGCCTGCGGTTGTGCTGGTTCAAGAGGCGGGTCATGGCCCGATCGTGGCCGCTGCGCGGGTCAAATAGGTCGACCGCCCATTAAACCATGTCTTCCGGCTGAACACCCAGCCCATTCCAAGCTTTCCAGCGGCGGTGAATCCAGAACCACTGGCCCATGTTTTTGCGCACCATCGCCTCAAGATCGTCATTGGTGAACTGGGTCATGGTCTTGGGGTCGGTATGGGGGACGGGGTCGTGCAGGACGATCTCAAAGTCGATACCGTTGGGCTGGCGCACGGCATAGCAAGGGATCAACACCGCCTTGTACTTCATCGCAAGCTCGGCATTCAGAACCGAGGTCACGGCGGGTTTGCCGAAATAGGTCAGCTCTTCGCCGCCATGGGCATGCAGGTCCGATACGATGGCGATGATCCCACCCTTTTTCAGGGCGCGCACCATCTCAACCATGCCGCGGCGGCCCTGTTCAAACATCGGCGCGCCGGTTTTGTAAAAGGCGTCGACATACATGTCGTTGAAATAGGGGTTTGCCATCCGGCGATAGAGGCAACCGATCGGTTCGCCGCTGCGTTCCTGTAGCGCGATGCGCGCCGCAAGGTAGTGGCCGAAATGGGCGGTGATCATCATCACCGGCTTGCCCTCGGCCACGGCGGCGTCAAACGCTGCGATACCAGGACCCGAAACCTTTGCGTGGCGCTGTCGATCCGTAAACCCTTCGGGCGAGAAATGTTCCATAATCGCGCGGCCAGCATTGTCAGGGACGGCCTGGCAGATGCGATTGACTTCA
Source organism: Ruegeria lacuscaerulensis (assembly GCF_013034745.1). Lineage (NCBI taxonomy): Bacteria > Pseudomonadati > Pseudomonadota > Alphaproteobacteria > Rhodobacterales > Roseobacteraceae > Ruegeria > Ruegeria lacuscaerulensis. Next base: position 357,670 of record NZ_WQGP01000002.1, on the reverse strand, counting down.
TCCTCGGGCAGGTCGGGGCAGGTCAGCTTCAGGTTGTCGCGCACGCGTTTCGAAAACCCAACCACTGGTGCAAGCGTGCGGACCAATGCGCCCATTGTCGCAATGCGGCGCTCGTAGGGCAGCAGGCGCATCGCGCCAATCAACCCTTTTAGGAACAGGCCGGTCACGAAATATTTGCCAAGCTCAATCCGGCTGAGTTCTGACTTTTCTACGGGCATCTGTGGCTCTCGGCGGCTATTGCGGGCGTTGCCGGGCCAGACATACAACCCCGACCGAGCGACCACAAGCGTTCTGAATGGGTTACAAGGGCACGGAGGCGTCTCGTTATTCCTCGGCCTCTTCTTCGACAAGGGTTATCGCGCCGCCATCCACCAGATCGCGGATTGCGCCAACGATCTGGGTCATGGCCTCTTCCGCCTCAGCCTGTTTGACCTTGCCGCGTTCGGTCATTTCCTCGCGCAGATTGTCGGCCATGCGCGAGGACATGTTGGTCAGAAGAAATTCAACCGTTGTCTTGTCGTCCTCGGTCTCGGCACCGGCGAGCGCCGTGACCAGAACCGGTTGATCCACGCCCCGAAGGATAGCGGGTACGTCGCGCGGCAGGATGCGCGTTGGGACATGGGCGAATGTAAAGATGGACCGGCGTACGACACTGGCGAAATCCGAATCCTCCTCATCCAGAGCGCTAAGCAACCCGTCGCGGGTCGAGGCGGCGGATTGGTTGAGGATGGCCCCCACGCGCGCACCGGGGCCATCTGTGAATGCCATGGTCGGGCGTTGATCCAGTTGCGCGGCCAGCGACCATCCGATCCGGTCTACTGCCTCGGGTGTGACATTGGCGGTCTTCGACACCGCATAGGTGATCCGTCGCGCCACAGGGCCGGGCAGGTGGCCCAATAGCTGCGCGGCCTTCGCGGTTTCCAGCTTCGAAAGCATCACTGCCGCGACCTCGATACTTTCGGCCTGCGCCATGTCGGCCAGATCCTCGGTTGGGATTTCGCGCAGGCGCTGCCAGGGATCGCCGACTTGACGCACCCCTGCGACTTTGCGCAGCCGCGCGGCGGTGGCCGGAGCGATTTTGCCGTTCACAGCATCCAGCGCACCCGCAAGTCCGTGCGGAAAGGAAAGCCCGACACTGTCCAGCGCTTCGGCAAATTCAGCGGCCACAGCGTCCAGCGTCACCCGGTCCACCAGACCCATCTGCCCCAGTTGGTGGGTCAGCTTTTCCTGCAAGTCATCGGGAAGATCCTCAAGCGGGATATCCGCGCCGTCATTTAACAAAAGCCGTACGACCACTGCCGCCTTTTGTCGATTGCTCAGCGCGCGTGGAACCACGCGCGGCGCTTCTTGTTCTTTGTCGGCAATGGGGGCCGAAGCCCCCGGCGCCATTTGTACCAATGTGTGTGAGTCCTGCATCTGCCTGCGGTGCCATCATTCTGATCCACGGGCAGAATAGGGAGACTCGGGTAAAAAAAACCTGAAGCTTAGTAGTTGAAGGTCAGCCCCGTGCGGATTGCCTCGCGCAGAGACGCCTCGGCCCAGGTGCCTTCACCACCGCGCGCCTTGATCTCGCGCCATTGCTCGATGGCCAGATCGGTGCGACCTTCGGCGACATAGCCTTGTGCCATGTACGAGCGCGCCAGAATATTGTCGGGATTGACCCTGATAGCGTCCTGATAGAACAGATTGGCCTGTTCCAGATCGCCCAGCTTTCGGAAGGTAAAGCCCCAATAGGTCAGAACACGGTCATCATCCTGATCCATGATCCGAAGGACGTCCTGCGCGTTTTCCAACTGCCCGTCATAGGCAAGCTCACGCACCGCGCCATAAAGTTCGTCCTGAGTGAAATTTGTTTTGTTCGGTTTCACACAGCGCCCGGCGTCCTTGTCATAGACCCGACCGAACAGACACTTCTTGGTCGTGTTCGTCGGTTTAGGCGGGCTGCTGTCCCCACCGCCAGCGGCGTGGGCAACTGGGGCGAAAGCGAATGCCTGCAGGGCAATTGCTGAGGCTAGTACTAGGCGCATTTTCCTACTCCGTTCTCTGGGCTGCTCTGATCAAGCATAGCGCGATCCGATAAAAGACGAACAATCGGCGGCTCGCTTTTATTCACGAGTAGGAAATATTTTCTTAGCTGTTCACGGTTTTGGTACAGCTCTGGGTCTCATAGTCCCATTGGGTGCCCGGCGCGCAGGATTGCGTTTGCTTGGAATGTCCGCTGCAGGCCATCGCGATCGAGGCAGAGCAGGTCAGAGCCAATGCGCATAGAAGAGTACGGGTCATGGTGGGTCTCCTGTTCTGAACAACGACCCCATCATATCCGAATTTGAGCAACCTGACAAAAGGACAAGGCCCGAATCCGCCTATACGGTCCGGGCCTTGTTTAGTGCGTTAGGCTTTATTCCTCGCCAAACACGCGCGCGAAAATCGTGTCTACGTGCTTGGTGTGATAGCCAAGGTCGAATTTCTCTTCGATCTCCGCGGGGCTGAGGGCGGCGGTGACATCGGCATCGGCCAGAAGTTCTTCTTTGAAATCAGTGCGGTGTTCCCAAACCTTCAAAGCGTTGCGCTGAACCATGGCATAGGCGTCTTCGCGGCTGACACCCGCTTGGGTCAGAGCCAGCAAAACCCGTTGGCTCATGACCAGACCGGGGAATTTGTTCATGTTCTCCAGCATGTTTTCAGGGAAGATCAGCATCTTGTCGATCACACCTGTTAGACGGGCCAGCGCAAAGTCCAACGTGATCGTGGCGTCCGGCCCGATCATGCGTTCCACCGAGGAATGCGAGATATCGCGTTCGTGCCAAAGTGCCACATTCTCCATCGCAGGGATCACCGCCGCACGCACCATACGCGCCAGACCAGTCAGGTTCTCGGTCAGCACCGGGTTTTTCTTGTGCGGCATAGCTGACGAGCCCTTTTGACCCATCGAGAAGAACTCGGCCCCTTCCAGAACCTCGGTCCGCTGCATATGGCGGATTTCGATAGCGATATTTTCGATGCTGCTGGCGATCACGCCCAATGTGGCAAAGAAGGCCGCGTGACGGTCGCGCGGAATGACCTGCGTGCTGATCGGCTCGGGCACCAGACCAAGTTTGTCGCAGACATGCTCTTCAACCGCAGGATCGACATTGGCAAAGGTGCCGACCGCGCCGCTGATCGCACCGGTTGCAATCTCGGCCCGCGCGTCGCGCATGCGAGACAGATTGCGGTCCATCTCTGCGTAGAAACGCGCAAAGGTCAGACCCATGGTGGTGGGCTCGGCATGGATGCCGTGGCTGCGGCCGATGCGGACAGTGTCCTTGTGTTCGATCGCGCGGCGTTTCAGGGCGGCCAGCAGACCTTCGAGATCGGCGATCAGCAGGTCGGCAGCGCGGGTCAATTGTACGTTCAGGCAGGTGTCCAGCACGTCGGACGAGGTCATGCCCTGATGCACAAAGCGTGCCTCTTCGCTGCCGACATGTTCAGCCAGATGGGTCAGGAAGGCGATGACGTCGTGTTTGGTGACGGCTTCGATTTCATCAATCCGCGCCACGTCGAACTCAACGTCCTTGGCCTTCCACACGGCCTCGGCGTTTTCGCGCGGTATCACGCCCAGATCGGCCATGGCGTCACAGGCATGGGCTTCGATCTCGTACCAGATGCGGAACTTGCTTTCGGGCGACCAGATGGCAACCATCTCGGGGCGGGAATAACGTGGAATCATTGGCAGCGGCACCTTATTGTGATTTGGCAGGAGGCGTTGCGGCGCGGTTTAAACGCGACCCGCCACGGGAACAAGATGCGAGTGCGCAGATGAGACGGTTTGCCCTGATTTTAGCCCTTTGGCCCGATATTTCGGCCGCGACAGAGTTTTGGCCACTGACTGGGAGTGAAATCGTGTCGACCTTGACCGGACAGAAACTCAGCTATGGCGAAGGCGTCTGGCAAACCTTCGATGCAAGCGGGGCCACGCAGTATTTCTCGGGGCGACCCAGCAGTGGACGGTGGGCAGTTCGCGGAGATCAGTATTGTTCGACCTGGCCACCATCCGGGCTTTGGGCCTGCTACGATGTGTTGCAAAGTGGGGTAATCATTCGATTCATCGACGACAGGGGCGGGATCACGGACGGGTATCTGCCGGAATGATCGCTCCGAACAGCCTGTCCGATTTCGAAGGCTGCTGGGGCCTGACGCGCACCATCCGCGACGCAAGAGCGGGGCAGGTGGTGCAGGCGGATGGGATGGCGTATCTGCGTCCTGTTGATGACGGCCTGATCTATGACGAAGAAGTGGTTTTGCGCATACCCGGTCAAGCTGAGGTGAAAGGCGCCCGGCGCTACCTTTGGCGTGCGGACCGCGACGACGTAGCAGTCTTTTTTGACGACGGGCGGTATTTCCACCGTTTGAATCTGGGGGTTCCGCAGACGTCGGATCACCATGATTGCGCGCCAGACAGCTATGACGCTATCTACGATTTCTCGTCCTGGCCGCGATGGAGCGTACGCTGGATCGTCTCCGGACCCCGAAAATCCTACGAAATGGACACGGAATACGTGCTACGGTAGCGTAATCACCTTGAAGTGAGCGGCCGGATTGGGCATTGCTGTCGCAGATTTCCGATCCGAATTGGGGAGAAGTGAAGATGAATGCAAATGTACTGGCCAATGCGTTTGGCCCGCGCGAAGGCACGGCGCTGCGCGTTAAGCAAGTGATCCTGGTTGCGCTGGGCATCGTTGCTTTGGCCGTTGCCGCGAAAATCAAAGTGCCGATGTGGCCGGTTCCGATCACCATGGGCACCTTTGCCGTTCTGACCATTGGCACCGCCTATGGCGCGCGTCTGGGTTTGGTGACCATGCTGGGTTACCTGCTGATCGGCGCGCTGGGCTTTGATGTGTTCGCCGGCTCGTCGGCCGAGAAATTCGGGCTGACTTACATGATGGGTGGCACAGGCGGCTATCTGGTGGGTTACGTTCTGGCGACCCTGGCTCTGGGTGCTCTGGCCGCGCGCGGCTGGGACCGCTCGGTTGGCAAGCTGGCGCTGGCGCTGGTTCTGGCCAATGTGTTGATCTACGTCCCCGGCCTGCTTTGGCTGGGTCAGCTGTATGGTTGGGATCAGCCGATCCTGGCCTGGGGCCTGACGCCGTTCCTGGTGGGTGATGCGATCAAACTGGCGCTGGCGGCGCTGCTGATCCCTGGCCTGTGGAAACTGGTGGGCGACGCCCGCGCCTGATTTCCCGCTTTTGAGAACGACGAAACCCGCGCCCGGAGCAATCCCGACGCGGTTTTTGTTGTGGAATGAGACTGGACAAATCCAGTCATCGCGGGCCACTCTGAGCCAACAGAAACAACAGGTTATTATGATATGTTTTTGCGAATAAGCTCTGCCATTGCGGCGATATGGCTTGGCGCCGCGCCAGTGTTGGCCGATACCCCGGTGACGTATACGGATAATGGACGCGCCTTGTTTAGCTTTTCGGTGCCCGATTTCTGGGCCGTGCGGACAGGCGGCACACGCGAGATTGAGGATACGCAACTCGGAGATCCCCGCGCAGTGGCTCGTGTCATGGGGATACGGCCTGTGACCGATGACAACGTCTGGATCGGTTTTGTCGCACCCGCCGGCGTCGCCTCGATCGACGGAGGATTGCGGTATCTTCAGGATGTCGACAAGTTTCTGGTCAAATCTCCAGTGGTCTCAGACAATGTTTCGACTCGTATCGGAGGGCTGCCCGCGCAAGTGATCCGGGGCACCGGTACCCGTGATGGGCGGGGCGTTAACTTCACTGCGACTGTGATCGACCTGCCCAATGACCGCGTCGCCGTGGCCGTGGCCGTTCTGCGCGATGGGGCCGATCCGGCCTATGTGGATGATCTGAACGCAGTGTTCGCCTCGTTCCGGGCTGCTCGGTGAGGAGGGGGAAGATGGCCAGAAAACTGATCAAACGCACCTGTCTTGCCCTGAGTCTGGGCGCAGCCAGTTTTACCCTTTCGGCCTGTGATGGGGTCACTGTTGGCGTGGGATACGGATATGATCCGTTTTACGACTCGCTTCTTTGGAACGACTATTACCACGACGTAGATGTGGACATCGACGTAGATCGCCCGGTTCGCCCGAAGCCGCCGGTTGGGAAACCGCCTGCACGGCCCAAGCCACCGATCGCCAAACCGCCCGCGCGGCCCCGGCCACCTGTGGCTCGGCCCCCGACAGCACGGCCGCCGATCCATCGACCGGCACCGCGACGGTAAGGTGCGTCAGGTCAGCAATTCGGTCGTAATTTCCGCCGAACCCTCAAGTGTCCTGTGAACAGGGCATTTGTCGGCAATTTCCAGCAACCTGGCGCGCTGTTCGTCGTCCAGAGGACCTTCGAGCCGGATCTTGCGCCGGAACAGATCAACCTTTCCGTCGCCGACTAGCCCCGCATCCTGCCCGTGGACCTTGTTGTGGCAGACATCGACAACAATGCCCGTCAACGGCCAGCGTTTGCGACGCGCATACATGCGAATTGTCATCGAGGTGCAGGCCCCCAATCCGGAAGACACGAAACCGTAAGGCGACATGCCTCGGTCGGTGCCGCCATACGAGGCAGGCTCGTCCGCGACCGCATGGTGACGGGGGCCGGATTGAATGTCCTGCAAGAAACCGCTGGGGTCGGCCTCGGTCACGCGCACAATGCCTTCGGGGGCGCCGGGCGGTGGGGCTGGTGGGGACAGGGTTATGTAGCGTGTCACCCAGGCCGCAATCACATCGGCCGCATATTCAGCGTCACAGGCCCGCGTGATCAGGTGGTCGGCATCATCCAGAGTAACAAAGCTTTTGGGGTGCTTGGCGGCCATAAAGATGGCGCTGGCGTTGTCGACGCTCACGGTCTCATCCAAGGGGGCGTGCAGGATCAGCAGCGCGGCTTTCAGCTCTTTGATGGCGGGGGTCAGTTCGGTTTCCGATATGTCATCGACAAAGGCCTTGCCAATGCGGAAAGGACGCCCGCCCAGCGTCACTTCAGCCGAGCCTTCCTGCTCGATCTCGGGAAGAGCGGCCTGGAAATGGTGCGAGACATGGCCCGGATCAGCAGGTGCGCCCAGCGTGACCACCGCTTTGACGCTGGGAATGCCAGCGCGGGCGCGCAGCACAGCAGCTCCGCCAAGCGAGTGCCCAATCAGCAACGACGGCGCCATGTCGCGCCCGGCAAGATAGTGAGAGGCGGCAATCAGGTCTTCGACATTAGAAGTGAAAGTGGTGTTGGCGAATTCGCCTTCAGAGTGACCCAGACCGGTGAAGTCAAAACGCAGAACGGCAATACCCATTCCAGCCAAGCGAGCCGCGATGCGACGGGCGGCGGGAATGTCCTTGGAGCAGGTAAAACAATGGGCAAACAACGCTGTGGCCAGAACCGGCCCGTCAGGCAGGTCGAGGCGCGCAGCAAGTTGGTTGCCGTCGTGACCGGCAAAGGTAATGCGTTCGGTGGGCATGGCAGTTCCTTACGTCGCAAGTTGGCGCCAATACTGTGGGCTTCTACCGGGTCGCTCAACCCATATGTAACGCGCGTCACGGGAAGGTGAGAACAGATCGGTCATCCAGTACATGAAGCGGAACGTAGGCTTCAATTGCCATCAATTTATGTGATGAGGTATCAAAATAATATTCGTTTTAAAAATATGTTTGGAGCCTCCACATTGACTTTGTTCACGTCACACAATCTCGGAGGCCATGATGGCACACATTTCTTGCGCACCACGCAGCACCGCGCTGCGCCCCGATCTTCTGATCATTCTTGCCCTGACGGCGCTGCTTAGCTTTGCGGCGGGTCACAACTGGCCCGAGGCCGCGCCGGTCGCGGCGCAAACCGCTGAAGACTGGCACGGCAATGTCAAACGCTCAACCTGGCCGGACTAGGCCAGACCCATAAGCTGGGGGTCGAACGGATAGGTTGTCAGGTTCTCATACCCGTCTTCGGTGATCAGAACCTGATCCTCCAGCTTGATGGAAAAATCACCGCCCACTTCGCCCACGGCGGCCTCGACACACAGGACCATGCCGGGCTCCAAGGCATAGTCGTAAGCGCCGGCAACCGCCTTGTCCGGGTAGGCCACCAACGGCCATTCATCGCACAGGCCGACACCGTGCATCAGGCAACCGTATTTTTGTGCCTGAAACTTGTCGTCCAGTTTGTGTGAGTTGGCCGTCAGATCGGGGATCATGACGCCGGGTTTCAGCATCTCCATATTGGTCATGATATGCTCATGCGCGTGCTGCATGGCATAGATCATGTCCGGGCGGGGTTTCTGATCGCCGATCCACCATGTGCGTGAGATATCGATACATATACCGTAAGAACCGATCAGGTCCGTATCAAACGCGATAATCTCATTTTGTTGCGTGATCCGCGGTCCACATTCCTGAAACCACGGGTTCGTGCGTTGCCCTGAGGCGAGCAAGCGGGTTTCAATCCATTCACCGCCGCGTCGGATGTTTTCAGCGTGCAGAACGGCCCAAATGTCATCCTCGGATGTCTTGCTGTCGCCGACATTGGCGCGGGCAAACTGCTCCATCGCGCCAACAGCGGTCTCGCAGGCATGATGGGCGCAGCGCATGGCCAGAATCTCGTCCGGGCCCTTGATCGCGCGGGTCTTTTCAGTGAGTTCTTCGCCCTCCATGATCTCGAACCCCTGCGCCTCGAGCGCGCGCAGCCCATGCAGCATGATCTTGTCCACGGCCAAGCGTTTGTTGCCGCCGCTATGCTCTTCGATCAGCACCCGCACCTCATTCGAGAACACATCAGCCGCCACATCCACCTTGTCTCCCCGGTCGAAATAGAACAGGTCGGCGCCTGAACGCTGTTCGCGCACCAGCGGGTTGAAGGTCGAAAGGAAGGGCGAGTTTTTATAGTCCCAGATTACCATGTACCCATCGGCGCACAGCAGTACGGCGCGAAACGGGTTGTGGGTGTTCCAAAGCTGCATGTTGGTGCTGTCGGTGGCATAGCGGATGTTCAGCGGGTCGAACATCAGCACCCCGCCATAGCCGCGATCCACGACCGCTTGCGTCAGGCGTTTCCAGCGATACTCGCGCATGTTGGCAAGGTTGGGCAGGGTCAACCCGGCGGCTTCCCACTCGGAAAAGGCTAGTTGGGTGGGACCGATCTCGATCCGGTCCAATTCGTTCGGGGTGCCATCACCAAGGGTCGCGCCTTTGGTGGGGTCGATTTTGCGGCCGTCGCGGTAATGTGTGTTCATGGATGCCCTCTCTGCCTGTTTTTTCAGCGTGGAGAATCATTGCCGCGCAGTCTCGATAAATTGCGACGGTCGGATCGTCGCTTTTTGACCGACAGCTCTGCGTTGCAGTGATAGATCAGCCTTATGACGATTTTTCAGACCGCAATTCCCTACAACCCGCTAGATCAACGCCCACTGCCGGGTATCCAGCCCGACAGTATGGAGACATGGCTGCACCGGGATGATGCCTTTGCGGCGCAGATGCAGCACCGAGAAGCTTTGTTGCGCGACCGCCGGGCGGATGTTCTGGCGCTGGACCCGAGCGCTGAACCGGCGGCGCAGGAGCTGCTAGATCTTGTGCTGTACCACGCCTATCCGGGGTGCTCCGACCATGTCACCCGACCCGATGGACAAATGGTGGTCATCGATCGAGCCCAGCCGATGGAGACCCTGTGCAAACTGGTGCAGGAGGATATCTGTATCTTGCAAAAGCGCGGCGATGAACATGTTCTGACCGGGGCCGTCTTGTGTTTTCCGGCCAGTTGGCGCCTGTCCGAGAAGTTCATGCGCCCGCTGATCGACATCCATGTGCCGGTCGACAGCTATGACGATGACATCGCCCGCCGTGTCCAGCGCTTGTTCGACGGGATACGGCCGGGTCGGCCGCTCTGGAGGTTCAACGCGCTGTGGTACGATGATGCCGAGTTGCACCAACCCCGAAGCGTGCAGGAGTCACGTCACATCAAAGACCCCGGATCCGCGCCTTATCTGCGCAGCGAAAAGCAAACACTGTTGCGGCTGCCGCAGACGCAGGCGGTGGTATTTACAATCCATACCTACGTGCTGAAAGCGTACAGCTTGCCAAATATAGAAAACCCCGCCTGATGGCGGGGCCTCCTAGGAGGGTCTTAGGTTCGTGAATCACATGCCCAAAACGTTGGCAACACCTGCGAAGGCCCCGCTTGTGCTGAGAGCGGAGATCGCTACCGAATAGGCAAGCACCTGAGTGTTAAGGCGAAAATCTTCGCCCCGGATCAGGTTCACAGCGGCCATAGAGGCCGCGATCGGAACAGACACACTGGCCACGGCACCGGTCAATCCCCAACTGGTCAGTCGCAGGATATCACTGGGCTGTTCGTCGTGGTCGAGGGGGTGCGTGTCGTCCCGATCCAAAGGCTGCTCGATTGGTTCTGTCCGAAAAGCGATGCTGAGCAACTGCTCATCCGACAACTGGATCGGCCGGGCTGCCGGGGGCGGCGCCTTTTTTTGTGGCTCGTCCAGTGGGTCTTCCTCAATAGTGTCCAGTTCCGCGAACGGGCCTGAGACTGCCTCGAAAATCTGTTTTCTATTTCGCTTCTTTTTTTTAACGGGGGGCAGAGTGTCAAACGCACTCATGAATTGTTCGATGGTCAGCACGGTGTTGGGGGTCAGCCATTCAACCCGCTGCGTGGCGCAGATGTCGACCATGCGATACAGGACAACCACCAGCATCAGCTCGGAAATCTCGCGGTCGTCCAGAAGCGGTGAGACCGGCGTGATCGTAATGGTCAGCCGGTTTTTCGGCAACGTAACCACGGGCCGTTGCAGCGTCTTCAAACCAGCCGAGCGGTTCATGCGCTCAAACCGGTCTTCAGCCACGGGCACCTGTGTGTCCAGCGTCAGACGCACCAGATATTGATTGCAGACGATGCTGGCTTCGGTCGCGTCACGAATGCTCTTGCGTTCGACCAGATGCCCGTAATCTTCAAGCGTTGCAGAAACAATGGCGCTGAACCGCTCGATCGCGCCATCGGTCTCGCCGTCAAACTGCAAACCACCATGATAGCTGTTCTTCGGAGTCACTGCGCATTCCTTTGTCGCATCCTGTTTGGACTCCAGTCTAGTGAGAGAAATGGGGCAGATTTAGGCGAAAATGGAAAAAAATCACAAATTGCAAAGATTGATTACGGTCTGGAAACCTAGGCAATTTAAGGGCCATTAAATGTCTGTGGCAGGAATGTGGCTGAAATAAGGAGGCGCGTGCTGAGATTGTGGCCAGCCTTAGCCGTCGATTCGCGCGGCCATGATGGCGATGGATTGCTGGTACACGGTGGCAGCATTCCATTGCTGAATGACGGCAAAGTTTGGCTGCCCTTGCTGGTAGCCGCGCCCCGGTTTCCAACCCTTTTTGCGAAGAAAATTCGCGGTCGAGGCCAACGCGTCGGTCATGTTGTAGAAATCCACTTTGCCGTCCCCCGTGGCATCGACCCCATAGTTCAGTGCGTTGCCGGGCAGGAACTGCGTGTGCCCCAATTCGCCATGTTTCGCCCCCCGTGTCGCGGTCGTAATGCTGCCTTGATCCACCAGTTTCAGTGCGCCGATCGCATGGGGAATGAAGAATTCCGACCGGCGGCAATCATAGGCAAGGGTGGTGATTGCCGAAACAACCTGACTGTCGCCCATAAAGCCGCCAAAGCCGGTTTCCATGCCGTGAATGGCGATCAGAACACCCGCTGGAACGCCATATTGCCGCTCGAGCGCCGCGTAGAATTGCGGGTTTCGCGCCTTGTGCTTGCGTCCCTGCGCGACAATCGTGTCGGCGCCGCGAACCTGCATGAATTTGTCCAGCGAATATTTGAAACTCTTCTGGTTGCGATCGGCTGCAATAGTGCGTGTTGCATAGGTCGTCTGGGCGAGTGCCTGGAGGCCTTTCTTCTTTACACCCGCGCGTTTGGCTTGTTTCGCGAAGTCCTTTTTCCAAGCCTCAAAATCGGCGCTTGTGTCACCGCAGGGGGCAGCAATCGCAAGAGTTGGAAGGATCAAGGCGAAAAGCAGGGCAAGACGAAACATGGTGAAAAACCTGATGGACTGAAAAGAACAATTCCCATCTTACGTACCGAGAGCTGTCCCGCAAAGGGGGTCAGTACAGATCCAGTTCTCCGCTTTGCTTGAGGGTTTCGAACCATTCATCCGGAGTTTTGTTGATCCGCGCGTGCTTGACCATCATGGCGTTCATGTTCGGCAGGTTTGACGAATCTGGCCAATCCTGAGGGTTCCACAGGTTTGCGCGGATCACGCATTTGGGGCAATGGGCGAAGACGGTTTGAACTTTGATCAGTAAGGCCAGCTTGGGCGCGCGACCTTGCACGGCCATGGTGTCCAGCAGCTTTGGGTCGACGCAGATTTGGGCCGTTCCGCGCATGCGCAATGTCTCCATCTTGCCGGGCACGAAGAAAATCAAACTGACGCGTGGGTCTTTCAGGATGTTGTGGAACGTGTCCACGCGTTTGTTGCCAGGACGGTCGGGGATGGCGATCAGGGTGTCCGAGAGCACGTGAACAAAACCGCTTGGGTCTCCGCGCGGTGACACATCCAAATGTCCGTCGGGATTGGCAGAGGCAATGATGCAAAACGGCGAGGTTGCAACAAAGTCGCGGCACATCTGATCCAGAGCGGGCAATTCCTTGGCGATGATCTGGGGCAGAGGCGCGCCGGTTATCTGTTCCAATTCTTCGGCGGTGGTCACGAAATGCGTAAACTCGGTGTCCATGGGATCTCCTCCTTGGCAGGCAGTCTGGAAGATCACCCGAAACGAAACAAGGGCGCCCGGTTGGGCGCCCTTGGAAGAATTTTCGTCGAAAATTCTTGGATCAGCAGCTGTAGTACATGCCGTACTCGACCGGGTGCGGTGTGTGCTCGTAGGTTTCGACTTCTTCCATCTTCAGTGCGATGTAGCCGTCGATCTGGTCTTTGGTGAACACGTCGCCCTGCAGCAGGAAGTCGTGATCGGAGGCCAGAGCTTCCAGCGCTTCGCGCAGCGAACCACATACGGTCGGGATGTCGGCCAGTTCTTCGGCCGGCAGATCGTACAGGTTCTTGTCCATGGCTTCGCCCGGATCGATTTTGTTCTTGATGCCGTCCAGACCAGCCATCAGCAGAGCAGCAAACGCCAGGTAGGGGTTCGCGGCTGGGTCGGGGAAGCGAGCCTCGACGCGCTTAGCTTTCGGGCTTTCGGTCCATGGAATACGGACACAACCCGAACGGTTGCGGGCCGAATAGGCGCGCAGAACAGGTGCTTCGAAGCCCGGGATCAGGCGCTTGTAGCTGTTGGTCGACGGGTTGGTGAAGGCGTTCAGGGTCTTGGCGTGCTTCAGGATGCCGCCAATGAAGTAGATCGCTTCATCCGACAGGTCAGCGTATTTGTCGCCAGCGAACAGAGGCTTGCCGTCTTTCCAGATCGACATGTTCACGTGCATACCGGTGCCGTTGTCGCCTGCGATCGGCTTCGGCATGAAGGTGGCCGATTTGCCGTAGGCATGTGCAACATTGTGGATGACGTACTTGTACTTCTGCAGCTCGTCAGCTTGCTTGGTCAGGCTGTCGAAGATCAAGCCCAGCTCGTGCTGACAGGAAGCAACCTCGTGGTGGTGCTTGTCCACTTTCATGCCCAGGCGCTTCATGGTCGACAGCATCTCTGAGCGCAGGTCTTGCGCTTCGTCAACGGGGTTCACGGGGAAGTAGCCGCCCTTGACGCCGGGACGGTGGCCCATGTTGCCCATCTCGTACTCAGTGTCGGTGTTCCACGACGCGTCGGTTGCATCAACTTCGTAAGATACCTTGTTGATGCTGTTCGAGAAACGGACGTCGTCGAACAGGAAGAATTCGGCTTCTGGGCCCATGTAGGCAACGTCACCAATACCCGAAGCTTTCAGGTAGGCTTCGGCTTTCTGGGCGGTGCCGCGCGGGTCACGCTCATAGGCTTCGCCGGTGTCGGGCTCAACGATCGAGCAGTGCAGGCAGATGGTCTTTTCCGCGTAGAACGGATCAACATAGGCACTTTCGGTGTCGGGCATCAGTTTCATGTCCGATGCTTCGATCGATTTCCAGCCAGCGATCGACGAGCCGTCGAACATGAAGCCTTCTTCCAGGAAATCTTCGTCAACCTGGTCCGACATGATGGTGACGTGCTGAAGCTTGCCGCGCGGGTCGGTGAAGCGGATGTCGACGTATTCTGCGTCTTCATCACGGATCAGCTGAAGAACTGCGTCCTTGCTCATACTCTATTTTCCTCTGATTGGAGTGTTCGATTACAGCGCTTCCGAGCCGGTTTCACCGGTCCGGATGCGAATGGCTTGCTCAACGGGCGACACAAAAATCTTGCCGTCGCCGATCTTGTCGGTCTTAGCGGCCGAAACGATGGCGTCGATGGCAGCATCGACCTGATCGTCGTCCAAAACGACCTCGACTTTTACTTTGGGCAGAAAGTCGACGACATATTCCGCGCCACGATAGAGTTCGGTGTGGCCTTTCTGACGGCCAAAGCCTTTGACCTCGATCACACTGAGACCCTGGACGCCTACGTCCTGCAGCGCCTCTTTTACTTCGTCCAGCTTGAACGGTTTGATGATCGCTTCGATCTTCTTCATACCGGGCTCCCTTTAACTCTTGTAAGGATGGCAGTGACCACGTCTAAGATCGGGCGACAATCGGATTGCGAATTTGGCCCCGTTTGGCCGTTGGGAAAATGGGCTTGAGGTTAAATTTTAGTCAGTTTGCGTAAAAAATGATCGAAACTGAATCGACTGGGAAAAGTGAGATGACGGAACTGCTGACGGCTGCACAGATGCAGGCCATCGAACGGACCGCGATTGAGTCTGGTGAGGTAACCGGGCTGGAACTGATGGAGCGGGCCGGGCAGGGCGTTGTCGACGCTATTTATGAGGAGTGGCCCGAGTTCAAGGATCGAGGGGCCAGCCCCTCGAGCTCCCCGAGATATTTGGGGCCAGATGAAGGGGATCCGTTGCGCGCCGTGGTGCTGTGCGGGCCGGGGAACAATGGCGGTGACGGGTTTGTTGTTGCGCGTCTGCTGCATGCGTTGGGGTGGAACCTTGGGGTGTTTCTGTACGGGGATGCCGAGAAGCTGCCGCCGGATGCGCGAGTGAATTATGAGCGTTGGATGGAGTTGGGGGCTGTCAAAGCTCGAAAGATTGATCCACCACCCTTGGTGGATGAGTATCTGCCTTTCCCGGATCATTTGGACCTGATTGTCGATAGCTTGTTTGGAACCGGTTTGACTCGTCCTTTTGGGGGGGCGTTTAGCCTTTTGGCTCAAGAGGCGGTGAAAACTTTGCTAACAGAGAAAGGTGTTCGGGTTGTGTCCGTAGACACACCGAGTGGATTGTGCGCAGACAGCGGTCGGGCGATAGGCTCCGCAATTTCGGCTGATTTGACCGTTTCATTTCATACTAGAAAGATTGGTCATCTAATCGCGGATGGTCCCCGATATTGTGGAAAGACTGTTGTGGCTGGCATTGGGTTGCCGTCACTGGAAAAGCCTGATTCAGCGGCCCGGAGTGCTTTGGTTAAGCTCCACGATCAGGAAAAACTGGTTCGGGTCCTGTGTACGGAAGCAGATCAAAGCAACTTGCCACAGTATCTCTTCAAAAAGCATTACGAGCATAAATACTCCCACGGTCACGCCCTGATCCTCTCAGGCGGCGCTGCGAAAACTGGTGCTGCGCGGTTGGCGGCGCGGGGGGCTTTGCGGATTGGGGCTGGGTTGGTGACGCTTGGGGTGCCGGGCTCGGCTCAGATGGAGGTGGCGGCGCAGCTGACGGCCCTCATGGTGCAACGGGTTGATGGGGCCGAGGGGTTTGCGGATGTGCTGGGCGACGATCGGTTGAATGCGCTGTGTCTTGGGCCTGGAATGGGGGTGGAGCGGGCGCGCGAACTGGTGCCGGTTGCGTTGCAGGCCAAGCGGGCGACCGTGCTGGATGCGGATGCTCTGACGGCGTTTGAGGGTGACCCGGCGGCTTTGTTCTCGAAGTTGCACGACAAGTGTGTTCTGACCCCGCATGGGGGCGAGTTTGCGCGGCTCTTCCCGGATATCACCGAAAAGCTGGCGGCGACGCCGACAAAGGGACCGGCTTATTCGAAGGTGGATGCCACGCGAGAGGCGGCCAAGCGTGCTGGGTGTGTGGTGCTTTTCAAGGGGCCGGATACGGTGATTGCGGCGCCGGATGGTAGATGCTCGATCAATGCGGCTTTTTATGACCGTTCTGCCCCTTGGTTGGCAACGGCGGGGTCTGGAGATGTGCTGGCCGGGTTTATCACCGGTTTGCTGGCCCGCGGGTTCACACCTATGCAGGCGGCGGAAACTGGGGCGTGGTTGCATGTGGAATGCGCGCGCAGCTTTGGGCCGGGCTTGATCGCCGAGGATTTGCCTGAGCAACTGCCATATGTATTGAAAAACATAGATATATGATTGTATATTCGACGTGTCGCCGAACGCTGGTTGCTGCACTGGTAATGGCCGTCTGAAGGGTGAAGCTGGCCAATCGACAATTGTGTCTGTGCCTTGGGACGAACCAACCTGGAAGCAAGGGAAGGTTTTGCGAGAAGTAAGAATTTAAAAAGAAGCCAGATTTCGAGGACGCGGTGTGAGGTACGTTACGGAAGGCAATAGGCATCACTTGTGCGTTCAGCGCCCGTCCTAGGCAGGTAGAAGACAAAAAATTGAGCAGCGCCAAAACAGTTTTTCTCATGGTGACTGAAATGACCCAGAATTTTAGAATTCATTCTCTGGCTGCAGTGTTGGCCGTAACGACTGCCGTTCCGGCAATGGCGCAATTGCGATACGACAATAACAGCGGCGGCTATGTCGAGCTCTACGGCCAGATTCACCCGGTCATCGTCTCGGTAGATGACGGGGAAGAAACGGAAACCCGTTTACTCGACAATGATCTGTCGAACAGCCGTGTGGGGCTTCGCCTGATGCAGCCCTATGGCAGCAACGAGTTCACGTTCTGGTTTGAAACCGGATTGGGGCTGCCCAGCACCGGTTCGGCCAATCAGGACGGCACCAATAATGATGGCTGGTCGCGCGAAGATATTCGCCACGTCGATTTCGCCCTGAAAGGCAGCTATGGCAAATTCTCGGCAGGGCAGGGCAGCATGGCGTCCGATGGCGCGGCCGAGGTTGATCTGTCCTATGTTGGCACTGTGCTGTATTCGTTCACCAATGACGAGAACGGTGCCTTTTTCTATCGCCAGCCCGACGGGATACTGAGCGACATCACGGTTGGAGATTCCGCCGACAACTTTGACGGGGCGCGGCGCGGGCGTATCCGTTATGACACGCCTAGTTACAATGGGTTCTCGGGCGCTATCGCCTATGGTCAGAATATTTTGTCCAGCAGTGACGACGACGATTATTACGATATTGCAGTATCTTACGGAAACACCTTCACAAATGGGATCGAGTTTGCGGCCACAATCGCCTATGCGGTGCGCGACTTTGATGATGGGTCAGGTGAACGTCGGGATACGATCGGATCGGCCTCGGTGCTGCTGCCGAGCGGGTTCAGTTTCACAGCGGCTCTGGGGACGCGGGACAATACCTCTGACGGGGCTAGCGATCCGGATTATTGGTACACAAAGATCGCCTATGAGACCGATTGGGTGTCTTGGGGGCAAACCGGTATCGGGATCGACTATTTCGACGGATCCGATTTCCAGAATGAAGGATCAAGCACCAAATCCTGGGGCATCGCGGTTGTGCAGCGGATCGACAGCATCAACACGGATGCATATCTGAAATACCGCCGCCACGATTTTGACGATATGGTCGATTTCGACGAGAACGAAGCCTGGGCTCTGGGCGCGCGCTGGCGGTTCTGAGACGACAGTTGCAGCCAACAACAAACGCTCCGGCCCAGTCCGGGGCGTTTTTTCTTCAAATCCGCGGCAAAACAAGGCTGATCGGGCAGTTGCCCCTTGCACGTTGGGGGCAGGGCAAATAGAAGGCCTCAAATTTGCCCGGCGCGCCGTTTTGCGCGCCCCGAATCCTATGGGGACTACCATAATGCAGGTTACCGAGACGCTGAACGAAGGTCTGAAACGCGGTTACAATATTGTCGTTTCCGCAACTGAGCTGGACGACAAAGTGAATGAAAAACTGGTCGAGGCACAGCCGGAAATCGAAATGAAAGGTTTCCGCAAAGGCAAAGTGCCGATGGCGCTGCTGAAAAAGCAGTTCGGCCAGCGCCTGCTGGGTGAAGCGATGCAGGAAAGCATCGACGGTGCGATGAATAAGCACTTTGAGGATAGCGGTGACCGTCCTGCGCTGCAGCCCGAGGTCAAGATGACCAACGAGGACTGGAAAGAAGGCGACGACGTCCATGTCGAGATGTCCTATGAGGCGCTGCCTGCCATTCCTGAAGTTGACCTGAAATCGGTCGAACTGGAAAAGCTGGTCGTCAAAGCCGACGACGCGGCGATCGAAGAAGCGTTGAACAACCTGGCTGAAACCGCGCAGGATTTCAAAGCGCGCCGTAAAGGTTCGAAAGCCAAGGACGGTGATCAGGTCGTGATCGACTTCGTTGGCAAAGTAGACGGCGAAGAATTCGAAGGCGGTTCGGCCGAGGACTACCCGCTGGTTCTGGGCTCGAATAGCTTCATCCCCGGCTTTGAAGAACAGCTGGTTGGTGTGAAAGCCGAAGAGGAAAAAGACGTCAACGTCACTTTCCCGACCGAATACGGTGCCGAGCATCTGGCCGGTAAGGAAGCTGTTTTCACCTGCACCGTCAAAGAAGTGAAAGAGCCTGTCGCCGCCGAGATCAACGACGAGTTGGCCACCAAATTCGGTGCCGAAGATCTGGATGCGCTGAAGGGTCAGATTTCGGAGCGTCTTGAAGCCGAATATAACGGCGCATCGCGGGCCGTGATGAAGCGCGCTCTGCTGGACGTGCTGGATGAGAAGGTGTCGTTCGACCTGCCGCCGTCGCTGGTAGAAGCTGAAGCCAAGCAAATCGCGCACCAGCTGTGGCACGAGGAAAACCCCGATGTCGAAGGCCACGATCACGACCCGATCGAGCCCACCGACGAGCACAACAAACTGGCCGAGCGCCGCGTGCGTCTGGGTCTGCTGTTGGCGGAGCTGGGCCAGAAGGCCGAGGTTGAAGTCACCGATGCCGAGATGACACAGGCGATCATGAATCAGGCGCGTCAGTACCCTGGTCAAGAACGTCAGTTCTTTGAGTTCGTGCAGCAGAATGCCCAGATGCAGCAGCAACTGCGCGCGCCGATCTTCGAGGACAAAGTCATCGACTATATCGTCGAGCTGGCTCAGGTTGCTGACAAGGAAGTCAGCAAAGACGACTTGCAAAAAGCCGTTGAGGCGCTGGACGAGGAATAATCCCTTGTCGCCCGCGTAGCCGGGCAAAAGAATACGGAGCCGCCTGATAAAGGCGGCTCCGACTAAGTGGCTCTAACTTCTGAGGTGAGGGGGTCAGGCCCCATGAGCTAGAGCACGGGGGGAACGCATCAGGGCTATCTTCTGCTCGGGCGTGAACTTGTCCGAGAGTTCTTCTATCAAGCGCAATACGGCATTGACCTCTTCCTGGGTGGTTGCGGCGCTCATTTGTTCTACGAAGTATTTTTCCATTTGACTCAGTGGCTTGTGATCGAAGTTTGCGGGTTTGGGTTGTGGTTTGACGTTGGACTTGGCGAAAAGCTGGAGCGCTTGTTCGTCGGTCAGAAACACGTCATGGGCGATGCCAGCATAGTCGCGAATTCCTGAAATACGCTCGTCCGAGAAATCCATGAGGGCGGCCATCGCCACCACTTTCCCCATGGGTTTCGCGGTGCCCAGATAGTCATAAGGCGCGTTCCCGGATCGTTGCAGGACGCGGTTCATCACCGGGTCTATAACAGCGATCGAGTCCAGCACTCCGGCTGTCTTGGCGTATTCGAACGAACCGATCATGACCTCGCTGGTGACATAGGAGACCGAATTCTCACCCCTCCCGCGCCCCAACTTTTTAGTGTCGACACAAAACCGGGTTGCCTCCCAAATCTGGGCGCTGCGCACAGGCGGCTCGCCATCCAGGATCGCGTTAAACACATCGGCCAGCATATGAGGCCCTGTGGTCTGCAGCAGACGCATACAGCCAACGACGTTCCCCTCGTCGTTCAGACTGACCACGTGTGCAGGATTGAGCGTATCGAACCTGTCGATCTCTCGCCCGTCCTGGATGGTTACGTCCCATCCCAAGCGGTCGCCGAAGACGCGTGCGCGCAGTTGATACATCTCATCCAAGATGTCTTTGAATTTGTGTTGGTTCATCCCATCAATCACGATGATCATGTTCCATCCCCCTACAGATTGGTTACCGTGAACAGAGGATTAACAAAGTTGTGATCTGAGACTATTAGGGGATTCCCGTAGAATTTTAGTTTTTTTGTTAACCGGGAGCTATCAGGCCGAGACTAACGGCCCGTCCGATCGCCTGCGGCGTGGTCAATGCGCCTAGTTTTTCCCGCCCTGACCGCATATGCACTTCGACGGTCCGGTGCGAGATGGACAGGATATCACCGATATCCTGCTGAGATTTACCCACGGCCGCCCATTGAAGGATCTCTTTCTCGCGCGTTGACAGGGCAGGTAGGTATAGTGCTTTGCCCAACAAACCCGACTGCATGACCGTGTCATGGGCGTGCACGGCGGCAAGTTGCAGGTCCCCCATCACGTGCCGCTTGAGCTTGTCCCATTCGTCGTCCGAGCAGTCACGCGTTACGTTCAGCAGCCCGCATTCGCCGTAAGGGCCGCGCACCGGAACCGAAAGGCCTCGGGTCGTGATGCCAAAGTCATGGGCGTCCCGAAACACGGTGTGGAACTTGTCATCATGGTTAAAGCGACCCCAGTCTACGGGGGCGATACTGAGCACGGATTGATACAAAGTCGGGTCAAATTTATGAAAACCCTGCGTACCATAGTGAATCTTCCATTCGTCAGGATAGTTCGCGTAGCCTTGAACATCTCCCTTAACGGGGTTGAATGTCGCATAGGATGCGTAATCAAAGCCAAGCTCGGAACAAACCGCGTCAATTATGTCAGCGGCTGACTTTTCCTCGTGGTCGATAGCGGCCAAGTCGATCAGCTTCAACTTTTCAACCTTTACGGAGGTTAACCTCGGTTCAGAGGTTAACGGCGTTAATGTTCAGTAAATCTTACGAGGCGTAAGGCAGCGCGCAAGCAGTTTGTTCACATGTGTAGTGTTATTATCCGCCATTCGCGACGTCATAACGCATTAATACAAGGTTTTCGGCAGCCTCGGAGGGCTATTCGGGAACCAACCCTGTTTCAACCAACAATCCGCGTGCTTTTGCCTCGGGCCAGTAGCCTTTGGCATAGAGAAAGATCGCGCGTTGCTGATCGCCGTCGGACAGCAGCCATGCGCCGCGCAGGTACTTGCCGGCAAATTCCAAATTGGTGTCGGCGTCGAGGAGCCCCTGCGGATCGCCCTGGTAGCCCATGGACCGTGCAGTGGCCGGAAGGATTTGCAGCAGCCCGTAATAGGGTCGGTTCACGGCCCAGGGGCGATGCGTACTTTCGCGAATAGCCAGTTTGTGCACCAGCTCGCGCGGCAATTCGTAGTGATCGGCCCATTTATTGATCGATGCCCGCAGCTCGGGCGTTTCGTTCGGGTAAAGCGGGGGATCAAAGGCCGCACGCGTCGGTGTGTCGGGGGTGCCGCAAGCCACCAGCGGTGCGGCAAGAAGAAGGGCTAAGACACTGCGGCGCGGGATCTGAGTCATCAAGGGCTCCGGAATTTTGGACGAAATACTAGGAAACTTGTCTCTGGCCGCAAGGGTAGCTGGAAATTCAGGCTGAATTATGCCGCCCAGTTCGTGCATGAAAAAAGGCCGCCCAAAATGGCGCGGCCTTTTCGAAGTTCACAGGTTGAAGGTTACGCTTTCGCGTCGTCTTCTTCCGCAGCCGGTGCTTCTTCGGCAATCAGGTCTTCGTCGTCAGACGCGGCGGAACCGATATCGTCGAACAGCTCGGCGATTTCGAATTCAGCGGCGGCTTCTTCTTCAGCGGCCAGTTCCTGGATCGATTTACCCGAAGCTTGCAGTTCGGCTTCTTCTTCCGAACGGGCGACGTTCATCTTGATTTCAACTTCGACCTCGGGGTGCAGTCTGACTGCCAGCGAATGCAGACCCAGCTCCTTGATCGGTGCGATCAGGGCGATCTGTTTCTTGTCGACGGTGAAGCCAGCTTCGGTCGCGGCCTCTGCAGCGTCACGCGGAGTGACCGAGCCGTACAGAGCACCGGCATCCGACGCCGAGCGAATCACGATGAACTGCTGACCGTCCAGCTTTTCAGCCAGTGCTTCAGCTTCTTTCTTGGTTTCCAGGTTGTGCGCTTCAAGCTGCGCCTTGCGGGCTTCGAACGAGGCGATGTTCGACTCGGACGCGCTCAGAGCTTTGCCTTGGGGCAGCAGGAAGTTGCGGGCGTAGCCGGGCTTGACGTCAACGACGTCGCCCATCTGACCCAGTTTCGCAACGCGTTCCAGCAGGATAACTTGCATATCAGTCTCTCCTTACTTCACGGCGTAGGGCAGCAGGGCGAGGAAGCGGGCGCGCTTGATAGCACGGGCCAGTTCACGCTGCTTTTTCGCCGAAACGGCGGTGATGCGCGAGGGAACGATCTTGCCACGCTCAGAGATGTAGCGCTGCAGCAGACGAGTGTCTTTATAGTCGATCTTCGGCGCGTTCTCGCCCGAGAACGGGCAGACCTTGCGGCGGCGGAAAAATGGTTTTGCGGCCATGGTTTATGTCCTTTCGTCAGGCGTTGATCAGCGGCGCTCGCGGCGGCCTTCGCGCTCGTCGCGCTTCTGCATCTGGACCGAGGGGCCCTCGGCATGTTCGTCGACCTTGATGGTCAGAACGCGCATGACGTCTTCGTGCAGGCGCATCAGGCGCTCCATTTCCTGAACCGCGCCAGCAGGCGAGTCGGTTTTCAGGAAGGCATAGTGGCCTTTGCGGTTTTTGTTGATCTTGTAGGCCATCGTCTTGACACCCCAGTACTCGCTTTCGACGACGTTGCCGCCGTTGTCAGCCAGAACAGTGCCGAAATGTTCGACAAGGCTTTCTGCCTGCGCGTTGGACAGATCCTGACGCGCGATCATTACATGCTCATACAGTGGCATGTGCACTCCTGTTTATATCAAGGCGCATTTCATAGGCGGGGCCGTTTGGTCCTTCGCGACCCTGCCACGAGAGGCTGCGCGATTCATGTGATTAGCGAAGGATGGCCCCGTATACACGTTTATGGCGGCGGGGCAAGACCTGACACACGTGCCTTGGTGAAGTCCTGCTATTTCCTTTGCACCGCCCAATTCCTGACGCTTTTCAAGTCGATCTTGAATTTCATACCGGGGACAGACCGGACACACCGGACCCACGACGGCAACCTGAGAAACAGGGTGAGAGAAATGACCGCGATGAATACGAATACACTTGAACAGTCGGCGACCGGCGCGCGTTTTGAGAAATCCGTTCCAGTTCTGATCACATTCGCTCCGAACTGGAAAGTGCGCATGATTTTGGCGCGCATGGTTGGTGCCTTTCTGATCGTGATGTCCTTTTCCATGTGGCTGGCACCGGGTTCGGCCATGGCCGCCGAAGTTTGGCCGATCAAGATGGCAGCGTCGCTTGCTTTCCTGATCGTTGGTGTCAGTCTGCTGACCATTCAGATGCTGGACTCGCGTCCCGATGCCTATTTTGACCCGATCCGTCGCGAAGTCCGCGTTCTGCAAAAGAACGAAAACGGCCGCCCGCAAACGGTTCTGCGCCGCAGCTATGACACGCTAGGCGGTGCCAAATTCAGCGATGATCAAGTCGAACTGTTTGATGTCGATGGCAGCCTGCTGATGAAGCTGCCCCTGCAGTCGGCGGATGTCAGCCGAGCGCTCAAGGGTCAATTGAGTGGAAGTGTAACAATCTTCGCCTGAATTTTATTCTGTTCATATAGGAACAGAAGTTGTGAGCGAATAAAGCTTGTGTGCCGCCCCTTGGCGGCACATTTTCGTTACCGAGCAACCCAACAGGTTTGCATCCACAACATTGCGGAGTTTGTCATGAAACCCATCCTTCTTGCTGCTGCACTGGCCGTGTCGGCGACTTCGGCGTTTGCAAGTGCCGAGAAATACGTTCTGGACCCAAGCCACAGCCAGGTCATTTTCAACTATAACCACCTTGGTTTTTCGACCACCTATGGCATGTTCTCGGGCTTTGAAGGCGAGATCCTGTTCGACAAGGAAAACCCGGCTGCGTCCAGCGTGACGGTTTCGATGCCCGTTATCGAGATGTTCACGGGCTGGAAACCGCGCGAAGATCACTTCATGACCGAAGACTTTTTCGGTGCCGCTGAAGGCGATCTTGTCACCTTCACGTCCACCAGCATCGAAGTGACAGGCGAGAACACCGCCAATATCACCGGCGATTTGACCATGAATGGTGTAACCAAATCGGTCGTACTGGACGCCAAGCTGAACCAGGCGGGTGAGCATCCGATGGCAGGCAAGCCGTGGGCTGGCTTCGACGCGACGACCACTCTGATCCGCAGCGATTTCGATCTGGGTCAGTTCGCACCCTTCGTGGGTGACGAGGTTAATGTTCAGATCTCGGTCGAGGCGCAGAAAGCCGAGTAAATAAGGCTACTATTCTAGAATCGAAACCGCCGGAGCTTTTTGCCCCGGCGGTTTTCGTTTGTTCGCTGCTATTCACCGCGCGTAGCAGTCAGCTCGACGCTTACAGTGACTGCGAAGCCCAGTGAAGCTTCGGTGGGTTGCGATGTGCCCACATCGAAATCCATGCGGTTCAACTCCAATTCACCAGAAACCGTCGCGGTGTCGCCTTGCAAATCCAGAGTGAACGGCAGCACAACGTCCAAGGACTTGTCGCGGATGGTCAAGGGGCCGCGTGCCTCATACCCGGTTTCGGTTTTGAATAGATCTGCCTTAAACAGCGCCGTGGGATATTGTGCGCCGTCGAAAAAATCCGCGCCCATAGCTTGATCACTGACCGTGCCTAGGCTGAGCGACGGGATTGAGATCGTCACCTCGACCGAACCGGCCAAACCGGGCTCGGCGGGCTCATCAAAGGCTATGGCGGCCGTCCAGTCCTGGAAGCTACCGGTGACTGGGCTGCCCAGCTGGTTGATGGTAAGGCCCAGAGTTCCTTCCTGAACCTGCCAGTCCGATTGGACTTCGGCCAGTGCCGTGGCTTCGCCCTGAGCGTAAGAGTGATGGCTGAACGCGCCGATGCCCCAGCCGCCGACCAAAACCGCACCCCAGACGACGAGCGCGGCAAGCGCGGGTGTCTTCGAATGGTGTTGGGCCGGGGGCTCGGGGGCCTGGGTTGAGCCAGGCAGCATACGCCGCAATGTGCTGTCTTTGTCGATGACGTGGTGTTTCAGCGCCCCGGCAATATGCAGCACAAGCGCGCCACCTAGGGTCCAGATGAACAGCCAGTGCAGGCTGGCGGTGAATTCGGCCAGATGCTGGGATTTGGGGACTAGCGGCAGGTTTTGACCAAAGGGCCAAAGGATCGGCGCGAACCCTTCGGCTGCGGCGTGGTGTATCCAGCCGGTCAGCGGTGCCAGCACCAACGAGCCGTAAAGCAGCCAATGCACGGTTTCGGCAGCAAAGGCCTCGGGCTTATTGTCGGCGTTCAGTAGGCCGGGTTTGGTTTGGGTCAGGGCCCAGAGAATGCGAGCAAGGGCTACGAAAAAGACGGCAACGCCCAATGTTTTGTGCAGTGAGAATAGGCGCGCCGCGCGGGTGATGTCATCCTCGGTCGTCGGGATGTTCGGGTCATATATGGCCTGCGCCAGATCATTGGCGAAATAGCCCAGCGGAAAGGCGGTGAAGATCAGCAGGGCGGTCAGCCAGTGGAAGGTCTTGGTGACGCTGCCATAGCTGGAAAACGTGTTGGTCGAGGGCATCGGGTGCTCCGGCGAAAAGATGGTTGGGTTCAACCTATCGCCGTGAGGGCAGGACTCAAGGGCGCAGGGCGCACAGATACGGTGCCTTTGTGCAGAGATCAGGCAATGCTTGTGCCGCGCGATCACACAGTTTACACCCCGCCGCAACCTAACGTCATCCAAGAGGTTGCAATGACACGCGCATTTGTTTTCCCGGGGCAGGGCGCCCAGACCATCGGAATGGGCAAAGCTCTGGCCGAGGCTTACCCCGCTGCTCAGGCGGTGTTCGACGAAGTGGACGAAGCCCTGGGCGAAAAGCTGAGCGGCCTGATTTGGGACGGCGATATTGCTGAATTGACCCTGACCCAAAACGCACAACCTGCGTTGATGGCAACGTCAATGGCGGCAATGAGGGCGCTAGAGGCCGAGGGCGTCTCAGTCACCGATGCAGCCTTTGTGGCCGGGCATTCGCTGGGGGAATATTCCGCGCTGGCCGCTTCTGGTGCGCTGTCGGTTGCAGATACTGCGCGTCTTCTGCGCACCCGTGGTCAGGCGATGCAAGGCGCCGTGCCGGTGGGCGAAGGTGCGATGGCGGCGATCCTTGGGTTGAACCTTGAGGCCGTGCGCGCCGTGGCGGACGAGGCCGCGCAAGGTGAGGTTTGTCAGGCTGCAAACGACAATGACCCTACGCAGGTTGTGGTCTCGGGCGCGAATGCTGCTGTGGAACGTGCGGCCGAGATTGCCAAGGAAAAGGGCGCCAAGCGGGCCGTCATGCTGCCTGTCAGCGCGCCTTTCCATTGTGCGCTGATGCAGCCTGCTGCCGACGTGATGGCCGAAGCTTTGGCAGGGGTTGAAATCAAAGCGCCTGCCGTGCCGCTGATTGCCAATGTACGCGCCGAAGCAGTCAGTGACCCCGATCTGATCCGACAGTTGCTGGTCGAGCAGGTCACCGGCTCGGTCCGCTGGCGCGAAAGCGTGCAGTATATGGCCGCGCAGGGCGTGACCGAGACGTGGGAGATCGGGGCAGGGAAAGCTCTGTCCGGGATGATCCGCAAAATCGACCGTTCGATCGCGGGTAAAGCTGTCGGCACGCCGGATGACGTGCAGAATGTGACACAAGCCGAATCGTAAGACACCGCGCGCCGCGTGGCGCGTAGCTAAAGGATAAGAGAATGTTTGATTTGACAGGTAAGAACGCACTGATCACCGGTGCCTCGGGCGGGATCGGTGGTGAGATCGCGCGCTCTCTGCACGCTGCCGGTGCTACGGTGGCGCTTTCCGGCACACGGATTGAACCGCTTGAGGCGCTGGCCGCTGAGTTGGGCGACCGTGCCCACGTGCTGCCCTGTAACCTGAGCGACCCTGAGGCTGTGGCCGCACTGCCCAAGCAGGCGGCGGATGCGATGGGGTCGGTCGATATTCTGGTCAACAACGCGGGTATCACCCGCGACAACCTGTTCATGCGTATGTCGGATGACGAATGGCAGAGCGTAATCGACGTCAACATGACCTCGACCGCGAAACTTTGCAAAGGCGTGCTGCGCGGCATGATGAAGGCGCGTTGGGGTCGGATCATCAACATCTCGTCCGTGGTGGGCGCGACGGGCAACCCCGGTCAGGCGAATTATGCGGCGTCCAAAGCGGGGATGGTCGGGATGACCAAGTCGCTGGCATACGAGGTTGCAAGTCGCGGAATCACGGCCAATGCGGTGGCTCCGGGCTTTATCACTACGGCGATGACCGACAAGCTGACCGACGATCAGAAGTCGGGCATTCTGGGTCAGGTCCCGGCCGGACGTATGGGGGATGCATCGGAAATTGCTGCGGCAGTTCTGTACCTTGCCAGCCCCGAGGCCGGATATGTGACCGGAACCACCTTGCATGTAAACGGCGGTATGGCCATGTTGTGACCACCTGTCGGGGCAGGCGCGAAAGCGTTTGCCTTGGGCGTTGTCTGTGCTATAGGCGGCGCATCAATTCGGGGGTCGGCCATAGGGTCGGCCTTCTAGTTTCCCGGCAATCGGGAACCCAAACCGCCCAGACGGGCACATCAAGGCCAGCCTGAGCGGGCAAGGGCAGAACCGGGCACTATGCCCTGAAATGGAATGAGGAATAGACATGAGCGACGTCGCAGATCGCGTTAAGAAGATCGTTGTTGAGCACCTGGGTGTTGAAGAAGACAAAGTAGCGGAAAACGCTTCCTTCATCGACGATCTGGGCGCAGACAGCCTGGACACCGTTGAGCTGGTTATGGCCTTCGAAGAAGAGTTCGGCATCGAGATCCCTGATGACGCAGCCGAGACCATCCAGACCTTTGGCGACGCCGTCAAATTCATATCTGAAGCGTCCTAAGACCTTCGAAATCTTATGAAAGCGGCGCTTCCGGGCAACGGAGGCGCCGTTTTTTGTTGCCTGACGCGTATTCAGGCTTGTCAGATGTCCATTTCGCACGCACGCTTTCAGCTGAGGCAAAAATTTCAGAGCGGGCAGGGCATGATACGATCCACCCCGATGATAAACACGGCACGCTTGACGCTTTGCGCCATGCGGCCCGAGGATTTCAACCGGTTCGCCGAGATCTGGCGTAACCCGTGTGTCGTGCGGCATATTGGCGGCAAACCGCGATCGCGTGGCGAAGCGTGGGATTCCTTTTTGCGCAATGCCGGGCATTGGCAGATGGCCGGGTTTGGTCAGTGGGCGGTGATTCAGCAATCGAATCGGCAGATGATCGGGCAGGCCGGCTTTTTCTATGGCAACCGTGCGTTGGGCGAGGATTTCGACAGTTTTCCCGAGGCAGGTTGGGTTCTGGCCCCCGAGGCGCAGGGACAGGGCATGGGGCTTGAGGCCGCTCAGGCCGCGCATGAATGGTTTGACCGCATCATGCCGGGGCCATTGGTTGCAATGATAAATTCCGAAAATGAGACTTCGCAAAGATTGGCGGAAAAACTGGGGTACCAGCCTCTGCGCGACTGCGATTATCAAGGAACGTCGGTCAAATTGCTGCGCCGGACAGGTCCACCGACACGTCACTGATCCCCGTGCTGCGATGCCGCAAAATGCCCGTGGTTTGCCGAAACTGGTTGCCGCACGGGTAATTTCTTCGGCTATGATACTGGGGTATAGCACAAGGATTGAGCGGAGGATCAGGCTCATGAGGATTTACCCCACGATGGAATTGCAGAACGGCCGGTGTGTCACACTGGACAAGGGCCGCCTGGACGAAGCTATGATCTGGCATGTGAACCCTGCCGAAACAGCCCGTAGCTGGGCTGCCGCAGGGGCGGAATGGATGCACCTGACGGACTTCGACGCCATCGAAGGGCGTGATACTAATGCGGAACTGGTCGAAGAGATCATCCGCTCGGCCGAGATCCCGGTGCAGTTGGCGGGCGGCATGCGCACCCGTGAGCAGGTCGAACATTGGATCGACAAGGGCGCGGGTCGGATCGTCATCGGTACATTGGCCGCCTGGGATCCTAATCTGGTTAAAGAGCTGGCAAAGCTGTATCCGGACCAGATCGTTCTGGCGGTCGATATCTGGCAAGGTCACGTGATGACCGAAGGTTGGCGCAGTCAAAGCGCATTTACCGCCGAAGCTTATATCGAAGCCTTCGCCGATACTCCGTTTGCCGCAATTCTGGTGACAGATATCGACAGCGACATGGAAGATGTCGAGGCGCAGTTGGGTTTGATCTCGGGGGTTGCCGAGAAATCGCGCACGCCTGTCATCGCCAGCGGTGTTGTGCGCACGGCCGACGATATCTCGCGCCTGGCCTATATCCCAAACATTTCGGGAGCGATTGTAGGGCGGGCGTTGTTCCGCAAGACGCTGGAGCTGTCGGATGCACTGGCTGTGGCCTCGACCGCACATGAGCCGGTGGCCGAATTCCAGTAAAATCGGTTCCATCATGAATTTGCCGCCCTCTCAAACGACCTGAGGGGGCGGTTTTTGTTTTTCGGTGTCTATGCGACGCACATGATGATAACTGGTTCTGGGCTGAATGCGCCCTTGCTCTTGCCCCCGGCCCCTACGCCGGGGTATGAGCGTTTCTTAAACACGAAGCAGGCAAGAGGCATTTCATGCGCAGAGTCGTTGTAACCGGTCTGGGATTGGTCACTCCGTTGGCCAGCGGGGTCGAGGAAACCTGGTCGCGGCTGTTGGACGGAGAATCCGGTGCGGGCCCGATCACTCAGTTTGATGCCGAAGGCAGTGGGGTCACGACGACCTATGCCTGCGAGGTTCCACGCGGTGATGGCACGAACGGAACGTTCAACCCCGACGATTGGATGTCGCCGAAAGAACAGCGCAAGATTGAGGACTTTATCCTGTACTCGATTGCGGCTGCCGATATGGCCTGCGAAGATGCTGGCTGGATGCCCGAAGACGAAGAAGCGCGCTTGAGCACAGGTGTTCTGATAGGCTCGGGTATTGGTGGGCTTGGGTCTATCGCGGATACCGCGAATCTGATCCGTGACAAGGGCCCGCGCCGTGTTTCGCCCTTCTTTATTCCTGGCGCGCTGATCAATCTGGCCTCGGGTCAGGTGTCGATCCGTCGCGGGTTCAAAGGGCCGAACCATTCGGTCGTGACTGCTTGTTCGACCGGTGCCCATGCAATTGGCGATGCAAGCCGTATCATTCGTGCAGGTGATGCGGATGTCATGGTTGCGGGCGGCGGCGAAGGCTGCATCTGTGAGATCGGAATTGCCGGGTTCAACGCGTGCAAGGCATTGTCGACCAAATATGCCGATGATCCCAAGAAAGCCAGCCGCCCTTATGACATCGACCGCGACGGCTTCGTCATGGGCGAAGGTGCGGGCATTGTCGTGCTGGAAGAATATGAACACGCCAAGGCGCGGGGGGCGAAGATTTACGCCGAGGTGCTGGGCTATGGCATGTCCGGTGACGCCTATCACATCACGGCTCCATCCGAGGATGGTGACGGGGCCGAGCGCTCGATGAAAGCCGCGCTACGCAGCGCCGGGCTGGAGCCGAAAGATCTGGACTATATCAACGCGCATGGCACTTCGACCATGGCGGATACGATCGAACTGGGCGCGGTCGAACGCCTGCTGGGCGATCACGCGGCGAATGCGACCATGACCTCGACCAAATCGGCGACCGGCCACCTGCTGGGCGCGGCGGGCGCGATCGAGGCGATCTTCTCGATCCTGGCAATCCGCGATCAGGTTGCACCGCCTACGATCAACCTAGATAACCCGGCTGTCGAGACGCCGATTGACCTGGCCCCTAACGCCAAGCGCGAGCGTGAGATCAACGTGGCCCTGTCGAATTCGTTCGGGTTCGGTGGCACCAATGCCAGCGTGATCTTCGGAAAGGTCAGTTAAATGTGGCGGGCCCTTGCATCGAACATGCTGACCGTTTTGGTGGTTGGCTTGTTCCTGATGGGTGGTCTGATCTTGTGGGGGCAATCCCGTTACAAAAACGCGGGCCCGCTTGAAACTGCGATCTGTCTTCAGGTCCAGCGCGGTTCGAACATGGGTGCGGTCAGCCAACAGCTGCAGGAGCAAGGCGCCATCACCAGCGCCGTGCTGTTTCGGATGGCGGCAGACTACACCGACAAGGCGCCGCAGCTTAAGGCTGGCAGCTTTCTGGTGCGCGAAGGTGCGTCGATGGAACAGATCATAGATGAGATCACCAGCAGCGGTGCCAGCACCTGCGGGTCGGAGATCGAATATCGCATCGGCGTCACCCGAATTCAGACCCGCGTGCGCGAGCTGAACCCGGCGACGCTGGATTTTGATGAGATTGCGACTTTTGATGTGACCTCGGACGAGGTGCCTGCCGCCTATGTCGAGAAACGCGAAGATGCGGATACGCGCTATCGTGTTTCGGTGGCCGAGGGTGTGACCTCGTGGCAGGTGGTCGAAGGGCTGAAGCAGATCGACGCGTTGACGGGCGAGGTGGCTGAGATACCCGCCGAGGGGATGTTGGCGCCTGACAGCTACGACATCGCGCGCGGAGCCGACCGGACGGCCGTGCTGAGGGGGATGCAGGACAAGCAGCAACTTCGGATCAACGCGATCTGGGAAAGCCGTCAGGATGATCTGCCGATCTCGAACCCCGAAGAGATGTTGATCCTGGCTTCGATCATCGAAAAGGAAACCGGCGTCCCGCATGAGCGTGGGCAAGTGGCCAGCGTCTTCGTGAACCGGTTGGAGCGGGGTATGAAACTGCAAACGGACCCGACGGTTATCTATGGCGTGACCGAGGGCAAGGGCACGCTGGGGCGTGGCTTGCGCCGCAGTGAACTGCGCCGCGCAACACCTTGGAATACCTATGTGATTGACGGTCTACCACCGACCCCGATTGCCAATCCGGGGCTGGCCAGTCTTGAGGCCGCCGTGGCACCGGAGGAGACAAACTTTGTGTTCTTCGTCGCGGATGGAACTGGTGGGCACGCTTTTGCCGAAACGCTGGACGAGCACAATCGAAACGTCGCCAAGTGGCGCGAGATTGAGGCCGAGAGAAACAGTTCGGGCAACTAAGAAAAAAAGGGCCGCGTCGAAATCGCGGCCCTTTCTTTTTTACGCAGCGGGGCGTCTGCGCGGACGCCGCCGTTTAGACGCCGAAGGCTTGGAAGATGTGTTGCCCCCCTGTGGCCTACGCGCCCGAAAACCGCCCTGTTTGCGCGGCTTTTTGGGCTCGGCGAATTCGGGCATGGTGCCGCTGGCGACCGGAATGTCGATCTTCATCAGCTTCTGGATTTGCTTCAGTTGGTCCAGTTCATCCGGGGCGCAGAAGGCGATGCCTTCACCCTCGCGCCCTGCGCGGGCAGTGCGACCGATGCGGTGGACATAATTATCGGGCACCTCGGGCAGGTCATAGTTGATCACATAGGCTACGCCGGGGATGTCGATGCCACGCGCAGCAACGTCTGTCGCGACGAGGATGTTGATCTCGCCAGCGCGGAACGCCTTGATGGCGCGATCCCGCTGACCTTGGCTTTTGTTTCCGTGGATCGAGGCTGCATTGAAGCCATCCCGAACGAGGTCCTTCATCAACCGCTCAGCCCCGTGTTTCGTGCGGGCGAAGACTAGCGTCAGAGCGTCCAAGTCGGCCGAGAGGATTTCACGCAACTTGCGGGGCTTGTCCGCGCGGGACAGGAAGTGCACGGACTGAGTGATCTTGTCCGCCGCCTTGCCAGGAGGCGACACCTGTATGCGCTGCGGGTTGGTGAGGTAGGACTGGCTTAGCTCCTCCATCTGCTTGGGCATAGTGGCCGAGAACAGCATCGTCTGGCGCGGCGTGCCCAAAGCGGGCGCGATTTTGCGGAGCGCGTGGATAAAGCCCATGTCCAGCATTTGATCAGCCTCGTCCAGCACCAGATGGCGCACAGAACCAAGATCGACGGCTCCACGCTCCATCAGGTCGATCAGTCGTCCCGGGGTGGCGACCAAAATATCGGTGCCGCGCGATAGGAACGAAATCTGCTTGCCGATTGATTGCCCACCAACAACGGTGGCGACGCGTAGTTTTGTCTTTTGCGTGAGGGTACGCAGGCTGTCAGCGATTTGGTTCACCAGTTCGCGCGTCGGGGCAAGGATCAGCGCCTTGACTGTCTTGGGGGCAGGTTTGGCCGGTTGCGCCAGAAGGTGATCAATCAGCGGCAGACCAAAGGCCAGCGTTTTACCAGTGCCGGTCTGGGCCAGCCCAAGAATGTCATGTCCATTCAGCGCCATTGGGATGGCCTGGTTTTGGATCGGTGTGGGTTGAGTAAAGTTTGCCCGTTTCAGGGCGTCATTCAAAGCCGGGGCAAGACCCAGCATGTCGAAGTCGAACACGTAATAATCCTTTGATATCCGCAACTTTGCGCGCGGATGCGTGTGACCGCGCAAAAGCGCGGCAGGCAGGGTTTAGCGAGACCTCGGGACGCACAGGCGTATCCTGCGCCATCCGGCCATCGCATCAAGAACCCTGCGTGAAGGGGAACCAGGAGAGATATGGTGCGCCGTGGGGGCAAAGGCCCGGATGCTCACGCGGCGGCGCTGATGGACGGCACATGAGCGTTGGCGCGAGCATTGTCAAGTATTTGTCTGATGGACTGGCGGTCGGAGTTCTAAATTCTGCTGGCGTTCTCAATCAGTTTGAGCCATCGATTTCCGAGTGGCGGTTCAGCGCGTCGTAACATTGCGAGGCGAAGTTTGGGGTTGGGAATGACGGGAAGTGCACAGCAGGGCCATAGCCTCAAGCTCGCCAGTGGTGCCCTGGTTCTTGGCGGTATGATGTGGGGACTGTACTGGATCCCTGTCCGCTACTTCGTGGATCAGGGGTTGGAAGGGGCTTGGCCGGGGATCGTGATGTATTCGGCAGCGCTGCTTTTCCTTTTGCCGCTTTTGTGGCGCGACCGGCATGGTTTGGCACGGCGCTGGCAGGATTTGATGTTCAGCGGCATGTTCACGGGTGCGGCCTTTGGTCTGTTCACGATCAGTCTGGTCTATACGGATGTCGTTCGAGCCATCCTGCTGTTCTACCTGACGCCGGTTTGGGGCACGATCTTAGGCCGGGTTTTTCTTGGCGAGCGTCTGACCAGAGCCCGCGTTTTGGGGTTGATATCCGGCCTTGGCGGAATGGCGATCGTCCTTGGCAGCGGCCACGGCATCCCTTGGCCCAGCAATGTCGGAGATTGGGCGGCGCTGGTATCCGGCATGGCTTGGGCGGTGGGCACCCTGGGTTTGTATCGCTCCTCGGGCATTTCGGTTCCGGGGCAGGTGTTTGCGTTTATTACTGGGGCTCTGCTGCTGTCGCTGATCAGCCTGGTGTTCAGCGCAGGCGGGGTGCAAGAGCAAAGCGCGATTGTTGTCGGTGTGTTGCCCATTGCGATACTGTCGGTGCTGTACACTCTGCCGATGATCTTTCTGACGATCTGGCCCGCGACCTTATTGACACCGGCTCGGGTGGGGTTGTTATTGATGAGCGAGGTTGTGGTCGGCCTAGTTTCGGCGGCTGTTTTTTCGGGCGAGCCCTTTGGGCTGCGCGAGGCAACTGGGGCGGTACTGATTGTGAGTGCCGCCGTGCTGGAGATCGCTCGGGGTTGAGCGAGTTTACCGCTGGATAGACAGATCAAACGCCAACAGTCTTAACAGGCAGTGCGGTTCCTGTTGCATGGGTGTTGCGCAACATATTGACTTTGCGTGCTTTTTGTCGTATTGATTGTGTCATGCTAGAAGAAATGAGCAACGGCCGCGGGGCAACCCGGCGGTCGTTTTTTCGTTTCTCTCGTGCGGAGAAAACTCACGCATGAGGTCACAGGCACACATGACTTTAATTACCCCGGAAGAGCGGATGTCCCAGACGGCGGAACTGTTGCAGTCGCTGGAAACATCTATTCGCGGTTTGCGCCAAGCAGCAGAAGAACTGCGCAGGCAAATCGGAACCGGGGAGGATGCAGATCTTGCCGGAACGGCAAAACAACTGGGTCAGTTAGAGGGGCTGATCCGAAGTTGTCAGAAAGTGGAGACAAGCTTTGTCGAACAACATCACAGACAAGCCGGAATTGCCCAAGGGGGATACGCGCTCGACCTTGAGCGCGCTCGATTTGAAATCGGGTGCAGGCTGGCTCGCCTCCGCCGATGCTGCGGTGAGGGACAGATTTCTGAGTGAGATCGGGGAGGGGGGGCTGTGTGCCCTCCCTTTCCTGTTTGAATTCTGGGCGCTGCCGCATCAACTACCGCCCGAGGGTGACTGGCGGTCCTGGGTGATCATGGGCGGGCGTGGCGCGGGCAAGACGCGGGCGGGGTCAGAATGGGTGCGGTCGATGGTCGAAGGGTCCAAGCCGCTGGACAAGGGCGAGGCTAGCCGGGTGGCGCTGGTTGGGGAGACCTTTGATCAGGTGCGCGATGTGATGATCTTTGGCGATAGCGGCATATTGCAATGCTCGCCCCCGGATCGTCGGCCGGTGTGGAAAGCGTCGGAGCGCAAGCTGATCTGGCCAAACGGGGCCGAGGCGCAGGCGTTTTCGGCGCATGATCCCGAGGGGTTGCGCGGACCGCAGTTCGATGCGGCCTGGGTGGATGAGCTGGCCAAGTGGAAGAAGGCGGGCGAGACCTGGGATATGTTGCAGTTTGCGCTGCGGTTGGGGGATCGGCCTCGGGTCTGCGTGACCACCACACCGCGTAATGTGAAGGTTTTGAAGAATTTATTGGCGTCGCCCTCCACCGTGCAGACCCATGCACCGACCGAGGCGAACCGGGCCAATCTGGCGGATTCGTTTTTGGACGAGGTGCGCGCGCGCTATGCGGGGACGCGGCTGGGGCGGCAGGAGTTGGACGGGGTGCTGCTGTCGGATGCTGAGGGCGCGCTGTGGACCGGTTCGATGCTGGAGGCGGCGCGGTGCGCGCGGGTGCCTGCGTTGGATCGCATCGTCGTGGCGCTGGACCCGGCGGTGACGGCGGGGGCGGACGCGGATGCTTGCGGGATTGTGGTCGTGGGGGCTCAGCTACAGGGCGCGCCCGAGGACTGGCGGGCCTATGTGCTGGCCGACCGGACGGTGCAGGGCTTTGGCCCGGCGGGCTGGGCGCACGCGGCGATTGACGCGATGGATGAATTCGGGGCCGAGCGGCTGGTGGCCGAGGTCAATCAGGGCGGGCAACTGGTGGAAGAGGTCGTGCGGCAGGTGGACCCTCTGGTACCTTATCGGGCGGTACGGGCGTCACGCGGCAAGGTCGCGCGGGCCGAGCCTGTGGCGGCTTTGTATGAACAGGGGCGGGTGCGCCATGTGGCCGGTCTGGACGCGCTGGAGGAGCAGATGTGCCAGATGACTGCGCGCGGGTATGAGGGGCCGGGCTCGCCTGACCGGGTCGACGCGCTGGTCTGGGCGCTGCATGAGTTGGTTGTGGGGCCTGCGGGGGGGTATCGGAGGCCTAGGGTGCGGAGTTTGTGAAGGCTTTTGGAAAGTCTGGTTCGTCACAGCTTGACTAGGCGAGGCGTTCGGATTTGTCAGCTTTATTTTTTTTAACGAACGACAAGCTAAGTCTTTGATGAACTTGGATTGATCAAAAAAAAGCCGCCACTTACGACGCAAGCCCAAAACAAATGTGTTTTCAGAGAATACATGTCGATTCCTGCATCCAAGTAAGAATTGGCCGCCCATCCGACGAAAGAAGGCAACGAAAGAAACCCGAGTGCCGAAAGCGATTGGGTAAGCCTTTGTTCGATCTCGGGCTTACGTGGGAACAATTTCCTGCTCAAACGATGCGCGGCAAACCCACCCACCGCGACACCCAAAGGCATGCTGGCTAAAAAGGCTACACCTGCGATACCAAGGAGACCTTCTCCGACAATAATCGCGCAAACTAAGAAAATCAGGATTGGAGTTAACCCGATCCACGGCAACCATTTCGAACTGCCAACTTTTTTAAAGAACTCAATCAACATGTTAGGTTGATACAGATTTTCTGACATTCATGTCACGTGTTTTTATCATGGCAGGTAAAACGTCGTAACCACACGATAATGCCACCGTTGCCCAACCCCCGTACGCCCCATTCCCAAGGCTTAAACTTCTTTCCTGCATAACTCCTTTCAACAAGCCGGGCAGAGCAGCGGCAGAAAGGAGCACAGATGGTATTCGATTTCTTGCGTCGTGGATCGGCGGGCGAAGCGCCCGATGCGAAGGCCAGCGCGGCGGGTCCCGTGGTGGCGTGGCAGACAGGCGGGCGCGTGGCGTGGAGCCCTCGGGACGCGGTGTCGTTGACCCGCACGGGGTTTTCGGGCAACCCGGTGGGGTTTCGGTCGGTCAAGCTGATTGCCGAGGCGGCGGCGGCGCTGCCTCTGGTCCTGCAGGATCAGGCGCAGCGCTATGATGCGCATCCGATCCTGTCGTTGATGCGTCGCCCTAACGCGGCGCAGGGGCGGGCGGAGTTGATGGAGGCTTTGTTCGGGCAGTTGTTGCTGTCGGGCAATGCCTATGTCGAGGCCGTGCAGGCCGAAGAAGGCTTGCCGCTTGAGCTGCACGTCCTGCGTTCTGACCGGATGAGCGTGGTGCCGGGTGCGGATGGTTGGCCCAAGGCGTATGATTACACGGCGGGCGGCAAGACACACCGCTTCCCTGCGGATGCGATCTGTCACATCAAATCTTTCCACCCTCAGGATGACCATTATGGCTTTTCGCCCATGCAGGCGGCGGCGATGGCGATTGATGTGCATAACAGCGCGTCGCGGTGGTCAAAATCGCTGCTCGACAACGCGGCGCGGCCTTCGGGGGCTTTGGTGTGGAAGGGCGATGGCCATGGGGTGATGGCCGAGGATCAGTTCCGGCGATTGTCGGATGAGATCGAGCAGAACTATCGCGGGGCGCGCAATGCAGGTCGTCCGATGGTTCTGGAAGGGGGGCTGGATTGGAAGCCGATGGGCTTTTCGCCGTCCGATATGGAGTTTCAAAAGACCAAGGAAGCCGCCGCCCGCGAGATCGCGCTGGCCTTCGGTGTCCCGCCGATGTTGCTGGGGATACAAGGGGACGCGACCTATTCGAACTATCAAGAGGCCAATCGGGCGTTTTACCGCCTGACCGTGCTGCCTCTGGTGACGCGGGTGGCGGCGGCGGTTTCGGAGTGGCTGGTGGGGTACACCGGCGAGGATCTGGTGCTGAAGCCCGATCTGGATCAGGTGCCTGCGCTGTCGGAGGAACGCGATGCGCAATGGGCGCGGGTCAATGGCACCGACTTCCTGTCCGACGCTGAAAAGCGCGCCTTGCTGGGGCTGCCGGAGCGCGCGGATGGCTGAGGGGTATCCCCCGTTCGATTGCGCGCCGGGCCTGCGTCTGGCCGCGCATGAGAGGGTGGCCGAGATCCAGCACGACCATTTGTGCCGCAGGCTGGATCAGATCGAAGAAATGATGGAACGGCTGGAGAAACGGTTGTGGCTGACGGTCTATGGCGTCGCGGCAGTGATCCTGGCGCAGGTGTTTCAGTCATTCCTTGCGGCGGCGCCGTAAAATCAAAGGTTTACGAGGAGGTGTTCATGGATTTGGAACACAAATTCGCACGGTTCGGAGACGGGCTTTCGGTAACGGATGATGCGGTGATCGAGGGTTATGCCAGCCTATTCGGACAGGTCGATCAGGGCAGCGACGTCGTGCAACGCGGGGCGTATCGCGGCTCGCTTGACGGTCTGGCGAAAGCTGGTCAGCGGGTCAAGATGCTGTGGCAGCATGATCCGGCGCAACCCATCGGCGTCTGGGACGAGGTGCGCGAGGATGACCGGGGCCTTTGGGTCAAAGGGCGTCTGCTAGAGGCCACGCAAAAGGGCCGTGAGGCGGCCGAGCTGATCCGCGCGGGGGCCTTGGATGGCCTGTCGATTGGCTATCGCACCAAACGGGCCGTAAAGAATGACAAGGGCCAGCGGGTCCTCATCGAACTGGAGCTGTGGGAGGTGTCCTTGGTGACGTTCCCGATGCTGCCCAGTGCGCGGGTGGCGGCGAAGGGCGTTGAGCCTGACGCGCAAGACACCTGGCGCAGTATTGCCGAGGTGTTCAACACCGCCCGGCAGGAGCTGGCGCGGACCTAGCGCGCCTCAACCCCCACCCAAGAAATGGAAGTGCTGATGAGCAAGACCGAAACCCCGGCCTTGACCGGAGAGGGTGCGCCCCTGGTTCAGGAGGTGAAGCAGGCGATGGCTGGCTTCGTGAATGAATTCAAGGGCCTCAAGGCAGAAGTGAAAACCCAACTGCAACAGACAGAAGAGCGACTGACCATGCTGGATCGTAAATCAACCATCGCGGCGCGTCCGCACCTTGCGGCCTCGATCGAGGACGGCGCACCGCACCAGAAGGCCTTTGACGCCTATGTGCGTTCGGGCGAGGATGACGGCCTGCGCGGGCTTGATATGGAATCGAAATCCCTGTCCAGCGCTGTGAACAGCGATGGCGGCTATCTGGTTGATCCGCAGACCGCTGAAATAATCAAGTCGGTGCTGAAATCCACCGCCTCGATCCGCTCGATCGCGTCTGTGGTGAATGTCGAGGCGAACTCGTTCGATGTGCTGATCGACCATACCGATGTAGGCGCGGGCTGGGCCGATGAGAACACCGCTGCGAGTGAGACCGCGACCCCGTCGATTGACCGTATCTCGATCTCGCTGCACGAGCTGAGCGCGCTGCCCAAAGCCTCGCAGCGTTTGCTGGATGACAGCGCCTTTGACGTCGAAGGCTGGCTGGCAGGCCGCATTGCAGACAAGTTCGCCCGCGCCGAAGCCTCGGCCTTTATCAACGGTGATGGGGCAGACAAGCCCAAAGGTATCCTGAGCCACACCAAGGTCGACAATGACGTTTGGGACTGGGGCAACATTGGCTACGTGCCCACCGGCATCGACGGCGGTGTTGATGCGGATGCGATTGTCGATGTGGTTTACGCGCTGGGTGCGCAGTACCGCGTGAACGGCACATTCGTGATGAACTCGAAAACCGCGGGTCTGATCCGCAAGCTGAAGGACAGCGATGGCCGTTTCCTGTGGTCGGACGGTCTGGCGGCGGGTGAGCCTGCGCGCCTGATGGGTTATCCGGTGCTGATCGCCGAGGACATGCCGGATGCGGGCACCGACAGTTTCTCGATCGCGTTTGGTGATTTTCAGGCGGGTTACACCATTGCCGAGCGTCCCGACCTGCGCGTGTTGCGCGACCCGTTCAGCGCCAAACCGCATGTCCTGTTCTACGCGACCAAGCGCGTCGGCGGCGACGTGAGCGACTTTGCCGCGATCAAGCTGGTGAAATTCGGCACCGCCTAAAGCGGGCTGAATCCTCGGGGGGCCATTGGCCCCCCGGGGCGGCGGGTGCGTGCCGGGGTGAGATCCCTTGCGTTGTCTAGCTGCTCCCCTCCGTCCGAGCAACGTGGGGCGGCGCGTGCCCGTCAATTCCTGAAGTTACGGCCCCGGTGGGGTCCGAGATTGCGGAGTGAATGGATGATGTTGATCGAAGAAACCGCCATCGCGGATGCGGCGCTGCCGGTGGACCAGTTGAAGGCTCATCTGCGGCTGGGAACGGGTTTCACCGAAGACAGTGTGCAAGATGAAGTGTTGAAAAGCTTTCTGCGGGCGGCGATTGCAGCGATTGAAGCGCGCACTGGAAAGGTGCTGATCTCGCGCGGGTTTTCATGGGATCTGAACAGCTGGCGCGATACGGTGGTTGAGGTGTTGCCGGTGGCCCCGGTCACGGCGATCAGCGCGGTGACTGTGACCGACGCAACCGGCACCGACACGGTGGTGGACAGTGGCCGGTATCGTCTGGCCCAAGACAGCCAACGCCCGCGTCTGCGTCCTGCCGGAGCAAGCCTGCCGACCATTCCCACGGGTGGGTCGGTCAAGATTGCATTTACCGCCGGGATGGCTGCGGATTGGGGGGCTCTGCCCGCTGATCTGGGGCAGGCGGTGCTGCTGCTGGCGGCGCATTACTATGAATACCGCGATGAGACGGCGCTGGGCGCGGGCTGTATGCCCTTTGGCGTCACCAGCCTGATCCAACGCTACCGGTTTGTGCGCTTTGGTGCCGGGGTGGCGCAATGAAGACGCCCCGGTTGAACAGAAAACTGGTGCTTGAAGCGCCGGTACGCAGTGCCGACGGGGCGGGTGGCTATACCGAGACATGGGCTGCCCTGGGCACGGTCTGGGCCGAGGTCACCGCGCGAAGTGGGTCCGAGCGGTCTGTTGCGGGCGTTCCGATCTCGCGCGTTGGCTATCGCATCGTGGTGCGCGGCGCGCCTCAGGGATCGTCGATGCGCCCAAGCCCTGATCAGCGGTTCTCTGAGGGCTCGCGCCGGTTCGTAATCCGCGCCGTGGCCGAGCGCGACCCACGCGGCCAGTACCTGACCTGTTTTGCAGATGAAGAGGTGGCAGCATGAGTTATGGCGTTTCGGCCGCATTGCAGGCGGCGGTGTTTCAAAAGCTGTCCGGTGACGCTCAGGTCAGTACGCTGTCAGGCGGCGCGATCTATGACGCGGTTCCGGCGGGTGCGGTGCCCCAAACCTATGTGACGTTGGGCCCGGAAGAGGTGCGCGATGCCTCAGACCGGTCGGGCACGGGGGCCGTGCATCGGTTCACTGTGTCGGTGGTGTCCGAGGCCGCAGGCTTTGGAACGGCCAAGACGTTGGCGGGCGCGGTGTGCGACGCGCTGGAAGGCGCAGCACTCAGCTTGGATCGGGGCCGCCTTGTGGGGCTGTGGTTCGAACGCGCCAGCGCCCGGCGCACGGGAACGGGCGGCGCGATCCGCCAGATCGACCTGAGATTCCGCGCCCGCGTGGAAGACGACTAAGCAATCAACGGAGAGAGCATATGGCTGCCCAGAACGGAAAAGACCTGTTGGTCAAAGTGGATATGAACGGCTCGGGCCTGTTCGAGACCATCGCGGGCCTGCGCGCCACGCGGGTCAGTTTCAACGCGGAAAGTGTGGATGTCACCAGCCTTGAAAGCCAGGGCGGATGGCGCGAGCTGCTGTCGGGGGCTGGGGTCAAATCGGCCTCGATCTCGGGCTCGGGTGTGTTCAAGGACGAAGGTACCGATGAACGTGCGCGTCAGTTGTTCTTTGACGGTGAGACGCCAGATTTCCAGGTGATCATCCCCGATTTCGGCATTGTCGAAGGCGCGTTTCAGGTGACTGGCATCGAGTATGCGGGCTCGCATAACGGCGAGGCCACCTATGAGATGAGCCTGGCCAGCGCCGGGGCTCTGACCTTTACGGCGCTGTAAGCCGATGGCCAATCCGTGGACGGGTGAGGTGGCATTGACCATCGATGGGCAGCGACGGGTGCTCAAGCTGACGCTGGGTGCTTTGGCGGAACTGGAACAGGAAATCGGCACCGGGACGTTGGTGGAACTGGTGCAGCGGTTCGAAGGCGGGGCCTACTCCAGCGGCGATGTTTTGGCGCTGATCGTGGCGGGGCTGCGGGGGGGCGGGGCGGATGTGACCCGCGCCGACATGTTGCGCGCCGAGATCGCGGGCGGCCCCATGGAAGGGGCCCGCGCGGCGGCTGAGTTGTTGGCCCGCGCCTTCATGGTGCCGGATCGTTGAGCGGGTTCGACTGGCCCACCCTGATGCGGGCCGGGATGACCGGCTTGCGTCTGACGCCGGACCAGTTCTGGCGTCTGACCCCGGCAGAGCTGCGGCTGATGCTGGGGCAGGGCGCAGGGATGCCTGCGATGAACCGCAAGGGGCTGGACGCTTTGCTGGCAGCCTACCCGGACAAGAAACAAGGAGAGCGTGATGACGACGGATCGTGATGGGTTGGACGACCTTCAGGAGCGGGGCGAAGCGCTGGGCGACGCGCTAGGCGTTGCTGCGTCGATGGCAGCGGCATTTGACAGCCAGATGAAACGGATCAGCGCGGCGTTTGAGGAAACCGGCAAGGACGTCGCTACGCTCGAGCGTAGTATGTCTGGTGGTCTACGCAAGGCTTTTGATGGCGTTGTGCTGGATGGGATGAACCTATCGGATGCGCTGGATGTGTTGAAGAACTCGATGATCCGCACGGCTTATTCGGCGGCGATCAAACCGGTAACGGATCATTTCGGTGGCCTGCTGGCAAACGGGGTCGGCAGTTTTGTCCAAGGTATTCTGCCCTTTGCAGACGGCGGCAGTTTTAGCCAGGGCCGGGTAATGCCCTTTGCCAATGGCGGGGTGATCACCGGCCCGACGACTTTCCCGATGCGCGGCGCGACCGGCCTGATGGGTGAGGCTGGCCCTGAGGCGATTATGCCTCTGGCGCGCGGACCAGATGGCAAGCTGGGTGTTCGCACATCGGGCGGAGGTGGAGCGGTGAATGTGGTGATGAACATCACCACACCTGACGTGCAGGGCTTTCGACGCAGTCAAAGCCAGATCGCCGCACAGAT
Source organism: Ruegeria lacuscaerulensis (assembly GCF_013034745.1). NCBI lineage: Bacteria > Pseudomonadati > Pseudomonadota > Alphaproteobacteria > Rhodobacterales > Roseobacteraceae > Ruegeria > Ruegeria lacuscaerulensis. The sequence goes on along the minus strand of NZ_WQGP01000002.1, from coordinate 313,892 downwards.
GAGCCGCGCCTTGGGTCGCGGCAATCGCAATAGGTAAATCACGGAGCAGGTCATGAATTTCCACGAGGTGAGATTTCCCGCCAGCCTGAGTTTCGGCTCGGTCGGCGGCCCGGAACGGCGCACGGACATCGTGACGCTGGCCAATGGTTTCGAAGAACGCAACACTCCTTGGGCTCATTCGCGCAGGCGGTATGACGCTGGGTTCGGGATGCGGTCGCTGGATGATATCGAGACTTTGATCTCGTTTTTCGAGGCGCGGCAGGGCCAAATGTTCGGTTTCCGCTGGAAGGACTGGTCCGACTACAAATCCGGTGCAGCAACCGCTGACGTGGACAAAGGCGATCAGGTCATCGCGCGCGGGGACGGTGTGAAGACCGAATTTCAGCTTGTTAAAACCTACAGTTCGGGCGGGTTCCAATATGTGCGCCCTATCACCAAGCCGGTTCTGGGTACGGTGCGGTTGGGCCTAGAACAGGATGAAATGCGCGAAGGGGTGGATTTCGAGGTCGATCTGCTGCGCGGGCAAGTGATGTTCGCCGACCCGCCGCCCGAGAATGTCGAGATCACCGCGGGGTTCGAGTTTGACGTGCCCGTGCGTTTTGACACCGACAAGATCCAAACCAGCGTTGCCAGCTTTCAGGCTGGTGACGTTCCCAATGTACCGGTTGTCGAGGTGCGTATCTGATGAGCGGGGATCGGGAAAGCTTGCAAGCGCACCTGCAAACCGGGCTGACGACGACGTGTCGATGCTGGGCCATCATGCGACCGGATGGGCAGGTATATGGGTTCACGGATCATGATCTGGAATTGCAGTTCGAGGGACTGACCTTCAAGGCCAGCACCGGCTTGACCGCCGCTGCGGTTGAACAAGCTACGGGCCTGTCCATCGATAATTCCGAGGCGATGGGCGCGTTGTCCGATGCAGCGGTTCGGGAACAGGATATTGAGGCGGGTCGTTTCGATGGGGCTGAGGTTAAAGCCTGGTTGGTGAACTGGGCGCAGCCAGAACAGCGTAACCTGCAATTTCGCGGCTCTATTGGCGAGATACGTCGTGCGGGTGGGGCGTTTCATGCTGAACTACGGGGCCTGACGGATCTGTTGAACCGGCCTCTGGGGCGGATCTATCAAAAACCTTGTACGGCGGTTCTGGGCGACCGAAGTTGTCGGTTCGACGTTGGAGCACCGGGGTTCCATGCCGAAGCCCAGATTGCTCGTTTGACTGCTGGTAGTGTGCTTGAGGTCACGGGTGCTGAAGCCGCTTTAGCCGCGTGGTTCGAACGAGGCCGCGTTGACGTTTTGTCGGGGCAGGCCGAGGGCCTATGGGCGTCGGTCAAGCAGGATGAGCCGATCTCGGGTGGTCGTCGCATCACGTTGTGGTCCGGGATAAGCGGTGGTCTGGCCGCTGGAGACCACGTTCGCCTGACCGCAGGTTGCGATAAGCGCATGGAGACCTGTCGATTAAAATTTAGCAATCTCATAAACTTCCAAGGATTTCCTGATCTTCCGAGCGAGGATTGGGTGATGGCCGTACCCAAGAAAAGCAATCCGAACGCAGGGGGAAGCAGACGATGACCGAAGAAAGGCAGGATATCGTGAGCGAGGCGCGAAGTTGGCTGGGCACGCCCTATGTTCATCAGGCCTCGACCAAAGGGGCGGGCGCGGATTGTCTGGGCTTGCTGCGTGGTGTCTGGCGCGCGGTCATGGGGGCCGAGCCGGAGGCGGTGCCCTCGTACTCTATGGATTGGTCTGAACCGCAGGGTGAGGAACGGATGTGGGATGCTGCCCGCCGCCACCTGATCGCAAAGCCAGTTAAGGAGGCGGCAGTCGGAGATGTTTTGCTGTTTCGGATGCGTGACGGACGCGTGGCTAAGCATGTCGGATTTGTAAGCCAAATCAAACCATTACCGCAGTTTATTCATGCATATTCCGGCCATGGCGTTGTCGAGAATACCCTGAGCGATCCCTGGAGCCGCCGCGTGGTCGCCTGTTTCTGTTTTCCGCGGAAGGATATGTAAATGGCGACGATTGTACTTTCTGCGGCCGGTGCCGCGATTGGCGGCGCGATTGGGGGCACGGTCGCGGGGTTGTCTACGGCGGTCATAGGGCGCGCCATCGGGGCGTCGCTGGGTCGTGTAATCGACCAGCGGCTGATGAGCCAATCGGTCATGGGCAGTGGCAGCGAGGTCGTTGAAACCGGACGGCTGGACCGGTTCCGACTGACAGAAACGGGTGAAGGTGCCTCGGTCGCTACCTTATTCGGGCGGATGCGGGTTGGTGGGCAGGTCATCTGGGCCTCGGATTTTCTGGAAACGCTCAGTACCAGCACAACCACGCAGTCGGGCGGCGGCGGCAAAGGAAGCCCGAAAGCACCCGAGGTCACGACCACCACTCACAGCTACAGTTATTCGATCTCGTTGGCGATTGCAGTCGGGGCGGGACAGATCGCCGATGTGTCCCGGGTCTGGGCCGACGGCGAGGAGCTAGAACGCGCGGGCCTGAACATGCGGGTCTACCCAGGGGATCACGAGCAATTGCCTGATCCCTTGATCGAAGCGATTGAGGGGGCGGGTAGTGTTCCGGCCTACCGGGGCACAGCCTATGTAGTGATCGAAGATTTGCAGCTGGCGGCCTTCGGCAGCAGGGTGCCGCAATTCTCGTTCGAGGTGGTGCGTCCGGATCAACCCGACCTGCCAGAGACACCGAATGCACTGTCCAGTATCGTGCGGGGCGTGGCCCTGATGCCGGGCACCGGCGAATACGCGCTGGCGAGCACTCAGGTGAATTACACCAAGGGACGGGGGCAAAGCTGGGCGGCCAATGTGAACTCGGCGTCTGGTGTGCCTGATCTTATAACCTCGACCCGCGCGCTGGAAACGGAACTGCCGTCCTGCGACGCGGCCTCGCTGATCGTGTCGTGGTTCGGGAATGACCTGCGTTGCGGCGAGTGTCAGTTGCAGCCCAAGGTTTTGCACAAGGAATATGAGGGCGAAAATATGCCCTGGACGGTTGCGGGCGTGTCTCGTGCCGAGGCGCAGCTTGTACAGCATGAAAATGACCGACCGGTCTATGGGGCGACCTCGGCCGATGCGTCGGTCGTGCAGGCCATCCAGCACCTGAAGCAATCGGGCAAACGGGTGATGTTCTACCCGTTCATTCTGATGGACCAACTCAGCGGCAATAACCTGCCAGACCCCTGGTCGGGCGGAACCGGTCAGCCCCATCTTCCGTGGCGCGGACGGATCACGCTTAGCACCGCACCGGGACGCGCGGGCTCGCCGGATGGCACCGCTCAGGCCGATGCGCAGGTCAATGCATTCTTCGGTCAGGCGCGGGCGTCGGATTTTGCCATCGCCGATGGTGCAGTGACCTATACCGGCCCGCAGGACTGGGGGATGTTCCGCTTTATTCTGCACTATGCCGCGCTATGTAAGGCCGCAGGTGGGGTCGAGTCCTTCTGCATCGCGTCCGAGATGCGTGGTCTGACGCAGATCCGAGGGGCTTCGGGTTTTTCGGCCGTTACTCAGATGCGCACTCTCGCGGCCGAAGTGCGCACAATTTTGGGGCCTGACACCAAGATCGGCTATGCAGCGGATTGGAGCGAATACTTCGGTTATCAGCCTGCGGATGGCAGCGGGGATCGGTACTTTCACCTCGACCCACTGTGGGCGGATGAAAATATCGACTTCGTCGGCATCGACAACTACATGCCACTGTCGGATTGGCGGGATGGCGAGGATCACGCGGACCTGAAGGCCGGCGCGAATGCGATCCACGATCTGGACTACCTGCGCAGCAATATCGAAGGCGGCGAGGGCTATGACTGGTTCTATGCCTCGCCCGAAGAGGCCGAGGCGCAAATCCGCGCGCCCATTGAAGACGCGCAACACAACGAGCCGTGGATCTGGCGCTACAAGGACCTGCGCAATTGGTGGTCCAACCCGCATCACGAACGCATCGGCGGAATGCGACAGACGAACCAAACAGCATGGGTTCCGGGGTCGAAACCGATCTGGTTCACAGAGCTTGGCTGTGCGGCCATCGACAAAGGCACGAACCAGCCGAACAAATTTCTGGACCCAAAGTCCTCGGAATCCAGCCTACCCGCCTATTCCAATGGATTGCGTGATGACTTCATGCAGCTTCAATATCTGCGCGCGGTGCTGGGGTACTGGTCCGACCCGACCCTGAACCCGGTATCGAATGTCTATAACGCGCCAATGATTGACATGTCCAACGCCTATGTCTGGGCCTGGGACGCACGGCCATATCCAGCTTTCCCGAACCTGCGCAGCCAGTGGAGCGACGGCGAAAACTATGCCCGTGGTCATTGGTTGAATGGACGCTCGGGCGCGCGCAGTCTGGCGTCCGTGGTGACAGAAATCTGCCACCGAGCCGGAGTGACAAATATCGACACCACGCAGCTTTATGGTGTTGTCCGTGGTTATGTGATCGAGCAGGTCTCGGACGCGCGGGCGGCTTTGCAGCCTTTGATGCTGCGCTATGGATTCGATTCCATTGAACGCGATGGCGTTCTGATCTTTCGGATGCGGGCAGCGAAGACGCCACAGGTGATTGACCCCGAGCAACTGGCCATCAGCCCGGATGTCGAAAGCACTATCGAACACAGACGCGAAGCCGAAGCCGAGATGACGGGGCGCGTGCGGTTGCGTTTCGTGCAATCGGATGCCGATCACGACATCGTCTCGGAGGAGGCCGTTCTACCAGACGATCAGACACATTCCGTCTCGGTCAACGAGATGCCCCTGTCGATGACCCGCACCGAAGGGCGCCAAACGGTCGAGCGTTGGCTCAGCGAGGCGCGGGTGTCGCGTGAAACTGTCCGCTTTGCCTTGCCACCTTCGATGCTGAATATCGGCGCGGGTGATGTGATCAGCCTGTCAGGCGATGAACAGGGTGCGCGTTATCGCATCGACCGTCTGGAACAGGCAGAGATGCAATTGGCGGACGCGGTCCGGGTTGAGCCGGGCGTCTATAGCGCCTCGGACTTGCCCGAAGATGCCATACCCGAACGGCCCTTTGTTGCTCCGGTTCCAGTACTGCCCGTGTTTCTGGACCTGCCGTTGATCACAGGGGCCGAGGCGCCCCATGCGCCCTACATCGCGGTGTCGGCCGATCCGTGGCCCGGTGGGGCCGCCGTCTATTCCTCTGGCAGTGATGAGGATTACAGCTTGCAAGACGTGATTTCCCGGCAGGCGGTGATCGGCTTCACGCAAACACCTCTGCGGCGTGCAAGTGCCGGTGTATGGGACAATGGTGCGCCCTTGCGTGTCGAGTTGATCGCAGGGCTATTGGAATCCCGACCGCGAGACGCCCTGCTGAACGGTGCCAATCTGGCTGCCATTGGCGACGGATCGCCCGACAACTGGGAGGTGTTTCAGTTCGCCCAAGCAACGTTGGAAAGCCCCGGCACTTACGCGTTGTCTGGCCGCCTGCGTGGTCAGTTGGGCAGCGATGCCGCCATACCGGATGTCTGGCCCGAGGGTTCGACCTTTGTCTTGCTGGATCAACGGATCGCTCAGACCAACCTTCTGAGGTCCGAGCGTCGTGTCGCCAAGCACTATCGCATCGGTCCAGCAGCGCGAGGATACGATGATCCGTCCTATGTGCATCAGGTTCTGGCGTTCAATGGCAATGGCTTGCGGCCTTATGCTCCGGTTCATCTGCGCGCGCATCGCGCTGCGTCCGAGGACCAGATCAGTTGGATTCGCCGCTCCCGTCTGGATGGCGACGACTGGGAGGGGTTGGACGTCCCACTGTCGGAAGAAACCGAGACCTACCTGGTGCAGGTCAGGTCGAGTGGGTCCTTGATCCGAGAAGAGATCACCACCGAGCCGCGTTGGATCTATAGCGCGGCGATGAAGCTAAGCGACGGTGTCTCAGTTGGGTACGACGTACAGGTCGCGCAGGTTTCCGCCAGCTTTGGACCTGGTCTGTTTGCGCGACTGTCGGTCGGGCAGGGCTGACGATGCGCCCGGTGCTTCATGGCGACGTCAGTGCCGCCGCGCGGGTGCTGTTGTGCGTTGACCCGCCGGACCGGGACCGCCTGTGCCAACGGATGATCCACGAAGCACAGTTGGCCGACGCCTATGTCGGTCAGACCGGGCGCATGCATCCGCTGTTCGGAAATGGTTCGCTGATGGCGGCGGCGCGGAACAGGAAGCTGGCGGATGAGCCCAGCTTTGACGATCTGCGATATTGTCAGTGCTTTGAACTGGTGCTGCGCCACCTGATCGACACCTGGATCAACCGGATGCGCAACTGACGCATTTGCTGGCCGCCAGGTCCAAATTCAGGCGGCCAGCGGGGATATCCTCTCCACAATCCTCGCAAAACCCGTATTCCCAGTCCTCCATACGCTGCAATGCGGATTGCAACCTACGCATTTCCAGATTCCTGTTTGCTTGCTGCGCCTTGGCCATGGCCTGATTTTGCAAAGCGTCCATTCGGCTCAGGCGACCGACGGCTTGCTGGTCCAGCTCGACAACCGCTTGCGCGTCCTGTCCAGCGGCTGAATCCTCCGCCAGTTCTTCCAACCGCGCTCGAATTTTGGCTTCGAATTCTGCCAGTTGCGATGCATTCATTTTCGTTGCCTTGCAGATCACGGGTTTGCGTTTGGCGTTTTTGCCACTAAATGGCATTCTAGGCGCAGCAAAGGATGAAAAGCCATGTTGGAAAAGCGCAGTCTTGTGACCCCCGTCGACCCCGTCTGGGACCGCATCACGACCGAGGCCGAAGCGGCCGTTGAAAATGAGCCCCTGATGGGCGGGCTGGTGCATGCCTGTATCCTGCATCACCGCAGTCTTGAGCGCGCGTTGTCGTATCGTGTAGCGGCCAAGCTGTGCTCGAACGAGATGTCGATGATGGTGCTGCGCGAGATTGTGGACGAAGCCTATGCCGACGATCCGTCATTGATCGAGGCGGCTCGCGCTGACCTTATGGCGGTCTACGAACGCGATCCAGCCTGCCACCGCCTGCTGCAGCCGATCCTGTACTTCAAAGGTTATCAGGCGATGCAGGCCTACCGTGTGGCGCATTGGCTGTGGCAGAAGAAACGCTACGATCTGGCCTATTTCTTCCAGATGCGCTCGTCCGAGATTTTCGGGATCGACATTCACCCCGCCGCGAAAATCGGCAAAGGGATCATGATCGACCATGCCCATTCCATAGTGATTGGCGAAACTGCTGTGGTGGGGGACAATGTCTCGATGCTGCATTCAGTGACGCTGGGCGGGACCGGTAAGGAAGAAGAGCAGCGTCATCCCAAGATTGGCAACGGTGTTCTGATCGGGGCCGGGGCCAAGGTTCTGGGCAATATCGAAGTGGGTCATTGCAGCCGGATCGCTGCGGGCTCGGTTGTGTTACAGGAAGTGCCCGCGTGCAAAACAGTGGCGGGCATTCCGGCCAAGATCGTGGGCGAAGCAGGGTGCGATCAGCCCTCGATCTCGATGGATCACATGCTGGGAAAGGATCAGTAAGTGAGTATTAGTTCGAGCGGTTGTTCTTTTCGTTCAACCGCTTGAGCCGCCGTTCTTCCCGCCGTTTCTTACGCTCTTCAATTCGTTTGGAACGTTCTGCTTCCCATTTGGCAACCGCGCTTTTTGAATTGTATTTCGAGTTTTCGCCGGGATAGCTATTGGGCTTGGCATAGGCGTCGGCGGGTGCGATCGCAGCCAGCATCAGCAAAACCAATCCTGTTCGAGTAATTCGCGTGAAGGTCATGGGGCACCTGTGCATTCGTTTCTGATCTGCACTCAATTTGGTGTGCTGCGCAGAACCTAGCAACAGTCGGGCAGATCACGCTTGCTCACATCCCGTCAGGGCACCAAAAAGCCGCGCCGGAAAATCGGGCGCGGCTGTTTTGTGTTATTAGATGTTAGGCCAGCATAACCATCGGGTTTTCAAGGTTTTCCACGATAGCTTGCAGCAGTTCTGCCCCAAGCGCACCATCGATAACCCGATGATCGACGGACATGGTGACGGACATCACGGTTGCTGCGGTCAGCTCTCCATCATCGCCTACAACCGGTTTCTTGACACCGGTGCCCACAGCCAGAATTCCAGCGTGCGGCGGGTTCACGATAGCGTCGAAATTGTCGATGCCAAACATGCCCAGATTCGAGATCGCAAAGGTACCGCCCTGATATTCATGCGGTGCCAGTTTGCGTTCACGCGCGCGACCCGCCAAGTCCTTCATCTCGGTCGACAGCGCAGACAGCGACTTGGTGTCGGCATCCTGCAGCACCGGGGTGAACAACCCGCCCTCGATCGCGACGGCCACGGCCACGTCCGAGGGTTTCAGTTGCAGCACCCGATCACCGGCCCAAACCGCGTTACAGGCTGGAACTTGTTGCAGCGCGTTGGCGACAGCTTTGATGATGAAGTCGTTGACGCTGAGCTTCACGCCACGGCCTTCCAGCTGCTTGTTCAACTGGCTGCGGAACTTGAGCAGCGCGTCCAGTTTGATATCGCGGCGCAGGTAGAAATGCGGGATGGTCTGCTTGGCCTCGGACAGGCGCGCGGCGATGGTCTTGCGCATGCCGTCGAGCTTGATTTCCTCGTAGTCGCGGCCCTCGTACATCTTGGCAACTGCGTCTGCCGAGGGGCCAGCCGGAGCTGCCGCCGCCGGAGCCGCTGCTGCAGGTGCGGGCGCTGCCGCTGGGGCCGTCGCCGTTGCGCCTTCCACATCCGCTTTGACGATACGTCCATGCGGACCCGAGCCGGTGATCTGCGCCAGATCAAGGCCCTTTTGCGCGGCGATCCGGCGGGCCAGAGGCGAGGCAAAGATACGACCGCCATCGGCCTTGACCGGAGCAGCCGGGGCAGGGGCGGGCGCCTCGGACGCCGCAGGGGCGGCCTCGTTACCCGCGGCGACTGCCGGGGCAGCCGCGGGCGCTGCTGCGGGCGTTGCGCTGATATCATCGGCGCTTTCACCATCTTCCAGCAGGATCGCGATGGCCGTGTTGACCTTCACGCCTTCGGAGCCTTCCGGGATCAGGATTTTGCCAATGGTGCCTTCGTCAACGGCCTCGAATTCCATCGTCGCCTTGTCGGTTTCAATCTCGGCCAGCAGGTCGCCAGACGACACGGTATCGCCCTCTTTGACCAGCCATTTGGCAAGCGTGCCTTCTTCCATAGTCGGCGACAGGGCGGGCATCAGAATTTCTGTGGGCATTAGTGCTTACTCCCCTGGAGCGATCCCGAAAATTCCGGGTATTGATTCAAACGATTTGCAAACCCTGCTTCGATTTGAGCCAGAAGTAGGTCTGAGGAACCTGCGTCTGGGCGGTCTTGCAGCATTCCGTTAACAGCGTGTTGTGCGATATCGGTCAAGATGGAGCCCCAAAGTCGGGGCTCCTCATCGGGGTCAAATAGCCCGATATTCAATGTTAGTTGATGCTCTTCATCAGCTATCCAGAAACGAACCATCTCGTGGGCCGTTTCATTGGTTTCTACATCTTCTGGAGGGGCGAGCGGCCGCATGACTATTCCTTACCGGTAGGTCACTTGTTTGACGGCGGCGATGACCTCATCAGTGGTGATAAGGGCCAGCTTTTCGAGGTTCGCGGCGTAAGGCATCGGAACGTCCTTGCCGGTGCAGTTGATGACCGGCGCGTCGAGATAGTCGAACGCCTCCTGCATCACGACCGAGCTGATATAGCTGCCGACCGAGCCTTGCGGCCAGCCTTCCTCGACGGTCACAAGACGGTTGGTTTTCATCACCGAGTTGATGATCGCGCCAGTGTCCATCGGGCGGATGGTGCGCAGGTCGATGACCTCGGCGCTGATACCTTCTTCGGCCAGCTTATCGGCGGCTTCTAGCGCGTATTGCATCCCGATGCCGAAGCTGACGATGGTCACATCCGTGCCTTCGCGCCAGATACGCGCTTTGCCCAGCGGGATGGTCAGATCGTCCACTTGGGGCACGTCGAAAGACCGGCCATAGAGGATTTCGTTTTCCAGGAAAATCACCGGGTTGGGGTCGCGAATGGCCGATTTCAGCAGACCTTTGGCGTCGGCTGCCGAATAGGGCATGACGACTTTCAGGCCGGGGATTTGCATATACCACGCCGCGTAATCCTGGCTGTGCTGCGCGGCAACGCGGGCGGCGGCACCGTTGGGGCCACGGAACACGATGGGACAGCCCATTTGACCGCCGGACATATAGAGCGTCTTGGCGGCGGAGTTGATGATCTGGTCAATCGCCTGCATGGCGAAGTTGAAGGTCATGAACTCAACGATGGGTTTCAGGCCGCCAAAGGCAGAACCAACTGCGATACCGGCAAAACCATGTTCGGTGATCGGCGTGTCGATCACGCGTTTGGGGCCGAATTCATCCAGCAGACCTTGGCTGATCTTGTATGCGCCCTGATACTCGGCAACCTCTTCGCCCATCAGGTAGACGTCGTCGTCACCGCGCATTTCCTCGGCCATCGCATCGCGTAGGGCCTCGCGGACGGTTTCGGATTTCATCTCGGCATCGGCTGGCCAATCCGGCGACAGATCGACGACCGGAGCCGCCGGTGCGGCGGCGGGAGCGGGGGCCTCAACCGCCGCAGGGGCGGCCTCGGTCACCGCTGCGGCTGCGGGCGCAGCCGCGGGCAGGGCGGAGGCGTCTTCGCCTTCGTCCACAAGCACGGCTATGGGGGTATTCACCTTGACCCCTTCCGTGCCTTCCGCGATCAGGATCTTGCCAACGATACCTTCATCGACAGCTTCGAACTCCATCGTCGCCTTGTCGGTTTCGATCTCGGCCATGATATCGCCGGATGATACAGTGTCGCCTTCTTTGATCAGCCATTTGGCCAGCGTGCCCTCTTCCATAGTGGGCGAAAGGGCGGGCATGAGAATTTCGGTTGCCATGTCTTAATCGTCCTCTCAGGCGTAGATATCTGTCCAGAGCTCTTCCACGGAAGGCTCGGGGCTTTCTTTCGAGAATTCGGCGGCCTGGTTGACGATCTCTTTGATCTCTTTGTCGATCGCCTTCAGGTCATCTTCGCTCGCGTGTTTGCCGGTCAGTAGCAGCTCACGCACATGTTCGATCGGGTCGCTTTGTTCGCGGACCTTCTGAACCTCTTCGCGGGTGCGGTATTTGGCCGGGTCGGACATCGAGTGGCCGCGGTAGCGGTAGGTTTTGACCTCAAGGATATATGGGCCTTTACCCGCGCGGCAGTGGGCGACGGCTTTTTCACCGGCAGCTTTGACCGCAAGCACATCCATGCCGTTCACGATCTCGCCGGGGATGCCGAAAGCCTCGCCACGATGGTAGATATCTTTGGTCGAGGTCGAGCGTGCCTGTGATGTTCCCATTGCGTATTGGTTGTTCTCGATCACGAAAACCACGGGAAGGTCCCACAGGGCCGCCATGTTAAACGTCTCGTAAACCTGACCCTGGTTCGCAGCACCATCGCCAAAATAGGTAAAGGTGACTCCGCCGTTTTCTTTATACTTATCTGCAAACGCCAGACCTGCACCCAATGGAACCTGCGCGCCAACGATGCCGTGGCCGCCATAGAAATTCTTCTCTTTCGAGAACATGTGCATCGAGCCACCCTTGCCCTTGGACAGGCCGCCAATACGTCCGGTCAGTTCGGCCATCACGCCGCCCGGATCCATGCCGCAGGCCAGCATGTGGCCATGGTCGCGGTAAGAGGTAATTCGCTTGTCACCCTCTTTCGCTGCGGCCTCGAGACCCACAACAACGGCTTCCTGACCGATATAGAGGTGGCAGAAGCCGCCAATCAGGCCCATTCCATAAAGCTGGCCGGCCTTCTCCTCGAATCGGCGGATCAGCAGCATTTCCCGGTAATATGTGGTGAGTTCTTCAGCAGAAACATTTGGTTTCTTTGTGGTTTTTCGCGCAGCCATATTGGCGATCTCCCCCTCTCGGCAAGATAGTTTAGCGTTAAACTATTTCATAAAGCATTTCCGATGCTCTGGCGAGGGAAAATATGCGGCGACACTGACCCTGCAAGCTCAGGTATCAAAGGGTGCGACGTCAGAGATTTTTCGTCGAAAAATCTTGGCCTGGCTTAGCGGATAACAATTTCGTCCGAGCGGATCATGCCCAGTACCGAGCGTGCCTGTTGATCCAGCAGATCCAGATCCAGATAAGTGTCCGAGAGGCGACGGGTCAGGTTCTCCATCTGGGCGATCTTGGCTTCCAGCTTTTCCAGATCGCGCGACAGGGCGTCCCGTTCCGCTGCAATCTCGACCCGTCGGAACAGGCCATAGTCCCCCTGCACGGCAGCGAAGGTGAAATAAACACCCAGCATAAACGCCACCATGAAGAAAACGACTGCGCCCAAACCGGGCCGATTGGAACGGGACACTCTGTTTACCGCCGTATGAAACGCCTCAATAACGGGCCCTTTCCGGGCCTCTGAAAGCACTATGTCACAGGTGATTCGGGTTGTGAATCCCCTGATTCGCAAAAAAGCGTCAGGGGCTGCGTTTTTTATTGCTCGAGCGCGGCGACGCCCGGCAGGGTCTTGCCTTCCATCCACTCCAAAAACGCGCCGCCTGCCGTCGAGATATACGAGAAATCCTTGGCCGCGCCGGATGCGTTCAGCGCCGCAACCGTGTCGCCGCCGCCGGCGACGGACACCAACTGGCCCGAGCGGGTCAAAGCGGCGGCTTTCAAGGCTGCGGCGTTGGTGGCAGCGTCAAAGGGCTCGATCTCAAATGCGCCCAGCGGGCCGTTCCAAATCAGCGTTTTGCTTTCTGCGAAGATCTGGGAAATTGCGGCAACACTGTCAGGGCCGGCGTCTAGGATCATGCCGTCATTGGTGCATTGATCCACGGGCAGAACCTGATGTGGGGCACCTGCCTCGAACTTGTCGGCCACAACGACATCCGTTGGCAGAACGATCTTGCAGCCCGAGTTTTCCGCTTTGGCCATGATTTCGGCTGCGGTGTCCTTCATGGCGGTTTCCGCAAGCGACTTGCCGACATTCAGGCCTTTGGCAACGAGGAAAGTGTTGGCCATTCCGCCGCCGATGATCAGATAGTCCACTTTTTCGATCAGATTGCCCAGCAGCTCCAGCTTGGTGGACACTTTGGCTCCGCCCACAACCGCCGTCACCGGGCGTTTTGGCGCGCCCAGAGCGCCCTCAAGGGCCTCGAGCTCGGCTTGCATCAGGCGACCGGCGCAGGCGGGCAGAAGGCGGGCAATGGCCTCGGTCGAACTGTGTGCGCGGTGCGCGGCCGAGAAAGCGTCGTTGCAATAGACTTCGCCGAGTTTGGCCATTCCAGCGGCCAGATCAGCGTCATTCTTGGTTTCAGCAGCGTGGAAGCGGGTGTTTTCCAGCAACAGAACCTGGCCGGGCTGCAGCTGCTCGGCGGCCAGCTCGGCCTCGGTGCCGACGCAATCGGCGGCAAACAGCACCTCTGCGCCAAAGGCAGTGGTCAGGGTGGGGATCAGCTGTTTCAGCGACAGGTTCTCACGTCGCTCGCCACCCGGGCGGCCGAAATGCGCCAGTAGGATCGGTTTGCCGCCTGCCGCAAGGATATCGCGCACGGTGGGCACGATGCGCTGAATGCGGGTGGCGTCGGTCACAACACCGTCAACGACCGGCACGTTGATATCGACGCGCACCAGCACGCGTTTGCCGTTCAGGTCCATATCGTCCAGTGTTTTCCAGCCCATCACTCTGTCCTTGTCGTTACAACCGATTTAGGCGGTTCTTTTCCTGCATTTTGCCCTCAGGTCAATGCGTCACTTGGCATTCACGCCCATGCCGCATAGGTATTTGCGCAAGATAAACGACAGGAGGGCCACATGGCCGAGATCAAGGATCCCGAAAACACCATCATCATCGAGCTGAAAGACGGCAATGTCGTCATCGAACTGCTGCCTGACGTGGCCCCTCAGCACTCGACCCGGATGAAAGAGCTGGCCCGTGGTGGCGAGTATGACAACGTGGCCTTCCACCGTGTGATCGACGGCTTCATGGCGCAGACCGGCGATGTGCAGCACGGCGACATGGAAGACGGGTTCAACATCCGTATGGCGGGTACAGGCGGCTCGTCGCTGCCGAACGTTCCGGCAGAGTTCTCGAAACTGCCGCACGACCGGGGCACGCTGGGCGCGGCACGCTCGCAGAATCCGGATTCGGCCAATTCGCAGTTCTTCATCAACTTCAAGGACAATCACTTCCTGAACGGCCAATACACCGTCTACGGTCGTGTCATCGAAGGGATGGAGCATGTCGATGCCATCACCCGAGGTGAACCGCCGATGAGCCCTGACCGCATGATCAGCGTCAAGGTGGCCGCCGATGTATAAGCTGGCCGCTGCATTTGCCTTGCTGGCTAGCCCTGCGCTTGCCACAGGCCTTGAGATTGAGATCGAGGGTGAGGGTGCCAATGGCACCGTGACCGTTGATCTGTTTGACGATCTGGCCCCGAAACATGTGGAACAGATCAGCACTCTGGCTGCCGAAGGTAAGTATGACGGGGTGGTCTTTCACCGCGTGATTGAAGGCTTCATGGCGCAGACCGGGGATGTAGAGCATGGCCGTCTGGGCAGTGATCTGCGCCGCGCGGGCACCGGCGGGTCGGATCGCCCGGACCTGCCTGCCGAGTTCTCGGACTATAACTATGATCGGGGTGTTGTGGGCATGGCGCGGGCGCAAGACCCCAACAGCGCCAACTCGCAGTTCTTTATCATGTTTGCACCCGGTCCGTTCCTGAACGGTCAGTATACGGTTGTCGGTCAAGTGACCGGCGGTATGGACGTGGTGGATTCGATCAAGCGCGGCGACGGGCCCAACGGCGCGGTGATCGGACAGCCGGATGTGATGAAAAAAGTTACAGTCACGGAATAATCAGAAAAAGCCCCGATGCACCGCATCGGGGCTTTTTGCTTCAGTCGTCACCCATTGCTTTCCAGATCAGCGCGCCGATTGCGGCCCCAATCAGCGGTGCGACCCAGAACAGCCAAAGCTGCGCCATCGCAGGACCGTCTGCAAAGAGGGCAACGCCGGTCGAGCGCGCTGGGTTTACCGATGTATTCGTCACGGGGATCGAGATCAGGTGGATCAGCGTCAGGCCCAGGCCAATGGCGATCGGCGCAAAGCCTTCGGGTGCAAAATTCGATGTCGCACCAAGGATGATGATCAGAAAGAACGCGGTCATCACGATCTCGATCACCAGCGCGGATAGCATCGAATAGCCTTCCGGTGAGGCCTCACCATACCCGTTTGAGGCAAACCCGCCTGCGCCTTCAAACCCCGGCGCGCCGCTGACGATCAGATACAACACAGCTGCTGCTGCGACCGCGCCTATCACCTGCGCGATCCAGTAGGGAATCAGATCCTTGGCGTCAAACCGTCCGCCGATCATCAGACCAAGGCTGACCGCCGGATTGAAATGCCCGCCCGAGATGTGACCGACCGCATAGGCCATGGTGAGAACCGTCAGACCAAAGGCAAATGAAACGCCCAGCCAGCCGATACCCACATCGGCCACTCCGGCTGCCAATACTGCACTGCCGCACCCGCCCAGCACCAGCCAGAACGTGCCGAAAAACTCGGCCAGAAGTTTTGATGACATGAAAAGCCCTCCGAAAATCAATAGGCTTAGCGTAATTCAAAAATTCATTTTTGTTAAATGTTTAGGTTATTCCCAGTTTGCCGGGTTCAGTTGGAACAGCTTGGAAAGCTGGTCGTAGACCTCGGGCGCATCGGCTTTCAGGGCTTTGGGCCGCTCGAAAAAGACCTCGACAGAGACGGCAAAGAATTCCTCGTGTCCGGTGGCGCCATAGGGGTCGATGACCGTGGGGCGGCCATGTTCCACGGCGTGAACATGGGTGTCATAGGCGGTCAGAAAAACCCGTTCCCATTCTGCGAAACTCTGCCCGTCGCTCAGGATCGGGACGCCGTTGGTGCCGCCGGACAGATCATCGACCTGATGCGCGAATTCGTGCAACACGACGTTTTGCCCATCCCGGTCGTCCAACGCGCCTTGCTGGCTGTGGCGCCACGACAGGATGACAGGGCCGCGATCCCAGCTTTCGCCGGTGCGCACGATCTCTTTCTCGCTGATCACATAGCCGTCTTGCCTGCGCTGACGCGACTTGAAGGCGTTGGGATAGATCAGAATGGTGGTCAGGTTGTCGTACCAGATGTCACGGTTGACCAGCAGCAAAGAGGCCTGCGCAGCAATGGCTAGCTTCATCTCCTGGGTGACGTCCAGTCCGTCGCAGCCGTGGAATTGTACCTGATCCAGGAATAGGTTGATTTTGCCATCCAGCTTGTCCCGCAGGCCGACGGGCAGGCGGCGCAACAGCGGAACCTGTGCGTCGATGACCCGACGCTGATGCTTGGTCAGAGGAGCTGCCAAAAGCGCATTGCGTGCTTGGATTTTGGACCAATGACGATAGGCGAAAAACCCAACGATCAGCAAAAGAACCGAGAAAAAAATCAACATTTGCAAAGACTACAAGGGACAATGGCGGTGTGAAACCAAAAACGCCGCAGGTTTCCCTGCGGCGTTGATAGAATTGATTGCGTGTCGGCTTTACTGCTTGACTTCAGCAGCCGGGTTCGCGCCGCCTTTGCCGCCGCGACCAGGGTTCAGCGGGTCGTCCTGACGCTGCACCGAACCTTCGAAATGCGCGCCGCTTTCGATAGCGATGGTCTTGTGAATGATGTCGCCTTCGACCCGTGCGGTCGACGTCAGACGGACTTTCAGACCACGCACCCGGCCTACGATACGGCCATTGATCACCACGTCATCGGCGGTCACTTCGCCCTTGATGGTGGCGGTTTCGCCGATGGTCAGCAGGTGGGCGCGGATGTCGCCTTCGACCGTGCCTTCGACCTGGATATCGCCCGAGGTTTTCAGGTTGCCGGTGATGTGTAGGTCCGCAGACAGAACCGACGCCGGAGGCTTGGGCTTGGGTGCAGTGCTGGCCTTGGTTTCAGACGGGGTAGGTGCCGCCGGTGTGGCCGGAGCCGCAGGCTTTGCCGCCTCGGACGCATTGGATGCGGGCTCGTTGATTTTGCTCTTAGAAAACATTTCTCGCAGCCTTAATGTAAGTCATTGGGTTAACAGGTTTTCCGTTCACGCGCACCTCATAGTGAAGATGCGTGCCGGTCGACCGTCCGGTGCTACCCATATCAGCAATATGATCCCCGCGCGAGACCCTTTGACCAACCTTTACACGTATCTTGGTGTTATGAGCGTAAAGTGTCTCAATTCCGAAGGCGTGCTTGATTTTCACCAGCCGTCCGAACCCGGACTGCCAGCCAGCATGGGTGACCACACCATCGGCGGTCGCAAAGATATCCGTCCCGTGCGCACCAGCGAAGTCTGCACCGTTGTGCATGCGCCGGCCACCGGTTTTGGGGTCCCGGCGGGTGCCGAAGCCACTGGTGTAACGCACAACCGCGTTCACGGGGCTGGCAAACGGCGCCTTCTCGGCAGCGATACGGTACAGGTTCAGCTGGTCCATCTGCTGTAGCAGAGTGTTGGCGCGGATTTCGTCGGGGGTCAGTTCCTCACCGCGCGTGCTGAAGGATATGGGGGTCAGGGGGCCACCCATGCCGCTGTAACCACGCCGCACTTCTTCGATGATGCGGTCTGTGGGCATTCCTGCCTGACGGAACATCTTGTCGAGCGGTTCGACCGAGATGACCATTGCCTCTTCCAGTTGACGGAAAATCTCGTCACTGCGTTCCTGCATGAGCCGGATTTCCAGCTCAAGATCGTCACGTTCTTCCAGCGCATCCTTGGCATTAGCTGCGATCTGGTCCCGTTCCAGCGCCGTACGGGCCAGCGCTTGGGTCATGAAATCCATCTGGGCGGGGTCGCTTGCGCTGGCCATATAGGCCTCGTCCGCGCCGCCTTCCTGCTTGAGCTGAGCCAGCTCCAGACGCGCGTCTTCGCGCTGTTTCATCGTCGCGCGCAGGGTGGTCTGAATGACCTCAATGCCCGTTTCCAGCTCGCGGCGGCGGTTTTCCGAAGCTAGCAATTCGGATTGCATGGCCGAAATCTGCTGAAGTGCCGCGTTGAACCGGTCCTGCGCCAACAACGCCTCGGCGGCGCGCATGTCACGTTCCGCTGACAGGACGTTTAGACGTTCTTGGTAGGTCGCCTGATCCCTTTTCGCCTGATCGCGGAAATTGCCCGATCCGATACTGTCCATCAACAGGATCGCGGTTGCCACGGCGGTCCAGCCGACGATCAGCGCGACCCCAGCAACAGCTGCCACCTGCGTCTCGGAGCTGAGACGGATGAACCGTGTATCATTGTCGGATTTCAGAAATACCCGGCGTTCTGGTAGGTGCCGCTCGAGCAGTGAATGTAGTTTAATTGCCAGACGTGTTCGCACGCGTCTTCCCTCTGTCCATCCCCAATTCGGGACCGGTTGTGAGTTGTCTCCGTCCCTTGGGCCAACTGCATAGAGGGGACGTGCGATTTGGGCAAGTTTGTTAACCAGTTCACACAACGAACCGGTTTTTTCCCGCCCATTTTAGGCGGGAAGTTGCCGATAACGTCAACTTGTTCAGGTTTAACGCGCTTGACCGGGCGCAGGTAGGTCCTCGGTCAGGGGCCAGTAGAAATCGGGGGGCAATCCGGCCTCGGCGCGTTTTTCTTCGTTGAAGGGTGGTTTCAGCACACCGTGGAAGTAGCGCCGCACCAAGGAGTGGAACACATCCTTGGGGTCGGCATTCTCGCGCCCGCAAAGGGATTCGTTATACCAACTAAAATCGTTTTATCATTGTATTCATCAGTGCAATCCCCTTGAAAACAATCAATACATCGAACCGAGATACTTCCACTTCAAAAAGTTCCACGTACATTGTGGAACTTTTTCGCCTCAAAACCCGATCAAAAGTCCCATGTACTTGAGTTCCAATCTTGATCGAAACGAGGACAGAAACGGCGAACGGGAAGAGCACTAGGTTTGGCTTGGGTAATCCTTCTGCTTCACTAGGATAGGTTGGAAGGCTCAGGCGGTTACACATTGGTGCAAGCTGGGCCTGCTCGGATCACGCAAAGTTCCGCATGGCCCAAGCGAGTCTTTCTTGGTCAGACCGCAGCAGCTTGCGATCTTCCAAAGCGAGCAAGCCTGTCCTCTTGCAAAGTCGAGGCCATCCTTGATGTATTCATAGGAGTATGGCCAAAAGTACCTTTGCCCATTAGCCACGGATCGGAAAGCCCAAATGGAGAAAAGGCTTATCGCTGCCTCACTGAACTGGTGTGGTCAATTTCCAGCGATCACCCTGACGCGGCAATACCCGTGTTGAAACGCCTGATCTCGGATAGCCGTTGCGCTGATATGGTCAAAGACCTCAAAAGCATACGCTCCGCACAGACCAGAAAGAAAGCTCTTGCAGATTTCACCCCACCGACACCACTGCAAATTGTGGAAATGCTAGACCACGGCGCAGTTGTTACCGTCGATGGGTTAAGAAAACTCGTGCTGCACGAGCTATTCAAACTTCAAGGCGCAATAGACGGTGGAGAATTCGATACGGCATCTCTGTTCTACGCTGGAGATAAGAGGCTAGACGAAGAACCGTGCACCAAGATCATTGCTGAACGGCTGGACCTGATACTGCGGCCTCAAAGCATTACAATCACGCCAGAACACCATCTAAAGCATGATAAGCGCTGCGATTTCACGGCTGGAAAGCTATTAGGCAGCGAAAGACGTCTGCTTGTAACCGAGGTCAAAGGGCAATGGCATCCAAAGCTTTACGAGGCTGCCACTGAACAATTGAATAACTTGTATGCAATCCATCCAGACGCAGAGAAACAAGGTATCTATCTTGTCCTTTGGTTCGGCGAAAAAGAAAAAGTTGCAGGAAAGAAGAAACACGGCATCAAAAAACCGGTGGAGCTAAAGCGCGACCTAGAAGCCAAAATCTCATTAGAAATTAGAGGCTTCATTGATGTTTTCGTTTTGGACGTTTCGAAGAAATAGGAAACACATCGAGATTTTCAGAAATATTTTTCGTGGCCATATCATTACATCATCACAAGCCAACTTCTTCTGCAACCAAGAGGAGCTCGCACACAGAACCGAAAGAAGCATGCGTTATATTTCCTTGCTGGAAAGCTGCCATCATCAACCGACCCTGGATACATTAATCCGATTAAGTCGTGCTCTGAGACCGCCCTTGAGCCAGCTAATTCTGGAAGCGGAGCAAGAGGAAGAAAACACAGAATGATCCCGTTTGTTGAAACGGTCTCGCCCTTGATGAGTTGTAACTGTCGCCTTGTGTATCAGCGCGCAGGGTGATTACTTGAAGCACGAGGTCCGCAAAGGAAAATGCTTCAATGGCGCGGTCAAATGCCAATTTTCTCAGCGAACATAAGCAGGAAGCTCCTCAGCGAGCGGCCAATAAAAGTCAGGTGGCAATCCGGCATCTGCGCGTTTTTCTTCGTTGAACGGAGGCTTCAAACCTCCTTTGAAATAGCGCTTTACTAGCGCATGGAATACTTCTTTTGGATCACTATTGTCTCTGCCACAGCCGAAGTTAAACCATTTCGCCCCATACGCTACGTGGCTGACTTCCTCGCTGTAGATGGTTTTGAGGCTTTCAACGGCCGCGGTCTCGCCGGCTTTCTCGAAAATTTCTATCATTCCTGGCGTTACATCTAGCCCTCGTGCCTCCAATACCATTGGAACGATAGCTAACCGCCCTTGCAGGTCATTTGCAGTATCTGATGCCGCACGCCACATTCCATCATGAGCGGGCAGCGCTCCGTAGTAGCTTCCCATCGTTTCCAGGCAATCACAGATTAGATTGAAGTGTTTTGCTTCGTCGTCTGCGGCTTTCACCCAATCGTCATAAAATCCCATCGGCATCGGTACGTGGGCGAAACGTGAGATAATATCCCAGTGCAGATCGACTGCATTGAGTTCGATATGAGCGACTGCATGCAGGAGCGCTATTCTTCCTGCCGGAGATCCCGGCTTGCGCTTTGGTACGTTGCGGGGGCTGAGCAACTCTGGTTGCCGCGGGCGGGCAGGATGATCTGGTGGAATAGAACGTCCGATTTCAATGACTTCACCTGTAGTCCGCGCAGTTTTCCAAACAGAAGCGTAAGCTCGTGATTTGGCTGTTTTTGCGTGACCATCCTTCGTGGAGAGCACGTCGACTGCCATCGCAGTTAGCGTAGTCGGATGCTGCGTTTCAGCATCTTTTTCAGTACGGCTAGACAATGGGTAACTTGCTCCCGGGTCGGTAGAATTAGCAGAGCTTGGCTTTTAACCAAATGGTGCAACAAACTTTTTAAGGTTGCCCGCTACGCCTACTATAGGGCGCAGCCTGCGTCCAGATTTCAGGTTGCTGCGTGGTCTGAACCATCATGCGCTCCCGATTCAACGGCTGTGTGTCCGTGAGAGCGCATATTGAGTGACCGGTTCATTAGAAGATCGGACGGTTGATGAGCCAGCCCTTTAACTCGGGATACTGGCGAACGGATCGGTGAGCGGGGCTGGTAAACTAGACGAAGCGGGATACAGCACTGCTATCTGGGGCGGCGACCTTAATCATCGCAGCCCTAGATTGCGGTGCGGTAGCCCTTGAGAACCCCCACCAGGTATTTGGATTCAAATCCCGTTTATACTTTCGCGCCTTTGCTAAGCATAAAGCTGTTTGGCTTTTGACCTTCTTTCATTACGAACCTAACCGTGTCGCTCGAAAATTTGGCGTAAGCAGGTGAAGAACTTTCCGTATTGAAGGTTGTTGGCTTGTGCAGTCTTTTTGAACCAAGCTTCATCTTCCTCCAAAATCGAGAGATGCAGTTGCCCAACGTATTGAGACCTTGGCCTTCTACCTGTTCGAGTTGGTTTTTCACCTGATGCAAGGTGCGGTTTGACAAAAATCTTGTGTTCATTTTCGAGAGCCAATCGCTCCAAAAAGCGCATTTCCAGTCTGTTCAGTATTTCAATCATCTGGGTTTCTGTCAGATGAACTCTTTCCGCCATTTAACGGCCCCCGCTTTTTGCCAAACCTTTGTGCAGTTGAAATTTACCCCGAGATTCAAAGTATACTGTATAGACGACTAGCGTTACGTGGGCGATTTGTCAAAATATGGCGAACGCAAAAAACGACCCTCTGCTATTGGCATTTTCAAGAGTTTTGCGTCGCCACAGACTCGCCAAGAAGTTATCGCAACTAGAGCTCGCCACGCAGGCTAACCGAAGCATGCAATACATCTCACTTCTGGAATCCGGCCACCACCAACCAACTCTCGGAACGCTACAACTTCTCAGTGGCGCACTTGGTCTATCTTTGACCAGATTGGTATCCGAAATTGAAGAAGAAGCTGAGTAGAATCTAGCGATTTCTCTCGGTACACCTCTGGACATTGAATCTATCGCAGAAAACAACTCTGACGATAGTCACAACTGCCACCGATCAATGAACTTCTCGATCTGAATGACGTTGGCTTGGAGCTTCGTTCGCAGCGTCGATGCCAGGATGTCTGCCATGGGCGTGTCCTCATGTTGCGTGATAAGTCCATCATTGCCGGTCCACCGGATGTCGAAGAAATCAGGGCAGGGCATCTCCATGCCGCGGAGGGTGGCTTTCTCGTATTCCTCGAAAAACCACTCCCTAACGGTTCGCTTGATATACTCAGGCGCATCATCGTCTTCGAGTTGAAGGACCATCTGCTCTCGCCATGCGGCCCAGCCATAGGCGATTTCTTCAGGCCTCAAATGGATTCCGTTCATTTCGCCCTCCTTTCAGCTACTCCGCCTTCGCGTCGATGATCTCAGAGCTCCGCTTTTCCGCCATCTCTTCATAAGTCAGGTCTGCGCGATCCTTTGGTCCGATGGGAAACCACCGGCCGCTTTCGTCGTCTCTGACAGCAAGTGTCATCCGCTAAAACGCGGATCTTCAGTCTCGGTGTAAACCGGCTCAATCACTCTCATCGTCATTCTCATCATACACTTTGCGCGCCCTGATCTCTTCTGCGGTGATCGGATCAGACAGCGGCAGTCGCCCGGCGATAAACTCGGCCTTTCTCCTCGCCAGGAATGCCCTGGTCAGTTCATCACCTCGCTCACCTGTTTTCCGCATCCAGAGCGTTGCGGCCTTCTCGACCAAAGCCCAGACGGTCTGCTTGCGCTTGTGGCTCAGGATCTCGCCCTTGATGCCTCGCTCTGCAATACCGAGCTTGGCGCATTCTCTTTCGTTCATCTGGACTTCATAGTCGGAGATATCAGAGAGGTCGCTGATGTTGCTCAAGTGAGCCCTGGCAACCTCTCTCTCATTCACAAAGACAATGACTTTGAGCATGTTTCACCAATTCTTCTTCACGCAAGCAGGGCAACGTCCGTGCTCATCAGTCCGGTCGATCTGACCCCTATAGCCACACACATTGCAGGCCATCCCATCCTTCACAGGCCGCCCATCTCCGAATAGGCGCTTACTCTGCGGACGCCTGGACGACACGAGCTCATGCGCACACCAACAGCACAGCGTTGCGACAAAGCCCTCTACGAGCTGCACCTGGGCTGCGTTACTGCACTTTTCGCAGCTGTGATTGGCTCGCTCGATAGTCGCTTGAATCAAGCTGTCGATCCGCTCATCCTTAACCACAGTCCCGAAATAGATACGCAACTGGCCAAACTTTTGCTTGATCTGAGACACCACAGGATACTCGATCTCCTGCTTGTCGCAGTGCTCCTTGATCTTCTGGAAAAGATCCGTGACCAGACCTGCCCAGCCGTCGGGCGTGTGGCCCAGCTCTTCCTCAACTGAATTCTTGATGTCGTCATAATCGACGACACCGCTATTGCTATCCGACATGACAGACTCCTCCTAAATGGTAGGAGTGGAGGGGCATGATCCCTCACCGTCGACGCTAATCTGGCGTAAAGAGCTTATAAGACTCCCGGCCCACCATGGCACTCCCAAAGGCTCACTGAATCAGCGAGTTATTCGGGTGCTCAATTGGTGTAGGCAGCAAGTCATAACTTAGGAATAGCTCAAGACGTCACAGTTGTGAAGTGCCTCTCATGCCACACTTAGGTGTGTCCGCGGGCACAATCCTATCTGGTTACCCCCGTGCGGACACTGTGCCTGAGTCCTTGTTTTGCGGCAAACCCTGTGTTCGTTGTAATCTCTCGGTGCTACGATCCAGGAACTGGCCTTCGACGAATTCCCCAACTTGAACCCAAAACCTGTCTGGCGTCGAAATAGTCGATACGGCCCTTGCCGGTGATTTCCACCGTTTCGCCGGGTTTGGCATCTTCGTAGCCGTCAGACGTGGCAAAAACCCGATCATGTTTTCCAACGAGTTCATATTCGACAGAAACTCGTAGGTCATCATCAGTCAGGTTCTTAACTCGGTATCGCCATTCATACTCGATTTCTGAGCTTGGTGCGTTCCAAAGGCTCCAAAAGCTAGTCACGGACGCCCGTTCGGTTGAAATGTACAGTCCCTCAAAAGAATCAGACACATACTCCAAGGGCGGATCTTCCTTTTCATCTTCATCCCACGCGATACCAGATCGCGAAGAGTCTCGCTCTGATCCAAATCCCTGCGGGATTCCTCGATAGATTTCTGGGTGGATATTAAAGTACCCGGCAATCAGAACGACTAAGGGGATTATAGTAACGCCTACGCCATACCAAATGGGGTGTCGTCTGCTCATTTTGCGCATCTCCATACTGACAAAGCGTTGTTATTACTAGGATTGCAGCACTACAACTGGTGGCCAGCAGAACTGGCGTCTCGTCACTAGTCTTGTGCGCCATGCTTTGACATAGGGCGCCAATCGGACATGTTGCCCGCCAACTCAGGCACTTTAGAAAAGACGCGATCAGGGGCAGCGACACCGTGCGCTTCCAACCACTCACGTATCACCAACCAGTCGTCTTGTAGGCCTCGCGAGTACCGAACCTATTGAACCGACTATTGTAGAATTGTCGGCGCCGGCGGTGGTAACGCTTCATTTACATCGGTTGAATCCGTATTAGTCATCACAAGAACCGACGCCGTTGTGCCTACAAGCAATTCGACTCCCTCGGGGAGTTGGTCAATTTCTATTCTTACCGGAATTCGCTGTGCCAGCCGGATCCATTCAAACGTTGGACTCACGTTTGGCAAGAGATTGACCCCAACACTCCCATCACTTTTTGCGATTCCTCGCCCGATGCTATCTACCACCCCAGGAATTACGATATCGGGGTTAGACATGAGCGTTATGGCGGCGCGGTTACCAGGGGATATATCGCCCACATAGTTTTCGCGGAAATAAGCGTCGACCCAAAAGCTTTGGGCATCAATGAGTGCAAGGATCGGTTGATTAGCGACAGCCTGGCTGCCGAGACGCAATGTCAGATTTGCAACATATCCGTCAACTGAGGCATGTACTTTAGTGAATTCAAGGTTGAGGCGCGCAGCTTCTAGAGCAGCTTTAGCCTCGCGGAGGCTTGAGTTTTCCTCACCAGTTACGCCGCGGCTTGCAATTGAGCCCTCCAGCGAAGCCTGCGCTTGGGCGAGCGCGGCTTTGGCTTGAACCACTCCGCCTTGTGCTCTGGCGGTGTTTGCTTGAGCAACGTCCAAATCTCTTTGTAGTTCGTCGAATTGTGACTCGGGGATGCGACCGTCGCTTACCAAAACAGAGGCCCGGTCAAATTGACGTTGTGCCTCTGTCTGCTGGGCTTTTGCGGATGACAATTGAGACTCGGCTTGTTGGATGGACGATTCATATTGCTGAACACTCGCACGGGCGGCCTCAATTTGCTTATCCAACGAAGCCAGATCTTCGACGGTTTTGTCGAATCTCGCTTGTGCTTGCGACAGTGCGGCTTCGAAAGTGCGCGGATCGATTTCGAAGAGAAGATCCCCAGCCTTTACAAATTGGTTGTCTCGTATCGGAAGGTTGACAATTGGCCCGGAAACACGAGGTGCAACTTCCAGAACATTTGCGCGGACCTGCCCATTGCGCGTCCAAGGGTTGGACACGTAATTGGCGTATTTCAAGAACACGGTGCCCAGAGCGACGAGTACGATTGCAACTGTGACGATCAACTTGATGTTTCGGTTCATTTGACTATGCCGGGATAAGAAAGGTTCCGATGACGGACGTATAGATTGCTACAAGTGCAACAAAAACCAACGCCGGATGAGAGATGAAACGCGACATTCGGAAACGGTTCAAAACACGCGCCGTCATCATAGTTAGAACGACTGCCAGTAGGGAAGATACGAAAAGTGGTGAGAGGTAGATGCCAAAAAAGTCGAATTCGCTTGGAACAGGTAGCATTTTTTCTTCGACCTCAAAAACGGGACTCTCGTAGTGCGGGCCAATCAATGAATGCCGCTCGGCCGGTGTACCCCAAAACACCCTCCGCAAGACCTCGATACGCGCCAAGAAGACGGTACATGTTTTCGTAGTCAGCGGTATTCAAATTTGAATTAGGCTCTTTGTTAATTAGGACTTCTACAGTCTTCTCAAGAGCTACAGTAGCGCTTTGAAGCCTGTTTTGCAGATATTCAGGGTCAATCCGCCCTGGGTCGCGTTCAATATCCAACATTACATCCGCAACGGCCAAGCGCCACTGCTTCATTGCTTCGCCACCGCCTTCTCTCATTGAAGCTGCCTGTGACAGTCTTCGGGTTGCGGCAAATTCAATTAACTTGCTGCTCAGCGCTTCTAAACTTGCCGCGATTTGAAGCGCATCCGTCCTTTTGGTATTGCCCAGTGCTGGTTCCGACAATGCAGATAGCCAAGGAACAAGTTTGGTCGGAATACTATCTATCTCGCTGACATGTAGCGAAAGGCGCATCCGATTAAACCAGTTTGGTTGCTCACTTTGGTCGGTGAGGCTGTGTCGGACCACATAATCCGCGCTAGAAAAGAAACGCTTTATCAGAGCTTCCACACGGACTTCCGGCCTTAAAGAAACCGGGAAAAAACGAGTGCATTCGATGATCACAATTACACAGAACAAACCGATGAACATGGTTGCAAAGAAGAGGAAACTGTATTGCTGCTGATTATCGATCTGAAGGCCGACCAGAAACAAGTTCAGGAAAAAACTTCGAACAATCATTTGTTCCGGGCGGGAAGTTAAGTAAGCCACCAGGACTGTGGTGCCGAAGATTAATAAGGCCAACTGCCAGAAGGTGGCCAATAGCGGTAATAGAAGAAGGTGAACAGTTCCAACGATCAACAGTAGAATCGCTGCGAAAGGCAGCGCGATGGAGACAGATGCCTGCGGATGTAAAGCAAGGTTCAGAGCGAGAGAAACGCCTATGCAGATTACAAGAGCCGGATTGGGAAAGCCTGGAACAAACAGGACACATGCCACTGTCGCAAGAAATATTACCTGAACACGGATTAGCGCGCTCCACATATCCCGATCTAGGATTTCGGATGTGGGTTCAGGTTGTTGGGATGAGGCGAAACGCCGTGTGTTTGCCTTCCGGCCTGCATCTTTGATGTCGGCCATCAGTTCTGACAAAGACCGACTGTATTCTAGCGACCGTTGGACATTGTGACGGGTAGCAGTCATGGCAGCAAGCTGGAAGTGTCCTTGCCCGCTATTGACCATTTCTTGGGTAATCTGGTTTTCGGTGTGATCCCCAACTTGCGATGCTGTTCCGGAGAGAGTTTTCTCTGCTTCAATAAGATATTGCTCGGTACTCAGTATCGCAGAACAAAGCGATTGGACTTGGGCTGTGTCACGGGAGTCTTCCAAGTCTCTTGCGTTCAAATATAGGCGCTGAAGCTCTCGGTCCAGTGACGCCATATTTGCCACGAATTGACGCCAGACAATGCGTCTATCCCAGACATCATAACTATCGACAATTGCGGCATCCAAAAGCCTCTCGACAGTAGAGTGCAATTGAGCGATCTGCATCCGAAGCTTTGGCAGGTCTTCCTTGCGCTCATTTCCAGTCAAGATGTCCAATGTCGCCATCAGAAGACGTCGTTTCAAAGTAAGCGCTTTGCGTACTTCTTCTTCGAACTGTTCCCGACTGCTGTAGGGCCATAACAGTGAGTAGACGACACTGAAGCATACAATACCAAGAACGGTTTGCTGAGCTCGAAGAACCACAACAGTAAAATCATTGACTGGGTTTTCGCCGCCTCCAATGACCAATATGGGCACCACAAATCCGGCAGTCATCCAGAAGTATGAACGAGACGTTCGGAACATATTGAAGCAACAGAATGCCAGCCATAAACTGAGCGCTGCGATAAATAGCCAACGATCCTGCGGGAACAGCGACAGTAGAGCAATCGCAACGACAATTGCCAAGAATGTGCCACCCAGCCGGAGTAGTCCTTTGTGAAAGGACTCGCCAAATGTTGTCAACGAACATGCAACTATTGAGAGACCGGCCCAGTAAGGCTTGGCCCAATCCATCGACAAGGCTATCCAATACGCGAGCACCAAAGCCAACGCTAACTTGATAGCAGATTTAAGGCGCAACGAGTCCATGGTCATGGCATTGTTTGATGAGATCACAATAATGCATTAATCGAGATGTATCTTGATCTTATGAGTTTTCCAATTGCAATCCTAAACAGGCTGAAATGGCGCGTTCACTCTCCTCCTTGGCTAGCCTTGCCCCGTGCGACAGCCCTGTGTCACAGAATGGTTGCCTACATTGTGAAGCTGTTGAAAACGCTTGATGACAAGTCACATCTTGCTGAATAACTTGCCTAAAGCAGCCAGAGACGGTGGTGTTTGAAACAGAATACTTGGCCTTGGACATCGATTGGTGTGCCGCAATATTGCAGTTGAGGAACTAGCCTGATCGGGAGAGACGCGTGGAAGCTTTGATTTCTTATGCTCGAGAAAATGTTGTCATTCTTCTCTTTGTTGTCATCGGATTGGGGTATCTGGTCGGCAAGCTGAAGATTGCCGGTATCGGGCTTGGACCAACTACAGGAATACTGATTGTCGGGTTGGTTATCGGATTGGCACAAATCGAAGTTCCGGAAATAATCAAAGGGTTGACGTTTACAATTTACCTTTTTGTTCTGGGAACGATGGTTGGACCTGGCCTGGTGCGTGTTTTAACAAGTAAGTCGGCTTTCAAATACTTGGTAATGTGCGTTTTTACTGCCGTGGTCGCTGGGGTCTCGGTTTATCTCATGGCTTTGGTGTTTGGCTTGAACAACATTGTCGCCGGTGGGCTGACTGCCGGCGCGGTCACAACATCTGCGGTCCTAGCCGCCGCTCAAGGCGCTGTGTTTTCCGGATCGGTCCAGCTTCCAGAGGGTATGGCGCCGTCAGATGCGGGCAATATCCTCGCCAGCGCCTACGCCATCACTTATCTGTATGGCACATTTGGACTAATTATCCTTATTAAATTGTGCCCAACGCTTGTGGGAGCAGACATAGCTAAAGAAGCGGCGAAACTTGACGCAGTCGGGAGTGTGCCCCAGAAGCGCGTAGCGCCATCCGTCCGGGCCTGGAGGCTGGAATTACCGAAGTACATCGGAAGTACAACTGGCGAGCTTGTCAAAAACGTTGAAAAGCGGCGAGAAGAAGGAGCTTTACCTTCACTTGAGCAGGTAATTCGCAATGGAGAACGTTTGACCGTCACCGATGATCTGGTCCTTGCAAAAGATGATATCTTGACCTTCCTTGCGCCCAGCCATTTGCTCTTGAGGGGTAATGAGACGCTGGGGCCGGAAGTTGCGGATAATGACGCTTTGGCCGTGGATATGGCATCGGCAGAACTCGTTCTCACCAACAATGCACACGTCGGCAGAAGACTCTCGGAACTGCTAAACGAGCATGGCTACGGTGTCAGCCTGGAGCGCGTAGTGCGGCTCGGTACAGAAATGCCAATAGACGACGAGGATTTTGAACTGATCGCTGGGGACGTGCTGTTTGTGTTTGGTTCAGCACGGTGTGTGTCGATATTTGCCGACGAAGTCGGTTACGAGGTCACAAACCAGATGACGACTGATTTGATGAATACTTCATTTTTCATCGCCATATTTGCGGCCTTGGGTACGATTTCAGTGACCGTAGCCGGGATTGAAATTCCACCCCTCGGGGGGTCCGCAATGGGTGCCATGTTTGGCGGGGCTATTCTCGGTTGGTTAAGGACCCGCAGCCCCAGCATGGGGTCGGTATCCGCGCCCGCGGCAACGGCGCTCTCTGACCTAGGGTTGTCACTCTTTATCGCGGCTGTCGCAATTGGCGCAGGTGGTTCGTTGATTTCGACCATGCAGGCTTTTGGGGTAAACCTTCTGATTGCCGGAGCATTTGTGACGACGGTTTGCACGATTTCTTGTTTCTTGTTCGGGCACTTCATCATGAGGTTGAACGTTGCTGAGAACGCCGGTGCCACGACTGGCGTCATGACAGGCGTCGCAATCGCTGAGGTCTGCAAGGATGCCAAGAGTTCCGCACCGGCTGTTGCCTTTGGCTTACCAGGCGCTGTATCCAGCTTGACATTTATCGTCGTCGGACTCGTCATTCTGGCCATAGTGCCCTGAAAAGACTTCTTGCCGCCACTGGATCGGTTTCTCAATCGATTGTGTATTGTCTTGCTGTTGATCAAACAGGTCGCGAGGTGCACGTGCATCTCTCGACTGGTGAAAGTGCGAAAAAAGAAAAATCTGTCGAAGTGCCTACTTGTGGGCAGCTTTTTTCAACGGCGACTCGCAAGCTTCAGGGGTAACTTTAGGCTTCCGCCTCGATACCAAGGAATTCACCGACTTTGATCCGGTCTGGCGGGCTGTATCCCATCACGCGAAAGACCGGGGGAAGGTTACTTTCCACGTCTTTGGTAAGGCACCTTTGGTCAAGATAGGGGCGCCAAGCGAATGACCCACAAGTTTGACCAGAAAACAGTTGCATCTATCTCGATTCATGATCTTGTTTGATTTCATTGTGATATTGGACAAACGCAAGTTTCATTACAGCTGGGAGCAAAAAAATGGCGAATACATCGACCGATGGACCTATCCTCGCGAAACCCGAAGATCTCAGTACAAACGTGCCGCTTGACCGCGTTCTCGAGATCAGCGCCTATCTCAACGCGCCGGAGAATATGGTCAAGGTACAGTTTCCATCTCCTGAAACGCAGTACTCCTATGTGAACTTCTCAAAAATCAGACCAACGGCGCAGGTAATGCGCGGTGGACCCGTGGTCGACCTGCCCTACGCAGTCGACCCGTCAATCGGGAATATCGAATACCGGAACAAGCATGGTGACTGGGTCAGCGTGGATGAACATTTTGCCACCAAACCAATCGACGCCATGATGGTCGTGAAAGGTGGTGAGATCGTTTACGAACGCTATCGCACGATGAAACCGCATGAGAAGCATCTGTGGATGTCCGTCACCAAAGTCACCGGGTCAACCATGATGGCGATGCATGAACATGAGGGGAATGTCGATGTGGACGCGCCGGTCAGTTCCTACCTGACAGAATTGCAAGGATCGGTATGGGACACGGTGAAAGTCGTCGAAGCCATGGACATGGCCACGGGCCTCAACGGCACAGAGCACGATGAGCCGGAGCCAAACTCGCGCACCGATCCTGACCAAATCTGGTTTCGCTGGGCGGCGACGAGCGCGGTCGGCATGTTGCCCGATGTGCGCGGTCGCAATGAAACATGGGTTGATGTCTTGCGCGATATGGAGCGGCATTCTCCACCGCATCAGAAGTTTGAATACAACTCCATCGACACCTTTGTCATGAACCGGATTAATGAGCGGATCGCCGACAAACCGCTCTACGCGCAGTTCTCAGAACGGTTGTGGTCTAAGCTTGGCATGGAGCATGACGCTTTTTACGTGGTCAGCCCGACCGGAAATACACTCGGTTTTTTCGGCATGAACTCTACGCTGCGCGATCTGGCCAGGTTCGGCATGGCCTTTTCGCCAAGCTGCGCGAAGCTGGCTGGTGAGCAACTGATCCCTGACGCGGTCATGGCCAAGATCTATGACCGGACGTATCTCGACATGTACGACAAGGGCTGGATCGGCAAGAAGAACAGCATCACCTTCTGGGATGATGCCGGCGCGATCTCTAACCGTTACCAGTGGGATGCTGTCTTTTCAGACGGCGACCTGTTCAAGGCCGGAGTGGGCGGGCAGGGGATTTACATCTCACCCGAGACCGACACCGTCGTGGCATTCTTCAGCACCAGTGATGGGGAAAACCAGGAAGAAGGCATGGCGCGTGCTATCGTTCGGGCAATCAACGGTAATCCGCTGCCTAGGTAACCTTCAAAGTTTTGAAGCGACAGTCAGGCCAAGATCAACAGTAGAGTCTGAGACAGGGAGAAGACCATGTGTTCGCGCATTTTTTTCAACAAGGATGGCCAACCAATGCTGGTAGGCCGGAATGAGGATTGGTTCGAGAGCTTGCAAACCAAAGTTTACGCGTTTCCCAAAGGGATGAAGCGTGACGGCGCGGTAGACGACAATCCTGAGACCTGGACATCGAAGTACGGAAGTATAGTTGGGGCCTGCTACGGAGCGGCAATTACTGATGGCATGAACGAAGCGGGATTGAACGCCAACCTGTTGTATCTCGCGGAGTCGGACTTTGGCCCTCGCGATACCTCAAAGGGCGGTCTGTCAGTTTCGATTTTTGCGCAATGGATGCTCGACAACTTCGCGACGGTGGACGAAGTGCTCGCTGCACTAGACAGCATTCAGATCGTGCCGATCTACATGATGCATTTTGATGACAAGGTGCAGTCACCCTTCCACTACTCAATTGCCGACAAGACCGGCAACTCGGCGGTAATCGAGGTGTTGGACGGAAAGTTCAGCGTTCACAAAGGCCGTGATGTCACAATCATGACGAACTCGCCACCATACGAACAACAGCTTGAAAACATGAAGAAGTATGTTGGTCTTGGCGGGGATCAACCGCTTCCGGGCGGCTCGCAGGCCGACGAACGTTTTGTGCGCGGCGCCTATTATCTCAGTGCGCTGCCTGAGGAGCCGGCTGACTACCATGAGGCTGTCGCAAATGTACTGGCCGTCATTCGGAACATGTCAACGCCTTGGGGTATTAGTGATCCAACCCGGCCCAACGTCTCTCCCACCCGCTGGCGCACGATCAGTGATCTGACCAATGGAAGGTATTATTTCGAGTTCACTCAGAATCCGACAGTCGCTTGGATAGATTTGCACAAGCTCAACCTGAGCGACGGAGCGCCGGTCGTAATGTTCGATCTTAAGAAGGACATTCGAGCAACGGGAGAGGTTTCGGACTGTTTCAATCCATCAAAAGAACTGGCGTGGTTGCGCGGCGGATCAGTGCTCAACCCAGCCGAATTGTGAATAGCCAAAAAGGTGAGAAGATTCTGCCTCCTCCGATCTGATTTTTCAATAGGAGTAAGCAATTATGACCAGTGGTCCCGCCCCGAACCTGTTGCCACCAGCTGCCCTGCCGAAGCCCATCAACCCGGAAATCGGTAAAATCGCGACTGAACCCAAGAATTTCGGCACAATCACTCTGGCCGGACGGCGACATGTTCAAGGCTGGCTTCCAACGGCAGGCAATCTATGCGTCGTCGTCTCGCGATTTGGTTATCGTGCATTTTTCGGTGAACGCGGCGGACGATTCGATCATGCAATACCTGAGGCACATCGCGACGTCGGGGCTTTTTGACTGAGCAAAACTAATGCACTGTGAAAAGGAGAAACTGAATTGAAACCACGAACGCCCCTGTCAGAGATTTCTGGTATTTTTCTGCCCTTAGGCCATCGTATTGTTCATGCACCAGACGATCCAATGAGCGTACCAGGCGCTAAAGTAACGCTGCCAGTAGGTGCCGTACACGATGGGTTCGACCTCGAGTTCGTCGCCGCAGCCCGAAAAAACTTTAGCAACACGCACATGCAGTTGGGTGGCGACCACGCGCTGTATTACACCACAAACATGACCGAATTCGTGCCGGCTGCCTTTACCTATTCCAAAGGTCCGGTCAGTGAACTAGCTCGTCGACCAAACCCATCGCTGGGGGACTTAACCTACATGCTGGGTGACGGCAGTGAAAGTGCAACCTTGGATGACCACATCGCGGATTTTGACACGAGGCTTCAAGGCGTGATGATCCTGCACAAAGGCGAGGTCGTCTACGAAGCCTTTCCGGGCATGCATCCTGAACAGATGCACATCTGGGCTTCAGTCGCTAAGTCGGCCGTGGGCACTCTGCTTACGATGCTAGAGCTTGAAGGCAAGGTCGACACATCCAAGCCAGTTACTGATTTTGCGGCTATGCTAAAAGGGTCCGAGTGGGACAAGGTCGCGCTCATCGATGCGATGAACATGGCGTCAGGTCTCGATATCTCCGAGGATGCCAAGGCCACGATGGACCCCCATTCTGTGTTTCAACGGATGCTGGCGGCTGATTTTGGGATCCCGAATGCGGATGGGGTAAAGGAAGATGAATATGAGGTGCTGCGCGACGTAGCCCCCATAGCAGGCGAGTCGCCGGGCAAAGTTGCGCGCTATAGCTCCGTTATCACCAAAGTATTGTGCGCAGCAGTGGAAAGCGTGACCGGACAAACCTACACCGCCTATCTTGGCGAGCGTATCTGGTCGAAAATCGGCGCGCGGTCGCCATTGGCGATCAATATTTCTCCTGCCGGTTTGGCCATTGGCTATGGTTTATTGAATTCCACGCTTGAAGACCTAGCGCGCTATGCGCTGATATTTACGCCAAGCTGGCGCAAGGTTTCGGCAGAGCCCGTAGTGTCGCCGGATGTGCTGCGCAAGATGCAGACCGCCAGCAGCAAAGAGGCCTACCTGGCGGGTGATTTTACCGACCATTCGTGGGTAAAGATGTGCTTTGGTAATGATATGCCAATCTTCAACTCGCACCAGTGGGATGCAGTGTGGGAAGACGGAGCGCTTTTCAAGCACGGTAACTTGTATCAGGGCATTTACACCGATCCGGCTCGCGATGTCGTGGGCGTGTTCTTCTCGACGTCGCCTGTCAATCTCGCGCCGGACCTCAACCCCGGCTATATGCGCGCAGCGGCAAAGCAGTTGGCAGGCGGTTGAATATCGATGGGCCGCTCGTATGCTTTCGCGCGGCCCACATCGCACTATTCTAGGACCGGAGATAGAGGCTCGTGGAACAAAGCGACTGTGTTAGTCTGAATCATACATGCTTTACGGTCACCGATATTGGAAAGACTATTCAGTTTTTCGAGGAATGTCTCGGTTACCAAGTAGAGCTCCGGCAGCAGGTGCCGGAGGTGATCGGACGCCTTATCGGTGTGGCAGATGCGACGGCAGAGCAGGCTTTTCTGACCGGTAACGGAAGTCGTATCGAGTTGCTTTGTTACCAGTCGCCGCCCAATCGCACGGTCATTTCCTCAACGCCAGTAGATACGGGGTCCGTCCACATCGGAGTTTACGTTGATGATGCCAAGGCTGCGGTTGCCAAAGCCACCGGGCACGGCTTTGCGCTTCTGGGTGACTTCATTGAGGTGGACAGCGATCATTTTTCCAGCCCGGTTAATGCCGTTGCTTGGGTCCGTAACTCAGACGGCATCACAGTCGAATTCCTGGAGATGGAATAGTAGGCCAAGCGTGCAACACGATTTCTTTGACCAGCGTATGAGAGGGAAAACGAGTGACTAACAAAACACCAGACCCGGCGAAACCCGACGCACAAATCAGGGAATACTTGGTCGATCTAATGCAGCTCCTTCTATCGTGGAGTTGGGAAGGCGTCGTAGGCCATGAGGAAGTCGTAGAAAAGGCTGCGGCCTCTTTTGGTGTAAAGGATGTCACGGTCGTCTATGGTGCAGAGTCTGCAATATTGGAGTACAAAGGTCAGACGGTTCTCGTGAAGGTAGATATGCCTGGGTTCCCGGCGCTCACGAACACTCAAAAACTAAAGAACCACCTCGCAGATGTCTTTGAAGGCAAGCTGACTCCGGAAGAAGCCTGCAAAAATCTTTCTGATCTGAAGTCGAGTAAACCTCCTTATTCGCCATTGCTCGTTTGGCTTGGCGTCGTCTCGGTGTCGGCGGCTTTTGCTGTTGAAGTCGTCGGTACGTGGGAAGGTATCTTTTTCGGTATTTTGACGGGCATGGCAACTGGTGCTGTGTTTTTGGCCGTGGACAAGAACCCGGCTTTGGCGAGGCTTGGTCCCTTAATTGCAGCATTTGCGAGTGGCCTGATTGCTATGGTCGGTTGGCAAACGGGTTATGCCTTAGCTGCACCGGGACTTTTGCTGATCGCATCCACTTTTGTCTTCATCCCAGGAGACTCCATCAGTATGCAGGCTTACGAGCTGGCGCAGGGTAGGTGGTCGCCTGCGGTAGATCGATTTTTCTACAGTGTCTTCATACTGGTGCTGTTGGCTTCTGGTGCATACTTCGCTGCGGTTGTTACTTCGACACCGGTCTCAGCTCTTCTCCCTGTTGCGCCTGACGGCGAGGAGTTTCCGTGGTGGGCCATCTATTTTGCTCGAATTCCATTCCTTCTTGGTATCATGTGGGCGTTTCAGATGGACAAAGACCATTTCCTGACTGCACTGGGCGTCTTGCTGCTCTCCACGGCAACAGCGCAGGCCGTAGCGATAGGCACAAATGGTATCTTTGGGACGTTGGTTTCAGCAGCAGTGTGTATGTACGTAAGCTTGTGGATTTCACAAAAACCACGCGCTGTTCCGACGTTTGTGCTGATGGTGCCGGTCGTTTTTGCGTTGTCGCCGGGATCTCACGGTGTTCGTGAAATCGAAACGTGGATTTCTCATGGTGAGATGACAGGTATTGCAGACCTCATGCCGCTGTTTGGTAATCTCCTCGCGATTGGCCTAGGGATGCTGATTGGACGAATGATCTCCGGGAAGCATTGGATCAGGGGGTTTGAGGAAAAAATGAGCGCATGATCAACCTTCCAGCAAGCCAAGAACACGAGCTACGCGTCACCCGAAAGCAAGAAGATTTTTGCGCGAAGTGTGCTGCAAAAAGATGTTCTTTTGGCACGTCAGTGCTGAGTGTTCTTGGTTTACGCCGCTGGACAAAGGTCATCGCCGCATTTCTTTGCTGGATATTTATCGGTCAGCAAGTGATTGCGCAGGCAATTACGGAAGATATTGAGCCATTCGAAAGCCTGCCGCCAGTTTTGACGCATTCGCCACGAGACACGTTGCAGTCATTGGAAAATTTGCGCGATGCACTCATTGGTATCTACTTGGAATACCAGGTTGGGAAATCAGCTCAACAATGGGAGCAACTGGTTCTAATCGGTGATGCGCTCATTTCACTTCTTGATCTAACGGAAGAAAACGTTGCGGAGAGACGTGATGCGAGCATTAGAACTGCCCTGGCTCTCATCGACATCATTGGTGAAGTTGGAACGGAAGAAGCGGAAGCTCTACCCGACGATGAGACGGTGTACTTGGAGGATCGAACTACTTTTTTGGTGCCCAATACCCCACTAATAATCCAAAGGGTCAACGCGGGAAACCGGGAGGGTGAGTTTCTTTTCTCGGCGAGTTCGTCGCAAATCGCTCCACGCTACTTGCGTGAAATTGCAATGCAGTCACCGCATCGCATCGGCGAGTTATGGAGCACTCGTTTTCTTCAACTGAGTGGACCGTTTATCCCTTTGTTTGTCGAAAACGCCCTTCCCCCCGCCTCCCGTAAAATCTTTTGGGGAACTCCAATTTGGAAGATTTGTTTCACTGTCTTCTTCTTAATTGTCTCTCTGGCACTTCTTTACGGGCTTAGGTTTCTGCTTAACCGTCGCGTTGCTTCGGGACAAATGCCAGAGTCGACAAGGAAGTTCGTTTTTGCCAGCGCAGGGCTTTTGATCTTACTCGCGCTCAACAATTTCTTTAACAACCAACTCTTTTTGACAGGTTCTTTGGCTCTAACGGAGACGTTCTTTGCAACAATCGCGATCTATGCAGCTGCGGCTGTAACCTTCTGGCGATTTATGTCGCTCTTAAGCGACAGGGTAGCCGAGAAAAAAACGTCCATTGTGCGTCAGTATGATGAAAGTATGATGCGTTTGCTCAACCATATTATCGCTCTTGTTGGAGCCACATGGATTCTCGCCTACGGTGCGCAAACCCTAGGATTCCCGCTCTTAAGCATTATAGCAGGACTTGGCGTTGGCGGTCTTGCAGTCGCGCTCGCGATCCGCCCGACCCTTGAGAACCTGATCAGCGGCTTTGTGATCTATATGGAAAAGGCTGTGAAGGTTGGTGATTATTGTTCGTTCCTCGACAAGGAAGGAACAATTGAAAGCATTGGAGTACGATCAACCCATGTTCGTGGATTGGACCGAACCACGATAGCCATTCCGAATTCAAAGTTTGTGAATATGGAGCTCGTCAACTGGGCCCGTTGTGATGAAATGATGATCCGGACAACGCTTGGCTTGCGACTTGAAACGGATACTGACCAGTTGAGGTATGTTCTCGCCGAAACTCGTTCAATGATGTACGCACACCCACGTATCACTTCAGATACAGCGCGGGTGAGGTTTATAGGGTATGGAGACTCATCTCTGAATATTGAAATCCGTGTTTACGCTCAAACCCGCGAGTGGAACGCTTTTTATGCTATTCAGGAAGATGTCTTGTTCAGAATGAAGGAAATTGTCGAAGCTTCGGGTACTGGCTTCGCGTTTCCCAGCCAAACGGTTTACATGTCTCAGGACGGAGGGCTTGATGCTGCAAAGTCAAAGCATGCCGTCGAACAGGTTGAACAGTGGCGCCGCCGGCGTGAACTTCCATTCCCGGATTTTGCAACTGCCGAACGCGACAGGCTTGAGGGCACGTTACGTTATCCCCCAAGAGGATCTCCGGAATTTGATGGCCCGGACGATGAGAAAAGCAGTGTTGAGGAACCGTTGTCGGTTGAGGAGCCTGAGGCTGAAGAAACAAGCAAGAGCGAGGAAAGTACACCGAACGATGAAGAAAACAGCCCGCTCCGTCAATCTCGAGAAGACAAACCCTCATGAACGAAAGCCGTGGAAAGTCCCACCTTCAAACCCCCACTTGGTTTTAGGAACTTGGCCGCAAACAACCGGAAACTAGAAAGATACGACCAAGTATGCTTTGTTGCAGTCTGCGGTACGGAAACACGTTTCGATATCAATATGGAAGCAACGCCAGGTTGCAAACCAATTGAACCTTAAAATAATCGGCTCAGGGGATTGATGTTATGAACGATGAAGTGGAATCTCGCGCTACCAGTTCTTTGATCGCCTCGCTCGTAACCGTCGGTGGAATGGTGTCACTGATATTCGCATCAGTTTTGCTGTTCGGTGAAAAAGCCGAAGATGGTCCATTACAGATTGCCATGACGCTTGGTCTCACACTTGCACTTGTGATCGCCATCACGACTGGCAATTCCGCCGAAGACCTCGCGGCGGTCATGTCCGATAGTATCAATTCAGCTCTGGGAACAATTTTTGTGCTGATTGCGGTGGGTGCTCTAATTGGAGCACTTTTTATGTCTGGGACGATTGCTTCAGTGATTTATTTCGGAGCTCAATACGGTTCGCCGCGCTTTCTGTACATAATCGTCTTTGTGGTCGCATCTGGTCTTTCGTATGCAATTGGAAGTTCATTCACCACGATAGCCGCTGTGGGTTTGCCGTTTGTAGCTCTCGCACCAGCTATGCATGTTTCTCCACTGGTCACAGCAGCCGCTGCCGTTTGTGGAGCGTTTACGGGGGACAGCCTAGGTCGAATTTCGGATACCTTCATTCTCACGGCATCGGTGGTGGGTGCCGAAGCTAAGGACCACGCACGCGCGCTACGTACTGTCCTTGCGCCTGGCTGGATTGCTAGCGCAGTGCTTTTCCTTTTTCTTGGTTGGCGACACGGTATGTCTGACAACTATGACAGTGCTCAAATACTCCAGGCTATTGAAGAGCATTTTACCGTGTCTTTCATCTCATTCTTGCCACTCATCTTGGTTCTCGTGCTGTCGGCGCGGACGACCGCGTTCTTGTCGCTAATGGCAGGAGCAATAACTGCGGCAGTACTCGCTGCATTTACACAGCAGGATCTGATTGACGCGTTAATGATCGACGAGGGCCTTGGAACGTTAGGAGGCTGGGGTAAGCTTTCACTTGAAGTATTGGGCAACGGTTTTTCACTAAACAGCGGGAGTGAAACACTCGACTCCACATTCGTAGGCGGTGGCGTTGTGTCCATGTTGCCGACTATTTGGTTGATACTCGTTGCGGCTGCATTTGGAGCGCTGGTCGAGTTTTCCGGGATGCTTAGGCGCTTGCTTGCTCCGCTGCTGGCATGGGCCACTGGAGGCGCACGTCTGATTGTCGCTACAGCAGTAACTGGAATTGGCTTGAACGCGGCTACGGCAGATCCTTACATGTCGATAATACTAAATTCAGCGACCTATCGAGAACGCTATATAAAGGCTCGTCTGGAACCATATGTCGCCTCAGCAGCAATAGCGGGATCAGGGTCCATTTTTTCACCATTGATTCCGTGGAACGTTCATGGCGCCTTTGTGGCGGGCACAATGGGCATAGGCGTTCTTTCGATAGCGCCTTACGCCGTCCTGCTCTGGATCACACCCGTCGTTTTGATTGGTATTGGAATTACAAAGTTCAAGCGGGATGAAATCCCAGATTCCGTGACCGCGGAAGAGTCCTATGGTTCCGAACCCAGCGAACTACCGCAGCGGCGAACCTCAACTTAGAGGGCCGAAAATTTTCCGTCTTGGGGTCGCTTTCTGGAACGCGTTGAAACTTTGGCGACTATGCGGCTAACTGCATGATTAAAAAACTTTTCATACAAATGCATATGTGAGATGCCAATGAAAAATGGACTTATGCTATCTGAGAAGGGCAGGGCGGTATCAGTCAAAGCTCTCTCAAGCCAATAAATGATTGGAGCTAAAAACAAAAAACCCGCCGGGTGTGACGGGGTGCCGGCCAGTGGCGAAATTGTGCATCGGTTCAAACCATCGAAAGAGCCAGCATCGCTGCCCGGCGGCGCAGTCTTACAAATGACGCACTAAAAACGGAGTCCTGCGTCTGCCCTCAGGCGCAGGGAAAAGCCAAGAAGCAAAAGCGATTTTGTTGCTATTTTTGTGCGACGGTGTGCAGACTGTCGAACATGAGTGTATGCATGTCAGTCGCTTCGTAACCTTTTTCTGTTAGGAAGCCGAGGGCGTCCACATTTTGCTTGTCACGAATGGGGCTTGCGACCCATTGCTCGTAGGCGGCTTTATCCGTCCAGTTGCACATAACGCAAAGCTGCCCATCGCCTTCATGCGACACCATCAACTCGCCGTGGCGAAAGCCTGGAATGGCATCGGCGCATTCCTCGATAATGTTGCGGTGAATGAATGCTTCTGCGGTTTGCTTTGCCTTCTCCGCAGGCACTTTTATCATGAGAAGTGTCCAAAACGACATTTTAGAATTCTTGTTTCCATAATCACGAGGGATAAGCCCGAAGTGGCTCATAAGAATCTGTGTCCAGTCTCATACACGATGCTGACACGGATCCTCCCACTCACGTAACTCAAAATGCTTATTTTTCGTTTTAGGCGAGGATTGCGGTTGTGTGCATTGTCCGACTCTCCACAATTTACTTTGATTGCCCGATCCCGAGCATTAACCTTGTTATGGAGATATTTTAGGAGTTTGGGATGACCAAGGAAAAAGTCACGGTTTTCATCGCTAAGAAATTTCGCACGATGGACCCGGGCCGACCTGAGGCTGATGCCGTCGCGGTTTTGAACGGCCGTATCCTTTCGCTCGGAACGATAGATCAGATGCAGCCTTGGCTGTCGCGCTACGACGTGACGGTCGATGAAACTCTGAAAGACAAAATCGTCTTGCCAGGCTTGATCGAGCCGCATTCGCATTGCTGGATGTCCGCAGGCTTCATGGCGGTCGACTACATCGGGCCGCTGCCTTGGCCGGGACGCGAGGGCATGAACCCTGCGCATCCGCACTTTGACGATGTGATCGAATATCTTGGCGAACTCCACGAGACGAAAAAGGAAGGTGAACCCATCATCGCATGGGGCTTTGACCCTGCGAACCAAGGCGGGTCGATTGATCGTGACACGCTCGACAAGATCACGGCCACGCGGCCCATTTACATTTTGGGTTTTGCACCGCATTTCGCCTATCTGAACTCAGCTGCCATCGAAATGGCCAACGTGGCGGATGGTGCAAACCCGACCCACATTTTGCAGTATCCGGACGGGCGCTTGAACGGCGTTTTCACGGAGGTGGAAGGTGTTTCGATTGGCATCGCCCCGATCATGCCAATTATCGCCCAATTGGGTGGCGTGGACGGCTTGAAGTTTTTTGGTCAAATTGCTCTAAAGGCAGGCATTACGACAGTCGCCGACCTTATGTTCGGCGTGATGAACATTGACGCCGAACTGAATGACCACGAAACTGCAACAGAAGACCCGAACCTGCCTATCCGGTTCTGTCTGAAACCGCATGCCATGTCCTTTGTGGGGGCGCATGGGGACAAGGCATCGGACGTTGTTTGGGAGCTCGCCAAGCACGAAAAGGACAACCTGTTTATTGGCGGTGTTAAATTCCTGAGCGACGGGTCGTTCCCACTCATGGGAGCGCTGTTGAACTTTCCCGGCTACCTGGACGGTGGAAATGGTTTCCCGGGCGACGCCACTTATGAAGGCATGGTGCCGTTTTGGAAAGGTGGCCACCAGATCCACTGCCATGCCAATGGCGATCAGGCGGTAGACTTTACTTTGGACTTACTTGCTCGATTACAGGCAGAACATCCTCGGTTCGATCATCGGTTTACCATCGAGCACTATGCCATGAGCAACCCGATGCAGGCGCGCCGCCTTAAGGCCCTAGGCGGTAACGCCAGTGTGAACAATTACTTCTCGCATTTCCGCGCTCTCCTGCATTCTGAAAATGCCTATGGCCCAGACCGCGCGCAGACCGAAGCCCGCCTTGGAAGTTTGGAAAAAGAGGG
Organism: Ruegeria lacuscaerulensis; assembly: GCF_013034745.1. Classification (NCBI taxonomy): domain Bacteria; kingdom Pseudomonadati; phylum Pseudomonadota; class Alphaproteobacteria; order Rhodobacterales; family Roseobacteraceae; genus Ruegeria; species Ruegeria lacuscaerulensis. The sequence continues at coordinate 270,972 of NZ_WQGP01000002.1, read as the reverse complement.
CGTGATTTTTGCGCTGCACTCCGATTACCCGCAGGTCGTCGTGCCAATGCATCCTTTGACTGCCGTGTATGCAGCCGTCACTCGTCTGGCCGAAGACGAAAAGACAGTCGTCGCACCTGGCGAGCGGATCAGTGTGGAGCGGGCATTGCGCGCTGTTACTATTGATGCCGCCTACATTCTCAATCTCGAAAACGAAATTGGAAGCCTTGAAGTTGGCAAGTTCGCGGATTTTTGCGTCTTGGAGGAAGACCCGATGGAAGTCGAACCAGAGAAAATCAAAGACATTGGTATTTGGGGCACAGTCTTGGGTGGACGCGTTATTGAGGCGCCGAATGACTGAGCGCCCGCATGCTCAAAACACCGCGTCGCGGCATGATCAATTCATGCGAGCGCTTGACCAGAGGCAAACAATTGCTGGCTTGATCTTTGCCGCCATGTCGATGCCTCGCGAATTGGCGGCCCCTGCAAGGTCGCTGCCTTTAACAATCATCGGAGGATTTCTCGGCGCGGGGAAAACCACTCTACTCAATCGGTTACTGGCGGACCCGCAAGGCCGCAAAATCGTTGTTTTGGTGAACGACTTCGGCAAGATCAACATCGATGCGGAACTTATTGCCGAACAAACCGACGACACGATTACTTTGACCAACGGGTGCGCCTGTTGTGCTGTTGCGAGTGACCTGTCCAAATCACTCGTCGACATTGCCCAGCGTAGAGATCGCCCAGATGCCATCGTTCTGGAATGTAGCGGCATTTCCGAACCCGGCTCGATTGCTCAGATCGCGCTTGCAAATGAAGCGATCCGGCTTGACGGTATCATCACAGTTGTCGACGCGGAAACACTTGAAGCACGTGCGAGCGACCCTGCGACACGCGAATTATTCAACGCCCAACTCGTGTCAGCGGACATGATTTTGCTGAGCAAACTTGATTTGCTTTCCGATGAAAGCCGCGCTCGAGCAAAGTCGCGCGTCGGGGCTCTGTATGCGGATACGCCAATACTTGAGGCTATTGAAGGCCGGATACCGACAGATGTGGCGCTTGGCATTGACACAAAACAAGACGTCTCCGATTATGAATCCCCTGTGCCCGAAGCCGAACACGGTTTTGAAACCATCAGTGTGGAAACCAACGACGCGCTCGACGAAAAAGCTTTGCAGCAGTTCTTCTCTGATCTGCCTGATACGATACTCAGGGCAAAGGGATTTGTTTTCATTGCCCAAAAGCCGGATCAGCGTTTGATCTTCCAAAGAGTCGGTTCCAGATGGAGCATGCGAGAGGGCGACTGTTGGACAGAGACAGGTCCACACACGCGTCTGGTCTTTATAGGGCCGAAAGGACAAGTCTATGGCGACGCACTGCGCGGGGGTGTTCTTTCTTGCAAGGCGCAAAAAACAAGATAAGCGCTTCTACAAATGTCACTGTGCCCATAATTCCCGGACAGTGTGTCCTGTGGATAAGTCGTGTGGGGATGATTTTGTCTAATTTAGTAGAGAGCCCGACCAATCGATGACCGCTCTCAGCCCGAAGCAGACATTCACAGTCACGCTTTTCAGTTTTGCACTAAGCCATTCACTAGGACATGCGCGACGTTCAGAAAATCATGTTGTCTTTTCCAAGCAGCGTAATTTGCGCTACCAATAGACATGAATGGAGACCGCAGACTTTCCGCAGTACTCTCGGCCGATGTAGTAAACTACTCAGGCCAGATTAAGGCAGATGAAAATAGGACTCTCAGCGAACTTCGTGTTCTACGTCGAGAGTTATTTGATCCTTTGGTTAGCGATCATCGAGGTAATGTCGTTAAGAGGATGGGTGATGGATGGATAGTCGAGTTTAACTCGGTATCTGATGCAGTACGATGCGCCCTTGATCTTCAAAGCCAGGTGTCAACTCAGTCCTCATTGAAACTACGAGTGGGCGTGCATCTTGGAGATGTCGTATTCGACGACGATGACATTTTCGGCGATGGCATCAATCTGTCTGCACGTCTACAAGAGGCTTCCAACGAAGGGGCTGTGTTAATTTCAGATGTCGTCCATCGCAGCCTTGACGAGCGCCTCGCTGAGCAATTTTATCGCGCTGGAGAGCGACAGTTTAAGAACGCGCCGTCACCAATAGAAGTTTTCCAATGGTCGCCGCCAGGTTCTGCCCCACCGCGAGTAACTCCGGCTAGCCATACAAAGTCTCTGCTAATCGGCGTCTTACCTTTCGATAATCTTTCTTCTGACCCCGATCAGGAGTTTTTTGCAGATGGAATTACCGAAGAGATCATCACCACTTTATCAAAACTCCCGAATTTACTGCTTGTCGCGCGTAACTCTACATTCGTCTACAAAGGTCGCTCCGTTGACGTGAAACAGGTCGGTCTGGAGCAGGGTGTCGATCTTGTTCTTGAGGGAAGTGTCCGTCAAAGCGGTAACCGGGTGAGGATCACAGCACAGCTAATCGATGCAAAGTCCGGCATGCATATTTGGGCAGACCGCTATGATCGCCTCATTGAAGATGTATTCGAAGTTCAGGATGAAATCGCACTTAGGATTGCAACCGAGCTTCAAGTCGAACTGTTGGCGGGAGAAATGGCTCGTTTCAGAGGATCCGGCACAAATAACCTAGGCGCGTGGACTGCTCAACTAAAGGCCGTTGAGGCTTCGCGCAGAATTACCAGGAAAGCTCAGGCCGACGCTCGCCGATTTGCACAACAGGCAATTGCACTCGACCCGGGTTACTCGGCTCCGTATTGTACTTTGGGATTCATTTGCACTGTCGAAGCACGACATGGATTTGTTGCTGACCGGCGTGCCGCGCTAGCGGAGGCTCGTGACTGCGCTCAGCGGGCTCTGGAAATAGACAGCTACAACCCAGAGGCTCACGCTATTGCGGGTTTTGCGGATGCAATCGATGGCAAGCTGGTTTCGGCTATCGAGAAGTTCAACGAGGCACTAGCGCTGAATCCAAACCACGCTGACGTGGCTGCCAGACTGTCAATCACCCTAGCTTTCAATGGCCAGGCAAATGAAGCGATCCAAGTCGCACAACAAGCCATTACCCTGAACCCTCACTATCCAGGTTGGTACGCAGGCGTTCTGGGTTTAGCCCTTCGACTCGACGGTCAATACGAGGAAGCCAAGAAAGCATTCACCGAATATGGTCAAAGGGTTGAAGGCTTTGGTCACCTCGACCTCGTAATCGTCCATGTAGAGACGGAGAACCTTGAGGCCGCTCGCGATGAAGCACGGAATGTGATGAAATACCGCCCTCAGTTTTCCATATCGGACTGGGCGAATACTCAACTTTTCTCTGACAGAAAAAGGCTGGAGAAAGACTGTGCGTCTTTGCGACTAGCCGGTTTGCCTGAATAGAAGCAGGGTTTCGCTGTAGCAGGATGGTTTGTGATGGAAACCAATCTCAGACGTTTCCGATTTGGGTTCGTGATGGCCTTGCGCTTCTAGGCGCCTTGGCGGTAGGCCGCAGCCCAAACCGGATACTCACAAATGGGCCTAGCAATTTCCCAGCTGCGGAGGAAAGCTGCCCTTCGCGGTTAAACAAACCAAGTTGATAATTTTGGCCGATTACCCGTAGGAACTTGAAGCTTAATTTATTTGATCACGCGGGCTTTATCAGTGTTTCCAGATATTCTCGAGTGTCGGCATCCCAAGAGCTGGGGTCCTCTCCATGAGCGACCACCGCGTGGAGTTCCATGAGTTTCCATACTTCATCTTTGGTCGCTGCGATCACTTTGCCTGGGCAGGCCTCCATGCCCTCGCAATCCTTGCAGGCATATGAAAATGCGGTGTTCATCATTTTCTCCTCTTTCTGGACGGGAAAGTTGATCAAAACTCAGGAAACGTCGGGAGACCGTCGTCGAGTTTTATCCATGGCTGCTGACGTGATACGAAGACGTGGGCCTTGGGTTGCGCAATCGATGGGTCATCCAACGTCACAGCAGAAAACCAAGCGTCAGCGCTCCAGTCTTGGCCCTCAACTTCATTTAGGGCGGCATAGGTCAACGTCGTTCCACATTCCCGACAAAACCCTCGGCGAATGCCCGGAGTTTTCTCAATGTGTTGGATTTCGCCTTTGATCACTTCAAAGTCTTCGGCGGCCACTTTAGCCCAAGTTACAAAGGCACCGCCAAGGGCCATTTGGCACGAACGGCAATGGCAATGACCCGACCAAACTGGCGGGGTCGCTATCTGAAACCGAACGGCACCACAGTAACATCCACCTTGAAGTTTTTCCATCGTATCAAACTCTCCTGACGTGCGGCTCTGTAAACATCAGCGTTGAAGCGTTCGCCTTTTCCCCAACACAAAAACAGATTTCACTGTGAATATTGTCAAGAAAACCGATATCATGCGAAGCAAATAGTCTGAGGATATTTTAGAAAAACTATAGTATGGATTGGCTGCACCTTCCCCCGATGAACGCTTTGCGCGCTTTCTCAGCGGTTGCGGAAGCAGGGAGTTACACCGTGGCGGCTGAACGCTTGAACGTGACCCAAGCGGCTGTCAGCCAGCAGGTGAAATCGTTGGAAAGGTATTTGGGTGTAGCTCTCGTTGCTAAACGTGGGCGCAGCATTGAGCTGACCGAGCCAGGCATCATGCTTGCACGTGAACTGGGTATCGGCTTTGAAATCATTGGAAGGGGTGTCGAACGACTGGCAGAACACACAGCAAAGCGTCCCGTTCAAGTGACCATGTCACCAGCATTTGCGGTGGAGTGGCTATTGCCGAGGATGGCAGACTTTCAACGTGAACACCCAGAGATCACTTTGATGCTGAACCCAACTTCGGAACTGGTTCAGATACGCCCCGGCGGTATAGATGTCGCCATTCGGTATCACGACAGACGCATGCCAAGAAAAAAAGAGGATACTGTCCTTGTCACCGACATGGTCGTGATCGGAGCACCTTCATTGGTGGAAGGCCAAGATCTGCGTGACCCGGCCTCTTTAACGAAGCTGCCCTGGTTGCAGGAACTAGGCACCAACGAGGCGGCTGACTGGTTCACCTATCACGGGGTTGTTCCTGCCGAGCCATTGACCATAAATCACATGCCGGGGAACCTTATCATGACTGCGGTTCGCCGGGGTGACGGAATCACGTATTCTGCCAGAGCTTTTTTTGAGGAAGATCTTTCATCTGGTCGGATGATTGAATTGTTCTCTGAGCCACTCTTCGGCGTCTACTACATCCAGACTCAAGCAGAATTTCAGCGCCCAGAGGCTAAGGTGTTCGTCAACTGGCTTAAATCTCAGTCGCAAGTCGTATCGAGACACAACTCTGGAAGCTGAGACGTATCTATTTACCCCTCTGCTCTGTTTGCTCAACACCGTTGGTTTCGCCTTTTTTAAGGCTGCTTTGTAGAGGAGCCCGCTGCGATCAGAGCCGCCATCCCTCCATCGATGAACTGCACGTTTTGAAAACCCATCGCAGTCAATACATTTGCCGCTGCCGCGCCTCGGTAACTAGGAGCGCCGCCACAGGTGGTGAAAATTCGCCTTCCACGATCCTGTAACTCTTGAGATCTGTATTCACTTTCAAGGTCTGCCATCCAAGCGACGGCGCGACCAGGAGCCGGAATTGCTCTGGGGCTGATACCTGTGGCCGCCATTTCAGCGCTATCCCTCACGTCCACCACAAGTGCGTTGGGGTCTTCGATCAGTACTGCCAGCGCGTCAGTTGCTGAAATCGGATTTGCTTTGGATATTTCCTGAGCTTCCATTTGTGCGAATGTTAAGACCATGTTGCCCCCCGACTGCAAATCTTACGCAATGCTACCATGCGGTTGATTTACCGCAAAACGGCATCCAAGCGATGCTTGGCAGTCTTGTGGTCGCCCAGACGGTTGCCATCAACGAAGTTAAACGAGTCCCGGTCTAGGGCAGAAGCGGGCCTCGCAAATAGCCCGGCCATTGCTGTTGATCAGTGATTACTCGGCGGCCAAAGCCTTCTGCCTGCAATAACACGATGCCTTGATCGGCACCTCGGCGCGGGCAGTGGCCTTGTCCAGTTGTAGCTTGATGTGGGCGGCTTCGACCGTTTCACCGCGCCTGGTGAGACATTCGTGCAGGCCATGCAGGCTCCAGACGTTACCCGGATGCTGACAGGCCCGACTAAGCGTTGCATCCAGGCCAAGGTCTGCACGGTAAACAGCTTCGGCTTCCTCCATCTGGCCCTGTTCAAGAAGAAGAGCACCCAGCGCATGACGGGTGGGTTGCATCCAGCCCCAGGGCTCGTCGTATGGCAAGTTGTCGTCGATCTCGACTGACTTTCGCAGATGGTCAAAGGCCGTCTCATACTCTCCTGCGTGATAGGCCAGCTCACCCAGCATCATTTGCTCAGCGACCTTCAGAATGTCCTGGCATGTGTTGTTGAACAGCATTCGGGTCTCAGGAACTCTGGCCAGAGCATCATAGAACATGGCTTTTTCACTCTCGGCTTCGGCGACCCTGTGTAGGTTGGCCAAGGCAACCGTCCTTGCGTACCGCATCATGGCAATGGTCACGCTGTAAAGCTCTTCATCCTCTGGCAGATCCTGATTGAGAATATCCTGCCAGCGACCAAACCTGATCAGCACATGTTGCTTCATTGGTATGAAGCCTTCAAACCAGTCCGCCATCGGCCGAAGAGTGTCTGACGGCAAGGTGTCGATCAGCTCATCGGCGGCTTCGATTGCTGCCGATGGTTGCCCCAAGAACATCGCACCGTATATTTTAAAGTGATAGTTGTGGCACCGATAGACGGAATAGAAATTGTCAGGGCCTTCGCGCTTCAGAAACTTGCGATCTGCCAATATGGCTTTGTGATTGCGCAGTACCACGTTCATGTAGTCTCCGCACAACACGTCGATATGGGTCGGCATGTGCAACAAATGCCCGGCCTCGGGCACCAGCGTGCTGAGCACATCGCCGTGACGCAGTGCCCGTTCGGGATGGGGCGACATTTCCATCAGGTGAATGTACATGTGCAATAGTCCTGCGTGCTCCCATGCTCCGTAAAGTGTATCGAACGCATTTTCGAGCACGGATATTGCCTCGAGCGTATCGGCCCCTTCGGCGGGCTTTCCGGTCGGCAAATCCCAAAGCTGCCAAGGTGTCCGGTTCATGAGCGACTCGGCCAGAATCGCAGACACGTCCAGGTCCTGATCGAATTCGGAGTGAACCTTTCGCATCGCATCAGCGAAGGCATCATTCCACGGGCTGAAATCCTCAATATCCGATGAGGATGGATAACGCGCTGGAATGGCATCGATTAGCGCGCGTTCAACAGGCGTCAGCCGGTCCTTTAACGACGCAGCAGCCTGGATTGACGCTTTCGCCAAGGCGATACAGTCAGGCTTCTCGTCTTCTTCGAATGTTTCCCAGGGCTTGTTGTAGTTCGGCCCAATACAATACGCGATGCCCCAGTGCGCCATTGCGCAATTTGGATCCGCAGCCACGGCATTCTGAAAGCAAACAATCGCTTCTTCGTGGTTGTACGCGTAAGTCCAAGCCAAACCACGATCAAACCAAAGCTGGGCTTCGTCCGACGAGGTTGTGATCTTTCGGCTGTAGCTACCGAGATCATAGTATTCCATCACAATAACCCCCAAATTAAAGGTAGGAGATTACCACAATGGGTTGTTTCTCGATACTAGCGACATCAAAGCCGATCCAAGGCATAGACCCGTCTTATTTGAGTTCCATTAGATCGAAGCACTCTTCTGGGCGACTGATCAGCTTGTTGGCCGCGTGAGTGACGCGCCGTCCAATCCCTCCACAGTAGCCCACCGACAAGACCACAAACACCGCTCGCACAATCCTAAGACGGGCTTTTGAGAAAGCTGATGTTAGCAGTCAGATTGGTCTTTTCCGCCAACTATCACTTTTGGGGCTTGGTAACGTCGTGCGACAGCCTCCGTTCTAAGTGGCGTTGAAAACGTGTAATTTGCGCTCATTGCGGGCGTCAAAAATGCGGGCACCCTATCCTTCTAGCGTGGCAACTGCATGGTCGTGAGAGGTATGCGGTCGATGCATGTTGAGAATGCGTCGAGCTTCATTCGATTGTCCTGAAATTGCCAGAGCATGGGCCAATGAAAACTCAATAATGTCGCGTTGCGCCCGGCTACCACCAAGGCGTTCGTGCTCAGACATGACCCTGACGAATTTCTCAATCGCTTCATCCGCATTTCCATCCGCCAACGCACGGAATGCGCCTGCGACCGAAGCAACGGTGGGGCCCGCGGGTCCCTTTGCGCCGTCAATGGTTGTTTCCAGACGCTCTCTGTTTCCAGCCATCGCATGCGCAAGAGCAGCGTGAACATCCGCAAAAGCCAAGCCAGGTGAAGGAAAGAACTGAACAGCATAGTCGCTGAGTTGTTGCCAACGCTCCTGAGGAATTTGCTCGCCAGTCAAAAAGGCGCGGTGAACAATTGCCACACTATCAGTCAGAACGTTCAGTGGTGGCGCAGGAGGTCGGTCGGGGGAAACATAATCATCGAACAGCTTCCACATACCTGCCACATCGCCGCTCTCAAGCGCCCACAGAGCGACGTGCCAGCTGAGATGGCAGTGCAGATACGCTGTGAAGGGATAGTCTTGCCAGAATTCGCGCAGATAAGCGTAGCCAGCGTCCGTCTCCCCGTTCTCATAGTAGAGATGGGCCCTGACATGTGCACTGTGTGCGCTGTCTGGCTTCAACTCAAGCGCGCGCTCGATGTTTTCCGCGGCCGGGCCGATCTGTCCGGCCTCCATCTGGGCAAATGCATGCTGGCAGAGAAACCACCAGTCGTCGCCATAGTGTGGCTTCAACAGGGTTGTGTACGCAAGCTGCTCCGCCTCGCGTCCAGCCTGACCTGAAAACCCTATTAAGCCAAATACGCTGGTACATGTCTGAGCAAGCAAAATATCTCGCGGATGGTCTGTGACGTGATCTCGGATGCGCCTGTAGGCCTGCGGTGCACGCCCCTCAATGAGATCGCTGATAATGTCGATCTGGGCGGCTTCGCGCGGGCTGACGCCATGCGACAGTTCCTTTGCGACGGCTATTTCACGCTTTGCATCTTGTGCACGCCCGACAGTAACAAGGTAGCGCGCAAGCCCAACATGGGGCATGGCAAAGCTATCATCTGCCTGCATTGCAGAACGGTAAGCTTCTTCAACATCATCAAAAGCACCCAGAAATCGGTCGATGCCTTCAACGTAGGCGTCTCGCGCAGTTTGTGATGTGGTCGTTAGCGGGCTTCCGTACCGATCTTCAAGCATCCAAACCTTCCACTATCTGTACCAAACCTGTCCGTCAGTGAGCTATATGAGCATGCCTACCCATAAACGAGTCAAAGGAAATCGACGTTCCGAGGCGCCATGATTTCAGCATCCGTTTCTTTCAGAAGTCTCATTAAATCATCAACATGCCGTTTAAACCATATTTGCTATATCAAATCCCGATTTTCCAAAATTGGACTCCGAAAGCAATTTTGGGGATTATTCCATACGGCTCGACCCGCGTCCGGTTAGAGGAGAACTTAGGTATGACAACCCAAACTCGCCCGCTCATTGATACGGCTTGGTTGGCAGATAACCTGACTAACCCGAAACTACGCATCATTGATGTGCGCTGGAAGTTTAGGGAGGAAAACGGCAAGGGCGTGGCCTATGACGATAGGAGCGAGTTCCAAGCCGAGCACATTCCTGGCGCCGTGTATGTTGGCATGTCGACAGAGCTTGCAGACAGCACTCAGAACACTCCCGACATGATGCTCGGGCCAGAGGATTTTGGGAAAAGGATGCGCGAGTTGGGTGTTTCCAACGACAGTCATGTCTTGGTCTACGATGACTCCGGGCTTCCGTTGGCGTCTGCGCGTCTTTGGTGGGCACTTTCGCACTATGGCCATAAAAACGTGCAGGTCTTGGACGGCGGCTTGCAGCAATGGAAACTCGAAGGTCGACCCACTGAAACTGGCGATCCAACCGTTGAGCATGGTGACTTTGAACCAACAGTGCAGAGCAATTGGATTGCCTGCAAAGCTGATGTCTTGGATGCGATGGGTAAGCCCGAGGTCAGAATTGTGGACTTTCTACCAAACGACCTCTTCCGAGGCGACGGAGTTCACACATGGGGAGGTCGCTCGGGACATATCCCCAGTGCGGTCAACATACCGGCGATATCGAACATCGATCCGGACTTGGCACACACACCCATATCCGAACGTGCAGCTAAACTAAAGGAACGTGGGTCATTCAAGTTGGCGGATCATTCCAAGCTCCTCAAGCACTATCAGGACAAGGGAATTCAAACTGACGATGAGGTCATCGCCTATTGCGGCCGTGGCATAGCTGCTTCTTGTGGGCTCCTTGCGCTGCGCCAAATGGGGTTTGAAAAGTCCCGCCTGTATGATGGTTCATGGGCTGAGTGGAGCGCCGATGAGAGCCTGCCGGTTGAAACATCGTGAGACTACGATTTCGGGTCACTGAGGGTGGTCCGTTTTTGACGCGTTGCTAGGAGGATTTTTTGATGACGGACAATTTTCGGCTGACCAAAGAAGCTGCGCAGAAGTACAACAACCATAGTGTGCCTGCGATGTTCGGCCCATTGGCTGAAGCAACCATGGAGAAGGTTCAGCTTCGAAGCGGGACTTGTGTCATCGACATTGCATGCGGCACCGGGGCTTTGACGCGAGAGATTGCAAGGAAACTGACGGGCGAAGGGCGGGTGGTTGGCGTAGATCTGAACGAAACCATGATTGAGGTCGCGCAGTCCAATCAGCCAGATTGTCGTCATGTGCTCGAGTGGTATGCAGCAGATGTAACCGAGTTACCTTTCGAAAATGCTACGTTTGACTATGCCTTCATACAACAGGGGCTTCAGTTCTTCCCCGACAAATCCGCCGCTTTGCAGGAAGTTCATAGGATCTTACGCAATGACGGTCAGCTATTTTTGACATGTTGGCGCGCAGTGTCGCCCTTCAATGGAGCGCTTGCAAAAGCTCTCGAACGGCATGTTGGAACAGATGCCGCAGTAAAAGCCAGAGCGCCTTTTTCGTTTCGAGATGGGGACCTTATTTCGAACTTGTTGGTCGATGCAGGCTTCAAGATAGCTCGTCACGAGCCATTGGTACTTGAGCGAAGATTTATTGATCTTCGCGCGCAAATCATGGCGCTGCCAATCGAAACCGATCTTAGGGATGCAGGTGCTGACGTCACCAACAAGGTCGTGGAAGAGGTTGCAGACGCCTTGTCTAGATATGACAAAGAAGGCGTATTGCACGTACCGCAAGAAGCGCACCTATTTGTCGCCGCGGCATAGGTCAACGACCACTGACTTAGTTCTCCATTACGATCTTTGCCATGGTCGAAAGACAATGCGGCATTAGTGGCGGCCGAGCCTGGCTCCGCGTTGACGGTTGAGTCTGCATCAAACTATACTTTTGCCATGGCTAGTGGAAAATACATCGACGATTTGTCGGTTGGCGAAACCTTCGAAACCGGAGGCGTTACGCTGACCGAGGGAGCGATTATTGACTTCGCACTGGTTCATGACCCGCAGCCCTTCCACGTTAACAAAGTGGCTGCCGCAGAGTCGATTTTCGGCGGTCTCATAGCCAGTGGATTTCAGACAATAGCGCTTACTTTCAGGTTGTTCCGCGACACTGGTGTACTTACCGGCACCAATCTGGGTGGACATGGTATGGACGAGGTGCGGTGGCTGGCTCCTGTGTATTCCGGTGACACGATCAGCGTGCGCGTCACGGTTGAGGCAATTACACCATCACGTTCGAAGCCCGACCGGGGAACGGTCAAATTCCGATACCAGACATTTAACCAGAACGATGTTGAAGTTCTTAATCTGATCATGCACCACGTGATGGCATATCGGAGTTAAGGCAGTTTGCAGCGACTTGGGCGCGCCGATCAATTTGACCTCCCATTGTCTTCTCCAAGAGTATCCTGGGGCTCGTCGCATAAGGCTTCTATTCGCAATTGCGGTCTTGGCGCACATGCAAACTAGCTTGTTCGCGTGTTCTCAATCCTTTTTGCCTAAATAACTACTTGTAGATTGCCGCATAGCGAGGTGCGAAGAACTTAACGAAGGCTCTAACCTCTGGCCGACGATAGGCTTCCGGCGAAATGAGCATTAGGTGCGGCACCGCAAGTTCAGGGATTTCGTCGAAACATCGGATAAAAGACATGTCTGTTTCAACCAGCTTGACATTGCTGATCCCAAGACCTTGCCCTGACCTGATCGCCGCATGCATTAGCTCCAGTTCAGTGAAAGACATGACGATCTGGTCCGGCTCCACGTGATTGGTCAACCATTCGTGGAATACATTTGGTACATCGTCCCGCTGAAAGGTAACAAACTGATGCCCGGCCAGATCATTAGTTGACCCCGGTAAGCCAAATTTGTCCGCGTAATTTCTGCTGCCGAACAAAGACCAGCGGGCCGTGCTGATCTTCCGGCAGATCAGGTCAGGATCGGGATCGGTTCTTGCAAGGCGCAAAGCAATGTCGGCCTCGCCCGCCATCAGGTCCAGCGCCCGAACGCTGGACAAAAACTCGAATGCGACATCCTGATTGTCGGCCGAAAACTCGTTTACGATTTCAATCATGCGTGCAGAGAAGTTTGCTGAGTAAGCGGTGATACGGATGGGTTGTGTCGACGTCATTTCTTTCGCGCAATCGGCAAATTCAAGGACTGAAGTCTCGATTGCTTCGGCGAGGGGAACGAGGCGAAGGGCTTCTGGGGTCGGTTTGAACCCGTGCGTACCGCGCTCAAAAAGCGTCAAGCCTGTTTCTCTTTCGAGAACATCAATGCGTCGTGCAACCGTCGGTTGGGAGACCTTTAGCTTTCTGGAGGCCGCAAGCGTCGACCCTTCTCTGAAGACAGAGAGGAACACACGAATATCCGACCAATTTCGGAACCCGCTCTTCATTTTTGTAGAACAGCACAATTTTGTGCCGGATACCAGAAAAACGAGTGAACAGTTACCGTTGTTGCGACAGCGCAAGTAACTCGGAAAGGACCACGAGATGGCTTCTCATACAATGTCACCCAGCATCTGGACCGTATTTGGTGGACTATTCAGTTGGACCGAAAGAGCCTTTCCCGAAACCCGGAAGCCGAGGCCTACAGCCAACGATCTTCACGCGGAACGCGACTATATTAATGACGTGATCTGGAGTAATCCCGATGCGTTTTCGAGTGAGCTTGACGTACAGAACATGATGAATCTGTATCCAGGCAGGTTCTGACGACAATTAAGTATGGACAAAAGACTCGCAGCACCTGTTGGGGCGACTGTGACACCAATGGGGGTCTCTTGAATAGCGACTTTCATGAAGCCCGCGAGAGAACCTAGGCCGATTTACTTCGCTCAATCACCCCTTTTTGCGCACCACGACGATAAATTGGGTCATCGAAAAGAAGAAGCGTCCAGTCCTTGCAAGGCTGAGCTGCTCATCAAACCACGATTGCGCAACTGCGGGATCAACATGGTCATTTGCGACAGCGTATTGCTTCATGAGGTGCATCATCATGATTGCGAGGCCATCAGGCTTCAACTGGTGATCTGTCATTGTGAACGACAAGACATCTTCCACATGGTTGCCGCGAGCCTTTATCAGCGCGGGCAGTCTTTCTGGGACGGAACCACTCACAAAATGCTGGTTCCAGGACGTCAGCATCTTTTGCATTCTGCTAGGCTCATCGCTGAACCAAATCAAGCTGCCAAAGTGCAGATCGCTGATTACAAGCCGCCCGCCGGGTTTGACGCACCGCAGTGTGTCAGCCAACGCACCGTCTACGTCTTCGATGTACTCAAAGACCTGTACCGAGACGGCCTTGTCAACACTCTCATCCTCAATGGGCAAGCTATTCGCGGCACCAGCACGAAACTCCACGTTTGCATAGTCACGGCATCGTTCTCTTGCGGCTGCTGTCATATCCTCGCTTGGATCGATCCCGATGACATAGCCATCCGAGCCAACTGCGCGGGCCAACTCCGCTGTTAACATCCCGTTGCCACAACCGATGTCCAAAATAGTTTCACCGGGAGCAGGGCGCAGCGCATCAAATGACGCTTGTCGTCGCCGCGTCAATTCAGCTCCCTGATAGGCGGTTTCTAGTAATCTCGTTGTTTCAGCGTCAAACTTAAGCAACTCTCCACCCTTACAAAGCCCACAGGTCTCCAAACCTTATCAGAAAATGGGTTATCTACGAAAAGCAGGATGGATCGTTGAGTCTTGAGCATGGATCCACCAACATCAAATGAATGCGCCGACTTGATCCGACGAATGATATAACCTCGAGAGCGAAGGACGCATCTGCCGTTTTATCGGACCAGCTTTTTGTCGTCGTTCGAACGTAAGAACAACATCAATTCAGGGGATGTCGAGGCCGTTCTCTCGTCCAAAATCGGTATAGAAAGTGTCGCTGCGGTATCGATCCAAAGTGGCTTCGTCTGCTTGTCTTGGGTCGTTGCCAGGGCTTTGAACACCGGTTCCTTCTATGAAACGGTTCACGAGATTAAAGACACCACAGACCTGGATAGCATCGAACAACGCACTCTCCGACCAGCCTGCCGCATAGACCGCTTTGGCGTCTGCTTCCGTCATTCGGGATGGAGAGACAGTAAGCTTTTCGATGTATGCCAGCAACGGTTTGAGACGATCCTCGACGGGAGCCGTATCGCGGTTTTCCATCAGTGCCTCGATTGTCTCGACTTCAATACCGTAGGCTTTGGCGAAAACGATGTGCGCCCCATGGCAATACGCACAAGCATTCAAGCCAGAGACATAAGCTGCGATTAGTTCACGTTCAGCAACCGAGAGATCGCTCTCGCCCCTCATCACAAGACTTTCGTACGCGCACAGCGGAGAAAGCTTGTCTGGAAAGGCTTGATAGACACTTCCAAGTGTCGCGTTCTCCGGCAGAGATGGAAACAGGCGTTTCATTTAATTCTCTTTCAATCTTGCTATGGATTACGTTTTCTCAAAGTGAGGAACCAACGTTGTTTACGCAACCTTAAAGCAATTTCGGGTTCCGCTCAGAGATTCTGTTGGGATATTGCGAACGGTAAGTTTGCCAGACGACACCCCCAACTTGTTGCTGCTTGGTTAAAGGCAATTTCATTTGAGCCGTTCTCGTAAATTTGCAAAGTCAGCATTCTGCGCATTGCAGTCTTTGGGGCATCGCGCAGCATCGGCCATGCTGCGACTCATTTTCTGCGTCCCTCTGGGTAGGTATTCCCAAGTCTAGAGACGTTAAGCGGTTGCTTCATCAAGCGAGGATCAACCCCTTGTGCCACCGCGTTTGACAAGATCACGTCTAATTTCTCTTCGAGTCGAGCGATCTTTTTCTGCTGTTCTTCCATTATTGCAGCGGCGTTTTTTGGTGCCTTTCGGGTCTTCTTACCTTTATCTGTCTCTTTTTTGCGCGAGAAGGCTGCCGCTTTGTCTAGGTAGGCCGCATGGATGAGAGGGTGTTTGAACAACTGCTTAAGTGAGATATTGACAACTTTGGATTCAACTTTGACATGTATTTTGGATTGGGTGATTTCGCCCCTCATTTGACTAATCAGGACCAAAATTTTATCCACTTTTTCGGCCGTAAGCTTCACGTCAAATTCCTCGTGGTTCGAGAGGTTTCAAGCTCTGCCAGCTTTTTGTCGATGATCCGTTCAGCGTGGCTGAACTCGATCAATGGGCCGAGGTCGGTATTGCGGATCAGAGTCCCTTCGTTTGCCGGATCCATAACGGCCTCAGCGAGAGCCTGGCTACGAGCGTGACTATGTTCGATAGCTTCTATGGTTTTTTCATTGACCCGCATTCCTTTAGCCTGGCGAGCACGCAGGGTCTCAAGAGATTTCTGATCTCTTTCCGCATCTCTAAGGAGCTGATCAGCGGCTCTTTTGGAACCGCCTAGGCATACCAGCCTAGTGCATGTTCTACAGGCACCAGCTCGGTCGCACGGCTCTTGATTGAAGCGACGATTGCAATATCCGAATAACGTCGAAAGAAGATGCATCTTCAGGTTTGCAGTTTCGTAGGCCGCATTTTCGACATCCGAGTCGTCCACGACCCTGATTGCCGGTAGGTTCTCATCCTTGCCACCGCGCTTTATTTGTTCGACTTGATAAAGTTTGTCTGTGTGGTCGTAATTTCGGTTTTGCATTACATTCGCACGCCCACTCCAGTAGGCTATGTGCGATTGGGGAACGTTGGCGCGTTGAGCCATTGTGTTTAGGTAATGGCGCATTTGGTGTGTAGTGATTTTGGGGTACTTACCGTTCTTTAACCGGATATCGAAACGCTCGAAAATGGAGGGAACCGCAGGTTGAGTTTGGCCACTCTTTTTAGATCTTTCTGGCCTGCCTGATAGGACGAGGTCGACCACATCACTACTTAACGCTTCTATCATGTAAGGCCGTGCTTCAGCATTGTAAGCAAATTGGTTTTTCAAACAGACGCACAGCGCCTCGGAGTATTCTACAGAAGACAATTCGCTGAGTACTGGCAAACCGTCGGGTGCTTCGGCCAAACACTTCTCTTCAACCTGAGCGAAGTCGTACACAGCTATGGGTTTTCCGTTTTCGCCGGTCCTATACTTGGCTGCTAGGATGCGCCTGGACTGAAGCCAAAAATTTCCATCGACACCAAGAAATTCTTCTAGCTCTGAACGTGTGATTTCGCCGGTGGCCCGAACATGTTGAAGATTCTCAGGTACAAAAACCCTACCATGGTTCTCCATCATCCACTTTGCTAACTTGCGCGCTTTCTCAGTATGTTCACAAATCCTTTCGAGTGCCAACTTAGCAACCGGAACCATTTCTTTCGGAACAAACTTTATCATAGGCTTGCCGCCTTTTACTGGCCACCACCTGAGGCCAGCCTTGAAACGACAATCTTCGTTGAAGGGCACATCTGGGTTGACGTAACCTTCGCCCGGGTTATCCAAAGCCTGAACCTTGGCTGGTAGAATGAAGACTTCCTCTTTTCGAGAGGGGGCACACATCAAAAGTGCGACAATGCCCATAGCGACTTGATCTCGCGGCGTTTTTGCCCGGTGAAAGGCTTCTCCCAAGCATGACACTTCCTCCTCGGTCAAGTTTTTTCGGAGAAAGTCCTCATTCACTCTGCTCCGAAAGCGTTTGTCCTGGAGTTCTGGATGCCACCAGCTCTTTAAGTCATGCGCGATGCCCGCGTCCTCCAACACTCTCGCAATAGATCGCATGGTCTCCGCAGCCTTACGCTTATGCGATTTACTCGCTATCTCGACGACTTTGTTCAGGTCTGACTTTGCTATAAGGTCTAGGCGGCCGGGAAGTCCTCGGCTTTCGAGAACGCGGTCTAAGATGCGGCAGAACTTCACTTTGTGGCCAAAGACATTGGATTTTCTAAATTTTCCTGTTTTTGTGGCGTTTTCATTGAGTTGAAAGGCGAAGTATGCCTTTGCAAAGTCACCAAATGGCAAGTTCATTGCGAACTCGGGATCATTCGCGCGGGACCGCAATCGATCCGCATGATGGAAACCAATCGTTTCTCTTTTGGAATTCCTTGTCCGTTTTACAAAAGCAGTGATGTCCCAAGTGGCACTGTCCCAAACGACATGTCCCTCGACACGGGGGTCAAGGATCGACAGTTTCTTGGCCTTTGCGATGTATTCTTCAACTGAAATCTGTTGTTTCGACTTGAAATGAAAAGTCATGCGGTGCTCTCCCTTTCTTTGCGCGCCTGATGCTGCGATTTTTTAGCAGCGAAGATCGCAGCAATGTGCCGATTAAGTTCTCGAGAATATTCGTCATCGCCATGCATTTTAGCTTCTGCCTTTCTGCCAGCTAGAAGGCGCAGTAACGGGTCAAGCTCGGATTCAATTGAGAGATTGAAATGGCGGCAGAGAAAGCATGCATATGGCGCCGCGAGGCTATCCAACGCGCTGCAACCTCCAGAAGCGCATGTACCCAGATCAGGAGCGCCGTCAGCTTCGGTCGCTGTGATAACCGAACCGACCTCGAAGTCATCAGGGTTATCTTCGATCACTTGGCCCAAGAACCTACCGGCGACGTGCACCATCTTACCGTCAAGGAGACTACTCATGAGCTGATGATGCCGCGAGGCTAGTTCGATGTAGGCTTCGCAGCTTCCAGGGCTTGTATGATGTAGCCATGCCGCGATTTCTTCCGCCGTACATCCTCGCATCGCCATAATTGTCGCGATTGTGTGCCTTTCCCTCAACTGGTTAAACACCATTGGCTCGCCCGTGCGAGGGCTTATAATGCGCAAACTGGCTAGGATAGTTTGATACCGTGCTCTAGCTCTTTCGGCTGTCATGTGGGCTTTGTACCCCACCGCAATTTGACCTTTAACCTTCGTGGACCGTCGTATGTCGTTTGCATGTCTCCTGGTCAAAAAGACATCAGTCTTTGCCCTAAATAACGGTTGATCTTCATCCCACTCAGAAGCAGCAGTTTCCCCTGTCAATTCGTCCAAATAAGCTTCTAATGCGTGCGTAAACAGCATCGGTGCAGGGCGCTTTGGGCCAAACCTTTGGGCTTGGCTCCCTTTCTGTTTCAGGATTTCAAATCTAACCGAGGTTTCCTCTCCATGGTGTTTCGGGGTCTTAACGTCCCTGAGTTTCAGGTTCGCCACCATGCTTGATCGCTGCCCATAAAGTCGAAACATCTGAACCAACACATACTGAGCATTGTTGATTTCACCCGTTTCGTACGCGACTTGCAGTTCGCGATCCACAATTGCGATTTCGCCATCCAGATATGGTCCGGATACCGGATCAAGAGTTAGAATGTGAGTTTTCTCATTACTCTGCGGAGGGATTTTATTAATAAAATCAGCCGCTTCCTTTTTTATGGCTGTGAACCCAAGATCGAGCCACGTGGCAACAAGGTTCCTCATCGAATAATCGTTTTTAGTTCCGCCGTCCAAACGATACGCCAACACATCTTCTAAACTGATATTGGCAACTGGACTGTTTGCTTGCGCTTGAATCCAGAGGCACGGCCGTTTGAAGGCTGTTAACTCTCCACTAATCGTCGATGCAAGATTGGACTCAAGCCGGTAAGCTACTACCTCCTTGAGCGCGTTTTTCATCAACGGCGACAAAACCTCAGTACACCACTCAAAATTGAATTTAGCGATGCTCCCTGTTGCACTTACCTCCCAGTAATCGGAAGTAATATCGAAAGTTTCACCATTGGCAGCTCGGCGGATATTGGTTGGGCGCAGTGCTGGAATGCCGTGAGAGCACGGTTTGTGCTTGTTCATTTCTTTTCTTTCTTCTTGGTCGCGGCTTCTTCGGCCAACTTTTCGCGGTGAACGAGCAGGCTAATGTACTCACTTGTTTCTGAGCCAATTATGTTGAGGGATTCCGTGTCTTTGGCAGCGGCTCGAGCTTCCTGTTCCGCCCAGATCGTTCGGATACTTTTAGCCGCGCCAATGTCGGACTCTCCTCCGAGATAGCGAGAGATCATGTGAGATTTTTGCGACCATCCAAAGTGATAGGTGAAGACCCTTCGAGCTTCTTCGCCGCTGGTTCCACGTTCGTTTAGATGCTTGGCCATTTCTCGAGCCTTCTTGTGTCGCATAGGGTGCGGCGTCAGTTTTCGAACTCCAGCTGCTTTGGAGGCGTCTCTGAACACATCGTCAATTGCGGTCTTGGACATGGGCTTGCCATACTCAGCGGGATCACGAGCCAAGTTGACAAACATGAAGGAATTTGAGTTTCGGCCGCTTTGAAAATCGATGTCGTCCCTCGCATCCATCCATTCATCGAGGGTCTCGATCAGCAACGGCGACGCTGTCAAACTGATTTTTCGGTCGAAGGTCTTTGCGTTTGGCTGACGTTTCCTAGGGTCTTCTGGGTCGTTGTGGCGGCGAACGACCTCGATCAAATCATCTTCGCTCTTATAATCTTCGGTCTTCATTTGACCCAACTCGCCAGCGCGCAAACCAAGTTCGGCAAACATCAATAAAATTAGGTAGTTTCGTAGTGCTCGAATTCGGTTCTTAGGCCAAACATCATACGGATTGCATATCGCTAACCATAGGTAAAAGCGGTCAGCAGCTTCCTCATGATCGTATGCCTTGATGCGGCTTTGTGGCATACCTTTGCGAACCTTTCGAAAGTAATGCGCATAACTCCCCGGCGCTGTGTGGTAGCCGCCGTCACTTAGCTTGATCGCTGGTTCCAAGAGTTGTTTGCGACGGCACAGTTTCCGTCCGGATCCTGGACTTGGCTTTTTTCGAAGCAAGCGATTGCCATATTCGCCGAGCCAATGGAGGTATTCTTCAATACCAATCTGCCGTTGGATTATTGTGCCAGCTTGAACGCTTCGCTCTTCCAGACACCTGGTAAGAAACTTTTGCTCATTCATGGGCAAAACCCACGCCAGCTTACGCAAATCCTGGATTTGAAAATTCAGGAAGTAGTTTAAGTCTGCGACTTGCTCTAAGCTCAGGCATTCTCCATCTAGCATGATGGTGTAAAGGTCGATACCTCGGTGAATTGCCCAAAGTTCGAGAATGGTGATGTGAGACAGTCGAGTGGAAATAGTATCAGGGGTGTAGTTCCGCTGACGTGTCTCGCTGACAACCCAAGCCCAAGGCCACAGAGCGATGCTGCCATCTTCACGGTAAATCGAAAACCGGGTTTCGCCAGCTCGAGTTTGAGTCTTTTTCACAGGTTGTCGGCCTATTGTTGAAATGGGCTTCAAGGGTTTCTCCGAGGCAGTGGATGGTCTCCAAACGATACTCGAATGGGGGCCAATCTTCAACTTTCTCGCGCTTGGTGGTGTCTAAAATATTTAGCAAGAACAGACGCTTATACTATTCTTGCTCCTTAATGGATAGATGAGAGGGCTGTTCTTGGTTCCAAGGATAAAATAAGAGTAGAAAGGCGATAGTGCCCTACGAATGTCTATTCTTGGCGATGAGCCCCTAAAATTTTTTTGCCGGTCTAACGCTTTTTTAAGCATTGTCGGCGCCAGTTTTGACCAGCGCTGCGAATCACCGGAGAGCCCGCAACTGCAAGTGATCGAAGGGAACAACCTCGACAGCCAAACCAACTAGGAGGCACGGGTCCAAGCGGCCTCAGCAGGCTTACCAATCATGTCAGAAATCTTAAGGTGAACGATGACAGCTATAGCTTGACGCAGAGCAGGCAAATCAGCTCAAAGACAACTCTTGAAATGGAATTTCGATTGGTCCTGACGGACCAAGGCACCTCGGCACACGCCAGCTATTTGGAGAGCGCGCGTGCCAAGGTGCCAGTCACTCTGAAATGGCCGGGTATTACGCCTCCCAGTGGTCGGAAAACATACCGCCGTTGGCAGTCCAGAAATGAAGACACCTGAAGTAGTTGGGACCATCTGAGTCTCCGTCCGTGACTGTAAGTCAAATCTAGTCAGCAACGAGCACCTAACTAATTGGCATTGAGTGCTGTCGGTCATTTTTGTTTCCAAAACGTCAAATCTTGTAAAGCATTGTGAAAATTATATTTTTATAGGCGCTGCATATTTGAACATGGGCACATTTCGAAAGTTCCATCCGAAAAATACTTGTTCTGTAATCCCAAGTGATGGAGCAAGTCTTTTGAAGAGAGAACCTGACCTGATGAGAATATTTTAAATAATTTACAAGAATTTAGGTGCTCGAAGCTTCCTCTGGAACGAAATGGTTGGCATATAAATGGAACCATTTCGAGCCATAGGCCACATGTCCTACCTCTTCGGCATAGATCACCTCGAGTGCGGCAATGGCGTGCTCATCCTTAGCTTTGCGGAAGATGCCGATCATGCCCGGTGTGACATCCAGCCCGCGCGCCTCGAGCACCATGGGGACGACGGCCAGACGGCCCATCAGGTCCTCGGCGGTGTCTTCAGCGGCGCGCCACATCCCGGCATGGGCAGGCAGGGCACCATAGTGGCTGCCCATGCGTTCCAAACAATCACAGACCATCTCGAAATGGCGCGATTCTTCTTTGGCGCATTTCACCCAGTCGTCATAAAATCCGATGGGCATGGGGACATGCCCGAAACGTGCGATGATGTCCCAATGAAGATCCACTGCGTTCAGTTCGATATGGGCAACCGCATGCAACAATGCGATCCGGCCCGCCTCGGTGCCGGGTTTGCGCTTGGGCACCTCGCGCGGGGACAGAAGCTCGGGCTTATCTGGGCGCGCGGGGGACAAAGGCGGAGACGCCGTGCCGATTTCAATCGCGGGCGCATCCCCGCCGCGGGCGGCGAACCATTCGGCGGCATAGCGTTTGGACAGCGCGGTTTTTGCGTGTCCATCCGCGGTCGTCAGAACTTCGGTCGCCATCTGGGTCAGGGTTTTAGACACCGTTTTTCTCCGCTTGATCGGACTGCGTCATAGACCGGATGGCGACCGCAAGAAAAGGGGTCAGAGGTCGCGGGCGGCCTCAAGCACCTCATCCACATGGCCGGGTACTTTGACCTTGCGCCAGACCTTGGCGACCTTGCCCTCGGCGTCGATCAAAAAAGTGGATCGTTCGATCCCCATCGACTTGCGCCCATACATGTTCTTTTCAACCCACACGCCATAATCCTCACATACGGTCGAGCTTTCGTCGGACAAAAGTGGCGTGGTCAAGCTGTGTTTGGCGACGAATTTGTCGTGCTTGGCCACGCTGTCGCGCGAAATGCCGAAAACGTGAGCGCCCGCATCCGCAAAGGCCTGAAGTTGTTCCGAGAAACCGATGGATTCCTTGGTGCAGCCCGGCGTATCATCGCGGGGGTAAAAGAACAAAACGACGGCACCGCCGCGCAGGTCTGACAACGTGACCTCGCCACCGCCGTCGCGAGGCAAAGTGAAATCAGGGGCGATGTCTGTAACGTCGGGCATTGGAAACTCCGCTAAAGGTTTTTAAGTGCTGCCCGTGATCATAGGGCGGTGCGAGCGGGTTGAAAGGCGTGGATAGCAATTTGGTGCAGCACGACGACAAAAGTGCAGACCAGAGCAAGACACCCCGGCGTCGCAGGTCGCGCCGTCGGCTGGTTGCCTATGTGACCCTTGGCTTTACATTGATGCTTGGCGCGCTGGCTGTCGCCGGTTGGTTCTTTCTGTTCGGTCACCAGTTACACGCGCCCCAATGGATGCGCACGCAGGCTGAAAAACGGCTGGATCAGACGCTGGGCGGGCTGAAAGTTCGGTTCGGTGATGCGACGTTTTTCGTGAATGAACAATGGCTTCCGCGGCTAAGGTTACGTGACGTGACGATCAGTGACGCGGCGGGTCAGCAGATCGCGCAGGTCGGCGACTTGCGGACGCGCCTGTCTATGCGCGGCCTGTTGCGTGGCCAGATCCGCCCGCGTCGCATCATCCTGCAAGATGCCCAGATAGCCCTGACGCGCAACAAGGACGGGGCGTTGTCGCTGACGGTCGGGTCCGGCAGCTCTCCGGTGCAGCAGGCCCCGACGCTAGCTGAACTGATCGAGGAATCGGATGATGTGTTTCTGTCGCCAATCCTGTCGGGTCTGCGGTCGGTCGAGTTGCAATCGCTGACGCTGGACTACCAGGATTTGCGACTGGGTAGGGCCTGGGTTTTCGATGGCGGCCACATTACCGTCACACGCGACGGTGACGAAATGCGCCTTGCCACCGGCTTTTCGGTTCTGACCGGGCGGGACTATGCCAGCTCGATCGAGGCCAATTATACCAGTCTTCTGGGTAGTCCTCAGGCAAGATTCGGATTTTCGATCACCGATTTACCTTCCGAGGATATTGCTGGGCAAAGCCTTGCGCTAGCCTGGCTGCAAGTGCTCAAAGCGCCGATTTCAGGGTCCTTGCGGGGCAGCATCGACGATCAAGCCGCGCTGGGCCCGCTGTTTGCCACCCTGAACCTTGGCGCAGGGGCCGTTCAGCCTACGCCCGAGACAAAACCCATTCGCTTCGAGTCTGCCCGGACGTATTTCACCTATGACCCAAGCCAGCAGGTGCTGGATTTTAACGAGGCGTCCGTGGTCTCGGACCTTGGAGCCATTCAGGCGGAGGGCAAGGCGTTTCTGCAAGGCATCGAAGACGGTGCGTTGGAAAGCCTGACCGCTCAGTTGCAGCTCAACAGCATCGACATCTATCCCGGCGGCCTGTTTCCGGAATCGTTGGAATCCGCACGGGCCGAACTGGATTTCCAGATGAAACTTTTGCCGTTCGAATTGCGTTTGGGACAACTGACCTTGACGGATGCCGATCACACATTGCGGGCCTCGGGGCGCTTACTTGGGCGACCCGACGGGTGGGTCGCGTCTCTGGATGCGCATCTGGATACGATGACCTCGGACCGGCTTTTGAACTACTGGCCCGAGATTTTGGCCCCCAAACCCCGCCTATGGGTGTCTGAAAACCTGTATGAGGGTGATTTCGCGGACATCGAATTCTCGCTTCGGGTCCGTCCCGAAACCAAACCTGATCTCTATCTGGGTTTCGGGTTCGACAACGCGAAGATCAGATTTGCCAAGACCCTGCCGCCCATTCAGGACGCACAAGGCCGGGTAAGCCTCCTGGAAAACCGCTTCACCGCCTCGGCCGAAAGCGGGGTGGTAATGGCCCCCGAAGGGGGCGCGGTCGATGCGTCGGGGACGTCCTTCATCATCCCCGATACGTCGATCAAAAAGGATTCGCCTGCGATTGCCCGGATCAAAGCCAAGGGCAAGGCGACTGCTGCGCTGTCACTTCTGGACCTGCCGCCGCTGGAATTGCTAAGCAAGGCCAATTTGCCCGTTGATTTAGCAGCGGGTGATGTCAGCCTGTCGGGCACGCTGTCCTTGCCGTTGATAAAAGGGCTGAAATTCGAAGATACCGAGTTTCATTTCACCGGTGACATCGACAATTTAAAAAGCGACCGGCTGGTTCCTGGTTTTACGGTCAGTGCCGACCGATTGACATTGTCGGGCGATCAAACTGCTGTCGAAATTGGCGGCTATGGTCTGTTTGGCGACGTGCCCATGCACGCAACATGGCGCCAACCCATCGGTGGCACCGAGCCGCAACGCAGTCAGCTGTCGGGCGAGATTGAACTGTCCCCGCGACTGATGACCGAATTGAAGGCGGGCCTGCCTCAGGGGATGCTGACCGGGCAGGGTACAGCCGATATCAATCTGGGAATTGGAGCGGGTGAACCGATCGCGCTGACGGCGACTTCGGATCTGGTCGGTGTCGCGCTGTCGATCCCCGAGTTGGGTTGGCGCAAGGGGCGGCAAGCTCAAGGCAAAATGACGCTCGACGCGACCTTGGGCGATCAACTGCGGGTTAATACGCTGAAACTGGATGCGGCAGGGCTGCGCAGCACCGCGTCTATCTCATTCCGCGAGGATGGCGAATTCGACAAAGTCGAGTTCAGTTCGTTCGATCTGGGCAATTGGCTTGCCGTCCCGGCCGAGTTGGTCAGCCGTGGCGCCTCGGTGCCTGATATTCGGGTGCAAGGCGGGGTGGTCAATCTGGGTGGCGCCACCTTCGGCGGCGGTAGCAGCGGCAGCGGGGGGACCGGGAACGGGCCGAACTTGGATGTAGTTCTGGACCGGCTGCAAGTGACGGAAAGCATTGCATTGACAGGCTTTAAGGGCGATTTCCGTACCACGGGCGGTGTCACGGGCGGCTTCACTGCGCGGATCAACGGCAGTGCCCCGGTACGCGGGACGATCACTCCACGCGGTGCACGCAGCGCGGTCGAGTTGATCTCGGATGATGCAGGCGAGGCGCTTCGCGCTGCCGGGGTAATCACACAGGCGCGGGGCGGCACACTGACCATGACGCTGGAGCCGGTCGGCAACGGCAGTGACTATGACGCCAACTTGAAAATCTCGAACACGCGGATCACCGATGCGCCCGCCATGGCGGCCCTGCTGAACGCAATCAGCCTGGTCGGGTTGATTGACGAAATGGCCGGGCAGGGGATCTTTTTTGCGACAATTGAAAGCCGAATGCGCATCACACCGACCGAGATCAAGGTCCTCAGCGGCAGCGCGGTTGGTCCTTCAATGGGGCTGTCCTTCGATGGAACAGTCGACCTTGCGAATGGGCTGCTGAACCTGCGCGGCGCGATTTCACCAATATACCTGGTCAACGCGGTGGGCAGCCTGTTGACCAAAAAGGGTGAAGGGGTCATCGGGTTCAACTATTCCCTGACCGGTCCGCTCACCGCGCCCAAGGTTGCGGTCAACCCTTTGTCGGGCCTTGCGCCTTTGTTCTTGCGTAATTTGCTTAGACCACCACCGCCAAAAGTGACGGACGGGCCGAATTCTCAGCCGGTCAAATCGGACAACACGAAAGCAGCCTCTGGGACCCGCGGCGAGGACCGCTAAATTGGGTTGTTGCTGAATCCAGCGGGGCCTTGTAATGCGCCCGCATGAAACTCAGCGATTTTGATTTCCATCTACCCGAAGACCTGATTGCCACGCGGCCCGCGACCCCTCGGTCGTCGGCGCGTTTGTTGGTTGCGCACGGCAATGCCATTTCGGATGCGCATGTGTTCGATCTTCCCGGCTGGTTGCGGGCCGGGGATCGCCTTGTCCTGAACGACACCCGCGTCATTCCCGCCCGGCTGAATGGTCGCCGCCACCGCAACAGCGCGCAAGGGCCGGTCTCGGCCGCGATCAAGGCCACCTTGTTGGAACCGCAGGCGGATGGCACGTGGACCGCGCTGATCAAACCGTTGAAAAAGGTCAAACCGGGCGAGGATATCCGGTTCTCGGACGACCTCAGCGCGACGCTGGACCGGGTCGAAGAGGGGCAGGCCTATCTGCGGTTCAACCTGACGGGTGAGGATTTTGATGCCGCGCTTGAACTGGCCGGGGCGATGCCTTTGCCGCCCTATATCGCCGCCAAGCGCCCGGCGGATGAGCAGGACAAGACTGATTACCAGACCATCTGGGCGCGTAATTCTGGCGCGGTCGCAGCCCCGACCGCATCACTGCACTTCGACACCGCGCTGATGCAGGCCCTTAAAGCGCGTGGCGTGGAGTTCAGCCATGTCACTTTGCATGTCGGCGCGGGCACCTTCCTGCCGGTCAAGGTCGAGGATGTGACAACCCACAAGATGCACGCCGAATGGGGTCGTGTCAGCGAAGAGGCCGCGCAGCAGATACGCGCCACCAAGGCTGCCGGAGGCCGCGTGATCCCGGTGGGTACCACCGCCTTGCGCCTGATCGAGAGCGCCGCGCGCAGCGGAGAAATCGCGCCGTGGGAAGGCGAGACCGACATTTTCATCTATCCCGGTTTCCAGTTCCACGTCACCGATGCGCTAATGACAAACTTCCACCTGCCGAAATCCACTTTGCTGATGCTGGTCTCGGCACTGATGGGGCAGGACAGGATTCACGATGTTTATGCTCATGCAATTGAACAGAAATATCGGTTCTTCTCATACGGCGATGCATCGCTTTTGATCCCGGAATAAGTCGCGTGTCGGGATCAAAACATGGTAATGTCGTAGACAAGCACGACCCAAGCCGCTTTTCATCTGAAACTGATCGAAACTGTCAAACCGCTTCAACTCGGAGGCCCCAATGATTCAGGTCCTTTCCAGCGCGTGGGCGCTTCTTCTTGGTATGGGCCTGCTGATGGTTGGCAACGGCCTGCAGGGTACAATTCTGGGCGTGCGGGGTGAGATCGAAGGGTTTTCAACCCTCGAGATGTCCTTTGTCATGTCCGCCTATTTCCTGGGTTTTCTGGGCGGCTCACGTCTTGCCCCCGAGATGATCCGCCGCGTGGGCCATGTAAGGGTCTTTGCGGCGCTGGCCTCTTTCATTTCAGCGGTGATGATCATGTATCCGCTGTTGACCAATGAAATCGCATGGATTTTGGGTCGTATGGTGATCGGGTTCTGCTTTTCCGGCGTTTACGTCACCGCTGAAAGCTGGCTCAACAATGCGGCCAATAACGAGAACCGAGGACAAGCGCTGTCACTTTACATGATTGTGCAGATGACGGGGATTATCGCTGCACAGGGGCTGGTTCTGATTGGTGATCCGTCAGGCTATGAAACCTTTGTCATCGCCTCGATCCTGGTGTCCGTATCATTTGCTCCGATCTTGCTGTCGATCTCTCCAACGCCCGCTTTTGACAGCACCAAACCAATGACCCTGCGCGAGTTGATGGGCAATTCACCTCTGGGCTGTATCGGCATGTTCCTTCTGGGGGGTGTGTTCTCGGCCCAGTTCGGCATGGCGGCCGTTTACGGCGCACGGGCCGGGCTGACACTGGTCGAGATATCGACCTTCGTCGCCGCGTTCTACGTGGGCGCCGTGCTGCTGCAATATCCGCTGGGTTGGTTTTCAGATCGGATGGACCGGCGCTTCCTGATCATGCTCGTGGCTCTGACCGGGGCGGGGGGCGCAGTTACGGCCATGTTGTTTGGGACGGTCTTTCCGATCCTGCTCGCCTCGGCCTTTGTGATTGGTGGCATGTCGAACCCGCTCTATTCGCTACTGATTGCCCATGCGAATGACTTTCTGGACAATGAAGATATGGCAGCGGCTTCGGGCGGTTTGGTGTTTATCAACGGTATGGGGGCAATCGCGGGTCCGCTGATCACCGGTTGGCTGATGGGCGACGCAATCTTTGGGCCTCCGGGCTTCTTCCTGATCATTGCCGCCCTGCTGGTGGCCCTGGCCGGATACGCCATGTACCGCATGACACAGCGCGCCGCTATTCCGGTGGATGAGACGGGCACTATGTCGCCGCTATATCCAACCGCCTCTCCGGTGGCGTTCGAGGTCGCGCAGGAAGTGGCCATCGAAGCCGCCGAGGCCGATCAGGATACGCAAGATGTTGCCTGAAACACGGAATTATTGCGCAAATGTTGCAATATGTTACTGTCATAAATCTGTAAAACGCCCTTAAATGACGTTACGTCCCTGGGGAGGCGAACAGACGGAGTATTGGGCAATGGCAGGGCCTGAAGACGTACTGAGTTTTTGGTTGGATGAAGTTGGTCCCAAAGGGTGGTATGAGCAGGATGAGGCGCTTGATGCCGAAATCCGCGAAAAATTCCTGACCACATGGGAACAGGCGTGCGAGGGCAAATTCTCGCTATGGCTGACCTATCCCAGCGGATCATTGGCTTACATCATCCTGATGGATCAATTCCCACGCAATATGTTCCGAGGCAGTGCTAAAGCTTTTGCATCGGACCGCGCCGCTCTGACGGCTGCGAAATGCGCGGTGGACAAGGGTTGGGACCTCAAGATCGACGAACCCGCACGGCAATTCTTTTATCTACCGATGATGCATTCGGAAAACTTGTGCGATCAGGAACGCTGCGTGCGGTTGATGTGTCAGAACATCAATTCGGACTCCAGCAATCTGCTACACGCGCGGGCCCATCGTGAAGTGATCCGCCAGTTCGGTCGCTTCCCCTATCGGAACGAGGCTTTGTCGCGCCCCATGACCGCGCCCGAAGCCGCCTATGTGGACATGGGTGGCTACGGTGCAACGGTCCGTGAATTGCAGGCCGCGAACTAAGACGAAGGCACACAGCCACGAATGGCAATCACGCGGTCGGCGATTGCGTCGGCCGTCGTGTTTATGGCGGTATTAATTAAGTGGTCCGGCGATTCAGTGAGATCGGCGATACGCGCCTGTGACGTTTGCAGCTTGGTTTCAAGCTGGTCAAGCTTGGCCAAGGCCAACGATATTTGTGCGGCGACGGCGCTGTCTGCAACAACCGCCGCTGATTGTAATGACGACAATTCACTGCGCAGGGCGGTCAATTCGCCACGCACTCCCTTCACCTCTTCTTTCAGCGGAGCAACGATTTGAACCTTTTCCGTGAGGGTCGTCGTGACATCGTCAACCGTCGAGGCGAGCTTCCACCCCAGAAACAGGCACAGGGCCACCAGGATCAGGGTCGCGTTCAATAGGGCAAGCAACAGGTCAGTCAGCGTTCTGGCCATGGTCGAAACTTCCAATACAATACAATCAATGAGTGCCGGGCGGGCCCGACGTCTATGTTCTAGCCATTGTGTCTTGCGCGGTATAGGCTGAAAACAGCGTGTATCTTGTGCGCTGACCCTGCGTCGCTTTTGCCGCGGGACGATATTGTTGATGCATTTTTGAATTTAGTTTAATGGTAAACTAATCTCTGAAACGACCTGCGCCGAGAGGGAACAATGGCAGCACACTCTTTTGATCTGATCGTAATCGGCGCCGGGCCCGGCGGGTATGTAGCAGCAATTCGCGCATCGCAGCTCGGTCTGAAAACGGCCGTTGTCGAGCGTGAGCACCTGGGCGGTATCTGCCTGAACTGGGGCTGTATTCCAACAAAGGCGCTGCTGCGATCTTCAGAAGTGTTTCACCTTATGGAACGCGCCAAGGATTTTGGTCTGAAGGCCGACAAGATCGGGTATGATCTGGATGCGGTGGTTAAAAGGTCGCGCGGGGTTGCGGCGCAATTGTCAGGCGGCATTGGTCACCTGCTGAAAAAGAACAAAGTGACCGTTGTGATGGGCGAGGCAACGATCCCGGCCAAGGGCAAGGTCTCGGTCAAAACCGAAAAAGGGACCGAGGACCTGACGGCCAAGAACATCGTGCTAGCGACGGGCGCGCGTGCGCGCGAATTGCCTGGTCTTGAGGCAGATGGCGATCTGGTTTGGACCTACAAACATGCACTTCAACCGCCCCGGATGCCGAAAAAGCTGTTGGTGATTGGGTCAGGCGCAATTGGGATCGAATTTGCCAGCTTCTACAATACACTGGGCGCGGACACGACGGTGGTCGAGGTGATGGATCGGGTTCTGCCGGTCGAGGACGCCGAGATCAGCGCCTTTGCCAAAAAAGCCTTCACCAAGCAGGGCATGACCATCATGGAAAAAGCGATGGTCAAGCAGCTTGATCGCGGCAAGGGCAAAGTCACCGCGCATATCGAGGTGAAGGGCAAGGTCGAAAAGCACGATTTCGATACGGTCATCTCAGCTGTTGGTATTGTCGGTAACGTCGAGAATCTGGGGCTCGAGGCCTTAGGGGTGAAAATCGACCGTACCCACGTGGTTACAGATGAGTTCTGCCGGACCGGTGTCGAGGGGCTATATGCAATCGGGGACATCGCCGGCGCGCCCTGGCTGGCGCATAAAGCCAGTCATGAAGGCGTGATGGTCGCCGAACTGATCGCAGGTAAACACACACACCCGGTCAAGCCCGAGAGCATTGCGGGTTGCACCTATTGTCAGCCGCAGGTCGCTTCGGTCGGGTATACAGAAGCCAAGGCCAAAGAACTGGGTTATGACATCAAAGTCGGCCGCTTCCCCTTCATCGGCAACGGCAAGGCTATTGCCCTGGGTGAGCCTGAGGGGATGATCAAAACGATCTTTGATGCCAAAACTGGCGAATTGTTGGGTGCGCACATGGTTGGCGCGGAAGTGACGGAAATGATTCAGGGCTATGTAGTCGGTCGTCAATTGGAGACCACGGAAGAAGATCTGATGAACACAGTTTTCCCGCACCCAACGCTGTCCGAGATGATGCATGAAAGTGTATTGGATGCCTATGGGCGCGTGATCCACATGTAAGGGAAGGGGGGGGCTCTGCCCCCGCCGCGGCAAGCCGCGACTCCCCCGGGATATTTTTAGCCAGATGAAGCGGGGATCCTTCATTCATCTGGCCTTAAATATCCCGGAGCGCGAGGCAGAGCCTCGCTTAACCCCTAGTTGCTCAGTGCGTCCAGGATACGGGCCCAGGACCGGATGCCTTTGTGGAAGCTCTTTACGTCGTATTTCTCGTTCGGCGAATGAATCGCATCGTCGTCATTGGCAAAACCGACAAGCATGGAATCCAGCCCCAATTCGGTGCTGAAATATCCGACGACCGGGATTGATCCTCCCATGCCGGTGAAGACAGCCTCGCGCCCCCATTCGTCCGATAGCGCGCCGCGTGCGGCCTCGAATTCGGGGCGATCCAGGTTCATCACCGATGCCGGGGCGCCTTCAAGGTCGTTATCCCATTCAACCGTTGCATCTGCCGAAAGGCGATCCTCCACATGTTTGCGGATTTTGTTGCGCAGATCGTCAGGGTCCATATCGCCAACAAGGCGGCAGGTGATCTTGCAATGGGCGCGCGAGGGGATCACCGTTTTGGACCCCGCACCGTTGTACCCGCCCCAAAGCCCGTTGACCTCGAGTGTCGGGCGCGCCCATTGTTGTTCAAGGGTGGAATAGCCCTTTTCGCCATGCGGTTGCGAATAGCCGACGGAGTTCAGATAGTCAGCTTCGTCGAAACCGCAGTCTTGCCATTGGCGCAACTGGTCAGCGGGAACCTCGTGGACGCCATCATAAAAGCCGTCGACTGCAACCCGACCGGTTTCGTCATCATAGAAAGAGGCAACAATCTTCGACAATTCTCGCAGCGGGTTCAGACCCGGTCCCCCGTAGTGGCCCGAGTGCAGGTCGATCCGGGGGCCGACGATGGTGAATTCGTCCTTGAGCATCCCGCGCAGCTGAGACGCGATTGAAGGCACCCCACGCGACACCATCGAGGTATCGCAAACCAGGGCCAGATCGGCTTTCAACTCGGCCGCGTTTTCGCGCAGGAAGGGCACAAGTGAGGGCGAACCGGATTCCTCTTCGCCTTCGAAGAAAAAAGTAATGCGGCAAGGCAGGGTGCCGTGAACGGCTTTCCAGGCGCGGCAGGCCTCGACAAAAGTCATCAACTGTCCCTTATCATCCGAGGATCCCCGCCCCCGGATGACGGGGCCGTTGTCGGTGTCTTCGATGGCCGGGTCGAACGGGTCGCGGTTCCACAGGTTCAGCGGGTCCACTGGCTGCACATCATAGTGCCCGTAAAACAGTATATGCGGCGCGTCGTTATCTTCTCCGATATGCCCAACGACCATCGGGTGGCCCGTGGTTTCGCGCTTTTCTGCCTGAATGCCGATGGTTTTCAGGTCGGTCACCAGCCAGTCCGCAGCTTGGCTGACTTGAGCGTCAAAAGCCGGGTCAGTCGAAATCGAAGGGATGCGCAGCAATTCCATCAACCGGTCGATTGAGGTTTGCAGATCGGCGTCGATACGGGTGAGAACTGCGTCAAGCGTCATGAGGGGGACTCCGGCCAAAAGGATTTCTGGCGGCACCCTAACAGGGCGATCCTTGCCGTCCAGTCCGTTTACTGTCAAAAAGGCGCAATAACTGACGCATGCGACTGCCCCCCTGCGTCGTTTCCTCGCGTTTCTTGGACGTAAGTTTACTTGTCGGGTAGGATGTGAGGCGATATTTGATGCAAATCAAATAAGCATTCCCAGACTCACTTATATGGTGCGATCACTTGGGACCATATCGGCGTCGGATGAAAACGGGGTCGGGGAAGATGTTCGGTCAATGCGGATTGGCCGGGCTTTTAAGGAGAAACCGGTGGACTATACTGCTCAGCTCGATACCGCGATTGCCAGGCTGCACGACGAAGGACGCTACCGGACCTTCATCGACATCGAACGTCGCAACGGCCATTTCCCGCATGCGGTACACACGCGCCCGGACGGGTCCACACAGAACATCACCGTCTGGTGCGGCAATGACTACTTGGGCATGGGCCAGAACCCGGTTGTCCTGAACGCGATGCACGAAGCTGTGGATTCGGCAGGGGCCGGTTCGGGTGGCACGCGCAACATCTCGGGCACGACGGTTTACCACAAGCAGCTTGAGGCTGAACTGGCTGATCTGCATGGCAAAGAGGCGGCGTTGCTCTTCACCTCGGCCTATATTGCCAATGACGCAACGCTGAGCACGCTGCCCAAACTGTTTCCTGGTCTAATTATCTATTCGGATGCGCTGAACCACGCTTCGATGATCGAGGGCGTGCGCCGCAACGGTGGCGCCAAGCGGATCTTCCGTCATAACGACGTCGCTCATCTGCGCGAACTGCTGGAGGCTGACGATCCGGCCGCTCCCAAGCTGATCGCGTTTGAATCCGTCTATTCGATGGATGGCGATTTCGGCCCGATCGAAGAAATTTGCGATCTGGCAGATGAATTTGGTGCTCTGACTTACATTGATGAGGTTCATGCGGTTGGCATGTACGGCCCCCGCGGTGGCGGTGTGACCGAGCGGGATCGCCTTGCGCATCGGATCGACATTATCAACGGCACATTGGCCAAGGCTTTTGGTGTGATGGGCGGCTATATCGCGGCAAGTGCGAAAATGTGTGACGCTGTACGCTCTTATGCGCCGGGCTTCATCTTTACCACGTCGCTGCCGCCTGCCGTTGCTGCGGGTGCGGCGGCCTCGGTTGCCTATCTGAAGACTGCCCCGGAACTGCGTGAGCTGCACCAAACACAGGCGAAAATCCTGAAGCTGCGACTGAAAGGGTTGGGCCTGCCGCTGATCGACCATGGCAGCCATATTGTGCCGGTGATCGTTGGCAATCCTGTTCATACCAAAAAGCTCAGCGATATGCTGCTGGACGACTATGGAATCTACGTTCAGCCGATCAATTTCCCGACCGTTCCGCGCGGAACCGAGCGTTTGCGGTTCACTCCATCGCCGGTTCACGGGCCGGATGAAATGAACGCTCTGGTGCAGGCGATGGACGAACTTTGGTCACATTGTGCGCTAAATCGCGCCGAACTCGCCGGTTAACCTCACGCCAAAGTGTGCAACGCGTTCATAGCGTGTTAGGCTTAAGCTAACAAAAGTAGCAGACGAATCGGTAGGCATGATTCGGCTCTGGCGTGAAACACGCGTAGGCAGAATGGGGCAGCAGGAATGATTGGGCGCAGATCTCAGCGCGGATCGGATGAGGACAGTGACGTCCGGCCGAAAGGCTATGACGATTATGAGGTCCGACTTGGCGACATGATGCGCGGCGAACGCGCGACGATGGGCAAGTCTCTTCTGGATGTTCAACGCGAACTGCGGATCAAAGCCACCTACATCGCAGCGATTGAAGAAGCGAACCCCGACGCTTTTGACACACCCGGCTTTATCGCCGGGTATGTGCGGTCTTATGCACGCTATCTGGGGATGAACCCGGATGAAACCTTTGCCGCCTTCTGCAAGGAAAGTGGGTTCGAAGTGGCCCATGGCATGTCTGCGCAAGCGTCGGTAGTGCGCAAGCCTATAGGCGGGCTGCCTGCCCGTGGCCCGATGGGCCATGATCCGTTCATGTCGCCAAATACACCCTATATTCCGGGAAAAGAACCGCTGGTCAGCCAGATCGATCCGCGTGCCATCGGCTCATCGCTGGTGTTGCTGGCTGTGATCTGCGGGATCGGCTATGGCGGCTGGTCGGTGCTGAACAGAATACAGCAGGTTCAGGTCAGCCCGGTTGAACAGGCGCCGGTCGTTTTGTCCGATCTTGATCCTCTGGATGTTGCCCGCGCAACAATATCGACTGAAACCACGGCTGAGATCGAACCACCCAGCGTCGAGGCGCTGGATCGTCTGTATCGCCCACAGGCGCTGGATGTACCGGTTCTGGTCGCGCGTGATGCTCCGATCTCGACCCTTGATCCGCGCACGGTAGGGACTTTCCTGCCGCCCGAGCCGCCTCAGATTGAAGTGGCCGAGGTGCATACTGTTGAACGCCCGGTGCTGCCACAAGTGGTCGAGCAACTGGACACCACGCTCAAGATCGTCGCGGTCAATCCGTCTTGGATGCGCGTGACAGCCGCAGATGGCAGCGTCATCTTCGAAGGCACGCTGGGCACGGTCGAGCAAGGCAACACGTTCGAGGTTCCGCTGACCGAAGAACCACCGCAACTGCGCGCAGGCGCGTCGGGGTCGGTCTATTTCTCGATGAACGGTGAACATTTCGGCCCGGTCGGTGCGCCGGGTACCGTGGCTAAAGGCGTAGTCTTGTCCAAGGATGCCGTGGCGGAAAACTACACGGTCGCCGATCTTGAGGCCGAGCAGAACAGCGCGCTCAAACGCTTGGTTGCCGAGCTTCAGGCACAGGAACCCGTTGCCGGGTCCGAGTGATCTAGCCATTGCGATAGTGGGTTAAGCAAACTATCTAGAGGCGCAACTCTGGCTGTCTTGGACCCGACCCTCATGTCCCTCAATCACGTGCGCCCGTGGCGAAACATCTATCGCCGCAAATCCCGTCAGATCATGGTTGGCGACGTTGCCATTGGGGGCGATGCGCCAATTGCAGTTCAGACCATGACCAACACGCTGACCACGGATGTGGCCGCGACGGTAGCGCAGGTGCAGGCCGCAGCTGAGGCGGGGGCGGATATTGTGCGGGTCTCGGTCCCGGATGAGGCGTCGTCAAAGGCACTGAAAGAGATCGTGCGCGAAAGCCCTGTACCGATCGTGGCCGATATCCATTTCCACTATAAACGCGGCATCGAGGCTGCTGAGGCAGGCGCTGCCTGCCTGCGGATCAATCCGGGCAATATCGGTGACGAAAAGCGGGTACAGGAGGTGATCAAGGCCGCCCGCGACCACAATTGCTCGATCCGGATCGGGGTCAATGCGGGGTCGCTGGAAAAGCACCTGCTTGAGAAATATGGTGAGCCATGCCCCGAGGCAATGGTCGAAAGCGGGCTCGAACATATCCGCATTCTAGAAGACAACGACTTTCACAACTTCAAGATCAGCGTGAAGGCCAGTGACGTGTTCCTGTCGGCTGCGGCCTATCAGGGGATTGCCGAGGCCACAGATGCTCCCATCCATTTGGGTATCACCGAGGCCGGAGGACTGGTCAGCGGCACCATCAAATCCGCCATTGGGCTGGGCAATCTGCTGTGGATGGGGATCGGCGATACGATCCGCGTCAGCCTATCCGCGGACCCGGTGGAAGAAGTCAAGGTGGGCTATGAGATCCTGAAATCACTGGGCCTGCGCCATCGCGGTGTGAATATCATCTCATGCCCGTCCTGCGCGCGGCAGGGCTTTGACGTGATTAAGACGGTCGAAGCGCTAGAGCAGCGACTGGAGCATATCAAGACGCCGATGAGCCTGTCGATCATCGGCTGCGTCGTGAATGGCCCCGGTGAGGCGCTGATGACTGACGTTGGCTTTACCGGCGGCGGTGCGGGCTCGGGTATGGTCTATCTGGCGGGCAAGGCCAGCCACAAGATGTCCAACGATCAGATGATCGACCACATCGTTGAACAGGTCGAAAAGAAAGCGGCTGAACTGGACGCAGCGGCCGAGGCTGCGGAATAACCCAACAAGCGCGCGGTTCAGGGGAGGGATGTGTTCTCGACAGGGTGAACCGGTCTGTGTTGACAGGTCCCGCCGTTCTGGGGCCAAGTCGGGCCTATGAAGGCTACACTCGTCCTTGTTCTACTAATGTGGACCGCTTCCATCGGCGCGGCCCGCGCGTGTGAATTGGCATTGGCTTTTGCGTTGGATGTGTCGGGCAGCGTCGATGAGGCCGAACATCAGTTGCAACGCGATGGCGTCGCCGCTGCCTTGCTGGACCCTGACGTTGTAACGGCGATTTCGGCCCAGCCCGGTGGCGTGGCCCTGATGGTGTATGAGTGGTCAGACTCGCGCCAGCAGACGCAGATTTCGGCCTGGCGTCTGGTCAAAGGGGTGGCAGGGTTGAAATCGATCGCTGCCGAGGTTCTGGCGGCCCCTCGAAGTGCAACGGGTGGAACCGGCATAGGCCCGGCGGTCGCGTTCGGAGCGTTGATGTTCGACTATGGGCCCGATTGCCGTCGGCGCGTCATAGATGTGTCAGGGGACGGCAAACACAATAACGGCTTTCGCCCCCATGTCGCGCGCGAGATGCAGGTGATGCAAGGTGTCACCGTGAATGCGCTGGTGATCGAGGGGGCAGAGCCCGAGGTGCTGGCCTACTACGTCGAGCACGTCATTTCAGGGCAGGGCGCTTTTGTGGAAATTGCGGCGGGGTATGAGGACTATGCCGCAGCCCTTCGGCGAAAATTGCTGCGTGAAATTCCGATGGCTGTAGCCGATCGGTAAGGGATAGGGCGGCGCACTATTGCGCGCCGCCTGTGTTTAAACTTAGCCTTGTTCAGCCCGCACGGCGTCTGCAATTTGCAGCATCTGGTCGGCAGTCAGATAGCCGCGCAGCATTTCGGTGCCAAGAACGAAGGACGGTGTGCCTTGGATTTGCATCCGCCGCGCCAATTCGCGGGTCTGGTTGATCTCATCGGTCACACGATCGCTGTCCATCGCTGCCAAAATGGCATCGCTATCCAGCCCCAGACCATCCGACAAACGGCGCAGAGAAACCTCGTTCGGCTCACCACCAAAGTCCAGCAGAGCATCGTGCACCAGCTTATAAGCGTCATCGCCCGCCACATGCTTGGTGGCCACGGCAAAGCGCGAAGAGATCACCGAGGCTTCGCCCAGGATCGGGAATTCCTTGATCACCAGACGGATATTGCCGTCTTCGGACAACAGCTCGGCCACTTCGGGGACGGCCCGGCGGCAATAGCCGCAGCGGTAGTCCATGAATTCGACCAGCGTGATGTCGCCATCGGGATTGCCACCCACCCAGCTGTAGCCATCATTGAACAACTCGTCGGCATTGACTGCGACCAGTTCTTGATCCGCGGCGGCCTCGGCCTGAGCGTTGCGTTGTTCAAGGATGTTGATCGCTTCGATGATGACCTCGGGGTTTTCCAGAAGATAGGCACGTACCTGCGCGCCGAACTGCTCTCTCTCGGCATCGCTCATGGTGTTGAGGTCCAACGCCTGCGCCGGGGCGGCAAGCAGGGAAAGCCCCAGAAGGGCCGGTGCAGCATGTCTGAGGATCATTTCCGTTTCCTTTTCGATTTCTTTGCGTTTTCCGAGGCAATCAGCACATCCTGTGCCCGTTGCCAACCTGTTGAACCCTCGGGTAGTTGCCCGAGAGCGCGTCTTGCGTGAATACCTGCATCGGTAAGCTTGCCTTGCAAGGCATATCTTTCCGCCGTAACGACTGAGGCCATGCCAGTGTTGCCGACCCGCGCATATGCCACGCTCAGATCTCGCAGAGAGCCAGTGTTGCGATGGTCGCGGGCGCGTGCCTTTTCAAGCACTTGCAGGGCGTCTTTCGTCCGATCTTGTGCTAAAAGCGCGCGACCGAAGCCTGCAAGGATCAAGGCGTTGTTTGGTGCCATCTCCATCGCGTGACCATAGGCCGCAACGGCCTCGGGCAACTGACGGTTTTCCAGCAGGATCTGGCCTTTCAGTTCATAGTAATAAGGATCGTCGGGGCGAATGGCCAAGGCGCCGTCAATGGCGCCCCTCGCCTCCGCAAGATTGCGGTTCTGGTGATGGGCCGCCGCCTCGCGCATCAGGCGAATGTCTTGCGCGGTTTCCTCTTTCGCGCGTCGCAATGTCCACGAGGGCGCGCGCAGGAAGGCGGATAACTTTCCTTTCACGCGGGCAAACCAATATTCTGCCTGCGCGTTGGGGACCGCAGACGCGCCAAATTCCCCTAAAAACGTCTGGGCCGCGCGCAGACGATCGCGGTTGGTGGGGTGCGAGCGCATATAGGGGTCCTGATTGGCCTCGCTCAGCAGCTCCTGACCCACGAATTTCTGGTGCAGGGCAACCATCCCGCTGGGTGAAATACCTGCCCATCGCAGATAGCTTGCTGCGCTGCGGTCGGCCGAGGATTCCTCGGCCCGTGTGTGCCCCAGAAAACTGCGCAAAGCCGAGCTCGAGGTGCCCGCAGCGATACCTGCCGCTGCTTCACCACCTCCGGCGACGGCAACGGCCAGCGCAAGCGCTGTTCCCAACCCGGCATTGCGTTTGGCGGCTTTCAGGTTTTCGAACCGGCGGGCGAGATGGCCGTTGGCAATATGGGCGGCCTCATGCGCGATCACCGCTTGCAGCATCTCAGGGGTGTCCACGGACAGGATCAGGCCGTAGTTCAGATAGATCGCGTTGTTGTCGATGACGAAGGCATTGAATGTGCTGTCATAAACGACCAGAATTTGCACCCGATTGGTGTTCAGTCCGGCGGCCCGCAGCACAGGAAAGGCCAGTTCACGTAGGCCGTTTTCGATGTCGGGGTCGCGGATCAAGCTTTGCGCATTGGTTTGAGCTGCGCTGACGAACCAAGTCATCACACATAGAAACAGGGCCGGGATTGACGCCAGCCTGGATACACGCTCAAAAGCCATACAAGCAACATGGGAGATGGGCATGAGAAACTCAACCCGGTCCGGCGTCGATCCGTTTATTGTGATGGACGTGATGGAGGCCGCACGAAAGGCCGAAGAGGCGGGTCGCCACATCATCCATATGGAGGTCGGCCAGCCCGGAACCGGAGCCCCCAAGGGCGCGACCGAAGCACTGGCGAAGGCCATGCAGGACAGCCCTTTGGGTTATACTGTGGCGCTTGGAATGCCCGCGCTGCGACAGCGGATCGCGCAGCTTTATGGTGAATGGTACAATGTCGATCTAGATCCCAATCGAGTTGTCGTGACGCCGGGCTCTTCGGGCGCGTTTCTGCTGGCGTTCACGGCCCTGTTCGACAGCGGCGACCGCGTCGGAATCGGCGCTCCGGGCTACCCGTCTTATCGTCAGATCCTAAAGGCTCTGGGCTTGGTTCCGGTTGATTTGCCAACCGCGCCTGAAAACCGATTGCAGCCTGTGCCTGCGGATTTCGCCGGGCTCGATCTGCAAGGGCTGATGGTGGCCTCTCCTGCAAACCCGACCGGCACCATGCTGAACCACGCGGCCATGGGCGCGCTGATCGAGGCGGCGCAGGGGCAGGGCGCATCCTTCATCAGCGACGAGATTTACCATGGGCTGGAATATGAGGCCAAAGCCGTCACCGCGCTGGAGCTGACGGATGAATGCTATGTGATCAACTCGTTTTCCAAGTATTTCTCGATGACCGGCTGGCGTGTCGGCTGGATGGTCGTGCCCGAGGATCAAGTGCGTGTGGTTGAGCGGATCGCCCAGAACATGTTCATTTGCGCGCCGCATGCCAGTCAGGTGGCGGCTCTGGCTGCGATGGAATGCGAGGATGAGTTGCAAGCCAATCTGGACGTCTACCGCCAGAACCGCGCTTTGATGCTGGAAGGTCTGCCCAAGGCCGGGTTCACCAATATCGCACCACCGGACGGGGCGTTTTACGTCTATGCCGATGTATCCGACCTAACCGACGACAGCCGCGCCTTTGCGGCCGAGATTTTGGACAAGGCCGGCGTGGCCGTCACGCCCGGTCTGGATTTCGATCCCGAACGCGGCCACGGCACCTTGCGCTTTTCCTATGCCCGCTCCACCTCTGATATCCGTGAGGGGCTGGACCGATTGCGCATCTTTATGACCGAGCGGGGCAATTTGGGGTAGAGCGTTCACAAACCGGCGCGGCTGCGCTAGTCTGCTGGTCAAACGATCTCGGGATAACTTGAGGCCATGAGCAGGATTTTCTACGCCATAGTGCTGATCTGGGCGCTGACGGGGGCTGCGGTTGCGCATGAACTTAGCGCGCTGGCCCGTGTGTTGCCCGATGAAAGCCGCATCGTGGATGAGGGGCGCTCGGGCGTGCGGGTGCAGCTTGGGCTCAGCCAAGGGGTTCCCTACCGTGTGTTCACGCTGCGCGACCCCTACCGGATGGTTCTGGACTTTCAGGAGGTCGATTGGACCGGGCTGAAAGATGCGGATTTCTTGCAGACGGATCGGATCAGTGGCGTGCAATTCGGGGCCTATGTCCCCGGATGGTCGCGCATGGTGTTGGACCTTGGCGCCCCCTTGGCGGTCGAAAGCGCTGATTTGCGGATCGAAGAGGCAACGGGGACGGCGGCCCTGACGCTTGACTTGAAGGGAACCGACTTTGATACGTTTGTCGCCAGCGCCGGAGCACCCCGCCAACCGGAGTGGGACTTGCCCGAACCCTCGGTGTCCGCGCCAGATCAAGAGGCGGATGGCCTGCGCCCACTGCGGGTGATGCTGGACCCCGGCCATGGCGGCATTGATCCGGGTGCCGAGGTAAACGGGCTGGACGAAAAGACCCTGATGCTGACCTTCGCCCGCGAATTACGCGAAGTTCTTTTGCGCACGGGGGGCTACGAGATCGTTTTGACTCGAACCGATGATCATTTCGTGTCGCTGGAGCGCCGTATCGCGCTGGCGCACCGGGCGGGCGTGGATGTGTTCATCTCACTGCATGCAGATATCCTGTCGGAAGGGCGCGCTCATGGGGCGGCGGTCTATACCCTGTCGGAAGAGGCTTCGGACGTGGCCAGCCACAAACTGGCCGAGCGGCATGACCGGGGTGATCTGATCTCGGGCATCGACCTTAGCGGGGCCGACGATCAGGTCGCCGATGTTCTTCTGGACCTGGCGCGTCAGGAAACCAAACCGCGCACCGATGCGCTGGCCGCAGCGCTGGCCAATGGCATGACGCAGCAGGGCGGGCCGATGAACAACCACCCGATCCGCACCGCTTCGTTTTCCGTTCTCAAAGCAGCTGACATCCCTTCGGTTTTGATCGAGCTTGGCTTTCTGTCCAGTCCCAGAGACTGGAAAAACATCAATAATCCAGAGTGGCGCTTGGGTATGGCACATGGCATCCGCGACGGGCTTGAAGTCTGGCGTCAGCAGGATGTGATCCGCCGATCCCTGATTGGCCAGTGACCCTACGGCGCAAAACGGCTAATATGGGGCATCGTGTTTTGACCCAACGCGCGGGCGTCCCTATATAGGCGGCACCGCGAGCAAAAGGCAGTGACGTGATCCGTTTCATATTTTCGATCTTTGGGGCGATCTTCAGCCTCGTGACCCTTGGGTTTTTCATGGCCGCGCTGGTGATTGGCGCGATCTTCTGGATGTATGGGCGCGACCTGCCCAGCCATGAATCACTTGCGCAGTATAAACCACCCACGATTAGCCGGATCTATTCGGGTGAGGGTCAGTTGATCGACGAATTCGCGCAGGAACGCCGCCTGTTCACGCCTTCAGAAGAAATCCCTGATCTGGTGAAACAGGCCTTTATCTCGGCCGAGGACAAGAACTTTTACACGCACCAAGGCTATGACCCGCGCGGGATCATCGCAGCT
The DNA here is from genome assembly GCF_013034745.1 of Ruegeria lacuscaerulensis. NCBI lineage: Bacteria > Pseudomonadati > Pseudomonadota > Alphaproteobacteria > Rhodobacterales > Roseobacteraceae > Ruegeria > Ruegeria lacuscaerulensis. Next base: position 228,055 of record NZ_WQGP01000002.1, on the reverse strand, counting down.
GGCGTTGAGGCGGTGAAATCCAAGGGTGAAAACGTGCGTGGTGCGTCGACCATCACCCAACAGGTGATGAAGAACTTTCTGCTGTCCGGCGACCGTCGCGCCGAGCGCAAGATCAAGGAGATTATCCTCGCCACCCGACTTGAGGATACGCTGGACAAGGAACAGATCCTGGAACTCTATATGAACGAGATTTTTCTGGGGCAGAACTCGTATGGTGTGACGGCGGCTGCGCAGACCTATTTCAACAAGACACTGCAGGAACTGGCCCCGCATGAGGCGGCGACCTTGGCGGCGATGCCCAAGGCGCCTTCAGACTACCACCCGGTGCGCGAGAAAGAGCGCCTGCTGGCGCGACGCAACTATGTGCTGCGCGAGATGAATCAGAACGGATACCTCGACTTGGCCACCTATGAGGCCGAGGTGGCGCAACCGCTGCGATCGGTCCAAAACGGCGATTTCGAAAGCTTCCGTACCGCATTGCCGCCGCGTGACTATTTCACCGACGAAATCCGTCGTCAGCTGAGCGAGGATTTCGGTGAGGGTGAGTTCTTTACCGGTGGCTTCACCGTCCGCGCCTCGGTGGATGAGGAAATGCAAGTCGAGGCCGCCAAGGCCCTGCGCACGGCGCTGCAGAAATACGACCGATCACGTGGGAAATGGCGCGGTACGGGTGAGGTGATTACCGAAGATGCCCTGGCAGACGAAGCGCAATGGCGCGAGGCGCTGGCGATCATGGAAATCCCCCGCGACGTGGAACTGCCGACGCAATGGTATCCGGCCGTTGTGCTGAACGTAGCCGATCAGTCCCTGACCGTGGGTATCGAGGACGGCCCGGCTGACGGCATCGTTCCTCGCTCTGACATCCAGTGGATGCAAGGTAACTTCTTTGACAACTTCAAGCGCGGCGACGTCATTCTGGTAATGGCCGGGGAAGAGGGCCAGTGGTCCGCCCGTCAGGTGCCCGAAGTGCAGGGTGGCTTTGTTGCGATGGACGTAAACTCGGGCCGTGTTCTGGCAATGCAGGGCGGGTTCTCGTATCAGGATTCGGTGTTCAACCGCGCCACGCAGGCACAGCGCCAGCCGGGATCGAGCTTTAAACCCTTTGTCTATGCCGCGGCGCTGGACAGTGGCTATAGCCCTGCCACCATCGTTGTGGATGCCCCAATTGAGGTGAACACGCCGCAAGGTCTGTGGCGGCCCAAGAACTCGTCGAACAAATTCTACGGTCCGACGCCCTTGCGGACCGGGATTGAACAGTCGCGGAACCTGATGACCATTCGTCTGGCACAAGAAGTCACGATGCCGGTGGTCGCGGGCTATGCCGAACGGTTCGGGGTCTATGACCGCATGGGGGCGTTTCTTGCGAACTCGCTGGGGTCCGAAGAGACGACGCTCTATAAGATGGTCGCAGCCTATGCGATGTTTGCCAATGGCGGCGAGCGGGTCGAACCCACTCTGGTTGACCGCATTCAGGACCGGTTCGGCAAGACGATCTACCGGCACGACGACCGGGAATGTCTGGACTGCAACTCGGCCTGGTTGGAGCCGGACGAGTCGCCGACCATCGTCACTGACCGTTGGCAGGTCATGGATGCGATCACCGCCTATCAGCTGACCTCGATGATGAAGGGTGTGGTGGATCGTGGAACGGCGTCGTCTTTTGTGAACCTGCCTGTGCCGACCGCCGGCAAGACCGGCACCACCAACGATTCGAAGGATGCGTGGTTTATCGGCTTTACCTCGAACATCGTGGCGGGCTGCTATATCGGTTACGACCGCCCGCGTCCCATGGGGCGGGGAGCCTATGGCGGCACCATGTGCGGCCCGGTTTTCCAAAGCTTTATGGAAACCGCGACCGAGAAATATGGCGGCGGTCCTTTCGAGGTTCCAGAGGGTGGTCATTTCATCAAGATTGACCGGTTCAGCGGCGCGCGCCTGCCACCGGAGGCGACCGGTGACTATGTGGTGGCCGAGTATTTCCGCGATGGTGTCGATGGGTTTATCGACCGTGTCTATGACGGTGGATTTGCGATGGGATCGGATCTGCCTTTGTTTGAAGAGGCCAGCTCGGGTCGTCAGGTGACAACCTCGACCGGGAACACCGTCACCGTCGGACCCAACGCCAGCCAGGGCGATGTGGCAACTGGCGGTCTTTACTGACACCTGATTGGTTTGCGGCCTCCGCTGTCTTGTGGTGGCCCCAACCTCTTGCTATCACGCAAGCCTGATTGAGCAAGTTGGGACCTGACCATGCGCGCCGAAACCCAGAATATCGTGGCGGAAATCGAAAAATCGCTGGAGCTGCTGGCGCAGCGCATGGACTATGAGACCGCACCTCATCGTCTTGAGGAATTCAACGCGCGTGTTGAAGATCCGAACTTGTGGGACAATCCCGAGAATGCACAGAAGCTGATGCGCGAGCGGCAGATGCTGGTCGATGCGATTGAGACCTATGAAACCATCAAGACCGATCTGAGTGACAATATCGAGTTGATCGAACTGGGCGAGATGGAAGAGGACGAAGAGGTCGTTACCGACGCCGAGGGCGCGATCAAGGCGCTGCAGGCCAAGGCCGCCAAGAAAGAACTAGAAGCCCTGCTGGACGGCGAAGCCGACAGCAACGATACCTTCCTTGAGATCAACTCGGGCGCGGGTGGGACGGAAAGCTGTGACTGGGCCTCAATGCTGGCGCGAATGTATGTGCGTTGGGCTGAGAAGAAGGGTTACACCGTCGAGCTGCAATCCGAGACCGCGGGCGAAGAGGCAGGAATCAAATCGGCGGCCTATAAGATTTCGGGTCACAACGCGTATGGCTGGTTGAAGTCGGAAAGCGGCGTACACCGGCTGGTTCGGATTTCGCCTTATGACTCGGCGGCCAAGCGACACACGTCCTTTAGCTCGGTCTGGGTCTATCCGGTGGTCGATGACAATATCGAGATCGAGGTGAACCCGGCGGATATTCGGATTGATACCTATCGGTCATCCGGCGCGGGTGGTCAGCACGTGAACACCACGGACTCGGCGGTGCGGATCACGCACATCCCGACCGGAATCGTTGTGACCAGTTCCGAGAAGTCGCAGCACCAGAACCGGGACATCGCCATGAAGGCGCTGAAATCGCGCCTCTACCAGCAAGAGTTGGACCGCCGGAACGCGGATATCAACGCCGCGCATGAGGCCAAGGGTGATGCGGGTTGGGGCAACCAGATCCGGTCTTACGTGTTGCAACCGTATCAAATGGTGAAGGATTTGCGGACCAACCATGAGACCTCGGACACAAAGGGCGTGTTGGATGGGGATCTGGACGGGTTCATGGCGGCGACTTTGGCGCTGGATGTGGCTGGCAAGTCCCGGTCCGAAGCGCAAGGTGAATAAGTCTGGCAGGGGGCTCTGCCCCCGCCGGGCGTGCGCGCGACTCCCCCGGGATATTTTGGGCCAGATGAAGGGGATCCTCGCGCGGCGGTGGACCGGAAAAGATACATTTAAACAGTGGGTTTAAATGGTGCGGCGGGGTCGTTAGGCTGATCGTATTGACGCGATATGACTGCCGATGGGACCGGGATGGAACTGAGCCAAATCACCGCAACTGAACTTTTGGGCGCAATGGCATCGGGGCAGGTCTCGGCTGCGGATGTCATGCGGTTGACGCTGGAGCGGATCGGGGCGGTCAATGGCCGATTGAACGCCATCGTGGCGCTGCGGGATGAGGCCGAATTGATGGCCGAGGCGCGGGCGATGGATGAAGGTCCGCGACGGGGCCCGCTGCATGGGTTGCCGATGGCGGTCAAGGATCTGGTCAATGTGGCCGGGATGGCCTCGACCCAAGGCTCGCCGCTGTTTGCAGGGCATGTACCGGAGGCTGACGATCTGATCGCGGCACGGTTGCGGGCGGCGGGGGCCATTCTGATCGGCAAGACCAATACGCCGGAATTCGGTTTGGGGTCGCACACGTTCAACCCGGTCTATGGGGCGACGAGCAACCCATATGATGCTGAGCGTAGCTGCGGAGGTTCCTCTGGCGGAGCCGCAGTGGCATTGGCTTCGGGGATGCTGGCGCTGGCGGATGGGTCAGACATGATGGGCAGCTTGCGCAACCCAGCGGCCTGGAACAATGTTTATGGGTTTCGACCAAGCTGGGGCCGCGTTCCGTCTCAACCCGAAGGGGACGGGTATTTGCATCAGTTGTCGACTCTGGGGCCTATGGCACGCAGCCCTGAGGACTTGGGCGTGTTGCTGGACGTGATCTCAGGGCCGGACGCGGGACAGCCGTTATCTGCGGCTTGCACGCCGGTTTCACGGGTCAGACCCGCCGATATGCGCGGCCTGCGGATTGGTTGGTTGGCGGATTGGGGCGGTGCCTTTCCGTTTGAAGACGGAATTTTGGATCAATGCGCGCAGGCCCTTGCGGTGTTTTCGGATCTGGGCGCGCAAGTGGAACCACTTGCGCCGCCATTCGAAGCGGAATTGATGTGGGATAGTTGGGTGACGCTACGCGCCTGGAGCGTGGCCGCCGGGTTGAGGCCTTTGACTGAACACCGTTCTAAGCTGAAAGACACCGCGCAGTGGGAGCTGGATCGGGGCTTGGCCTTGACGGCGATGCAGGTGCATCGCGCCAGCGTCATTCGCTCGGACTGGTATCGCAAGGCCGCAGAGGTGTTCGTTGATTATGACATGTTGGTGCTGCCATCTGCGCAAGTCTGGCCGTTTGAGCTCGACACGCCGTTCCCAACAGAAATCGCAGGGGTGAAGATGGACACCTATCATCGCTGGATGCAGGTCATGGTGCCTGTCAGTCTGATTGGTCTGCCTGCCTTGTCCGTGCCCGTCGGGTTCGGGGCCGAGGGGCTGCCGATGGGGATGCAGATTTTTGGACCCAAAGGGGCCGATGGGCAGGTTCTGTCCATTGGGGCGGCGTATCATGAGGTCACGCGTTGGCCGCAGAAAAGACCGGCCTGATAGAAGGACGGATGAGGGGAGGAGAATGTGATGGAGAAACCCTTTGGCGTTCCGAAAATGGGACCGGTCAGCCGTGAGATGCTGCGCGAATCCCTGCGCCGTGCCTGGGCTGATTTTCGCCGCGCGCCGGTTTTTGGGCTGCTGTTTGCAGGGTTCTATGTGCTGGCCGGCTGGGCGATTGCCTGGGTAACAATACAGACTCAGACTTCGTACTGGCTGGTGCTGGCGGCGATCGGGTTTCCGCTGTTGGGCCCCTTCGCGGCGGTGGGGCTGTATGAGGTCTCTCACCGGTTGGAACTGGGGGAGCCTTTGGATTATGGCGCGATCTTTGGTGTCGTGGCGCAGCAGGGGCGGCGTCAGTTGCCGTCGATCTGCGCAATCATCGTGGTCATGTTCCTGTTCTGGTTCTTTCTGGGTCACATGATCTTTGCTTTATTCATGGGGTTGTCGACCATGACCAACGTATCCACTTCAGTCGAGGTGTATCTGACGGCCAATGGGCTGACCATGTTGGCGGTGGGCACGGCGGTGGGCGCAGTTTTCGCGACCGTGCTTTACATGATCACCGTCTTGTCCATCCCGATGCTGCTGGACCGCGAACTGGATTTCGTTACGGCGATGATTGCAAGCTATAGCTATGTCAGTGCAAACCTGCCGGTCATGTTGGGTTGGGGGGTGCTGATCGCCGTTCTGACCTTTGTCGCCATGATCCCCTGGTTTCTTGGCTTGCTGATAGTATTGCCGCTATTGGGGCATGCAAGCTGGCATCTTTACCGTCAGATTACAGAGGCCGAAGGACTTACCTAAAGCGGCTTTTCCAACCTGCGCGCGGTGCGGGCGGCGGGCAATGCCTCGGTCGGTTTGGTGCCCAGATGGCGCAGCTGGAGTTTGCGCATGGTGGTCGCATTTGCATTCGTCTTGGACAGGCAGATTGCCACGCCGCGCCAATACTCTTCTTGCGAGTCCGAATTGCGAGTCACCAGGTAGATGCGGCTGTTCTGGGCGGCGCGGCAGGACATCAGGATATAGATTTGATGACCGGCACAAGCGGCGATCCCCTGAACTTCGCGCGCTTTGGCTGAACTGTCTTTGCCATCCGAGGGGGGCTCGAAGCTGCGAATCAGGGTGCATTGGGGCAGGCGGCGGGCGTGCAGCAGCCGGCGCCGGGACGGGAAGGGGTTTTCAAGATCCGTCTCTGACACAGAATAGAATCCGGCGGGCAGCAGCGTCTCGGTCAACGTCGTGGGCCCCGAGCCCAGAAACTCGGTCAGGGCCGAAGCGGCAGGGTGTAGAGGGGCCTTGTCCAATGCCTCAAGAGGGTGCAGCAGAATACGGGCGTCGACATCGAAGAACCGGCAAATGCGGTCCAGAACATCGGGGCGGGGAAAGCTCTCTCCGCCCAAATACCGGTTGAATTGAGTCCGGTTGATGCCAAGCTGACGGCAGAGTTCGGAAACAGAGGGGTATTGCTGCGCGAGCTGCCTGAGGTTTGCGCCGAACATCCTGCGCAAGTCAGCAGGGTTGCGGGTGTCGTTGGTCATTTCTGTCCCGGTATTCAAGTGTTTTTGTGAAACCGTACCATGTCTGACCAAACGGTCGCGCATGTTCTGAAATCGTACTTAGGACCCCAACAGGCGCATAGAAACGCCACGTTACGTGACGAAGCTAACGCGCTAAACCACAAAGGCAATAGGCTTTATTTTTATTTGTATAATCTTTTATTCGATTATTTTCTGTTACGTAAAAATAAACAGACATAACTGCATATTGTCTGCAGTTTTGTGAATGTTTAGCCCCGTCCTATGCTTACATGCAATGGGCGGGGCAATTCATTCAGTCACCACGCAGCAAGGCCGCGACACCGGTACGGGCGATTTCAACCAGGCCCAGCGGGCGCATCAGGTCGGCAAAGGCGTCGATCTTGTCCGGGGCCCCAGTGATTTCGAAAATGAACGAATTCAGGGTGCTGTCTACTACATTGGCGCGGAAGATATCGGCCAGACGCAGAGCTTCGACCCGTTTGTCGCCTTCGCCCACGACCTTGATGATGGCCAGCTCACGCTCGACCGATGAGCCCTCGACCGTCAGATCGTGCACATCCCGGACCGATACGATGCGACCAAGCTGGGCCTTGATCTGCTCGATCACCTGCGGCGTGCCGGTGGTGACGATGGTAATGCGGCTCAGGTGGCCGGTGTGATCGACCTCGGCCACGGTGAGGCTTTCGATGTTATATCCACGGCCCGAGAACAACCCGATCACGCGAGCCAGAACACCCGGTTCGTTTTCGACCAAAACCGCAATCGTGTGCCGTTCCTGCACGTCCGAGAAGGTGGGCCGCAGGTTATAGGCCGAATGGCGGGTGGAGCCTTGTTTGATATGTAGGGCAGACATTAGTCGGCTTCCTCTAGTAGAGCGTCATCTTAGAATTTGCCGCGGATCATCATAACCTTCAACGAGGATTGCGCGGCTTCCCTTAGTTCATTCCATTCGCTAAGCGCGAAGACTGTGCTTAGTTCAGGAAGAGGCGATGGTGTGCGTTGACAAAGGTCTGCCAATACACGTGAGTATTCTCTTAGCGCGGTTTCTTCAGGTTTCGTATAGATCGGTTCGGGGCAGCTTGTTTCATCGCTGAACCAAGTGTCGTCCCATTGATTGATCACTTCATTAGCGACCGATATAGCAGGAGCTGCGTTTTGATACGAAAGTTGGGCAGACCAGGAAGAAGCAAGTTCCAATGCTTCGATCTGTCGATTCCGAAGCCTCTGGAAAACCAATTGTTTTTCGTGGTCTGTCATCATTTTAAACCAGAACCGAACCTTTGGAGTCGATCACGCCCTGCGTTTCGGCCTCGCCCAGCAGCATTTCGTTATGGGCCTTGCCCGACGGGATCATAGGGAAGCAGTTTTCGTGCTTTTCGACCAGACAATCAAAGATGACAGGGCCGTCATAGTTGATCATCTCCATGATCGCGTCATCCAAATCGGCGGGGTTGGAACACAGTATGCCCTTGGCCCCGAAGGCCTCGGCGAGTTTGACGAAGTCGGGCAGGGCTTCGGACCACGAATGCGAGTACCGCTCGCCATGCAGCAATTCCTGCCACTGGCGTACCATGCCCAGACGTTCGTTGTTCAGGATGAACTGTTTCACGGGCAGGCGGTACTGAACGGCGGTGCCCATTTCCTGCATGTTCATCAGCCAAGAGGCTTCACCCGCGACATTGATTACCAGCGCGTCGGGATGCGCCATCTGCACACCGATCGAGGCCGGAGTGCCATAGCCCATGGTGCCCAGACCACCGGATGTCATCCAGCGGTTGGGGTCTTCGAACCCAAGATATTGTGCTGCCCACATCTGGTGCTGGCCGACCTCGGTGGTGATATAGCGGTCGTGGTTTTTGGTTAGCTCTTCAAGACGTTGCAGCGCGTATTGCGGTTTGATCGTCTTTTCGCTTTTGGTATAGGCCAGGCAGTTGACCTTGCGCCAATCCGCGATCTGCGACTGCCATTGTTTAACCGCCGCTGCGTCGGTTTTACGCCCACGTGCTTTCCAGACCTTGAGGATATCTTCCAGCACATGTGCCACGTCCCCGACAATCGGGATATCGACGCGGATCACCTTGTTGATGGACGACGGATCAATGTCGATATGCGCCTTTTTCGAGTTCGGCGAGAACGCATCAATGCGCCCGGTGATCCGGTCATCGAAACGTGCGCCGATGTTGATCATCAGGTCGCAGTCATGCATCGCCAGATTGGCCTCATAGAGACCATGCATTCCCAGCATACCCAACCAGTTCTCGCCCGACGCCGGATAGGCCCCCAGTCCCATCAGGGTCGAGGTAATCGGAAAGCCGGTTGCATCCACCAGCTCGCGCAGCAACTGGCTGGCCGCGGGGCCCGAGTTGATCACGCCACCACCCGTGTAGAAGACAGGTTTTTTCGCCGTCTCAATCGCGGCAACCAGTTCGGTGATCTCTTCGAGATCGCCTTTCAAAACTGGCTGGTAATGTGAGGTCGAAGGTTTCGGGCCGGTATAGTCGCCCGAGGCGAACTGCACGTCCTTAGGAATGTCGATCAGCACAGGACCAGGGCGGCCAGAGGTGGCGACGTGGAAAGCCTCGTGCATGGTCTCAGAAAGCGAATCCGTATCCTTCACCAGCCAGTTGTGCTTGGTGCAGGGGCGGGTGATGCCAACGGTGTCAGCCTCTTGAAACGCGTCCGAGCCGATCATGAAGGTCGGGACCTGACCGGTTAGAACCACGATCGGGATCGAATCCAGCAACGCATCGGTCAGGCCGGTTACTGCATTGGTGGCACCGGGGCCTGAGGTTACAAGCGCAACGCCGGGCTTGCCGGTCGAGCGCGCGTACCCTTCGGCGGCGTGCACAGCCCCTTGTTCGTGACGCACCAGAATGTGGCGAATGTCGTTTTGCAGAAAAATCTCATCATAGATCGGTAGCACGGCGCCGCCGGGGTATCCGAATACCGTGTCCACGCCCTGATCCTTGAGGGCCTGAACCACCATCTTTGCGCCGGTCATCTCACGTGTCATCTGCTTTGCTCCGTTCGCGACATGTGTCTTGCGTGTTGCCAAAAAAAAGCCCCCGAGATTTTCGGAGGCGCATGGGTTGAATTATGGTTTACCGTCACCGGCCCATGCGCGTGTTTCCTACGATTACGACTAGCGCTTTCATCGCCAGAGGCTCCTTTTTTGCGTGCAGGGACATTATGAGCGGCGCGACGGGGCGTCAACAGGCAATCGCACCAATTTTCTATCTCAGGCAGTGAATTTTGCGACATTTTATTGCGCAGATTGCCGCATGATGGGAATTTTCGGGAAAACCTGGAGGGAAATCCACGCGACTCTGCGATTTGACCGTGTCGGAAAGTGTCAAAGTGATGTCCGAAACGAGCATGATAGCGGCAACATGCTGGGGCAACGTGGACCCGAGCATATAGGCGATGGAGGCGGGATATCATGCACGATCTTATTGACCTTGGACGGTATCCGATAGATTGCCCGGGCTCTCGAGCATATGAGCGGTTGATCAGCGATCTGAGGCGTGAGTTGGATCAGGATGGCTGCGCGGTGTTGCCAGGGTTTGTGCATTCCGACGGAGTCGCGCATTTGCGACAAGAGGCCGATATGGTGGCCGAGCACGCCCATCGTTCATTCAGCCGAACCAATGCCTATTTTACCCGTGATGAACCCTCGCTGGATCGAAATCACCCGGTTCGGCAGTTTTTTGACCGCTCAAACGCCTTTGTGCCAGCGGACAATTTCGCAAAAACGGGGCCGTTGCGACGAATTTACGAATGCGCAGACTTCCTGCCGTTTATTCGCGCAGCGTTGGATGAGCCCGACGACTGTTTCTTTCGCTATGACGATCCTTTGGCGGATGTGATCATCAATGTGGTGGAGGAAGGGCAGGGCTTTCCCTGGCACTTCGATACTAACAATTTCACCGTGACTTTGGCCATCCAAAACGGCGAAGGGGGTGGCGCATTCGAATATGTACCGAACCTGCGCAGCCCAACGGACGAGAATTTTCCAGCCGTCTCAGCCGTGCTTGGCGGGGAAAGGGCGCGGGTCCGGCAATTGGAGTTGCAACCCGGCGATCTTCAGATCTTCAAGGGCCGGTACGCGTTGCATCGGGTCGCAGCGGTGACCGGGACGCAACGTCGCTACGTGGGTATTTTTTCATTCGTTGAGGCCGAGGGGATGTGCGGCAGCGTCGAACGAACCCGGCAGCTTTATGGGCGGGTGCAGCAACATCATCTAGATCGGGAAGGGCTGCGGCAGGACCGTTTGCTCGACTGAAGCGGGCGGGGCTCCCGCCCGTTGTCGATGCGCCTGCGGCGTATCTTCGCCGGTTGGGCCGGGCAGCGCGTGCCGCGCTGCGGTCAGAACCCTGGGCTGGTGCCCTGCAAGACGCCGTGTTCCAGCGCGTAGCGGGTCAGACCGGCGGTCGAGGATATCCCCAGCTTGCGTTTGATGTTCTTGCGATGTGTCTCGACCGTACGGACCGAGATGTCCAGTGTGTGAGCGACCTCTTTGTTGGACTTGCCCTGTGCGAGTTCCAGCAGGATCGTTTGTTCGCGCCCGGTCAGAGCCTCACGCGTGTTGTCGCCCTTGGGCTCAAGAGAGCCGCTGGCACCGGTGCACAGATATTGCTCGCCACGCATGACAGCGTCGATGGCCTGCTTGATTTTATCTGTGGGGACATCTTTGAGGACATAGCCTTTGGCCCCGTGGCTGAGCGCCGTCGAGATATATTCCGGGCTATCATGCATCGACAGGATCAGGATGCGCGTTTCTGGCAGGCGTTCGAGAATGATCTCGGTCGCGCTGAGGCCACCGAGGCCGGGCATATTGAGGTCCATCAGAATGACATCCGGCTGCAACCCAGCCACCTGATCGACCGCATCCTGCCCGCTACCCAGAGTGCCGACCACCTCGATCTCGTCATAGCTTTCCAATATCGACTGGATCCCCTCGGCAACCATTGGATGGTCATCGACGATCAGAACCCGGATCGTGGTGTCGCTCATGTTCCGGCCTTTCGGTTTGGGGTTGCGTCTTCCTGCGGCGGCAGCAAGTGGCTGAGAGGTAGGCTGACCTCGATCACTGTTCCGCTGCGTGGGCCGCGTGATGACAGAATGCGCAGCGATCCGTCAAGTTGTTCGATCCGTTCCTGCATGTTGCGCAGCCCGATCCCGGCACTGCCATCGCTGGGTGCGCTGCGCAAACCGCGGCCATTGTCGGTGATCCGCATGGTCGCGCCCTTTTTGTGGCCGCGCAGGTCGATGGTGACGCTGGTTGCGCCGGAATGTCGCTCGATATTGGTCAGCGCCTCCTGCGCGATACGGTAGAGTGCGATCTTGCTGTCCTGATCCAGACGGTTGCGAAACACGACGGTCGAGAACTCGGTCTCGATCCCCGTACGCTCGCGGAAATCATCGGTTAGTGCCTTAAGGGCAGGGCCCAAACCCAGATCGTCCAGCACGCCGGGGCGCAGGTCACGGCTGATGCGGCGGACCTCGGTAATCGCGGTGCCCAGATGGTCGATCCCTTTGTCCAGCGGGTCGCGCGCGCCTGCGTCATCGCCGCGCGTCAGCCGGCGGCGGGCATTGTCCAGCGCATAGCGCACACCGACCAGGATCTGGCTGATCCCGTCATGGAGCTCACGGGCCACCCGTCCGCGCTCTTCCTCTTGCGCGTCAAACACGCGTTGAGTCAGCTCTTTCAGCTTGGCATCCGCCAGCCTGCGTTCGCGGAAATTCAGTAACATGCCCGAGGCAAACACGATCAGAACGGCGGCCAGAACGATACCGCCGATATAGGCAAAGGTGCGCTGCACGCGGGCTTCGACCTCGGCGCGGGCATTGGCGACGGTGGCGACGATATCGTCGATGAAGACCCCTGTGCCCACGGCCCATCGCCAATCCTGAAGACCAACCACATAGGCGATCATCTGCGCCTCTTCCCCGGTCGACGGTTTTTGCCACATGAAACTGTGCCAACCAGCCCCCTGCCGGGCGAGGCGGATGAACTCGTCCACAATCGGGGTGCCGTCGCTATCGGTCAGACCTTCCCAGTTGCGGTTGATGAACTGGGTCTGACGCGGGCTGACCAGATTGTTGCCGTCGTAATCATAGACAAAGAAGAACCCATCCTTGCCGTAGATCATGGCCGACAGAATCTGCGTGACCAGATTCTGAGCCACATTGTCGTCGGTCGAGGCGCGGCCGTAGATATAGGCGAACCCGTTACGGGCCTGCGTGACGTAGTTGCGCAGCTCTTCTTTCTTGGCTTCGATCAGGCGACGTTCCAGCGCCTGAATTTCACGCTCGGCGGTGGCGCGGGCCTCGTAGGTGACGAAGAATGCAATCGCTGCCACGGCCACCAACAGAGGAATGGCCGCCACAAGCGACAGTTTCTGGCCATAGGTCAGCGAGATCAGATTGCGGATTCCCCTCATGGTCGAATCGTTACGCAAGCAGGCGTCAAAATGCAAAATCTTTGGGTCTCCGATCGTGACGTCGCCCGCTTCGCCGGAAAATGGGCCCCAGATTTACCGGTTTTGTCCCGCACCCACCTCAAAAACCGGCAATCCTACGTAGTAGTAGGTATTCACATTCAAATTCCCGTCATTAGGCTGGCCGCACTGAAAACGACTGCCCCCGCAAAGTTCGGGGGATTGGACTATGTAGGGGAGGAACACTCATATGGATCGTCGTTCATTTCTAAAAACATCTGCTCTGGGCGGCTCGGCTGCTGCGGCCACCACGCTGGCAGCTCCGGCTTATGCACAGGGCAAACGCACCCTGACCATGGTGACCTCGTGGGGTCGCGGTCTGGCGGGCGTGTTCGACAGCGCGCAACGTTGTGCCGACAGCATCAACACTATGTCCGACGGCAGCCTGAATGTCGAAATCAAGGCCGCTGGCGAACTGGTTGGTGCCTTCGAAGTGTTTGACGCGGTGTCGTCCGGTCAGGCCGACATGTATCACGCTGCCGACTATTACTTCGTAGGTCAGCATCCGGGCTATGCGTTTTTCACTGCCGTGCCCTTCGGCATGACCGCGCAGGAACTTGTGAACTGGTACTACCATGATGGCGGCATGGAGCTGCATGACGAGCTGGGTTCGATCTTCGGCCTGAAATCCTTCCTGGCGGGTAACACCGGTGCGCAGGCAGGTGGCTGGTACTCGAAAGAGATCAACGGCCCCGAGGATTTCCAAGGTCTGAAGTTCCGTATGCCGGGTCTGGGTGGTCAGGCGCTGGGCAAGCTGGGCGCATCGGTTCAGAACATTCCGGGCTCGGAAGTGTATCAGGCGCTGTCCTCGGGTGCGATTGACGGCACCGAGTGGATTGGCCCCTGGGCGGACGAAAAGGCCGGTTTCCAGGAAATCACCAAGACATACTACACCGCGGGCTTCCACGAGCCGGGCGCAGGTCTGTCGCTGGCAACGAACCGCGACGTGTTCGACGAACTGACACCTGCACAGCAGAAGATCATCGAGATCGCAGCTGGTGAAGCACACCAGTGGAACCTGGCGCAATTCCTGGCCAACAACGGCGCGGCGCTGCAGCGCCTGCAGTCGGGTGGCGTGAAGGTTCTGGAATTCCCCGACAGCGTCTGGGATGCCTTCGGTCAGGCCAGCCAGGAAGTTCTGGACGAAAACATGGGCGACGAGCTGTTCAAGAAAATCCACGACAGCGCAATGTCGTCGATGGCAGCATCTTCGGCGTGGCAGAACCTGTCCTCGGGTGCCTACACCACGCAGCGCGACCGCGTTCGCGGCTAAGCAACCTACTCACGACCAAATGGTTTCCCCGCCCTGTGCGGGGAAACCTTTCCCGTTGCACGTGCCGGGCTTGGACAAGCCCGCGATAACACCTCGTGCAACTGACGCGACCTGGGGACAACATGCAGGACGATAACGGTATCTCGTTCTTCGGCGCCCTGTGGAATGGGCTGCTATGGCTCATTCAGAACATTGCCGAAGCTTTCTATAATTTCGGATATGCCATCACGCATCCGCAACTCTGGCTGGATTGGTCGGACAAGGCGTCGATCATGCGTTTTGTCTATTACGGCGGTTCGGTCGAGTTCTTCTTTGTGGTCTTTACCTTCTTTTTGGTTCTGACCGCAGTTGGACTGTATTACCGCAACTTCATGTGGGGAATGGTGCGGGTCCTTGAGGGTTTCGCCAACACAACCGGCCGCTTTTTCGCCTGGGCCGGCTTGCTGATGGTGATCCAGCAGATCGTCATCGTGTTCATGCAGCGGGTCTTTACCCGGCCCGATATGTCCTTTGGCCTGGGTATCCCGTTTACGCAAGATATCAGTTGGTTCGCGGAAGAACTTAAACTTTATAACGCCGTGGTTGTCTGCCTGTGCTGCACCTACACTTTCGTTCAGGGCGGGCATGTACGCGTTGACCTGATCTACGCCGGGATCAGCCACCGGGCCAAGCGTGTGGTCGATATGTGCGGGGCGGTTCTGTTCATGATGCCCATGGCCGTGCTGACCTGGATGTATGGCTGGTACTTCATGTGGCGGCACCTGATCGTGCCGAAACCCTCGGCCAGTGATACGTTGGACCGCCTGGTCGCCAAATCCCGCGCGCTGCGCTGGAACGTGGAAACCATCGGTTTCAGCCCCAACGGGTTCAACGCCTACTTCCTGTTTAAGATCCTGCTGGTGGCATTTGCGGCCATGGTGTTCCTGCACGCCATCGCATTCCTCTACCGCTCGTTCCTGGAATACTCGGAAGGGTCCGAGAGCACCGGAAAATACCTCGACAAGGACAGCCTTGGTGAGGGTGAAGAAGCCTTCGAAGGCACGCATTAAGGACGGAGACCAAGACTATGCTATTCGGACTTGATGGCGTCGAGATAGGCCTCATTATCGTATTCTTCTGCCTTTTCGGAGGCATCCTATCCGGTTTTCCGGTGGCATTTGCTATCGGCGGGGCAGGGATCATTTCCTTCGGGATCATCGCTGCGCTGGACAGTGCGGGGCTGCTGATCCACCAGGCAATTGATACCGGCTCCCAAGCGTACCGGGACCTCGTCAATTCGGGGGTCAAACCGGAAACGGTATCAGTGTTCCGCTTCCCGGACTTACCAAGGATCGCCGAACCGGTCTTTGTGCAGGGCTGGGAAACCGCGCTGGACCGCAATGTGTCATTCATCGTGAACCGTATGAACGAACGCGTGCTGGCCGGTCAGTCGATTGAAACCCTGCTGGCCGTTCTGATGTTCGTCCTGATGGGTATCACGCTGGAACGCTCGAAGATCGCAAACGATCTGCTGACCACGATGGCGCGTGTCTTTGGCCCGCTGCCCGGTGGTCTGGCTGTGTCTATTGTGGTTGTGGGGGCGTTTCTTGCGGCCTCGACCGGGATCGTGGGTGCGACCGTGGTGACGATGGGCCTGCTGGCGCTGCCAACCATGCTGCGCAACAACTACTCGCCGGAACTGGCGACCGGTGTGATCGCGGCCTCGGGAACGCTGGGGCAGATCATTCCGCCCTCGATCGTGATCGTTCTGTTGGGGACACTGGCAGGAGACCTGTATTCGACCGCGCAGGAAACCCGCGCGCAGGATGCGGGTTGTACAGACGCGCTGACCTATCTGGGTGAGCCCGCTGTGGTCTCGGTTGGGACATTGTTTCAGGCTGCCTTGCTGCCGGGGATCATGCTGGCGCTGCTGTATGCGCTTTATGCCTTTGGCTATGCGCTGCTGAATCCGGAAAAGGCCCCGGCCGTTGAAATGTCAGGCGGTAGTGGTGAGCCGATCACCCGTGCCGAAGGTCTGACCTGGTTGCTGGGTGCACCGGTTGCGCTGATCGTGGGCATGATGGTTCTGAGCAGTGCTGGTGTTGTCGGAAGCCAGAATATCGGCGTCTCGGCTTTCTCGGATATCGGTGAGGGCGCATCGCTGCGCACGAACGTGTCTGAGGAATGCAAAGCCTCGATGATCGACCTGCATGGGCAACTGGCCTGGGATCAGGCCGTAGCCGAGCAAGAGGCCATCGACGCCGCAGGTGGGGCCGCCGAGTCGACCCGCCTAAGCGAAGAGGAACTGGCCGCTGCGCAGCAAGCCAAGATCGCTTCGGCTGCGCCGATCGGCACCGGTGTGGCCGTCATGGTCGTGCTGCTGGGTCTGACGCTGGTCATGGGTCGCGGCATCGCGCCATCGAAGCCGGCGCAGCCGCTGATCGTAGGGGCCATCGGCCTGTTGCTGATGCTGTTGTTCGATGTGCTGTTCATCGCTCCGACCACGTCCTCGGGTGTGACCTTTGTGCTGCTGGCGGTGCCGTTTGCGCTGGCCATCTATGGCTGCAAAGAGGCCGCCGCGCGCTGTGCGACCAATGATCTGATCCGTGTGGTCTTCCCGCCGCTGGTTCTGATCATCGCGGTTCTGGGCTCGATCCTGGGTGGTGTGACTAACCCGACGCCCGCTGCGGCGCTGGGGGCAGGCGGGGCGATCATGCTGGCCGCTTACCGCAAGCTGCAGGATCAGGGCCGCTCGGCCAAGGTGATCATCTGGGCGACTTTGGCCGTGATCGTGGCCTTGCTGATGGGCGTGAACTTCGATCTGCGCATCAACCAGAGCGATGTCAGCGTCGAGACCTGGATTGCCTTCATCGTGGCCTATGGCGCCTACCTGTTTGCCCTGTTCGGCCTGCTGTTTGGTTGCTGGGTCTTGTTCACCAGCGGGGTTCTGACGCCCGTGGTGCGCGAGACGGCCAAGGTGACCTCGATGGTCTTTACCATCCTGATCGGCTCGCAGTTGCTGAACCTTGTGGTGATCTCGTTCGGGGGGGAACACTATATCCAGCAGTTCCTGCGCAGTTTTGACAACGAGTTTACGGTCTTCCTGATCGTGATGCTGGTGCTGTTCATTCTGGGCTTCGTGCTGGACTTCCTCGAGATCATCTACATCGTGATCCCCATTGTGGGTCCGGTGATCTATGGCGGGTCGTTCGATCCGAAATGGGTGACGATCATGGTGGCGGTGAACCTGCAGACCTCGTTCCTGACGCCACCTTTCGGGTTCGCGCTGTTCTACCTAAGGGGCGTTGCGCCTAAAGAGGTCACAACAGGTCATATCTATCGCGGGATCATTCCATTCGTGCTGATTCAGGTAGTCGGGATTGGTATCCTTTGGTTCTTCCCGACCATCGTGACCATCGTGCCGGATCTGATCCCGAACTGATCGGGCAGACTGAAGAATGACAGACCGGAGGCCCTGTGGCCTCCGGTCTTTTTTGTTCAGGCTTCGGCTTTGGGATGCGTCAGTTTTGCAAAAGCAGCTTCGGCCTCGTGGTCAATATCCAGCGTGGCGGGGGTCAGGGTCCCGGCGTCGGGGTCATTGAAGACCGCCCGGTCCAGCTTGCCGACACGCTGCGCAACGATGGTGGTGACAACCGCGTCGCCGGTGATGTTCACCACCGTCCGCATCATGTCGATGATCCGGTCAACGGCGAGGATGATGGCGATCCCGTCCAGTGGCATACCCAGCTGGTTCAGAACCATTGCCAGCATCACAATCCCCACGCCGGGAACGCCTGCCGTTCCGATGGATGCCAGAACCGAGATCGAGATGATGGTCATATAGCCACCCAGCCCCAGATCAATCCCATAGGCATTGGCCAGGAACACGGTTGCCACCCCATGCATGATCGCGGTGCCGTCCATGTTGATCGTCGCGCCCAACGGGATGCCGAACGAAGCAACCGAGCGGTCGACACCGATGCGCTGCGTCACGCATTGCATCGAGGCCGGGATCGTCGCGTTTGAGCTTGAGGTCGAGAAGGCAAATACCTGCGCCGAGCGCATCTTGCGCAGAAACGCGCGCGGGCTGAGACCGGTGCACACATAAAGCAGCACCATCAGCGTCACGCAGAGGTGAAAGACCAGCGTGAGGCTGATGGTCGTCAGGTACCCGATGACCGGAGCGAACAGGCTGAACCCTTCGACCGCGAAGGTCTTGGCGATCAGGCAAAAGACACCGATCGGGGCAAAGGCCATCACGATCTCGACGATTTTCATCGCCAGTTCGTTCATGAAGGTGCAACCCTCGACAAAAGTTTTGGCGCGGCTGCCGATCATCAGCACGGCGATACCGACAACGATCACGTAGAAGATGATTTGCAGCATTTCGCCATTGGCCAGCGCCTGAACCGGGTTCTTGGGGATGATGTTTGCCAGTATCTGCCACGCAGTATCCTGCGTTGCGACGGACACATCCGCGCTGGCCATATGCAGGCTGTCAAATCCCATGCCGGGATTGATGATGTTGGCGAACACCAGCGCCGTCATCACCGCCAGCGCCGTAGTCGCCAGATAGGTGACAAAGGTCAGCCCGCCTACGCGGCCCAACACCTTGAGATCACCAATCCCAACCACGCCGCACAGTAGGGAAAACACCACTAGCGGCACGACCAGCATTTGCAGCCCGTTCAGGAACATCTGACCGACCATGGTGGACAGGCCATTGACCATATGCTCCTGAAGGAACGGGATTTGCCAATAGTTCAGGGCCAGTCCAAGGGCTGAGCCAAGTACAAGGGCCATCAGGATTTGCGTTGTCAGGTTGGCCGCAAGCAGCCGTCGAATAGCATGAGTCATTGTCCGTCTCCCTTTACCAAAGCCAAACCCGCAGGTCGGGAACCTGTTGCATCACGGGCTATGTCATTGAAGCCCAGCCGTGCGGATCTAAACGGGGTCGAACGGCTGAGGGTCAGGATTACTTGGTGACGTAGGGTAAGGATTCAATCGCTGGGCGTAGGGAAGTCGCCATTTAGATGATTAATAATTCTTCATCTTTTCTGTCTGATCTGCCCTGAGGCAGTCGAAATACCGCACCACGCCCTAGATGAACTCAATCAAATCCCAGCGATTTCCAAACGGGTCACGCCAGACCGCGACGGTTCCATAAGGTTCATGACGCGGAGTTTCCTCGAACGTCACGCCGGCCGCTTTCATGGCGGTGTAGTCGCGTTGAAAATCATCGGTTTGCAGGAAAAAACCAACCCGGCCGCCGGTCTGGTTGCCAATCGCCGCCGCTTGTTCCGGCCCGTCGGCCTGCGCCAGTAAAAGCGAGCCCAGCTCGGATCCCGCAGGGGCGACACGCACCCATCGCTTGCCTCCGCCCAGGTCGATATCCTGCAACAGCGAAAAGGACAGGGTTTGGGTATAGAATGCAATCGCCTCATCATAGCCGGGCACGACCAGTGTGACCGCGTGCAAGCTTTGCCGCATGGGGGATCAGCCTTTGGTGGGGTGACGGTCGGGCAGTTGGATATTGGCGACCTGCTCGGCAATCGGAGCGGTGGACAGCGGATGATGTCCTGCGGCTGCAAGGTCGGAGGGATCACTCACACGTGTCCATTCGCCCCGAATATAGACCTCCAACCCCGAGAAACGGGCCTTGTAGCCCATCTTGGGGCTGCCTGGCACCCAATAGCCCAGATAGACATAGGGCAAACCGGCTTCGCGCGCGATGTCGATATGATCGAGGATCATATATGTCCCAAGGGAATTCTGCGGCTGATGTGGGTCGTAAAAGGAATAGACCATGCTCAGCCCGTCATCGAGTACATCGGTCAGGCTGACAGCGATCAGCTCATGCGAGTTTGGGTCAGCGTATTCTACGACGCGCGACCGGATCGGCGTTTCCTCGATCATCGCGGCGAATTCGAACACGTCCATATCGGCCATGCCACCATCTGAATGGCGGGTGTCCAGATAACGGCGGAACAGCTCATACTGCTCATCTGTGGCCCAGGGCGAGTTCGCCTTGCGCTGCAAATAGGCGTTGCGCTTGGCTGCGCGTTTCTGGCTTTTGCGGGGTTTGAAGGCCGACACGTCGATCCGTGCCGACAAACAGGCCGCGCAATCGGCGCAAGAGGGACGGTAGAGCACGTTCTGAGACCGCCGAAACCCTTGTTGTGAAAGGGAATTGTTCAACTGGTCCGCGCCTTCACCTTGCAGGGCGGTGAACAGTTTCCGCTCCATCTTGCCCTCAAGATAAGGGCAAGGCTGTGGGGCCGTCACATAGAATTGTGGCGCAATGGGCAGCGTGTGTCGCATGAACGTTCCGTGTTTCCTGGGTCGGATGATAACAACCGATCCCGGAACCGCCAAGTGATTCACGCGGCCCTGTTTGTCTTATGCGCGCTGGTTGATCATTACTGTTCCAAGGAACGAATCCGTCAGGCCCTGACAGCGTGCGCTGGTCAGCATCATGATGACCGAAACGATCTGCACGACAAAGAATGCCATGCTAACGAAATACCCCGCCGTGTGGGCCACCGCTTTGCCCAGATCCATCCGCGCGCCGAATGCGTCGCGCAGCTCGATCCCCATAAAGCGCATGCCCAGCGTGGCCGACCCGTTGGTGATAGTGACCACGCGGTAAACAAAGCTGATGACGCCGTAGATCAGCGGCAGGAAAAACAGCCCCGCGCCAAGGGTCAGGAAGACCGGCACGATACACAGCAGCGAAATCAGCGCGATATCGAACAGCCAGGCAACAAAGCGTTTAATCGCCACCGATTGATAGAATTCCGGCTGGCGATCGGGATCGGGTAGATGGGTCATATAGGGATATCCGCGTCGTTGAATAGGATCACCCTGTCCCGAAATCCGGGGCAGGGCAAGGTCGGATCAGGCCGTCGCACCGGTTTTGGCGTCGTCGCGGTTTTCGCGGGCGCGTTCATCCATGAACTGGTCGAACTCGGCCTTGTCCTTGGCTTCGCGCAAACGGCGCAGGAAGGCTTCAAATTCTTTCTGTTCACGTTCCAGTCGCGCCAGAGTGTCGGACTTGTATGCGTCGAACGCGCTGTTGCCCGAAGGTTTCATGGCGCTCATGTGGCTGTTCCAGGATTTGCGACGGCTGCAGGATTTGCTGAACATGCGTTTGCTCCAGATCAAATAGGCCAAAAGGGCAAGGCCCACGGGCCAGAAGAAGATGAAACCAAGCACCATTGCGGCGATCCAGGCGCCTTTGCCTTTGTCGTCCAGCCAGGCCTCGATACGGTGCAACCATCCCGGATTCGAAGGGACGGCGGGGTCGGATAGTGCGGTCATGTGGTGTCTCCGGGTTTATGTAAATCGCTTTCACATTGAATAGATGGGAGCTGCATAACGGGTTGCAAGGGGGTAATGTAAAAATGTTTTACATTGTGTTGGTGTCAGTGATGCAGAGTGCCAGTTTCCACTTGTACAAGCCCTTGAAATCAGGCCATCTCTGATCATTGTGATGCAGGAGGCCGCATGACCGACGCTCTGACAATTCACCGAATGCCGCGCCCGTTTGATCCGGCTTTGGGCGATGAGGCGCGCGCAACGGTCCCCGATGCTACGCCGCAGCAGGGCGAATTGATTGCTGGCGTTGCAGGCTCAAGCCCGTACCTCAAAGGGTTGATTGATCGGGAAAAAGACTGGCTGGCGCAGGCGTTGCACAATCCCGATCAAGCCTTGGCCGAGGTAATGTCCGCCGCGCGCGCACTGCCACCGGATCAACTGAAGCCCGGTTTACGGCAAGGCAAGCGGCGGATGGCGCTGCTGACCGCGCTGGCCGATGTAGCAGGGGCATGGCCGCTAGAAAAAGTCACCGCTGCGCTGACGGATTTCGGCGCGCTGGCGGCTGATGTGGCCGCCAAGGCCGAGATCGCGGCGCTGATCCGGCGCGGTAAACTGCCCGGTATGGTCGAGGACGACGTTGAGACCGCCGCCGGGATGATCATTCTGGCCATGGGCAAGATGGGCGCGCATGAGCTGAACTACAGCTCGGATATCGACCTGATCGTGCTGTTCGATGAGACCCGGTTTGACCCGGATGATTTTTATGAGGCCCGGCATGGCATGGTGCGTGCCACGCGGAACTTCTGCGCCACGCTCAGCGACAAAACCGCCGATGGCTATGTGTTCCGCACTGATCTGCGCCTGCGCCCTGATCCGGGGGTGACGCCCGTATGTATGGCCGCCGAGGCCGCCGAGCGGTATTACGAAAGTCTGGGCCGCACTTGGGAGCGTGCCGCCTATATCAAAGCGCGCGCCTGTGCAGGGGACATCGCAGCAGGGCAGCGATTTCTGGATACGTTGCGCCCCTTTGTCTGGCGGCGGCATCTGGATTTTGCCGCGATTCAGGACGCCCACGACATGCGCTTGCGCATCCGCGAGAACAAGGGCACCGCGGGCGCTCTGACCATTCCGGGCCATGATATGAAACTGGGGCAGGGTGGCATCCGCGAGATCGAATTCTTTACCCAGACCCGCCAGTTGATCGCAGGAGGGCGTGACCCAGACCTGCGCGTCCGCGGCACGGTGCCGGGGCTGGCCGCGTTGTCCGAAAAAAGCTGGGTCCCGCAGGAGGTCGCCGACAAACTGACCAACCATTACCGCGCTCATCGCGAGGTCGAGCATCGCATCCAGATGATCCACGACGCCCAGACCCATAAGGTGCCGCAATCCGACGAAGGAATCGAACGCGTCGCCTGCCTAATGGGGATCAGCAGCGAAGATCTGACCTCCGACCTGACCCGCCGCCTGACCGAGGTGCATGAACTGACCGAAGGGTTCTTCGCCCCCGGAGCTGCGGCCCCCGCGCCGACCCCCGAGGTCGCCTTTGACGAAGGCGTCATGGCGCGCTGGCCGACCTATCCGGCGCTGCGCTCGCAACGGGGCGCGCGTATATTCGAGCGACTGAAACCAGAACTGCTGTCGCGCCTCGCCAAGACCGCGAAACCGGATGAGGCGCTTCTGGCACTCGACGGGTTCCTGTCGGGCTTGCCTGCAGGCGTGCAACTGTTTTCGCTGTTCGAGGCCAACCCACATCTGATCGATTTATTGGTCGATATCGTGGGGACATCTCACGCGCTGGCCACGCACCTTTCGAGCAATGCCTCGGTTTTTGACGCGGTGATTGGCGGCAGCTTCTTTGACGACTGGCCGGGGCAGGCGGCCTTACAGGCCGATCTGGAGCAGGCGCTGGCGCAAGAGTCGGATTACGAGACGCAGCTAGATTTCGCCCGACGCTGGTGCAAGGAATGGCATTTCCGCATTGGTGTTCACCACCTGCGCGGGCTGATCGACGGGGCGCAGGCCGGGCAGCACTATGCCGATCTGGCTAGTGCCGTGATTGCCGCGCTTTTGCCGCATGTGGCCGGGCAATTCGCCCGCAAACACGGGCCGGCGCCGGGACGCGGGGCGGCGGTGCTGGGCATGGGCTCGATCGGGGCGGGGCGGATCAATTCGCAATCCGATCTGGATATGATCGTGATCTATGACCCGCTGGATCAGGACATGTCCGACGGCCCGCGCCCGCTGGCCACGCGTACCTATTACGCGCGGTTCACGCAGGCTTTGATTACGGCCTTGTCTGCGCCCATGTCGCAGGGGCGGCTCTATGAGGTCGACATGCGTCTGCGCCCTTCGGGCAATCAGGGGCCGGTGGCAACCAGTTGGGCCAGTTTCACCAACTACCAGCAGAATGAGGCATGGGTCTGGGAACACTTGGCCCTGACCCGCGCCCGCGTTGTGGCTGGAAATGCTGATCTGGCGCAGGATATCGAAACCTTCCGCGCTGAATTCCTGACCCGCCCGCGCGATACTGCGCAAGTGCTGCGCGAGGTGGCCGAGATGCGCAGCCGTCTGGCCGCCGCCAAATCTCCGGCTGGTATCTGGGATGCCAAGAACGGTCCGGGCCGGATGATGGATATCGAACTTATGGCCGAGACGGGCGCGTTGCTGTCCGGTCTGCCGCAGCGCGATGTGCAAACGGGGCTGGACGGTGCGGTCGCTGCCGGGCTGCTAGAGGTCGCGCAGGCGCAAACGCTGAAGGACTGCTATGATCTATGCTGGTCGGTACAATGCGCGGCCCGGCTGCTGTCGGGCAAGGTGATCGAGGCAGACAAGATCGGCGAGGGCGGTACGGCTTTTCTTTGCCGGGCCACCGGGTTTGAACAGGTCGACCAGCTTCAGGCCGCGCTGCAGGACAGTTACGACACCGCCGCCGGGATCATCGGCCGCGTGATTTCGGAGGATACCCATGGCGCGCAGTGACGACCCCAACGACCACAAGGGCCTGATCCGCGAGGCATATAATATCGAGGGCATCACTTTGCCCGAATGCCGCAGTATCTTCTTGGATTGGGCGCTTAGCCTGCCTGCGGATCGGGACCAGACGCAGGCGCTGACCGATCTGCACTCGATCTACGCGGTGCAGGCGGATCACCCGATGACGCAGGTGCTGGCCGAGGGGCTGCAGGCAGCACAAAAACCCAAACGCCGGGGCGGCTGGAAATCCCGCAACCGCTAGGGCTTTTCCCCGCGCGCCGGAGCCACTAAGAGAGGCGGCATGACCCAAACCGCTGACCGCCCCCGTATCCGCCTGAAACCCAAAGCCAATGCGCGCGGCCTGCGCCACGGGTTCCCCTGGGTCTATGCCAATGATATCGTCACCGACCGCCGCACCCGCAAAATCCCGGCGGGGGCTTTGGCCGTGTTGGAGGATGAAAAACGCGCGCCCATCGCGTTGGTTGCAATAAACCCCGAGTCCAAGATCATGTGCCGCGTGTTGGACCGCGATCTGGATGCTGATTTAAACGCCACGTGGTTCGAAACCCGCCTGCGCCGCGCGCTGGACATGCGCGAGCGTCTGTTCGACGCGCCTTATTACCGTCTGATCCATGCCGAGGCGGATGGTTTTCCCGGCGTCATCATTGACCGCTTTGGCGATGCCTGCGTGATCCAACCCAACGCAGCCTGGGCCGAAGCGCATCTGGACACCCTGACCGACGCGCTGGTCGCCGTAACGGGCGTGACCACGGTATTGAAAAACGCCACGGGCCGGACACGCGGGCTTGAGGGGCTGGACGATGCCAACCTCACCCTGCACGGCACGGCCCCCGACGCGCCGCTGTCGGTGCCGATGAACGGCGCGACCTATATGGCCGACCTGACCGGCGGCCAGAAAACCGGGCTGTTCTATGATCAGCGCCCCAACCACGCCTTCGCGGCGCGTCTGGTTCAACCCGGCGCGCAGGTGCTGGATGTGTTCAGCCATGTGGGCGGGTTCGGTCTGGCGATGCTGGCAGGCGGAGCGGGGCAAGCGCTGTCCGTCGATGGTTCAGCCGCCGCACTGGATCTGGCCACTCAGGGCGCGCAGGCGTCTGGCTGTGCCGACCGGTTCCAAACCCGCCAAGGCGATGCCTTCGACGTTCTGACCCAATTGGGTGAAGAGGCCGAGCAATTCGATGTTGTGATCTGCGACCCGCCTGCCTTTGCGCCCTCGAAACAGGCGCTGGACGCGGGGCTGCGCGCCTATGAGCGCATCGCGCGTCTGGCCGCGCCGCTGGTCAAACCGGGCGGTTATCTTGGCCTGTGTTCCT
Source organism: Ruegeria lacuscaerulensis (assembly GCF_013034745.1). Taxonomy (NCBI): domain Bacteria; kingdom Pseudomonadati; phylum Pseudomonadota; class Alphaproteobacteria; order Rhodobacterales; family Roseobacteraceae; genus Ruegeria; species Ruegeria lacuscaerulensis. The sequence continues at coordinate 202,182 of NZ_WQGP01000002.1, read as the reverse complement.
GTTCTCACGCCGCCGATCTGGGTCGTTTCCGCGACGCCTCATCCCGCGGGATCGGCCGGGCCGGGCGGCAGGCGCAACTGATCCACACCGGCTTTGCTGGCCCCGACCACCCGCAACTGCCGCAACTGGCGGAAAGCGGCTACCTCAAAGCCGTGTTCTACCGGCTGTGAGGGCGGTTCTGGATACATGCGTCATCTACCCCACGGTGATGCGAGAGATGCTACTGGGCGCGGCAAAACTGGGCCATTTCGAACCCATCTGGTCGGCGCGCATCCTCGAAGAATGGGCCCGTGCCGCCCGCAAACTGGGCCCCACGGGCGAGGTACAGGCCCGCGCCGAAATTGCCCTGACACAATCGCACTGGCCCAAGGCGGAACGCGCCGCGCAACTGGGCGTGGAACAGCGCCTCTGGCTACCCGATGCCGCCGATATCCACGTTCTGGCCACCGCCATAACCTCGTCGTCAGATGCGATCATCACCATGAATGCCAAGGACTTCCCCCGAAACATCCTGTCGGATGAGGGCCTGATCCGCCATGACCCAGACACGCTGCTGCATGGCTTCTGGAAAGCCGACCCGCAAGGCCTCTCGGATACCGCCCACCGAGTCCTCACGCAGGCCAACCACCTCTCAGGTGACCAATGGACCCTGCGCGCGCTGATGAAAAAAGCCCGCCTCCCGCGTTTGGGCAAAGCTCTCACGACCTAATCCCGATCTGCCCTTCATCTGGCTAAAAATATCCCGGGGTGTGTGAGGGGCTGGCCCTCACAGCCGAAACCTATCCACCCGCACCCCAACGCTGCTCCAACGCCTCCAGCGCCGCAATTCGTTCATCTGTCTTGGGATGGCTCATCAACCAGGCGGGCGTGACACCTGCGCGTTGCTCGGTCAGTTCCTCAAGCTTGTGAAACAGAGATTTCTGCGGCCCGATCCCAATTCCTGCCTTGGTCAACAACGCGGCGGCGTATTCATCCGCCTCATATTCATCGCCACGTGACAAGCGCGAGGCCAGCAGATGCGCGAGCATATTAGCGAGCCATGCGCCAACAAACGGAATGAACCGGTTCAACACCATCATCAACGCCGTCCGCAGTGCATTCTGACCGGAAAAATCAATCATCCGCCGCCGCGCATGACCCAAGGCCACATGGCCCAGCTCATGCGCGATCACGCTGGCCATCTCCTCGGCCGAGACGTCTCCATTGCGGAACTTGCGATAGAACCCGCGTGTGATGAAAATCCGTCCATCCGGTGCGGCCAGCCCATTCACAGGGTCGATCTCATAGATATAAACCGGCACACGTTCGATCTCGAGCGCGGCGGCCAATCGGTCAGTCATTCGTTTTAGAGCGGGATCCGCCAACTCTGTAGATTTCGCATCCAACTCGCGATGGGTGCGCCAGACGGAAATCCGGTACATGACAACGGCATAGGCAATCGCCAGCAAGATCGGAGTTAATCGCAGCATACCTCAGATATGGGGGGCGATCGGGGCGAGGGCAACAAAAAATTGGGGCTGAAACGATCACGATGCCCTAGCTCGCGTGACATCAATCTAGGGTGAGGTCGCCTGAAACGATTGAGCCTTTGCTTGCCGCGCGAGGGGTTGCGCCATACCCTTGTTATAATGTGGTCTTTTGCAGAAATCCGCCCATCTTACAGCCGCGCCGAGCGTATCAGCGACGGGTTTGTGCATATTCTGGGCGTCAGCGCTGCCAGCATCGCGGTTCCTAAGCTCATTTTCTTGACGGTTCAGTACCGCACCGAGCCCGCCGCGATACTGGGCGTTTCAGTTTATGGCGTCACGCTTATTCTGATGCTGTCGCTTTCGGCAGCTTACAACATGGTGCAATCGGACAGGTGGGGGCATGTATTGCAGCGGTTGGACCATTCCGGAATCTATGTGAAAATTGCTGGAACCTATACCCCATTCATATTGATTTCGGGCGTACAGTCGCCGGGTTTGTTGATTGGTTTGTGGTCTTCGGCAACGCTTGGGTCGGCCCTGAAGATGATTGACCCGCATCGCTTTCGATGGTTTGGGTTGGGGCTCTACGTTTTAATGGGGTGGGCCGTCGTCTGGGCGGGGCAATCTCTGCTAGCGGACCTGTCCCATCCCGTTATCTGGCTGATGGTCGCAGGCGGCATTGTCTACACGACCGGGATTGCCTTTTACCTGTTGGACTGGCTGCCTTTTCACAACACGATCTGGCATGTTTTTGTTCTGACAGGCAGCGTTCTGTTTTTTGCCGCCGTTTCCGCGCATACGGCATGGGCCCCGGCGTTACCGAGCGAACCTTTATCGCGTTAGCTCGCGCATGCCCTGTTCCAGCCCAGCCAAGGTCATCGGCACCATGCGGTCCTCGAAAATCTCGCGGATCATGTTAACGGAATGAGTGTATTCCCAGTATTTCTCGGGCACTGGGTTGATCCACAGGTTTGAATTCCACTGGTCTCGTGCGCGTTGCAGCCAGACCTGACCTGCCTCTTGGTTCCAGTGCTCATTCGCCCCGCCGGGGTAGGCGATTTCATAGGGGCTCATGGAGGCATCGCCTACGAAAATACATTTGTAATCGGGGCCGTAGGTGCGCAGCACCTCATGGGTGGGGGTCTGCTGATCCCAGCGGCGGGCGTTGTCGCGCCAGACGCCTTCGTACAAGCAGTTGTGGAAGTAGTAATATTCCAGATGCTTGAACTCGGTCCGCGCGGCCGAGAACAGCTCTTCGACCACCTTGATATGCGGGTCCATTGAGCCGCCCACGTCCAGAAACAGCAGCACTTTGACCGCGTTGTGACGTTCGGGCCGGGTTTTGACGTCCAGATAACCGTGTTCGGCGGTGGCGCGGATGGTGCCGTCAAGGTCCAGCTCATCCGCCGCGCCCTCGCGTGCCCAACGGCGCAGGCGTTTCAGGGCGACTTTGATGTTGCGGGTACCCAGTTCGACCGTGTCGTCCAGATTCTTGAATTCGCGCTTGTCCCAGACCTTGACCGCGCGCTGATGGCGGCTTTCCTTCTGGCCGATGCGCACGCCCTCGGGGTTATAGCCATACGCCCCGAACGGAGAGGTCCCGGCAGTGCCGATCCATTTGTTGCCGCCCTGATGGCGGCTTTCCTGATCCTTGAGACGCTCTTGCAGCGTCTCCATCAGTTTTTCGAACCCGCCCATGGCCTCGATCTCGGCCTTTTCGTCCTCGGACAGGTGCTTTTCGGCCATCTTGGCCAGCCACTCGGCGGGGATGTCCACGGCCTCGATCACCTGATCAAAGCTGATCTCTTCCAAGCCCTTGAAACTTGCAGCAAAGGCCTGATCGAACTTGTCGATATTGCGCTCGTCCTTCACCATCGAAACGCGGGCGAGGTAGTAGAATGCCTCGACATCATAGGTGGCTAGGCCCTTTTTCATGCCTTCCAGAAAGGTCAGATATTCGCGTAGTGAGACGGGAATACGGGCTTTGCGGAGGTTTTCGAAGAAGGGCAGGAACATGGCTACGCGATCAGTCGGACGAGAATGAGGGACAGGACGAGACCCACCAACGAAAAGGCGATGCCGTAGCCCGCAGCGTATTGCGCCATATCCGCGCCGCTGCCATTACGTCTGCGTGCCGTCAGTGCCCCGAGGATTGCCCCCAGTATCGCCATTCCCAGAACTACGACCATGCGTTAACCGCCTCTGTTATTGGACGGCGCTTCTGCAACCTCTTGCATCAACGACCGGACCACCGTTTCCGAGCCAAAGCCGTAGCGTGCCCATCCCAGACTGTCCAGCCTGACGGAACGTGCCTCGACCGGGCGTCCGGCCTGATTCAGCGCCTCGGATTTCAGCAGCAGCAGCGTCGCAAGTTGCGAGGCATTCTCGGCGCGGGTCATCACGTCGATGGCTTTGTCCAATTCGGGCAGGAAGTCGGGACCGCTGCCTTGCGCCAGCGCATAGGCGCCAAGCTGCGTGGTAATGTAGGCCTGATGCACCTCAGTACTCGGTGACGTGCGCAGAAATTGCAGCGCGATATCATATTCGCGCAAAGCGGCTTGCGGGTTGTCAAATTGCCCCATGCGCCCCATCAGGTAGTGCGGATAGGCGCGGCGGTGGTCGGTCCAGCCCTGTTCCTGTCCGATCTGCGCGGCGCGCTGGGCAGAGCGTAGCCGGGCCTGCACGTTGCGGTTGGGGTTCAGCGATTTTTGCACCGCCCTGATCCATTCACGCGGGGTTTCTGAAGGGGGACCTACGGGCTGGACTTCGCCGTTTGGGTTCAGACGGCGTAGAATGCCGGGGATAACGGCTTCGACTTGTTCACGGCTCATGCCGCTGCGCAAGTCAGGCGAATAGGCGGCGCGCAGCATCAGCATATCGAACCCGGTCAGAACGGTATGTATGTTGTCATCGTTAAAGACTGAATCCGGCAGGTGATACAGGTCGTTCAGCGGCCCCAGAGCCTGTGCAATCTCTTCGTGCAGGCAATCGCGCTTTTCCTGCGGGCTGGCATCGTAGGGGATGAAAATCCCCAGTCGCTGCCGGTCTTGCAGCCGGACCCAACTGCTTTTCTTCTTGCGCCGATCCCGGCTGTATTCCTCGAAACTGGAGGCGTTCGGGACGACGAAACAGGCGGCTTGCGGCAGGATATCCTGAATTTGGTCCTGAGTGACGGCCTCGATGGTGATATTTGCCTGACCTTCGGGGATTTGCTTGATGTCGATCCGGGCTTCGCGGCGCAGACGGTTGAGCAACCGGGTCAAGTCCTGCTGCATCGACGGAGTAACCTGGCCGGTCAGGCGCACCGTTACGGGCCCCTCGAAGCGAGTAAAGACCGGTAGGGGCGTGCCGCTTTCCAGCGCAAAGTGAAGTGATACGAAATCGCGCGCCATATCGGCATTTGCCCGACCGGGCGGGGTAGGGCGCGGGGTTACAAAGGCCTTTGGGGGCGGTAGCCCTTCAACTGTGGGCTTCACCCGGCTGGGTGGTTCTGGGACGGAAACAGCCGTACATCCAGCCAATGCCAAACCGAACACAAGAGCAGCCCAGCGGATCATGCGCGTTGATACCGAATGAAAGGTGTCTGTTTGCCGATCCGATCATACAATTTGCGAGCGGTATGGTTGAATTCTTGCGTCAGCCAATAGACCGATGGCGCGCCTTGTTGGTCAGCCTCGTCATACACGGCTTGAATTAGCGCGCGTCCAACGCCGGTTCCGCGCGCCTCGGGGCGGGCGAACAGATCCTGAAGGTAGCAGACACTTTCCTCTTTCCACGCATGGCGGTGAAACAGGTAGTGCGTCAGGCCGACCAAACCATCGGAGCTTTCGGCAACAAAGCACGAGAAATCATGCGGATCATCCCCTAAAAGCCGCGCGAATGTGCTGTCATAGGTGCTGTCGGGTACGGATGTATCGTAGAACGCCAGATAATCGCGCCACATCTCAGCCCATTCGGCCCGGTCATCGGGCCGCAAGGCACGGATCGTAAGGGTGTCAGACACTCAGATTGCCCCATCTGCTCGGATGCCCGACAGTCGGGCGATCATGTGCCAATGCTGACAGCCCGCTTGCCGTAAGGCAAGGCTGATCACTGGATGTTCAGCGTTTGCTACGCGCCATAAAGGCCAGACGTTCGAACAGATGAACATCCTGCTCATTTTTCAGCAGCGCGCCATGTAACTTGGGCAGCGCATTCGCCCCGTCGCGTTTCAGATCCTCGGCGGTCAGATCCTCGGCCAGCAGCAGCTTGAGCCAGTCCAGCACTTCCGAGGTCGAGGGCTTTTTCTTCAGCCCCTGCGTCTCACGGATTTCATAGAACTGTGTCAGCGCGGTTGTCAGCAGGGCATCCTTGATCCCAGGGTGATGGACCTCGACGATGCGGCGCATCGTGGTCTCATCTGGGAAGCGGATATAGTGAAAGAAACACCGGCGCAGGAAGGCGTCGGGCAGTTCCTTTTCGTTATTCGAGGTGATGATCACAATAGGCCGGTTCTTGGCTTTGATTGTCTCACCAGTCTCGTAGACATGGAACTCCATCTTATCGAGTTCCTGCAGCAGGTCGTTGGGAAATTCGATATCGGCCTTGTCGATCTCATCAATCAGCAGCACGACCTTTTCGTCGGCGTCGAACGCCTGCCACAGCTTGCCCTTGCGGATATAGTTCGACACGTCATGCACGCGTTCATCGCCCAGCTGGCTGTCGCGCAGACGGCTGACGGCGTCATATTCATACAGGCCCTGTTGGGCGCGGGTGGTGGACTTTACGTTCCACTCGATCATCTTCAGACCCAGCGCACCAGCTACCTGCTTGGCCAGTTCGGTCTTACCGGTGCCCGGCTCGCCCTTGACCAGCAAAGGCCGTTCCAAAGTGACCGCGGCGTTGACGGCGATGGTCAGATCATCGGTGGCAACATATTCGGCTGTGCCTTGAAAGCGTGCGGTCATTGGGGCCTCATGATAGGTCGCGCAGGTTGTGCCTTTGGGGTTACAGAGGGGCGAAGATTTTTACAACCCACGTCGCTGCGTCGCCCGATGCGGAATTGACCAGCAACTCCAAGGGCTTTGCTTGATTCGTGCGCTAACACACCCTGAGGCAATATAAAGTTTGCCCAGAAATCGCCCGCACTTTTTCACAGAAAAACAAGGTTTTGTTATTAGTTGTCTCATATTTAGACGCTTTAGGATTACACAACACAGGCGCGTCGTTTGCATAGTGACAATCCCCGCGCCGTCAGATAAACGCTCCGCAGAAGGGAATGCCTCATGTCTGGTGAAGAGAGAGCACTCGGCGTTGCAGGCCACACCGAGGGAGCAAAAATGAAGCAGGAAGTATTTCTGCCCGAAGATTATCGTCCAGCCGAAGACGAACCATTTATGAACGACAAGCAGCTTGAGTATTTTCGTCGTAAGCTGCTGGACTGGAAGACTGAACTTTTGGCAGGCAGCCGCGACACGATCGAAGGTCTGCAAGACAACACTCGTAACATTCCGGACGTTGCAGACCGCGCGAGCGAGGAAACCGATCGCGCGCTGGAACTGCGCACCCGCGACCGTCAGCGCAAGCTGGTGGCCAAGATCGACTCGGCTCTGCGCCGGATTGATGAGGGCGAGTACGGCTATTGCGAAATGACGGGTGATCCGATCTCGCTGCGGCGTCTGGATGCGCGCCCGATCGCGACCATGACGCTTGAGGCGCAAGAGCGTCACGAACGCCGCGAGAAGGTCCACCGCGACGATTGATCGCTGCGAAATTCGGAAATCTTTGACGCCGGGGCCTGTCGCCTCGGCGTTTTTGCGTTAAGCCTTGCGCATGAATATCGACGGTTTGAGTTTTGCCGTAATCGGCGGCGGTATTGGTGGTTTGGCGGCTGCTCTGGCCCTGCGCCTGAAGGGCGCGCAGGTGACGGTGCTGGAACAGGCGCCAGCCCTGACCGAAGTGGGCGCGGGCCTTCAGATCAGCGCCAATGGCATGGCTGTTCTGCGTGCGCTGGGTGTTGAGCACACAGAGCCGCGTGTAGGACAACGCTCAAACGGAACGGTTCTTCGCGACTACCGCCGAGGCCGCGTCATCAGCCGTATTCCGCCCCCGACGGCCGGCCCGACCTACTACTACCATCGCGCCGATCTATTGGATCTGTTGGCGAAGGCCGCGCGAAACGCGGGGGTCGATATTCGGTTGGGTGCTCAAGTGTCGCAGGTGATCAAACATCCTGGCGAAGCCGAAGTGGTTTTACAAAGCGGTGAGCGATTGCGCACCGAATGCGCCATTGCCGCAGACGGAGGACGCAGCATTCTGCGTCCGATCCTGAACGGAGAAGAACAGCCGGAATTCACCCGCCAAATCGCCTGGCGTGCAACGATACCATGGGCTCAACGCGACCGAGCGCCATGTGCGTCACTGACATTGGGCCCGGGTCGCCATGTGGTCTTGTACCCTCTACGTGACCAGCAAATGATGAATGTGGTAGCAATCGAGGAACGCTCGGACTGGACAGATGAAAGTTGGCGCAGGGAAGGTGATCCTGACGATCTTAGGGCGCGCTTTCAGGATTTCGGCGGCCCAGTGCGGGAGGTGCTGACCGAGGTTGCGCAAACCCACCTTTGGGCCCTTTACCTGCGGCCGGTGGCGCAAAGTTGGCAGAACGGTCGGCTTGCTTTGCTGGGGGACGCTGCCCACCCCACACTACCTTTCATGGCGCAGGGGGCATGTCTTGCGTTGGAGGACGCCTGGATCTTGGCGCGTGCATTTTCTGAGCAATCAGGAGTGACCCAGGCGCTTTCGGTCTACGAGACTACCCGCCGCCCCAGAGCCCGCAACGTCGTGGCCACCGCTGGTGCCAATGCCCGCAATTTCCACTTGCGCGGACTGATGCGTCTGGGCGCGCAACTGGCCTTGTCCGTTATCGGTGGGAAATTGGCACGCAAATACGACTGGATCTACAACTACGACCCGACCGAATAAGGAATTAAAGATCGAGTTCCACCCAAACCGGAACGTGATCTGAAGGCTTTTCGTGCCCGCGTATCTCGGAATCAATCCGGCAATCGCGCATCAGATCTGCCGCCTGCGGGGTCAACAGGAAATGGTCGATGCGGATGCCGTCATTCCTGTTCCATGCCCCGGCCTGATAATCCCAAAAGGAATAGTGCCCAGGCCCCTGTGTGCGCGCCCGGAACGCCTCGGTAAAGCCGAGGTTCAGGATTTTATGAAATGCCGCCCGGCTTTCAGGCCGAAACAGAGCATCCTCCCGCCATGCCTCGGGACGTGCGGCGTCTTCGGCCTGAGGAATGATGTTGTAATCCCCGGCCATCAGTGCCGGCTCTTCACCAGCAATCAGCTCCTGCGCGCGCTGATAAAGGCGCTCCATCCAGGCAAGCTTATAGTCATATTTCGGTCCCGGAGCCGGATTGCCGTTAGGCAGATACAAACCGCAAATCCGCAACGAGTGCTTTCCGACGACCGTCGCCTCAATCCACCGCGCTTGTTCGTCGTCATCGTCGCCCGGTAGCCCTCGTGATACATCCTCAAGCGGGAATTTTGAAAGGATCGCTACGCCGTTAAAGCTTTTCTGCCCGTGGGTTTCGACATTGTAGCCCCGGTCTTCGAAAAGTTCCCTGGGAAAGTTCTCATCCACCGACTTGATCTCTTGCAGCAACACGATGTCGGGCTGCGCGTCATCCAGCCAACGGGGCAGAGCCTCAATCCGTGCTTTGATACCGTTGATGTTGAATGTGGCGATTTTCATGCGCAATCCTCCAGAGCCATTGGCAACCTATCGCGCAGAATGAACGCAGCGGCAAGATGGCGGAGGGCTGGGGAGCGAGGCTCTGCCTCGCGCTCCGGGATATTTTTAGCCAGATGAAGAAACGGATCGTTAACCAATCCGTGCGATCTCAAATATGCGGTACAGGCGGGGACGCCGATGACCGCGCCAGGTGAAGCTCTCCGGCATTGAGGTCGAAGAGCGGATCCCTTCTTCATCTGGCTATAAATATCCTGGGGGTGTGGGGGCAACGCCCCCACCTTTGCTTACATGGAAAATGATGTGCCGCAGCCGCACGATGAGGTCGCGTTCGGGTTTTCGATCACAAACCGTGCACCGATCAGTTCCTGTGTAAAGTCTATGACCGCGTTTTCCAAAAACGGCAACGAGACCGAGTCCACGATGACTTTCTGTCCTTTACCCTCAAGGATCAGATCATCCTCTTTCGGTTCGTCCAGGGCGATCTCGTATTGGAACCCGGAACAGCCGCCGCCTTCTACCGCGACGCGCAGGGCTTGTCCCTGATCCGCAGCGCCGATTTCAGCCAGACGGTCGAAGGCGCGTTCGGTGACTGTTGGGGGCAGATTCATGCCACGCTCCAAAGGTTTATTTCTGTACCACACTACCATATAGAAAACCCAAGGACAGGCGACAAGGACAAGACCTTTGGAAAGAGCGGGTTTTGCCTCGGACCCCAGTCGCGCGCGAGGGCGGTTGGTGCCAGAGGAAGAGAGCAGTTTTCGGTCATGCTTTCAGCGCGATCGTGACAGGATCATTCATGCCAGCGCGTTTCGGCGGCTCAAGCACAAGACGCAGGTTTTTGTGGAGCATGAAGGGGATAGCTATCGCACCCGCCTGACGCATTCCATTGAGGTGGCGCAGGTGGCGCGGACTATTTCCGGTGCTTTGGGCCTCAACCCGGAACTGACCGAGGCCGTCGCTTTGGCTCATGATTTGGGTCATACACCATTTGGTCATACGGGTGAGGATGCGTTGCATGCCATCATGCAGCCCTATGGTGGCTTCGATCACAATGCACAAGCCATTCGTATCGTGACCAAGCTGGAGCGGCACTATGCCGAGTTCGATGGCTGCAACCTGACATGGGAGACGTTGGAAGGAATTGCCAAGCACAACGGCCCAGTTGAGGGCGTGTTGCCTTGGGCGTTGGCAGAGTGCAACGGCGTTTTTGATCTGGAACTGCACACCCATGCCAGCGCCGAGGCGCAAGTGGCCGCATTGTCAGATGATATCGCTTATAACAACCATGATTTGCTGGACGGGCTGCGGGCGGATTTGTTCAGTGATGACGAAATTCAAACCCTGCCGATTGTGGGTGCGTGCTATGCCGAGGTCGATCGTGCGTACCCAGCACTGGACCCGTATCGGCGCAGGCATGAGGCTTTGAGGCGCGTCTTTGGGGTCATGGTCTCGGATGTGATCGACACGTCCGCTGGGTTAATTGCCGAATCTGGTGCGCAATCGGTGGAAGATATCCGCCATTTGGGTCGCCCGGTGATCCAGTTCTCGGGGCAATTGTGGGCGCAGTTGCAGGACATCCGCGCCTTTCTGTTCACCCGGATGTATCGCGCGCCCTCGGTGATGGAAGTGCGGGCCGAAGTTAGCAAGATCGTCGAAGAGTTGTTCCCGATTTATCTCGGGGACCCCCGTCAAATGCCGGCCCGCTGGCACGCTGAGATTGAGGCGGCTGACAATGAAACCGCACTTGCCCGGATCGTGTCAGACTATATCGCCGGGATGACGGACCGGTTTGCGATACAGGATCATGTACGGTTGACAGGACGACCCGCGCCGACGGGTCACTCGATCCCGATATAGGCCAGCGCCCAGACCTGTTGGCTGGCTTGCGAGTCGGCTGCGTCGGCATCGTCGGTTGGCGGGAACACGATCATGGTGGGGCCATATCCTCCGACGCCCATCGGTTCACCGTCGGCATGGGTGGCTAAAATGGGTTTGTACGTCGAAATGCTGTCCCATGGGATTTCCGCCTGATATCCGTCCATTGCCATGGGACGTGCGGTTTTTCCTTCGGCCCCCGCAAGGATCATAACGTCCGACAGCAGCGGGCCACTGAAAGTGTAGTTGCGCTGATGATCGGGCGGGCCATAGGGAATAGTGATTTGAATCTGGGGTAGGCTGTTCAGAAGGGCCGCGTCAAACCCTGCTGCACCCTTATGGGTCACTTCGAGAAACCCAAGCAGCCCGCCATCATTCTCGCCCCGCGCCGGCAGGTTGGTTTCGCTGACAGCGCCACCCAATGTCACCAGCACATGTCCTTGCGGTGCGGGCATCTCGGCCAGAACGGGCAGGGCGGTGGACAGAAGCAGACTGAGGGATAGGGCGAGGCGCATCAATGGTCTCCGAATTTCGCGTTTCGGTCTGACTGTAGCGGGGATCGCGCCCAAACCAAGGTCAAACTTTAGGCATCCATTGACCTTACCGCGCTGCGTGATAAACCGCCGGGCAAGCAAAAGGACATCCGAAATGAACCTGTTTTCCGAGATACGCGCCCTTGTACTGGACGCGCTGGCGCAGATGCAGTCCGAAGGCGCGCTGCCCGAAGGGCTGAGCTTTGACAACGTGGCCGTTGAACCCCCGCGCGACGCGGCACATGGCGATATGGCGACCAACGCGGCGATGGTGCTGGCGAAACCTGCTGAGATGAAGCCGCGCGACATTGCCGATGTGCTGGCTGGTAAGCTGGCCGCTGACGAACGGATCACCAGCGCCGAGGTGGCAGGGCCGGGGTTTTTGAACCTGCGGCTGGCGCCGTCGGTCTGGCAGGGTGTGCTGACCGCCGTGCTGGAACAGGGCACCGATTATGGTCGCTCGACCATGGGACACGGGCAGAAGGTGAACGTCGAATATGTCTCGGCCAATCCCACCGGTCCGCTGCATGTAGGCCATACGCGGGGCGCGGTCTTCGGTGACGCCTTGGCAAGCCTGCTGGCTTATTCTGGCCATGAAGTTACGCGTGAGTATTACATCAACGATGGCGGCGCGCAGGTGGATGTACTAGCGCGTTCGGCCTATGAGCGGTATCGCGAGGCCAATGGCCTCAGCCCCGAGATTGCCGAGGGCCTCTATCCCGGTGACTATCTGATCCCGATCGGTGAGGCGCTGAAAGAGAAATACGGCGACAGCCTGATCGACAAGCCTGAAAGCGAATGGCTGGAAGACCTGCGCAACTTTGCCACCGATGCGATGATGGACCTGATCCGCGCCGATCTGAAGGCGCTGGGCGTCGAGATGGATGTGTTCTTTTCTGAGAAATCTCTCTATGGCACGGGCCGGATCGAGGCTGCACTGCAATCGCTGACCGACAAGGGCCTGATCTATGAAGGCGTGCTGGAGCCGCCCAAAGGCAAAAAGCCCGAAGATTGGGAGCCGCGCGAGCAGACCCTGTTCAAATCGACCGAACATGGCGATGACGTGGACCGTCCGGTCAAGAAATCAGACGGCGCGTGGACCTATTTCGCGCCCGATATCGCCTATCACTATGACAAGGTAAGCCGTGGCTTTGACGCTCTGATCGACGTGTTTGGTGCCGACCACGGCGGCTATGTCAAACGGATGAAGGCGGCTGTGTCGGCGCTGTCCGATGGCAAGGTGCCGCTGGATATCAAACTGACCCAGTTGGTAAAGCTTTGGAAGAATGGCGAGCCGTTCAAGATGTCGAAACGGGCAGGGAACTTTGTCACTCTGCGCGATGTGGTGGATCAGGTGGGGCCGGATGTTACGCGTTTCGTCATGCTGACCCGCAAGAACGACGCGCCGCTGGATTTTGATTTCGACAAGGTGCTGGAACAAAGCCGCGAGAACCCTGTGTTCTACGTGCAATACGCCCATGCCCGCGTCATGAGCGTTTTGCGCCGCGCGGCTGAGGCCGGGATCGCCGCAGATGATGCGACCCTCAAAGGGGCCGATCTGAGTAAGAACGATCACGCATCCGAGCTGACCGTTGCCAAAAAGCTGGCTGAATGGCCGCGTCTGGTGGAAATCGCTGCCCGCACGAACGAGCCGCACCGCGTTGCGTTCTACCTTTATGAACTGGCCGGAGACTTCCACGCGCTATGGAACAAGGGCAACGACGAAACCCAACTGCGGTTCATTCAGGATGGCGATGTTGCCACAAGCCAGTCAAAAATCGCTTTGGCCCGTGCCGTTTCTGTTGTGATTTCAGCGGGCTTGGGTATTCTTGGCGTTACCCCGGCGCAGGAGATGCGGTAACAAACACCGCCCGAACCGCCGGTACGAGGTAGGCAAGAAATGACCCGCGCGCCTTATTTTCTGGCGCGAAACGGGCGGTGAGGCGGACATGGCAAATAACGTTTACTCGGGACAGATGCGTCCCGAGCAGATGCATTACACGAATCAACCCTCGGTTCAGGGCGGGTACGATTATTCCAACGACATGCACGGGTATGAAGAGACACCGCAGGCAGCGGGCTTGGGTCGGATCGTGAATTTTCTGGGGGCGGCCGCGTCCTTGGCTTTGGTCGCCGGTATCGCCGTTTGGGGCTATAAGTTGGTCATGCGCGATGTCAGTGGTGTTCCGGTTGTCCGCGCGATCGAAGGGCCGATGCGTATTCAGCCGGAAAATCCAGGTGGGACACCTGCAGATCATCAGGGCTTGGCGGTGAACGCAGTGGCAGCCGTCGGCACCGCTGCGCCGCCTGCAGATCGATTGATTTTGGCGCCGCGCCCCGTTTCGCTAACGGATGAAGACACGCCGGTTGAACCGCTGAAGCCCACACCGGCCGTGCACTTGGTGGAAGAAGAAATCTCTGATCAAGAGGCGGCGCAACTGCGCCAAGATGCCGTGGATGCGGTGGTTGCTGAACTGGCGGACAAGCCAATTGAACAGCCACAGGACGGTGTGCAACTGGCGTCGCTTGCGCTTGACGACGAACCGGCGATTGACCCTGCGGACTACGCAGCGCAACTGCCGGACCCCGCAATTGCAGCGCTGCCCGGTGTGCGCCGGTCGCTGCGGCCCATCACACGCCCGGCACGCAGGATCAGCAACCCGATCACACCTAGCAGCAGCACCGAAGATGCCATCAATGCGGCTGTCAAAGCCGCTGTTGGCTTGGATGTCGACGCTGATACCCTTTCAAAGGGCACCCGTATGGCCCAGCTCGGGGCCTATGAAAGCACCCAGATTGCGCAATCAGAATGGGATCGCCTGAACGGTCGATTCGGTGAGTATATGGATGGAAAACAACGGGTTATTCAAAAAACCTCAAGCGGTGGACGCACATTCTATCGGCTGCGGGTTTTGGGTTTTGATGATCTGAGCGACTCGCGTCAGTTCTGTGCTGCGCTTCAGGCACAGGGGGCTGACTGTATCCCGGTCGCAGCCCGGTGACATTCGGCGCTGCGATCTCGGACGCGGAAGGGCTGCGACTTACATCCGACGAGAAAAAACTGTTCCGCGAGATGAACCCGTTCGGGTTCATCCTCTTTGCCCGAAATATCGACACCGCCGATCAAGTGCGCGCCCTGTGTGACGACTTTCGCGAGGCGGTGGGCCGAAACTGCCCGATAACGATTGATCAGGAAGGTGGACGCGTTCAGCGCCTGCGCGCGCCTTTGGCACGCGAATGGGCCCCGCCGCTGGATCATGCGGCTCGTGCTGGGGAACAGGCCGAACGGGCGATGTATCTGCGCTATCGCTTGATCGCGCTGGAATTGTTCGAGCTTGGGATCGACAGCAACTGTGCCCCGATGGTTGATCTGGCGCGTGACGACACCCATGCGTTCCTCAAGAACCGCTGCTATGGCTCTGATCCTAAACAGGTTGCGAAACTTGGCCGCGCGGTTGCCAAAGGGCATCTGGACGGCGGTGTTCTTCCGGTCATTAAACACATGCCCGGGCATGGCTTGTCCACGCTGGACAGCCACCATGACCTGCCGCATGTGGATCTGACTCAAGAAGCACTGGAAGGGGCCGATTTCGCACCGTTTCGCGCGCTGAACGACCTGCCGATGGGGATGACCGCACATCTAGTCTATGACCGGATCAACCCGCAACCGGCGACGATTTCACCTACGATGATCGGCCTGATCCGTGACAAGATCGGATTTGACGGGCTGATTATGACCGACGATATCTCGATGAAAGCCCTGTCCGGCGCGCCCGAAGAAATCGCCGGGCAAGCGCTGGCTGCGGGCTGCGACGTGGTTCTGCATTGCAACGGTACTTTTGAAGTCCGCGCCAAGGTGCTGGACGCCGTCGGAGAGATGACCCCACTAGCGCAAAAACGCGCCGAAAAAGCGCTGTCGATGCGGCAAAAGCCTGTGGAACTTGACATCGAAGCCGCCGAGGCGGAACTATCTGCCCTAATGGGCGGGCAGGTATATGAACGATAACCTTTTTAGCGAAGATCCGGTCTCGGTCGCGGATCGGCTTGTCGCCGAGGCGCTGATTGTTGACGTCGACGGGTTCGAAGGCCCATTGGACGTGCTGCTGACCCTGTCGCGGACGCAGAAAGTTGACCTGCGCAGAATCTCGGTTTTGGCGCTGGCGCAGCAATATCTGACCTTCGTTGAAAAAGCCCGTGCGCTGCGGATCGAACTGGCGGCGGATTATCTGGTCATGGCCGCTTGGCTGGCCTTTCTGAAATCCCGCCTGCTGCTGCCGCCCGATCCCGATGACGAAGGACCGTCTGGTGAGGAATTGGCCGCGCATCTGGCGTTCCAACTTGAACGCCTTCAGGCCATGCGCGACGCGGCTGCACGTCTGATGGCGCGGGATCAGTTGGGGCGTGATTTCTTCAAACGGGGGCAGGGTGAGGATGTCACTCGCATCCGCACCGTGACCTATTCAGCCACGTTGTTGGATCTGATGCAGGGTTATGCGCGCATCCGCACCCGCGATGAATTCCGACCCTTTGTCATGGACCGCGATGCTGTCTTTACCATGGAACAGGCGTTGGAACGGATGCGCCCCTTGATCGGGTTTGCGGGCGCCTGGACAGATATGGAGACCTATCTGCCCGACGGTTGGGATGCCGATCCGGTGCGGCGGCGCTCGGCCACAGCGGCGACGTTTGCGGCCTCGTTGGAGCTGGTGAAAGAAGGACATATGGAGATCAAGCAAAGCGAAACCTTTGCACCGATCCATCTGCGCAAGAGGACCGAAACACGTGACTGAAACCTCTGAGGAAACCGGCACCCTGTTCGAAGCGCCCCCCTTGGCCGAACAGGAACGTATGGTCGAAGCCGTGCTGTTCGCGAGTGCTGAACCCGTTTCGATCAGCGATCTTGAAGCCCGAATGCCCCACGGCAGCGACGCGGCACAAGCGGTTGATCTGCTGCGCAAGCGCTATGAAGGGCGCGGCGTGCGCGTTGTGCGCGTGGGAGAGGCCTGGGCCATCCGCACAGCCCCTGATCTGGGCTTTTTGATGCAAAAGGAAACGGTTGAGACACGAAAACTCAGCCGTGCCGCCATCGAAACGCTGGCCATCGTGGCCTATCACCAGCCCTGCACGCGGGCCGAGATCGAGGAAATCCGTGGCGTGTCCGTCTCGCGCGGGACCATTGACCAGTTGCTGGAAATGGAGTGGATTCGATTGGGTCGCCGTCGTATGACACCGGGCCGGCCGGTGACATTTGTGGTGACGCCGCAGTTTCTGGATCACTTCGGGCTGGAAAACGCCCGCGACCTTCCAGGGCTTCAGGAATTGCGCGCCGCAGGGTTGCTGGAAAACAGGCCACCTCCGGGTACGATTCCCTTGGGAGAGGGCAGCGACGAAGAAGAAGATGAAGATCAGGTGGAACTGTTCGAGGAAGAGTGATCAAACGGCCCTTTTGTTGCCAGACAGATCACCTATTTTGAGGTTCAGGAAACGGAGTTGAGCAATGAATGCCAATCGAATGATCGATATGATCGTGCGTCAGGTGATGCGCCGTCTGGTCAATAAAGGCGTGGACAAGGGCTTTGATATGGCCAGCCGTATGGGCGGCAAATCGGATCAGGGCGGTGATTCAGGCCAACAGAAACAAAGCAGCGGTCCACGCCCTTCTCAAAACATGAGGCAAGCGCAGAAGATGACCCGCCAGATGCGTCGCTTTATGAAGTTCTAGCCAACCGGTTTGAAGTGCTTGGACAGCTTCAACCCCTGTCCCTGATAGTTCGAGGCAATGCCCGCGCCATAGAGTTGCGTGGGCATATCGGCCATTTTCTCATAGACCAAACGCCCGACGACCTGTCCATGTTCCAGCACAAATGGGGCCTCGTGGCAGCGCACTTCCAGCACTCCGCGTGAACCCGCGCCCCCAGCGGCCGCGTGGCCGAAACCGGGATCGAAGAAGCCGGCGTAGTGCACCCGGAATTCACCAACCATGGCTAGATAGGGGGCCATTTCAGCGGCATACAAGGGCGGGATATGCACCGCCTCGCGGCTGACCAGAATATAGAACGCGCCGGGATCGAGGATGATGCGACCATCCGTGGTGCGTACCTCTTCCCAGTATTCCTGCGGGTCGTATTCGCCGATCCGGTCCAGATCAATCACACCCGTATGTGGCTTGGCGCGATAGCCCACCAGATCGGTATCGGGCAGTTGCAGATCGACCGAAAAGCCCAACCCATCCTGAATCACTGCCGGTCCATCTACCAATGGCGACTCGGCGTGCAGCGCGTTTAGTTCCGCATCGCTTAGCACCGCTTGGCCCTGACGGAACCGGATTTGGTTCAGACGCATTCCTGGCCGCACCAGGACCGAGAATGATCGCGGGCAAATTTCGGCATATAGAGGCCCGGTATAACCCGCAGGCACCCGGTCGAACTCGGTGCCGCCATCGGTGATGGTGCGGGTCAGCAAGTCCAGCCGCCCGGTCGAGCTTTTGGCATTGGCCACGGCGGTCACGCTGTCGGGCAGGGCGAGTGATTCCATCAGTGGCACCAGATAGACGCAACCCTTTTCCAGAACCGCACCGTCGCTAATGTCGATGCGGTGCATCTCGAACTCGGCCAGACGGTCGGCGACCGAGCGCCCTTCGCCTGCCAGAAATGAGGCGCGCACGCGGTAAGCCACTGTTCCCAAACGCAAGTCAAGGCTGGCCGGTTGTACCTGCGGGTCGATTATGGCGGGATCGGCGGTGATCTCACCGCGTGCAATCATGCCTTCGATCTGCTGGTTTGGGCATACACCTGTCATTCCGATCCCCCCTGATGCCAGAGCGGGATCTGGCCTGTCTGCCATAAACGTCGGTGTGATTTGGTCGGGCTAGCAGGACTCGAACCTGCGACCTTCCGTCCCCCAGACGGACGCGCTACCAGGCTGCGCCATAGCCCGACGTTGGAGTGTTCATAACGGTTTTCCCGGCAGGGGCAAGAGGAAAACATTGCCTTTTTCTTATCCCGCCGACCGATTCTCAATTCGGTTCAGAAGGGCGCGCAGGTCACGGGCAACAGGCGCGATCTGACGCAAAAGCTGGTCGTCAAATTCGGTCCGATTCCACGCTTGGGTGGCGATGCCGCCCAGCAACGGCGCCTCATCCAGCTTGTCCAATACAGGCTGCGGCGGCGCGGGTGCTGCGGGCACCGGTGCCTCGGGCAAATCAAGCGAGATCTGCTCTTGGGGCGCGGGCTTTGTTGTAAAGGGAACGACCACGTTGTCGTCGGTTGCGGCGGGCTTGGCCTCATCCTCCAAACCCTGAGACAATGAGGCGACATAGGCCACGCCCTGTTCGCGCAAAATGCGCTGCACGCCTTTGATGGTGATCCCATCCTCGTGCAGCAGCTTTTTGATACCACCCAGCAAGCGCATGTCATTGGGGCGGTAATAGCGCCGCCCACCGGCGCGTTTGACCGGTTTGACCTGCGTGAAGCGGCTTTCCCAGAATCGCAGGACATGGGCCTGAACGCCCAGCCAGTCCGCTACTTCACTGATCGTGCGAAAGGCGTCTGGGGACTTGCTCATGGCGCTGCCGTCCTGATCCTATTTGCGGTTTCCTGCGGCGACGCGATCCTTCATCAGATGCGACGGGCGGAAGGTCAGCACGCGGCGCGGCTGAATAGGAACCTCTTCCCCGGTTTTGGGGTTGCGGCCGATACGGGCAGTTTTGTCCCGAACGCTGAATGTTCCGAAAGACGAAATCTTAACCTGCTCACCCCGCACCAGCGCGTCGGACATATGGTCCAGAACGCTTTCGACCAGCTGTGCGCTTTCATTGCGTGAAAGGCCAACCTCGCGAAAAACGGCCTCGCTCAGATCCATTCGGGTCAGTGTTTTGTCGCCCATGCCAATCCCCCTGTTGATGGTAGAGCATAGGGTCAGGGCAAATTCACTGTCAATATCAATGAATTGCAGGTCTGTGTGTAAGCCGTTTTGCGCCTGTTACCACCGAAGGAGGACTGATCCCCAGGCCAATCCACCCCCGATTGCCTCAGTAACAAGCAAATCACCCGGTTTGAACTGGCCGCGTTGCTTGGCCACGGACATGGCCAAGGGAATCGATGCCGCAGAAGTGTTGCCGTGATCCTGTAGGGTGACTACGACGTGATCCATGGGAACGCCCAATTTCTTGGCGGTGCCCTGAATGATGCGGATATTGGCTTGATGGGGGACAATCCAATCCACATCCTCGTGACCCAAACCCACTTTTTCCAAGCAAGTCTCAGCAGTTGAGGTCAAACGTTCAACCGCCTGGCGGAACAGTTGATTGCCCTTCATCCGCAGATAGCCCGTTGTTTGCGTCGACACGCCGCCGTCTACATACAACAAGTCTTTATAGCGTCCGTCGGAATTCAGATCAGTAGCGAGAATACCGCGATCTTCGGCCGTGCCGTCACCTTCTTGGCGTTCAAGAATCAGCGCGCCCGCACCATCGCCAAAAAGCACGCAGGTGGACCGGTCCGTCCAATCCATGATTCGCGAGAAGGTTTCGGCCCCGATTACCAGCACCCGCTTGGCCTGATCCGAAAGGATCAGTGCGTTGGCATTAGTCAGAGCGTAAACGAATCCCGCACAGACGGCCTGAACGTCAAAGGCAAAGCCTTTGGTCATACCCAACCGCGATTGCACCATGGTAGCCGCTGAAGGGAAGGTCAGGTCCGCCGTCGATGTGGCCAGAACGATGGCGTCGATGTCGTCGGCCGTCAGTCCAGCATCGGCAAGCGCTGCTTCGGCTGCCTTTGTGGCCATGTCGGATGTGGTCTCGCCCTCGGCTGCGAAATGGCGGCGTTCGATGCCGGACCGCGTCTTGATCCACTCATCGGACGTATCAAGCGACTTTTCGAACTCGGAATTCGGCACAATTCGCTCTGGCAAATAATGTCCGACACCTACAACAACTGAACGGCCTGCCATGTTGGGGTACTGCCTTTTTTGTTATTCGCCCGCCTTGGACGGAGCTTGGGCGGCATCTTGTGCAAGCTCGACTGTCGATGCAACCCGTGCCGCCAATTTTTCAGAGAACCCGGACTGTGCCAAGGTAAAGGCCAGTTTCACGGCGGCCGAAACTCCGGTGGCATCTGCGCCGCCATGAGATTTCACCACAGTCCCATTGAGGCCCAGGAAAACCCCGCCATTTACACGGCGTGGGTCGATACGTTTCTTCAACCGGTTTAGTGAGGTGATGGCCAGAACCGACGCCAGCCGAGACAGGGGCGAGTATTTGAACGCCTCACGCAGAAGGTCCCCGATCAGGCTGGCCGTGCCTTCGCCGGTCTTGATCGCGACATTGCCGGTAAACCCATCGGTTACAATGACATCTGCCTTGTCACCGGGGATATCACTGCCTTCGACAAAGCCCACGAAATCAAAGCTCGCCTGATCCGCAAAGTCCGTGATCATGGCATGCGCTTCTTTCAATTCAGCGCGCCCCTTGTGTTCTTCGGTGCCTACGTTCAGCAAGCCGATCCGGGGGCGTTCCAGCGCCATGCCGTTGCGCGCGTACGAGGCGCCCATCAGCGCGTATTGCAGCAGATCCTTCGCGTCGGCGCGTACATCGGCGCCCACATCCAACATCACGTTGAACCCCTGCGGGTTGCGCGATGGCCACAGAATCGCGATGGCCGGGCGGTTTACACCCGGCAATTTACGCAGCCGCATCATCGACAGCGCCATCAACGCGCCAGTATTGCCGCAGGACACCGCACCATGGGCTTCGCCCTGGCGCACCGATTCCAGTGTCGACCACATTGAGGTCTGCTTGCCGTGGCGTACAACCTGGCTGGGCTTGTCCTCCATCGTGACCACGTCGGTGCAATCACGAAAAACGACGCGCCCATTCAGGACACGCCGTTTCGCAACAAGTTTGCGCAACTCAGCCTCAGGCCCGTGCAGGATAAACGCGATGTCGGGGTTCTTGTCCGCCGATTTGGCGATCCCCGCCACAACTGCGGCGGGACCCGAATCTCCGCCCATAGCGTCAACCGAGATGGTGATCCGTCCGGTTTGCGTGGGCTGTTCCGTCATGCCTTGGCCTGCGCTTTGAAAGGCTTAGGCCGCGTCTTCGTCCAGGTCGATTTCGTCGGCCTGAGCGACGACTTCACGGTCATCATAGTGGCCGCAGGACGCACATACGTGGTGCGGGCGCTTCAGCTCGCCGCAGTTTGCGCATTCGTTCGGGTTTGCAGCAACCAGAGCGTCGTGTGCGCGGCGGTTGTTGCGACGCGACTTGGAAACTTTGTTCTGTTGGACGGCCATGGTCTCAACCTTTGTCTACTGAGGGTCCGCAGATTCGCTGCCGACCGGGTTTCATTCTTCGTTTTTTACGTGGTTTGACGCGCGTTTAGGGGACGAGCCCCGCAATGTCCAACCCAAATTCCGATGAGCGCGCGAAAATACTGCGATTCTCGACATGTTCAAGCGATTTTTCTGAGGGCGTGCTATGACAGGAAATCAGACCCGTGTCACTCGTCTTTTTTTAGTGCATCGCGCAGGCTGGCAAGTCCGGCAAAGGGTTTTGCATCTTCATCTGTCATCGCCTGTTTGCCCGGCTCTGTATAGTCGGCCTGTTCCAGTTCCGCACCATCTTTGCGCGGGTATTGGGGCAGGGACAGCGACAGCGCCTCGATCATTACAATGGCTGGGTCGATCTCGGACCCCAAGGGCTCCGACTCGTCGCCTTCTGGGATTTCGAACTCTTCCTCATCGGGGTCGGTCCAATCGGCCAGAAATACCCGCGTGACGGGCACGTCGATCCGGGTCGTCACCGGCTCTAGCGTGACGACGCAGGGCTGGATCACTGTTGCGCCCAGCTTACCTGCGAGTGCCCAGTCGCGTTTTCCTTGCGCGCGGACGTCTCCGACAAAGCTGAGCTTTCGCAGACCCAGCAGGCCCAGGTCATCGCGGATCGCCTCAAGCGCTTTGGTGTCGGGGCGCAGATCGAACGAGGTTGGCGCGTTTTGCGGCAGGTCGGCCACCCGCAGAGATGTCTGGTTGCTCATTCGTTACCCTTTCCTGTGTTGAACCGGGGCTGCGGTTTGATGTAAGCGGATAGGGTCCGCAAGGGACCAAGGCAAGAGGGTGTGCATGTTAAAGGTTGTGAACAGGTTGAAACCGGCGTCCAGAACGCTAGTGCTTGCAGCCTGTGTGGCAGGTATCAGCGCGTGCTCACCTGTGTTCGAGAATCACGGGTACATCCCGCCCCCCGAAGACCTGGCCGAGATTCAGGTGGGCGTGGACACACGCGAAAGCGTCCTCGACTCGGTCGGTGCGCCGTCCTCGTCCGGCGTAGTGCGGGATTCTGGGTTCTACTATGTGCGGTCTCGGGTGCGTCACTATGGTCCGAAACGACCCGAAGTGGTCGAGCGTGAGCTTGTCGCCATCAGCTTTGATCAGGGTGGTGTGGTGCGGAACATCGAACGGTTCGGCCTTGAAGACGGGATCGTGGTCCCTCTGGAGCGGCGGGTAACCGAATCGAGCATTCAGAACCGCGGATTCCTGCGCCAGCTGTTCGGCAATATCGGCAACTTCAACCCGGCCAATATTCCGGGCGCGACCAACTAATCAGCCTTCGCCTCTTGTCCGCGTCACAGGATGGTCACACATAATGTGATAGGCACCGAGACGGGATGAAACGGGTCGGTGATCGCCGAATAGAGGACGACCATGGCTTTACTGCTTGGCAAAGGCCGGTATCGCGCCCGGTTGGCATTGACTGGGGCGGACATCGTGGCGGCACAGAAGTTGCGCACTCTGGCCTTTGGAACGGATCAGACGGATCGGGATGATTTTGATCGCCTCTGTGCGCATGTTCTTGTCGAAGATATGCGTTCCAGTGGCGAACTCGTCTGCTGTTTCCGCATGTTGACGATGGAGCGTGGGGACGAAATCGGCCTCAGCTATTCAGCGCAATTTTACGATCTGTCCGCTTTGGAGGAATTTCAGGGGCGCATGGTCGAGATGGGGCGGTTCTGCATTCATCCCGACTGGACCGATCCTGACATACTGCGCGTCGCATGGGGCGCGATGACGGCTTATGTGGATCAGAACAACGTTGAGATGCTGTTTGGCTGTTCGTCCTTTGCCGGGACAGAAACGGCCGAGTATCTGGATGCTTTTGCAATGCTAAAACACCGTCATCTGGCGCCCAAGCGCTGGTTGCCACGGGTCAAGGCACCGGATGTCTTTCGTTTTGCCGCACGGTTGCGGCGTCGGCCCGACGTCAAAAAAGCGATGTTGCGGATGCCGCCCTTGCTGCGCACCTATCTGTTGATGGGCGGCTGGGTCAGTGATCATGCAGTGGTCGATCGGCATATGAACACGCTGCACGTGTTTACCGGGCTCGAGATCGGGGCGATTCCGCCAGCCCGGAAACGTCTGTTGCGGGTGGTGGCTGGGTAGATTCCGTATTTTTGACGAGAACAAGGGCTGGGCGTTGACGCGCCGACCCTGCCGGTTTAGCTGGCGGGCATGGCGAGAATTCCTTTGTTGCAGATGTCCGGCATTTCCCTGACCTTCGGGGGCGATCCGGTGTTTTCCGAACTTGATCTGGTGGTTCAACCCGGCGACCGCGTGGCGCTGGTGGGGCGCAACGGGTCCGGCAAATCGACCCTGATGAAAGTGATGGCCGGACTGGTTGAGGCCGATCAGGGCGACATCGTGGTGCCTCCGGGCAAGTCGGTCGGTTATATGGAGCAAGACCCGGGCATGGAGGGCTTTGCCACACTGGGCGACTATGCCTCCAGCGGGCTAGAGCCGGGCGAACTGTATAAAGTCGAGCGCGCAGGCGAGGGGCTGAAGTTCGATCCGGCGCGCCTGGTCGAAACGGCCTCGGGCGGGGAGCGTCGCCGCGCGGCATTGGCAAAACTGATGGCCGAAGCGCCAGACCTGATGCTGCTGGACGAACCGACCAACCATCTGGACATCGAAGCGATTGCCTGGCTGGAACGTGAGCTGGGCTCGACCCGCGCGGCTTATGTCCTGATCTCGCACGACCGCGCTTTTCTGCGCGCTTTGACCCGTGCGACCCTTTGGATCGACCGGGGTGCGGTGCGGCGGCAGGAACAGGGGTTTGATGCGTTCGAGGCATGGCGCGACAAGATCTGGGAAGAAGAGGATCAGCAGCGCCACAAGCTGAACCGCCTGATCAAATCCGAGGCGAAATGGGCCGTTGAAGGCATCAGCGCCCGCCGCAAACGCAATCAGGGCCGAGTGCGCGCCTTGCAGGCGTTGCGGGCTGAGAAGGCAGCGCAGATCAAACGTCAGGGCTCGGCGGCGATGACGTTGGAGGCAGGGCCTAAATCGGGGCGCAAGGTGATCGAAGCCAAAGGGTTGGCCAAGGCTTTTGATTCAATACCCATTGTGCGGAATTTTGATCTGCTGGTGCAGCGCGGTGATCGTGTGGCCTTTGTTGGCCCCAACGGTGTGGGCAAGACGACGCTACTGAAAATGCTGCTAGGTCAGGAAACCCCGGATGAGGGCGCAGTCACGCTGGGCACCAATCTTGAGGTTGCGGTCTTCGACCAGACCCGTGCCCAGTTAGACCCCGAGATGACCCTGTGGGACAGCCTGACCGGCGATCCCGAAATGCGGGTTTCGGGCAAGGCCGATCAAGTCATGGTGGGCGGACAGCCCAAACATGTGGTCGGCTACCTCAAGGAATTCCTGTTCGATGAACGGCAGGCGCGGGCTGCGGTCAAATCCCTCTCGGGCGGTGAGAAAGCGCGGCTGTTGTTGGCCAAGTTGATGGCCAAGACGTCCAACTTGCTGGTGCTGGACGAACCGACCAACGATCTGGACGTGGAAACGCTGGACCTGCTGCAAGAGCTGTTGGACGATTATGACGGCACCGTTCTGCTGGTTAGCCACGACCGCGATTTTCTGGACCGTGTCGCTACTACGACCATCGCGATGGAAGGCAATGGCCGCGCCACTGTCTATGCGGGTGGTTGGTCGGATTACATAGCTCAGCGCGGCGATCTCCTGCCTAAGAAGGAAGAGAAATCAAAACCTTCCAAGCCGAAGGTCAAGCAAGAGGCGCAGCCGAAGGCGGGTCTGTCCTTCTCGGAAAAACATCGCCTTGAAAAACTGCCTGCCGAGATGGAACGGCTTGAGGCCGAGATCGGCAAGCTGGAAGAGCTGATGTCCGACCCCGAGCTGTTCACCCGCGAGCCGGTTAAGTTCCAGAAAGCGACCGAGGCTTTGGTCGAGCGGCAGGAAAAACTCGCCGCTGCCGAAGAGGAATGGCTGATGCTAGAGGAAAAAGCTGAGGGCGCTTAGGCTGGCAGCACGCGGGCTGGGTTTCCAACCACGGTCTGCCCGGTGACGACATCCTTTGTGACTACGCTGCCCGCGCCGATGGTGGCATTGTCGCCGATGGTGATACCGGGCAACAGGATTGCTCCGCCTCCGATCCAGACATGTTTGCCGATTGTGACAGGCAGGCCGACCTCCAGCCCCTGCGCGCGGTCTGCCGGATCTTTGGCATGTTGGGCGCAATAAATCTGCACATGTGGCCCGAACATCGTATCGTCGCCGATCCGGACCGGGGCCGTATCCAGAACGATGCAACCGGCGTTGAAATAAACTCTGTCACCCAGATGAATGTTCATCCCATAGGCACAGTGAAACGGTGCTTCTAGCAAACAGTCCGCGCCCACATGACCCAAGAGGGCGCGTAGTTCCGGCCCCATGTCGGTGCGCCGGTCCGGTGAACTGGTGTTGTGCGCATGAACGGCGCGTCTGGCTTGATCGCGCAAGGCGTTCAGTTCCGGGTCCAGACAACAATACCACTGCCCGGCCTCCATTTTCTCGCGCTCGTTCATGGCGCAGGTTTACCGCATTCTGAGCGCACCGTCGATGCGGATGACCTCTCCGTTCAGATAGCCCATTTCCACGATGAACCCGGCCAGCCTCCCATATTCGTGCGGGTCGCCAAGGCGAGCAGGGTTAGGCACATCGGCGGCCAGCTGCTGTTGCACCTCTTCCGGTAGTCCGGCCAGCATGGGCGTCATGAATATGCCCGGTGCAATCGCCATCACGCGGATACCGGTCGAGGCCAGGTCGCGCGCCATGGGCAGGGTCATTCCCACGATCCCTCCTTTTGAGGCCGCATAGGCCGTCTGCCCCTTTTGCCCGTCGAACGCCGCGATAGAGGCCGTGTTGATGATCACGCCGCGTGCACCGTCCGGTTCTGGGTCATTCTTGGCCATCTCAGCCGCCGCAAGGCGCGAGACGTTGAACGAGCCGACTAGATTGATGTCGATGGTGCGCTGAAACGCTTCCAGAGGATGCGGGCCGTCGCGTCCAACGGTCTTGATGCCCAAGGCGATGCCTGCGCAATTCACAGCTGCCGTGACACGCCCCATCTTACTTGTCGCAAATGCAACGGCCTCGGTCACCGATGCCTCGTTGGTCACATCGGTCTGGACAAAGTGACCACCGATTTCGTTGGCGACATTTGGGCCCCGGTCGGCATCGCGGTCCAGAATCGTGACCTGCGCGCCCTGATCAGCGAAGTGGCGCGCGGTCGCCTCGCCCAGACCCGACGCTCCGCCGGTGATGAGTGCGGCTGTGTTGGACAGGTGCATTGCGGGCTCCTTTTCAATATATGAACACCTGTTCAATAACCTGTTGCACCCCTGTCTGTCCAGTGATCGGTTGCAGGGAAGGGGCTGTGACACGAGCAAGTATGAAGGCGTCTTCATGTTTGGCTCATGTGGGGATCACGTCAAATCGCCACTTCGTGACCGAAGAAACTTTGCAATTCGCGTGTTTGGTGAATGGAGGTGCTGTGATGCGAAATGTTTTGAAAGGTGCGGCCGGAGGGCTTTTAGTTGTCCCCTTGGCGAGTGTGATGTTTGTGGGTGAAGCCTCGGCCGCGCCTGAAGTGTGCAATTGGAAAACCGCGCGCGATGTGACCAAAAGCGGGGATTACGCGGCCTTGTGCGACTGTGCGCAGGTGACGCCCAGCTTTTTGGAGCGGTTGCAAAAACAGAGTGATTTTCTGACCACTTTGCAGGTAACGGGCGAACAATGTCCGGGGCTTGCAGGTTTGCTAACAGATGTGCCGACTGCCTCGATCGGATCCAACGCTCCGCTTGGGGAAGATCGTGACAACGAGCAGTCGGCCGATGCAGGGCCGGGTGTCGGCGGTCCGGGCGGTGGCGGAAACTCTGGTGATGGGCCGGGTGACGGTGGCGGCGGCGATGGGCCCGGTGATGGTGGCCCCGGTGACGGGCCTGGTGACGGCGGAGATGGGCCGGGTGATGGCGGTGGCGGCGACGAACCAGGTGATGGTGGCGGTGGCCCCGGCAATGGTGGTGGACCCGGCAATGGCGGCGGTGGTAACGGCGGAAATAATGGCGGTGGCAACGGCGGCGGCAATGGCAACGGCGGAAATAATGGCGGTGGCAACGGTGGCGGAAACGGCAACGGTGGGAACAATGGCGGCCCCGGAAACGGGAACGGCAATGGTGGCAACCCCGGTAACGGCGGTGGCAACAATGGCGGCTCCGGTCCCGGCACCGGTAATGGCGGCGGCAATAACGGTCAGAGCGGTGGCTCAGGCAACGGCGGCGGCGGCAATAATGGCGGTGGCAACGGCGGCGGCAATGGCAACGGTGGGAACAATGGCGGCCCCGGAAACGGTAACGGCAACAACGGCAACCCCGGTAACGGTGGCGGCAACACTGGCGGGTCCGGCCCAGGCACCGGTAATGGCGGCGGCAACAATGGTCAGGGCGGCGGCTCGGGCAACGGTGGCGGCGGAAACGGTAACGGCGGAAACAATGGCAACCGTGGGAACCGCTGAGACAGGCCAAACCTGAAACGACGACGGCCACCCATTTGGGTGGCCGTTTTTCTTAGCGTAGAACTGAGCTTAGCCCAGTTGCACCAGCGCGTGGCGCTTTTTACCCGCGCTCAGTTTGATCGGAGACGACAGCGCACCGGCGTCGATCATCAACCCTGCGTCAGTCAGCGGCGCGTCATCCAGTTTGGCTCCGTTTTCGGCGATCAGGCGCTTGGCCTCTTTGCCGGTTTTGGCCAGGCCTGATTTCACGATCAACTGCACGATCGAAGTAGGTAGATCATCTGCGCGCAGCGTCAGCGTTGGAAGATCATCGCCCACGCCGCCTTTTTCAAACACTTCGCGGGCGGTCGCCGCGGCGGTTGCGGCGGCATCGGCCCCGTGCAGCAGAGTAGTGACTTCGTTGGCGAGGCGGATTTTGGCCTCGTTGATCTCAGATCCTTGCAACGCGGCCAGACGGTCGCATTCATCCACCGGAAGTTCGGTGAAGATCTTCAGGAACCGGCCAACATCCGCATCGGTGGTGTTGCGCCAGAACTGCCAGAACTCATAGGCTGACAGCATGTCACCGTTCAGCCAAACCGCACCGCCCTGCGACTTGCCCATCTTGCGGCCGTCGCTGGTGGTCAGCAGCGGTGTGGTCAGGCCGTATATCTCGTGATCCAATACGCGGCGGGTCAGGTCGATACCGTTGACGATGTTGCCCCATTGGTCCGAACCGCCCATCTGCAGAACGCAGCTATAGCGGCGGTTCAGCTCAAGGAAGTCATAGGCCTGCAGGATCATGTAGTTGAATTCGAGGAAGCTCAGCGATTGTTCGCGGTCCAGCCGCGATTTTACGGACTCGAAAGACAACATCCGGTTGACCGAGAAGTGCCGCCCGATATCGCGCAGGAAATCGAGGTAGTTCAGACTGTCCAGCCATTCCGCATTGTTCAGCATCAGCGCGCCGGTCTCGCTGTCATCATAGGACAGGTACTTGGCGAACACCTTTTGCATCCCGGCGATATTGGCGTCGATCTGTTCGGGGCCCAGCAGGGGGCGTTCATCCGACCGGAACGAGGGGTCGCCGACCTTGGTCGTACCGCCGCCCATCAGAGTGATCGGCTTGTGGCCGGTCTTTTGCAGCCAGCGCAGCACCATGATGTTCATCAGGTGGCCCACATGCAGCGACTGCGCCGTTGCGTCATAGCCGATATAAGCTGTTTGCACCCCGCTGATCAGCGCCTCGTCAAGGCCCTGATAATCGGTGCAGTCGGCGAGAAAGCCGCGCTCGATCATCGTGGCGATGAAATCCGAT
This sequence comes from Ruegeria lacuscaerulensis, assembly GCF_013034745.1. Classification (NCBI taxonomy): domain Bacteria; kingdom Pseudomonadati; phylum Pseudomonadota; class Alphaproteobacteria; order Rhodobacterales; family Roseobacteraceae; genus Ruegeria; species Ruegeria lacuscaerulensis. Next base: position 172,415 of record NZ_WQGP01000002.1, on the reverse strand, counting down.
TTGGGGTGGTAGGTCATATCCGTGCCCTTTGGGTTTATGTTGCGGGGCAGTGTATAGGCGGTGGGGGTGGCAAGGAAAAGGCACCTTTTGCACGAAAAGCGGAGGCCACGCCCGATGTGGCTTGCACTGTCTTCGCGTTACCGTGCAGGTTGAGGCCAACGCGCCGGATCAACGGGCGTGAGGAACACGAGGGCAAACATGGGTCGGGCGATCAGCAAAACGGGCGCGGTTAAGGCATTGGGCGCCATGTCGGGCACGTCTTTGGATGGTGTTGATACGGCTGTGGTCGAAACCGATGGTGTGCGCATTCTGGGCTTTGGTCCCAGCGGATACCGGGCCTATTCAGATGCCGAGCGTGCGGTTCTGCGGGCCGCGCTGGGCCAGTGGCACGGGCCCGAGGTCGATGCCGCCGCTGAGTTGGTCACGGTTGCCCATGCCGAGGCGCTGTCCGAGTTCGATGAAATCGACTTGATCGGTTTTCACGGTCAGACCTTGGCGCATGAGCCGCGCGGGCGGGGGACGTTGCAGGTGGGCGATGGAGACGGTCTGACACAGGCGCTGGGTGTTCCGGTCGTGTGGGATTTCCGCAGCGACGATGTAGCGATGGGGGGCGAGGGTGCTCCGCTGGCGCCGTTCTTCCATTTTGCCTGCGCCAAATGGATCGGCGCGACCGAACCCTTGTGCTTCCTGAACTTGGGCGGGGTGGGGAACCTGACCTATGTGGACCCCAGCTTTGACGGCCCTGAGGCCCCTGGCGCGCTGCTGGCGTTCGACACGGGCCCGGCAAACGCGCCCGTGGATGACCTGATGCAGGCGCGGCTGGGCCTGCCGATGGACCGGGACGGCGCGTTGGCCCGCCAAGGGTCGGTTGAGGCGGGCGCGCTGGAGCTGTTCCTGTCCGAGCCGTTCTTTCGCAAGATGCCCCCCAAATCACTGGACCGGAACGACTTTGCCGAGATGATCCGTCTGGTGCAGGAACTCTCGGACGCCGACGCCGTGGCGACCCTGACCGGCATGTGCGCCGCAGGCGTGATGCAGGGGATGGAGCATTGCCCCAAACCCCCCGCGCGCGTGCTGGTTACGGGCGGAGGCCGCCGCAACCCGGTTCTGATGGACATGCTGCGCGCGGGCCTCGATTGCGCGGTCGAACCGGTCGAGACCGTGGGTCTGGACGGAGACATGCTGGAGGCCCAAGCCTTCGCCTATCTCGCCGTCCGTGTGGCGCGGGGCTTGCCGACCTCATGCCCCGGAACCACAGGCGTCAGCGCGCTTGTGGGAGGAGGCGTAGTGAGTAGTGTCGAGCGTATTGAGGACTCGATTAAGCGTTTTTAGATCACTCTATGTGTCACACCAATAACTATCATTTAGTGTGCTTTATGCAAACAAAGCCTAGATTTATTGGTCTATTGTTGTGAAATGAGTGCACTAAATTCGCGTCAAGTCACATTTTAGTCATTTTCTTTTGTTTGGATTAGATCCTCGAAAATAAACTGGGTGGCGGTATTCGACTAGGCTCGAGGGAGAAGGGTATGCCATCTGAAAACAGTGGAAATTTCCTTGACTACGTGAAGTCATCAGGCGCGGGAGCTTCGCGTCTGCATGAATCCGAAAATAACAAACAATCCATCGGAACTTTGAGCGGTGATCTGCTGATGATCGATGAGTCAGCGGCCGCCAGGGGCAGCAAAGGGCCGCCAGCAGGCATAGGCGGCGGGGGTGAAACCGAAACAGAGGTTGTCACGGACACGTACATCACCGGTCAAGGCGACGGAATCGACGACAGCCTTCAATACAATATTGAAGTCCGGTTTGTAGGTGACTGGCCTGAAGATCTGAAGTCAGTGTTCATTGCGTCCGCAGACTATTTGGCTTCGCTTGTTGATGGCGATATCGAAGACGCTGTCGATGGAGAAGGGAACCTCTACGACGACCTCGTCATCATGGCGGATTTGGATGCCATAGACGGAGAAGGCGGCGTGCTGGGGCAGGCGGGTCCGACCGCAATACGCTCTGATACCGGTTTGCCAGCTTTGGGAGAAATGACGTTCGATGAAGCGGACGCTCTGGCGTATCATGATGCTGGGCAATTCGATGATATTGTTCTGCATGAAATGATGCATGTCATGGGTCTTGGTACGCTTTGGGATTACTACGGTCTGGTATCGACTGTGGTGGATGACAATGGCACCAGACGGCCGACTGATGATATAGTGACCAGCGTTTATACCGGTGATGCAGCGAACTCAGCATATGTCGGCTACTTCACTGAAGACGATTTCTTGTTTGTAGAGACTGACGGTGGGTCGGGCACAGCCGGAGGACACTGGGACGAAGAAGAGTATCAGGATGAGCTGATGACCGGATATATCGGGTATGTGGCAGATGATGGCTCGTATGATGCCACCAACTATTTGTCAGATTGGTCAGTCGCGTCCCTAGAGGATCTTGGTTATGTCCTTGCGGAAGGTGCGGCTGGCATCGAAAACGAAATCGCACTGGCATAATATTCTGGTCATAAGCTGCTTGATGACGTCTGGTTGCTAGCCATCCAGAGCAACCGCCGGTGTTGTTAGTTCCTTACTTTGCGGATGTACGCGCTTGTAAAGTCAGAATACCCGTCCGATGTCGATCTCAAATGCGCTCGGGTCCATCTGTGCAGCGCGGGTAGCTGATGGAAGGGGACATTCGGAAAGGCGTGGTGCTCGGCGTGGTAGGGCATGTTCCAGGCCAGAAAGCGGATCAGGCGGTTGGTGAAAGTGGTTCGGGAATTCTCGAGCATATTCGCGACCGGCGGACAGAGCCCGTGTTCGGCCAGAAGGTACAGCCTTAGAAAGGGTTGGCCGACCAGAACGGGGAGCAGCCACAGCCACCACAGCACGGGTGATATAAACAGGCTGACAAGCGCTAGGGCGTAGAGGCCCAGTAGCACCCGCGCCTCCAGCTGCATGGCTTTGTGCTGACGTGTCGGCAGATAGGGCGCGTTGATCCGGCCGCGGGCATTTTGCACCAGAACCTGGGCCATGCCGCGCCAATAGGGCCAACCGCTGAGGTAAATCAGTAGGCTGGGCCAGTTGTCGGGCTTGGGTTTGCCGCCCAGTTCGGGATCATTCTCGGGGTGGTTGGTCCATTTGTGATGGGCCAGGTGAAAATAGCGGAACCAGACAAAGGGCAGGGCAATCGGAATCGCCACCAGATGGCCAATGGCCTCGTTCAGCCAAGGGGATTTGAACGGCGTCTTGTGCGTGCATTCATGGCTGAGGGTAAAGAGGAACACCAACATGATACCCTGAGGCAGGATCAGCAAAGGCCAGAATGGCACCTGAGCGATGATACCAATACTGGTGGCAGTCAATGCCAGCACATAAAGCGCCAGATGCCGCAGCCCGGCTTTGTCGGACCGCTCTTGCAGTTTGTCTTTCGCCTCGGCTGGAATGGACGCGATGAGGGCGCGGTGATCCATGGCCTAACCCTTTGGTATATCGAAACCCGGTGCGGCCAGTTCAAAGCCATCGAACTCGAACCCAGGAGAAACCGTGCAGCTGACCAGCGTATAGGCTCCGGTACTGCTTGCGGCCTGCCAATGACTCTTGGGGACGATCAGTTGCGGCGCGCCTTGTGTCAGGTCGGGGGACAAGAGGTGCTCGTTCGCCGGGCCGTCATCCGAGGCGCTGAGCGACAGGATCAGTGGATCACCGGCGTGGTACAGCCAGATCTCGGTCGCATCGACTCGGTGCCAGTGGCTGCGCTCCCCTTCGGCCAGAAGGAAGTAGATGCAGGTACCGCTGGCGCGGCCTGCGTTGTCGGCGCGCCATGTCTCGCGGAACCAACCCCCTTCGGGGTGCTGTTGCAGGTTCAGGTGGTCGATAATCTCTTGTGCGGTCATGGGGCCCTCGGGGTGTTTGGAGCGATTATGCACGGGATTGCGTGATCCGCTATGGTATTCGCGTGGATGAGGAATATCTTTGGCACATGACCCTGACGATCCCGTTTGACAACAGCTACGCCCGCCTTCCCAACAGTTTCTACGCCCGGCAGGCCCCGGTGCCTGTGCGTGCGCCACAACTGATCGCCTTTAACAGCGATCTGGCGAAGGTCCTGCGGATCACGCCAGGCGAGGTGCAGGACATGGCCGAGGCTTTTGCCGGCAATACGCTGCCCGAAGGGGCCGAGCCCATCGCACAGCTTTATTCGGGGCATCAGTTCGGCAACTACAATCCCCAGTTGGGGGACGGGCGTGCGGTTTTGCTGGGTGAGACCGTTGGAACAGACGGTCTGCGCCGGGACATTCAGCTGAAAGGGTCTGGCCCCACGCCCTTTAGCCGTCAGGGGGACGGGCGCGCTTGGTCGGGGCCTGTTTTGCGCGAATACGTGGTGTCCGAGGCGATGCACGCATTGGGCATCCCCACGACGCGGGCCTTGGCTGCTGTCGAGACGGGCGAGGTTGTTTTCCGCGAAGAACTCATGCCGGGCGCGGTACTGACGCGCGTCGCTCGTAGCCATTTGCGCGTGGGTACGTTTCAGGTCTTTGCCGGGCGAGGGCAGTTGGACAGCCTGCGCCGCCTGACTGAATATGCCATCGAACGCCACTATCCGCAGGCTGAGGGTCCTATGGGTCTGTTGCGCGCCGTGGCGCAGGCGCAATCTGAACTGATTGCCGGGTGGATGAGCGTGGGTTTCATCCATGGTGTAATGAATACCGACAATTGCTCGATCGCCGGCGAGACCATCGACTACGGCCCCTGCGCCTTCATGGACAGCTATCATCCGAACACGGTCTACAGCTCGATCGACCGGATGGGACGCTATGCCTATTCGAACCAACCGGGCATCGCGGTGTGGAATTTGGCGCAACTGGCGACGGCCCTGATCCAGCAGATGGACGACAAAGAGGCCGCTGTGGAAGAAGCGACCGAGATCGTTCACGCCATGCCCGATTTGCTGGAACAGCACTGGCTGACGCGGTTTCGGGCCAAGATCGGGCTTGTGACCGAGGAGGACGGGGATCGGCAACTGGTTTCGGACCTTTTGGCGCGAATGGCGCAGAACCAGGCCGACTTTACAAATACCTTCCGCGCGCTGGGCGCTGATACTGCGCGCGATCAGTTCACAGACCCGCAAGCCTTCGATCAATGGGCCGATGCTTGGCGGGCACGGCTGCAACGGGAAAGCGATCCGCGTGCTACGATGATGTCGGCGAACCCGGTTTTCATCCCGCGCAATCACCGTGTCGAGCAGATGATACAAGCCGCCTTACGGGGCGATTATGCCCCGTTCCACCGTTTGAATGATGTGCTGTCGCGCCCATATGAGGATCAGCCTGAAGCGATCGACCTGACGCGCCCGCCTTCGGAAGGTGAAGTGGTTCACGCCACGTTTTGCGGCACCTGACGACGGCCTAGGATCTCGAATTCTAAACAGGCCTCGGAATGTTCGAGGGGCAATGTGGGAGAGATCAGGCCGCTATCCGCCAGCATGACAGTTTCACGCTTAAGCTGGATTTCCCGCCCGCCTTCGGATTTGACATAGGTGCCTGATGTACTGCGATCCGACAGGATCAGCCTGCCGTCTTTCATGGTGATCACCATATGCAGACGGGACACCCAAGGCTGGCTGAGCACCACGTCGCATCCCGGCGATCGACCAACCGTCAGCTCGCCATTGTCGGGGCAGCTCCAGCTTTGGCCCTCGTGCCGCAGGACAAGCGTCAGATGCTCGGGTGCGGCAAGATTGTCTTCGGTGCGGCCATAGGATTGGGGCAGGCGGGTTTGGGTGAAGGAATTTGCCGTAGGGCTGATCAGCGAATGCGCCGCGAATTGTTCGGTCAAACCCTTGAGGTTGAGCTGACCCAGCGGGGTCAGCATCTGGCGCGCGCCGTTGTGCAGCAATGCGGCGGCTTCGTCACTGACGCAGGCCTCGCCGGGATTGGCCACAGAGGCAAGACGGGCGGTCACGTTCACGGCCTCGCCATAGACACCCTTTTCCGCAATAACGATCGGCCCGCAGTGAACGCCGACATGGACCGACAGCGAAGTTTCGGGCGATCCTTCTATCAGGGTCAGGACGGCGTTGATTGCCGCATCCGCATCCTCAAAATAGCTAAGAACATCGTCCCCCTTCTGACCGACCTGCACCCCGCCATGTTCAAACAGGACGCGCCGCAGGCGATCCAGTTCCAACTGGATCAGCCTTTGTGCCTCGGCATCGCCTACAGCCTTGTACAAAGGCGTGCTGCCGGAAATATCAGCAATGACCAGGGTCGCGAAGGTGGTGCTCACGTGGGGTCCTCGGTTTGGGCAGGCGGTGTAGGAACTGTTATGCCAAAGGGTATACAAGGCGAAAACCCTCTTGCACATCCGATCCTTACAACACGCGCGGAATTTTAATGTTGCGCTGGGCGCAGGGCGTGGCACTGTTGGGATAAGATTTTTGATCCGAGCGCTATGACATCCACGCCAACGCTTCGCATTGCCAGCTACAACATCCAGAAATGCGTCGGGCTTGATTTCCGCCGCCAGCCGCAGCGCATCATGCAGGTCATCGACAATATGAAGGCCGATATCGTGGTGTTGCAGGAGGCCGACAAACGCCTGCCACCGCGCCCCGCAGCCCTGCCGCATTTCATGCTGGACGAGGCCGGATGGCAGATTGTCGATCTTGGTGGGGCAGGCAGTCTGGGCTGGCATGGAAATGCGGTGATCTGGAAGGGCGAGACGATCCAAGTGCGACAGACCGGACATCACGACCTTCCGGGGCTGGAGCCTCGGGGGGCGGTGCGGGTTGAATTCGACACCCCCATCGGGCCGCTGCGCGTGATGGGCATGCATCTGGGTCTGCTGCCCGCATCGCGCCGTCAGCAGATCACCCATATCCGCCGCTGTGACGTTGACCTGACGCAGATGCCCACGGTCTGGGCCGGGGACTTCAACGAATGGTCGCGTCAGCCGGTGCTGGACCATCTGGCGCCAGACATGCGGTTTCTTCCTCCGGTTCCCAGCTTTCCCGCAGCGCAGCCTTTGGGCGCGCTGGATCGCATCGCGCTGGGCGCAGGGCTTGAGGCAGTGGTGCATGGCGTTCACGATGCGCGACCTGCGCATATCGCCTCGGACCATTTGCCGATCTGGGCCGACCTGCGGCGCGTTGCCTAAGATACAATTCCCCTGTGGCGCAGAGTGCGCAGACGTATTAAGACAGAGAACCGAATACACCCCGAGGGTCACTCATGTCCGACACGATCATCGCCCGTTGCGAGGCCAAGGGCCTGCGCATGACAGGTCAGCGCCGCACCATCGCCCAGGTGCTGCAACAAAGCGAGGATCACCCGGATGTAGAAGAACTGTATGCCCGCGCTTCAAAGGTCGATGCGGGGATTTCTATCGCGACGGTCTATCGCACTGTGAAGCTGTTCGAAGAAGCCGGGATTCTCGAGCGTCTGGAATTCGGTGATGGCCGCGCGCGCTATGAGGATGCCGAACGGGACCATCACGACCATCTGATCGACATGCAATCGGGGCAGGTCATTGAATTCGTCGACCCCGAGATCGAGGCTTTGCAGGAAAAGATCGCGGCCAAGCTGGGCTATAAGCTGAAAGGCCACCGGCTGGAACTCTATGGTGTTCCGCTGGAACAGGAGTGATTCATCACGAATCGCGAACGGTGACCGCACGCGAATTCATGTATTCCATGCGGATAGGACTTGCCTGACCAAGCCGCGTTCGATTTCTGTGATCGGGCGAACAGCGCTCCTCTGACGGATCGGATCATGAACAACGTAAACGGCATCTTGTTGGTCGTCGGCGCAATGGCGGCTTTTGCGCTTGAGGATATGTTCATCAAGCACCTGTCGGCCTCGGTGCCGACCGGTCAGATCATGATTTTGCTGGGCGCGGTGTGCGGCCTGATCTTTGCGGTGATGACCGTCGTAACGCGCAAGCGCATCTTTGATCGGGCTGCATGGCGCCCCTTGCCACTTGTCCGTGCAGTCAGCGAAGGGGTCGGTGCGATTGCCTTCGTGACTGCGCTGGCCTTAGTTGATCTGTCCACAGTCGCCGCCGTTTTCCAGGCATTGCCGCTTGCCGTAACTGTCGGCGCGGCGCTGTTTCTGGGTGAGCAGGTCGGCTGGCGCAGGTGGAGTGCGGTCTTCGTCGGGTTTCTGGGCGTTTTGATGATCATCCGCCCCGGTCTGGCCGGGTTCCAGCCCGAGACCCTGTTGGTTGTGATCAGCGTTGTTTGTATCGCCGCCCGCGATCTGATTACGCGGCGACTGGACGCTGATATCGCCTCGTCCGTGGTAGCGATGCAGGCCTATGTCGCGGCGATCCTGGGTGGATTGGTGCTAGTGGTGGTTCAAACACAATCGCTGGTGCCGATCGCAGGCCCGCAGATGGGGCCGTTGATTGGGGCCGTCCTGTTTAGTGTTTTGGGCTACTACGGCATCGTCACGGCGATGCGAGTGGGGGACGCCTCGGCGCTGACTCCGTTCCGCTATACACGGCTGGTATTTTCGATCACGGCGGGCATGATCATGTTCGGCGAACGCCCGGATCTAATGACCATTGCGGGGGCTTCGTTGATCCTGGGATCGGGTCTTTACACTTTCCTGCGGGAACGTCGTTTGGCGCGGGTCATGGTGGCTGCGGCTTGACGGATCGTCGCAGGTTTGCGCAAACACCTGCTGCGCAATGTGTTAGCGTTAACATGAACGGTTTACTTTTTGCCCGGTGATGGTATGAGGCGTGCAACGGATTGCAGCCACAGGGACGGGCCTCATGAGCACGATTATCGACATCCACGCACGCGAAATTCTGGACAGCCGGGGCAACCCGACGGTTGAGGTGGACGTGATCCTGGAAGATGGCACCATGGGCCGCGCGGCTGTGCCCTCGGGCGCGTCTACCGGCGCCTATGAAGCGGTAGAAAAGCGTGACGGTGACAAGGCGCGCTACATGGGTAAGGGCGTGCTGGAAGCGGTCGCTGCCGTGAACGGCGAGATTGCCGAGGAGCTTGTGGGTTTTGACGCGACTGAACAGGTCGCCATCGACCAGGCGATGATCGAACTGGACGGGACCGAAAACAAAGGTCGTCTAGGCGCAAACGCTATTTTGGGTGTCTCTTTGGCGGCAGCCAAAGCGGCGGCGGATTTTACCACCCAGCCTCTGTACCGCTATGTGGGTGGCACCTCGGCCCGCGTTCTGCCAGTGCCGATGATGAACATCATCAATGGCGGCGAACATGCCGACAACCCTATCGACATTCAGGAATTCATGATCATGCCGACCTCGGCCGCGAATATCCGCGAGGCGGTGCGCATGGGGTCCGAGGTGTTCCACACCCTGAAGAAAGAACTGTCCGCCGCAGGTCTGGCCACCGGCGTCGGTGATGAAGGCGGCTTTGCCCCCAACATTGCCAGCACGCGCGAGGCGCTGGATTTCATCCTGAAATCCATCGAAAAGGCTGGCTACAAACCGGGCGAAGAAATCCACCTGGCGTTGGATTGCGCCGCGACCGAATACTACAAAGACGGCAAATACGTGCTGGCGGGCGAGGGCACAACACTGACGTCCGAGGAAAACGCGGCCTATCTGGCGGCGCTGGTCAATGATTATCCGATCATCTCGATCGAAGACGGCATGTCCGAAGATGACTGGGACGGCTGGAAAGCTCTGACCGACGCCATCGGCAACGAGGTGCAATTGGTGGGTGACGACCTGTTCGTGACCAACCCTGAACGTCTGGCCGAAGGCATCGATCGCGGCTGTGCGAACTCGATGCTGGTCAAAGTGAACCAGATCGGTTCGCTGACCGAGACGCTGCGCGCTGTCGATATGGCCCACCGCGCGCGGTACACCAACGTGATGTCGCACCGTTCGGGCGAGACCGAGGACGCCACCATTGCAGATCTGGCGGTTGCGACCAATTGCGGTCAGATCAAAACCGGCAGCCTCGCGCGGTCGGACCGGCTAGCCAAATACAACCAGCTGATCCGCATCGAGGAATCGCTAGGTGAGGTCGCAGAATATGCGGGGGCTTCGATCCTCAAACGCTGATCGTACCAAAAAACGCAAATAGGCCCGGTCTTCGCTGGAAGGCCGGGCTTTTTCGTCTCTCGCCCTGAACTCGTGGGGAATCGGTTATGCGGATTGTCCGATCCGCACCCTTTATGCGCGTTGAAAACCTCGTGCTGTCGCCTGAAAAGTGCGCGCAGGTTACGTTAGGTAAAGAATCTTCAATTTTTCGAAAAATTTTTGTCCAACGTTTGCAGGTAGTTGCCAACATTGTGGCAACAAAAAGGCAATTTTGTGTGAACTTTTCCCTATTTGGGCGAGGCCGCCAAACCCTAACCTGAGGTCACTACTCGAAAGGAGAATACCATGACTGGTTCCAAATTCCTTCTTGCGGCAACAGTGATTAGTACTGTTTTTCTGGCGGCCTGCTCGGCACCAGGTGTTTACCCGGTTTCAGGGCAGTCAGTTTCGGCAACCGACCCCGTCAAAGACATGGATTCGCCCATCTATATGTATAGCGGCGAGTTGCGCTAACGTGCTGTCGCTGGGGGGCTGACAAAAGACTGCTATCAGAGCTTCTTGCTCATCAATACATAGCGATCGCGCGGTTTGAAGCCGGTGCGCAGATATAGCTTCTGCGCGGTTTCATTGGTGCGGTCGACCTCAAGGTGCAGGGCGGTCAGCCCGGCACTGGCAAGGGCTTTGGGCAGGTCCAGCAGCACCTCGGTGGCGATGCCGCGACCCCGCACGGCGGGGCGGATGTAAATTTCGTCGATAAAGGCGTCCATTCCGCCGAACTCGACAGACCACCCAAAGGTCAAAACCGCGTATCCAAGCGGTGCACGCGCCGGACCGATCAAATAAACGCAGCCATGGGGAATACCGTCCAGCAGCGGTGCCAGCGCGTTGCGCCGGTGATCAGCGTCCTGATCGATGCCCGCTTCGGCGTGAAAGGCGGCGACAAGGGTCATCAGACGGCCCAGATCCTCAGGCCGGGCGAGTTTAAGTGCAGCACTCATAGTCGAGCCAGCCGTTCGGTTAGCAGATCGAAGAACCCTTGTGCATCGACGCTGCCCATGAACATGGCGTTTGCCGGGCGATCTGTGACGCGCCACCAATCGGCAACGGTCATGCCCAGTGTCAGCTCGGACTGGGTCTCGATCTCGACATTGATGTGACGGCCCGAGAACAGCTCAGGCCGGATCAGATAGGCGGTGACGCAGGGATCGTGCAGGGGTGCGCCCTCCGATCCGTATTTTTCCTTGTCGAACCGTTCGAAGAAATCAGTCATCTCGGCCACTGCGTGTCCGACCTTGCTGTCCAGCGCGCGGAATGCGTCGTTGCGGTGTGGCGTGACCAGCGCGTCATGGGTCACGTCCAGTGGCATGACAACGATGTGCGCGCCGGATTTGAACACGATATCAGCGGCTTCAGGGTCGACATAGATATTGAATTCCGCTGCCGGAGTGATGTTGCCGACCTCAAAGTACGCCCCACCCATCAGCACGATTTCCTGTACCCGGTCAACGATATCGGGGGCCTTGGTGAAAGCCGTCGCAATATTGGTGAGCGGCCCCAGAGGGCATAGAGTCACCGTACCCGGCTCATGCGCGCGCAGGGTGTCGATGATGAAATCGACCGCGTGCCCTTGGGCCAACGGCATTTGCGGATCGGGCAGAACGGGACCGTCCAGTCCGGTTTTGCCGTGCACATGTTCTGCTGTGACCAAAGGGCGGTTCAGCGGCCGATCACAGCCTGCATAAACCGGCACGTCCGTGTGGCCGGCCAGTTCGCAGACGATGCGCGCGTTCTTGGCGGTTAGCTCCAGCGGCACGTTCCCGGCGACGGCTGTTACGCCCAGCAAGTCGATTTCATCCGGGCTGGCCAGCGCCAACAGGATGGCAACGGCGTCGTCCTGACCGGGGTCGGTGTCGATAATGATTTTGCGCGGCATGGGTGTCTCCGGGGGTGGTGAAGGGCGGACACTCGCAAGTGTCAAAGCACTTGTCCAGCGGTTTCAGACCCCCGTGGCGACATCCACCGGCGGGAGTTTGCCATTGGCGCGATGCTCCTCGGTTTTCACCTCGTCCCACAGGGCATCCATCTCGGCCAGATCGCTTTGGCTGGGTGTTTTACCGCGTTCGGCCAGGCGGGATTCGACCTGTTCAAAGCGGCGGGTGAACTTGGCGTTGGTGCGGCGCAGAGCGGCCTCAGGCTCGATTCCCAGATGACGGCCCAGATTGACGATCACGAACAGCAGATCGCCGAATTCATCTTCGAGCGCGTCGGCATCCATGCTGTCGCGGGCCTCTTCCAGTTCGGCGGCCTCTTCGGTGATCTTGGCCAACACATGGCTGGCGTTGGGCCAGTCGAACCCCACGCGCGCGGCGCGTTTTTGCAGCTTGTGCGCGCGCAGCAGGGCAGGCAGGTTCGCGGCCACACCGTCTAGCGCGCCTTTCTGTTCCTTACCTGCACGTTCCGCTGCCTTGATCGTTTCCCAATCCAGCGTCTGCTGTTCGGCAGACTTGTCGCGGGATTCGTCACCGAACACATGTGGGTGACGCGCAACCATCTTGTCGGACATGGTGCGGACCACGTCCTGAAAGGTGAAATGCCCAGCTTCTTCAGCCATTTGTGCGTGAAAGACCGATTGGAACAGCAGGTCGCCCAACTCTCCCTTCAGCTCGCCATAAGCCTCGCGTTCGATAGCATCAGCGACCTCATAGGCTTCTTCGATCGTGTAGGGAGCGATGGTGGCGAAATCCTGTTCGATGTCCCACGGACAGCCAGTCTGCGGGTCGCGCAGGCGGCGCATGATCTCCAGCAGACGTTCGATGCCTGCGTCTTTATCGTGGATCAGAGGATTTTCGGCCATTGCGAACCCTTTCGTTCCGGTGTCAGATGCATCCATTCCGCAGACCGCAACAGGAGTCCACCCCAGATGCCCGTCGTCAACCGAATTGCCGATTATACCGCCGATATGACCGCGTGGCGGCAGCACCTGCATACGATCCCTGAACTGAAATTCGAATGCCATGAAACGGCAGCTTTCGTGGCCGAGCGTCTGCGTGAATTCGGTGTGGACGAGATTCACGAGGGGATCGCCACCACCGGCATCGTCGCCATTATCAACGGGCAGGGCGAAGGGCCTACCATCGGTCTGCGCGCTGATATGGATGCGCTGCCGATCCCTGAGGAAACCGGGGTGGACTATGCCTCGACCAAGCCGGGGAATATGCACGCCTGCGGTCACGACGGACATACGACAATGCTGCTGGGCGCGGCGCGCTATCTGGCCGAGACGCGGAATTTTTCGGGCCGCGTGGCCCTGATCTTTCAACCCGCCGAAGAGGATGGCGGCGGCGCGGGCGTCATGGTCGAGGAAGGCATCATGGAGCGGTTCGACATCTCTCAGGTCTACGCCCTGCATAATGCGCCGGGCGTGCCCGAGGGGATGTTTCAGACCAATACCGGTCCGATCATGGCTGCGGTGGACACGTTTGAAGTTCATATTCAAGGTGTCGGCGGCCACGGGGCGATGCCGCATGAAACCCGCGATCCTGTGATGGCAGCCTGCGGGATTGCGCAGGCGATTCAGACCATTGTCAGTCGCAACAACTATGCGCTGGACGATCTGGTGGTCTCGGTCACTCAGATCCATACCGGTTCGGTGAACAACGTGATCCCTGATACTGCCTATATCAACGGTACCGTGCGCACCTTTGATCCGAATGTACAGAAGATGGTGATGGATCGAATGGCGCAGATCGTGCAGGGTCAGGCGCAGTCGTACGGGGTCGAAGCTCGGCTGGATTATGAGGTCAATTACCCCGCCACGATCAACGACGCCGCCAAGGCTGAATTCGCCGCCGATGTGGCGCGCGATATCTCGGGGGATGAGCGCGTGCTGACCGAGGTTCCGCCGATGATGGGGGCCGAGGATTTCTCATTCATGCTACAATCGCGCCCCGGTGCCTATCTGTTTGTGGGGCAGGGTGATGGCGCCGGGCTGCACCATCCGAAATACAACTTCAACGATGAGATCGCGCCCATCGGGGCATCCTTCTTTGCGCGGATCGTCGAAAAGGCACAGCCACTGGGCTGATAAGGGAAAGACATGGGACTGGAAGACGCAAAAACTCAGGTGGATGAGGCATTCACCAACCCCGACCTCAAGGGGCTGTCGTTCGAGAATACCTTTGGTGGAGCGACGTCGTTTCTGCGGCGGCTATACACCAAGGACCTGAAAGGGGTGGACATCGCCGTGACCGGCGTTCCGTTCGATCAGGCGGTGACGAACCGCCCCGGCACCAGGCTGGGCCCGCGCGCAATCCGCGAGGCCAGCGCGCTGCAATCGCCCGACGCGCCCTATGGCTGGCCCTTTGATGCACTCAGCGAGTTGGCCATCGTAGACTATGGCGACATGGCCTATGACTATGCCAATATCCCAGCCTTTCCCGACACGCTGACGGATCATATCCGCACCATTCTTGCCGCCGATGTGGCCTCGGTCACTTTGGGCGGGGATCACTATATCAGTTTCCCGATCCTGAAAGCCTATGCCGAGAAATACGGGCCCATGTCGCTGCTGCAATTCGATGCGCATACGGACACATGGGCCGATGACGATATGACCCGCGTGGATCACGGGACGATGTTTTACAAGGCGGTAAAGTCGGGGATCGTGGACCCCAAGCGATCCGTTCAGGTGGGTATCCGCACCACCAACGAGGACACGCTGGGCGTCAACATCATCGACGCGCGTGAGGTCTACGAATCCGGCCCCGCTGCCGTGGCGCAAAAGATCAAAGAGATCATGGGCAATAGCCCCGTTTACCTGAGCTTCGACATCGACGGTTTGGACCCGGCATTTGCGCCCGGCACCGGTACACCAGTCTGGGGTGGTCTGAGTTCTATTCAGGCGCAGATCATCTTGCGTGACATTGCCGGGATCAACATCAAGGGCGGCGATGTAGTCGAGGTCTCTCCGCCTTTTGATACCTCGGGCGCGACGGCGATCGCCGGTGCCCATGTGGCAACGCAGATTATTTGTCTCTTGGGATGGAACAAACTGCAGCCTTAACCATTGGTTAGCCATCTTTCCGGTATCACCTTAGCCAAAAGGTCGGACGGGAGAGATACGGGCATGACACAGTTTAACCAACCCCTCAGCGGCAATGATCTGGCGCGGTTTTCGGGGCCGAACACGTTCATGCGCCTTCCGCAGGCGGAGTCTCTGGCGGGGCTGGATGTGGCCGTGCTGGGCATTCCGATGGATATCGGCACCTCGTGGCGGTCGGGCACGCGGTTCGGGCCAAAACAGATCCGCGCCGAAAGTGCGATGATACGGCCCTGTAACATGGCCAGTTTTGCCGCGCCCTTTGACAGCCTTCAAATCGCCGATATTGGCGATCTTGCGATCAACACGTTTTCACTGGCAGAAAGCCTGAAGATCATCAAGGAAAGCTATGACGCCATTCTGGCGCAGGGGGTGACGCCAGTTGCGATGGGCGGCGATCATTCGATCACCCTGCCAATCCTGCGGGCGATCGCGGCCAAGCACGGGCCTGTGGCGCTGGTGCATGTGGATGCGCACGCCGACGTGAATGACGAGATGTTTGGCGAGCGTGAAACCCATGGCACCGTCTTTCGCCGCGCCTATGAAGAGGGCCTGATCGTCCCCGACAAGACCTTTCAGATCGGCATTCGCGGCTCGGGCTATGCGGCGTCAGATTTCACCCAGGCCAAGGGCTGGGGTTTCAAGCAATTCCCCGCGTGGGAGTTGTGGCAGCAGAACCTGACGGTAATCGGCGCGCAAATTCGCAATGAGATCGGAGAGCATCCGACCTATATCACCTATGATATCGACAGCCTTGATCCGGCCTTTGCGCCCGGCACCGGTACGCCTGAGATCGCCGGATTGACCACGCCGCAAGCTCTGCAATTGCTTCAAGCATTGAGTGGGGTGAACGTGGTGGGCTGCGATCTGGTCGAGGTGTCTCCGCCCTATGACCCTGCGGGGACGACGGCGCTGACGGCGGCAAACCTGCTTTTCGAACTGCTATGCATCCTGCCTAGCGTGACGTCACGGTAAGGGGGCGCTTGGTGCCTTGCCGGGCGCTAAGAACCAAATAGGTTCTGCGGAAACACGAGGTTCAGGATGAAGAAGATGGTCGTTTGGGTGCTAGTCGGGGCTGTTGTGGCTCTGGGGGTTTATATCCGTCTCGCACCCTCTGACCCTGCCCAATGGCATATGCCGCTGACTGCAACGGCGGATACGGATATGCAAGGCGGCGTCATTCGCATCGTTGAAACCGGGCCGGAAGGTCTTGCCCGACTGGACGACATCGCGCAGGCCACGCCGCGCACTACCGTGTTGGCCGGGTCAGTGGATGAGGGGATGATCACCTACATTACCCGCAGCAAAGTGATCGGCTTTCCCGACTACACCACGGTCCAGCAAGACGGCGATACCCTACGCATCCATGCACGCCTGCGCTTTGGGCGATCAGATTTTGGGGTAAACCGAGACCGAGTTGATGAGTGGCTTGCTGCGCTCCAACCCTGAGGACAAACACCCCTCGGACACCTCGCGCCACATTGGCACGTTCAGCGACATCTGACACTGTGCCATGAACATGCGGCCATCGACCTGCAAGCAGATCATCTCACCCAAATCCACGCGTGCACCTGATTTGTCTGTGCAATAGCAGTCGCGCACCTTGCCGTCCGGCCCGACGTAATCCGCCATGGCAGGCACCGCAAACAGCGATAAAACGAAAACCAACCCCTTCATGTCGGCTATCTTAGCACAAGCTCGGCCCTTGACCAAAGCGGCATATTAGGGGACACCGCCCAGATGATCCCCGAAGAACGCCTTGAGCAGATAACCCAGCGATTCCAATACCTCGAAGCGGCCATGTCCGATGGTGCCTCGGGTGGAGATATTGCGGCCTTGGCCAAGGAGTATTCGGATCTCAAGCCCGTGGTTGATCAGATCATGGCCTGGCGGCAGCTGCGGGCCGATTTGGCCGAGGCCGAGGCAATGCTGGCCGACCCCGACATGAAGGAACTGGCCGAAGAGGAAATTCCTGATCTTCGGGCCCGTATCCCGCAAGCAGAACATGCGCTGCAATTGGCGCTGTTGCCCCGAGACGAGGCCGACGCACGCCCAGCGATGCTGGAAATCCGACCGGGCACGGGTGGGGACGAGGCCGCATTGTTCGCAGGCGATCTGTTGCGCATGTATCAGCGTTACGCCGAGGCGCGCGGCTGGCGGTTTGAGATCATCGAAGAACAGGCCTCCGATCTGGGTGGCATCAAAGAGGTGGTGGCCCATATCAAGGGCGAGAACGTCTTTGCCCGGATGAAGTACGAATCCGGCGTGCACCGGGTGCAGCGCGTGCCCGAAACCGAAAGCGGAGGCCGGATTCATACCTCGGCAGCCACCGTGGCCGTTTTGCCCGAGGCTGAGGATGTGGACATTCAGGTCGACGCCAATGACATCCGTATCGACACCATGCGCAGCTCGGGCGCGGGGGGGCAGCATGTGAACACTACCGACTCGGCGGTGCGCATTACCCACCTTCCGACCGGGCTGGTTGTGACCAGTTCCGAGAAATCCCAACACCGCAACCGCGAGATTGCTATGCAGGTGCTGAAAACGCGCCTCTATGACTTGGAGCGCCAGCGGATCGACAGTGAACGCTCAGCCGATCGGGCCAGTCAGGTGGGGTCCGGGGACCGCTCTGAGCGGATCAGGACCTATAACTTCCCGCAGGGCCGCATGACGGATCACCGCATCAACCTGACGCTTTATAAGTTGGATCAGGTGATGCAGGGCGACTTGGACGAAATCATCGACGCGCTCACCGCTGACGATCAGGCGCGTTTGCTGGCCGAGATGGCACAATGAACGGGCCGCAGACAGCGGCTATGGCGATGGTTGCCGCGACGGCTCGGCTGCGCGCGGCGGGCGTCGATGATCCGGCGCGCGATGCACGTGTTCTGCTTGCCCATGCCGCCCGGATCGAGGCCAGCCGTGTCACCCTGATTGCGCCAGAGGAATTGGCTCCGGAAATCGCCGAACGCTATGATCAACTGATCGCGCTGCGGGCCATTCGTGTCCCGGTGTCGCATCTGCTGGGCGAGCGTGAGTTCTATGGCCGTAGGTTCCGGGTCAGTCGCGATGTGCTGGACCCGCGTCCCGAGACAGAGACCCTGATCGAAGCCGCCTTGAGCGAGCCGTTCGATCACGTTCTGGACTTGGGCACAGGTTCGGGCTGTATTCTGATCACTTTGCTGGCTGAACGCACCAGCGCGTCGGGCGTTGGCGTTGATCTGAGTGAATCGGCCTGCCTGCAAACCAGTGCGAATGCCGTGCAGCATCAGGTACAAGACCGGGTGGAGGTTCTTCAATCCGATTGGTTTGGAAACATTGAGGGTGAATTCGATCTTATTGTCTCGAATCCCCCGTATATTTCGCTGTCCGAAATGGAGGCGCTGTCCCCGGAAGTGCGCGAGCATGAACCGCGCATGGCTCTGACCGACGAAGGGGATGGGCTTGGGGCGTATAGACGCATCGCCGCCGGTGTGCCTGATTTTCTATTACCGGGCGGGCGGTTGCTGGTGGAAATTGGCCCGACGCAGGGCACTGCCGTGGCGGCGCTTTTTGATGCGGCAGGTTTGTCTGAGACGCGCGTTATTCCTGATCTGGATGGGCGCGATCGCGTCGTTTTCGCCAGAATGCCGCAATGACGACACGTTCTGAGGCCGATTTCTGCCGATTGATGTAAAAAAGCAGCGAAAAATGGGACAAACCCCTTGTCTGAACCTGCCGGACATGTTTACTCAGGAATAGTCAGCGAGGTTGACGCCGTTACAGCGCGCCCCTGACGCCAAGCCCAAAAAGTCGACATCGCGTCACAGCTAAAGCCTTTGAGCAGTGTACGTCGCGAGGTGATCGACATCGTAAGACAAGGCTGACGAAAGTAGATGAGATCTTCCAAATCCCGCTCGCGGGCCAAGAATAACCGCAATCGTCCTTCTGGCGGCAACGTTGTAAACCGGGTCTTTGACAGCTCGGGGCCGGAAGGCAAAGTGCGCGGCACGCCCCAGCAGATCATTGACAAGTACAACCAACTTGCCCGCGATGCGCAGCTGTCCAATGACCGTGTGGCCGCCGAGAATTTCCAGCAACATGCCGAGCATTACCTGCGCCTGCTGAGCGAAGCCCAACGCGAGATGGAAGCCCGCCGCGAAGAGCAAGAGCGTCAGAACCGCGAACGCCAGGCCGAACGTGACCGCGAGCGCGCCGAGCGTCAGGAACGTGAAGCCGCCCGTCAAGCCGACCCGGCAGAGGCTCCGCAGCCTGATGTGATGGGGTTCGCGCCCGAAGATGCGGCACCTGAATCCGGTCTGGTGGAGACACCCGAAAGCAAAGGCGGCGACGCCACACCTGAGAAGAAAGAAAAACCGGCACGCAAGCCACGTGCGCGCAAGCCCAAGGCCGCGCCCGCAGCGGAAGAACCCGCTGCCGACAAGGGAGACGCCCCGGAGGCGGCTGAGTAATCGGTTTGAATAGCAAAGTTAGGCCTCGGGTTTCGACCCGAGGTTTTTTTGTTTCTTAGGGCTGCTTCACTGCACGAGCCAGAGCGCAGAAGGCTTCCAACGGGACCTGTTCGGCCCTTTCGGTGGGTTCTATGCCAGCAGCGCGCAACCTGTCTTCGATATCGGGGGCGACGCCTTTCAACGAGGCGCGCAGCATTTTGCGCCGCTGGTTGAAGGCTGCCGCGACAACGCGGGACAGGGTGGCTGCATCTGCCGGAAAACGAGGCTCGGGCAGGGCGGTCAGGTGGACCACCGCGCTGGAAACTTTTGGGGGTGGCGTAAAGGCACCCGGCGGCAGGGACATGGCGATCCTTGCCTCGGCCCGCCATTGCGCAAGGATGGCAAGGCGGCCATATGCTTTGCTGCCGGGTTGGGCGACGATCCGCTCGGCCACTTCGCGTTGGAACATAAGGGTGAGGCTTTGCCAGAACGGGGGCCATTCTGGCGGGGTCAGCCAGCGCACCAGCAATTCGGTGCCCACATTGTAGGGCAGGTTCGCGGCAATGCGAATGGGGGGCGTCAGGTGGGCGAGCGGATTGATTTCAAGCGCATCGCCGTTAATGACCTCAAGCCGGCCCGGATAGGCGGTTGCGATCTCGTTGAGAGCGGCGATGCAGCGGGTGTCTTTTTCGACGGCGACGACTTTACGGGCGCCTTCGGACAGAAGCCCACGGGTCAGGCCGCCGGGACCGGGGCCGATTTCCAGTACGTCACATGTAGTCAAATCACCGGCCTGACGGGCGATCTTGGCAGTTAGGTTCAGATCCAGCAGAAAATTCTGGCCCAGAGATTTGCGGGCCGAAAGCTGGTGTGCAGCGATGACTTCGCGCAGTGGGGGAAGGGTGTCGATGGCGCTCATGATCCGGTTACCGTGGCGCGGGTTGAGGCGGTGCGCCAGTTTTTTTGCCTCCGGCGGGGATATTTTCAGCCAGGTGAAGGGTCAAGTGCTTTGCGCCATGCGTTGAGCGAGCTTCAGGGCCTCGATCAGGCTGGAGGGGTTGGCGATGCCTTGCCCGGCGATGTCCATGGCGGTGCCGTGGTCGGGTGAGGTGCGGATGAAGGGTAGTCCCAGTGTCACGTTCACGCCGCGGTCGAAGTCCAGCGTCTTGATCGGTATCAGCGCTTGGTCGTGATACATCGCGATAGCTGCGTCATAGCGGGTGCGGGCGGCGGCGTGAAACATGGTGTCGGCCGGGTGGGGGCCGGTGACCGTGTAGTCATAGGTAGGCAGCCTTTCGATCAGGGGGCCGATCCAATCCAGTTCCTCATGTCCCATTTTGCCGCCTTCGCCTGCGTGAGGGTTGAGGCCCGCGATGGCGATGCGAGGGTTCGGGATACCGAATTGGGTGCGTAGGCCATGCGCGGTGATCTCGATCGTGTCTTGCAGGAGGTCAGGGGTCAGTTCCGCCGGGACGCGGGACAGCGGAATGTGGATCGTTGCGGGCACCACACGAAGCTGGTCGCTGGCCAGCATCATCACCACCCGTTTGCAACCAGAAAGCGCCGCCAGAAACTCGGTATGGCCGGGATAGGCGAAACCGGCGCCGTCGATCAGTGCCTTTTTGTGGATCGGTGCCGTACACAGCGCGGAGGCCGCACCGGATTGGACCAGGGATACGCCAAACTCGATTGCATCAATGACACCTGGCGCGTTGGCGGAGGCAGGGCGGCCGGGAAGAGCGGATTCGGGAAAGTCGAGCTGTAGGACGGGCAGGGCCGTGGTGCTAAGTTTCATTGCCTCGGCCGGATCCGAAATTTTTGCGGTCGGGGTCCCGCCCGGCAAATGCGCTGCGTCTCCGATGAAGAAGAACGGGCAGGTGTCGCGCAGCTCGGCCCAAGCTTTTGCTGCGATTTCCGGGCCGATACCGGCCGGATCACCGCAGCTTAGCGCGATAGGGGCTGTCATTGCTCGACGATCGTGGCGTCGGCGCGCAGCTGCTCCAGAAGGCTTTCGGAAAAGGCTTGCAGGCGCTGCTGCGTCAGGGCGTTGGCGACGTCTGCCCGCGATGTTTCTTCTCCACGGTCCAGTGTGCGCGTGCACAGCATCAGGAAGCGCAGTGTCTGACCATTGTTGCTGGTCAGGGTGGTGGATACCTCGTTGAGGTCCAGCTTGGCCAGTTCCAGCGCTATATCGCGCGGAATCTCGGCTGGTGCGGCCTCAATCCGTTCCAGAACTTCTGGGGGCTGATCCTGTGCGATACCGTAGAGATCGTCGCAGGTATCGACCTCTTCACGTAATTCGGCTGCGCGCGCGAGGGTTGCCGGGCTGCGTCCGCCTGGCAGATTGTAGATTGCGTAATCGACCTTGGAGTACTGTGGCGCGGCTGTTGCGCTTTCCCGGATGCCCCGCATCTGAAACAGTGCGACGGCGTTGGACAGGGATATGGGTTGGGTGATGTCACCGGTCTTCAACCCAAGAATAACCGGCTGCAAAGCGGGCGGAAGCTCGGTCAGGTTCAACCAGTCCAATTGACCGCCATTGGTGCGGGTGCCAGCGGCCGAATATTGCGTTGCCGCCGCTGAAAAGGCATCGAACCCTTCAACCAGAGCGATTTCGTCGGCCAACAATTGCACTTGCGGCAGAGTCTGCGGTGTCACGGGGATGATGATTTCGGAGAGCAAAACCTGAAGGCCGCCGCTGCCCGATTGGCCCAGGGCACGGTTAATCTCATCCTCGGTCGGGCGCGCTTGCGAGATAAACCGGGCGCTGATGAAATCACGCCACGAGAGTTGGTCGGCGATAAAATCACGTACGGTTTCACGTGATACCCCGGCATCAGCAAGGAGTTGCAGGAATTCATCGCTGGAAAGCTGGCCGCGTGCTGCGAACTCGTCAATGCCCAGTTGAACGGCCTCGGGGTTGGCCGAGATTCCGGCCTGACGCATGACCTGTCGGCGTAGACGGTCATCAATAAGGGCCTGGCGGACTTCTTCGTCTGATGCGCCCGGCGCGCCCAGAACGGTCAGGAATTGCTGGCGTTGATCCAGTTCGTACCAGGTGACGATATCTTGATTGACCTTGATTGCAGGCGAGAACAGGCTTTGGGCCTGCGTTTGCGGAGCGACGAAAGCAAGGACAAGCGCGGTCAAAACCGGAGCAACCGGTTTAAGCCAACCGGAACGAAGGAAACTTGAGAAACCTGGAATCAACTGCATCTTCTCTTGAACTGTTGGCCACTGCCTTCAACGGAATATCCCGTCAAAGCTACGGTAAAGCCGAATTCTGTCGAAGGCTCAATACTTGATGACGAAGTAAAGCGCCTGCTGACACTCATGTTAACTTGTACGCATTCGTTGCGGTAGGTGACGCCAAGCCCGTATCGGATCGGCTCGGATTCACTAATATCATATCGGGCGAGGGCCTGGGTCAGCCAGTTTTGGTCGATTGTATAGCGCCCGTCCAAACGTATTTCCGATATCTCGTCGTCGATATTTTCATCCGGGTCGGGTTCTTGCCAGACGTAACTTCCTACGATCCCAACGGTTTCCCTTTGCCAGGCCGCGCGCATCTCGGCCTTGGCGAAGCTGAAATCGCCGTTCAACAGACCGCGCCCCGCGAGGGACCAACCATTGGCGGTTTGCAGCTGCCCGGCCAGCAACAGATCGGACGAGGTTCCCTGCAAGCCCGAGGTCAGGTTGAACTCGGGGTCTGCATCTGCGCGATAGACCTGCCCGACTGTAACCAACGCACGGCGACCATTGCCCGCATATCGGGACCAGTTGAGCCCGAATACGCCCGTGACCCCATCCTCGCGCCTGTCGGGTGCGGGAAAGCGCGACAGGGACAAAAGGTTCCCTTGGTCGAATTCCTGAAAGGTGCTTTCATCCAGCGGCACATCATTGGTCGAAACCTGGGTCCAACCGACCTGCGCAATCGGCTCCAGCACCTGTGTTGCCCCGCTTTGTTCGCGGCGTGCCATCGGATAGCGCAGGGTCAGCGCGGCGCGCGGCGTGGTGCGCGTCACCTGATCGGGAAAATTGCTGTCGTGGCGAATGTTGAATGTGTCCACAGACGCACCCAGTTGCGCGTCGGCACGCAGCCCGGATGCAAAAGTCCAGCTGCGAAGCCATTCCGCATCGAATGTCGCCCGTGCGACGTCGCGGCCCAGCACGTCTTCGTCGCTGGTGCGCTCATGCGCGTGGGTCTCGACGCCTAGCCGAACTTCGCCTCCGACCGATTTGGGAAACAGGCGTTTCTCGTAGAACAGATCGAAGATGCGCGATGGGATTTCATCCTGATCTTCACTGTCGCGCAGGGTTTTGAAGTGGATAAAGCTGGTGCGGAATGCGGTATCGCGCTCGTACCGTTCCAATGCAATTTCACTGCGCAGGCGGTCGAATTCGGGCAGGCCATAATCGGCCAGATACGCGTCGTCCGACGTGGTTTGCAGGTTGAAACTGAGCAGATATCCGTCGTTAAGCCCAAAATATCCGTTTGCAAATAAGAACCCGCGATCCTCACCGGGTTCCAGATCGTCACGTGTATACGCGCCATCAATTTCGATCCGCCCCCGCTTGAACGCTTGCCGATAACGGTAGCCCAGCGTTTTGGTTTCGGGCGAGATATAAGGCGTCAGCGTCAGATCCCGGTGATCACCCAACTTGAAGAAATAGGGAACCTGAACTCCGGTCCCAAGCTGCGACGTCGTGCGGATCGACGGCACCAGAAACCCCGTGGCGCGGTCCAGCGTCGGATCGGGAAGGCGCAGATAAGGGAAGTAGAAGACAGGCAGGTCCAGAATCCTGAACTGTGCGCCTTCGAAGTATAGTTGCCGCTCCAGCTGGTCATGCGTGACTTTCCGCGCCCGGATCTGCCAAAGAGGCGGCCTGCCGTCCGAACAAATATGACAGGATGTGGCCGAGACCTTGTCGAACTGCGTATACCGTCCGCCCGCACGTTTGGCCTGAACGGATGCGATCTGCACCTGCTGTTCGAACACCATCCGCGCACCTATCAGCAGGCCGTTTTGGATGCCGCTGTCCAACGTGGCCGAATCCGCCAGAATCGTGGTTGTCCCGGCCTGATCAATGCGCACGGGGCCTTCCAGATTCAGCTCGCCGGTGTCGCGGTTATACGTGATCCGGTTGGCGGTGACTTTGGCGTCGCCCTGAAACGCCTCGACATTGCCCTCAGCCACCAGAACGCGGTCGGGGGTGATAAAGATCTTGTCGGCCACCAGCAACGCCGGTTCATCCTGTTGCTCCTGATCCTGCACTGGGGCGGCTGTGGGCTGTGCTTGCGCTGTCGCAGCTACGGGCAGTGTGAGCGCGACGGCACCAGACAACAATAAACGCGCGAAAAGACGCATCAGCCGTCCTCCGCGTGTAAAAGGAGGCCGAGCGACAAAAGAATGGCTGCAAATGGCGGAGCCCAGGCCGCGACGAAGATAGGCAATTGTCCGTTTTCTCCCAGAATTTGGGCAAAGTTTCTTACGAAGTAGATGGCGAACCCCAGCAAAACCGCCGACAGTACGGCGATCCCGGTGCCTCCGAACCTTACATGGCGCATTGTGAAGGCGGCCCCGATCAGGACCATTGCCACTAGAAAGAAGGGCCGGGCAAGCTGAACTTGCAGCCAGACCTCATATTGTTTGGTCGAAAACCCCGCTTCACCCAAATCGCGGATCAGTTCTGGCAGGTCATAGACCGACACGGATCCCTGATCGCCCAATGTATCCAGAATACGCTGACGTGTGAGCGAGGTCGGAATCTCCAGCCTTTCATGCTCTGCCGCGTTGGTTTCAGGATTGACGCCTTGGATCAACGGCCAAACCTTTGCGTTGCTGAGGATCCAATTCCCGTCCTTAAGTTCAGCCGCGTCTGCTTGGATCTGCTGGTTCGGTGTCCCGTCAGGTGAAAAGGTGATGATCGTCACCTCGTTCAGGACCAAAGTGTTCCCATTTGCGGTGCCCCGCGCGTGGATCACCGATTGTCCATTGCGCGAGCCCTGTCGCAACCACAGGCCTTCGCTGCTGATCGAAAAGGCCGAACTTCCGTTGTTGCGGTAGCTGTCGGACAGGCGTTGATATTCCTCGGACGTGGCAGCCGCAATGGGATTCAGCAGGGCGACCGCTCCTGCGCCGATGACCAGCGCCAGCGTGGCGGGCGCGAGCAGCGCGCGAATGCCTGACCGACCGATGGCGCGTGTCACCACCAGCTCCGAACTGCGGGCCAGACCGACAAAAAGCGCGATTGTGGACAGGATCACCAAAAGGGGCAGCATCTCGCTGATGGCAGCGGGGGTATTCAGCAGGGTCAAATGCAGCAACCGTCCGAAGGACAGGTTTTCGTCGTCAAAGCGGCGCACCTGTTCGATCAGGTCGATCAGAATCAGCAGGGTCAGGAAAATCGCGCCGATGACTAAAAAACTCTGCATGAAGCGGCGGGCGAAGTAGCGGTCGAGGATCATAGCACCCATCCTGCCGGACCAATATTTGTGGGAGGCAACGGGTCGGACACACCGCGGGCCGCGCTTATATGCGACGGCATATGCCTGCCCCGTCTTACCACTGCACTCTCCCACCAACCTGCCGGAATTTTTTCGCGACTGTACTGCAAATGCCTGTCGGGGAAAACTGCTATCTGGTCAAGCCGGGCAGCGCGGGCTAGGTCTTGGGAAACAGATTTTCAGGAGTTCGCCATGAGCAGTCTTATCCCGATCCAGTTTCAGTCTTTCGACATCGACGTAATGGCACAGGCCGAGGGGCGCGTGGCGATAATCATCACGGACGATGGTAAGATGGGCCCAGCAGCACGGCGTGCCAATCGTCTGACCCGTGGAGCCGTCGCACGACTGGTGGAAAGCGAACGCTTCGGCAAGGTGAAAAGCGGTGACGTGATCACGCTGGCTTGGCCCGGAGGAATGGTGGCTGAGGCACTGGACATCCTGATTCTGCCCCGCCGTCCTGATCCGGCCGAGGCCCGCAAGGGCGGTGTTGCGCTGGCCAAACTGGCAGGCGGCAAAGCGCTATTGGTCATGGCGGCGAACCAGATTAGGACCGAGGAACTGGCCCTTGGTATCGCCCTTCGCAGCTATGATTTCGATGCGCACAAGACAAAAGATGCCGACGCGGCCGCTCCGGTCACGATCGCGCATCAAAAACCCGATGAGGTCGAGGTGGCATTTGCGCCGCTCTACGCCATTGCCGACGGCGTGCGGATGACGCGCGACTTGACCAATGAGCCTGCAAACGTTCTGACCACCACCGAATTCGCCGATCGCTTGGTCGAAATGCAGGAACTGGGCCTTGAGGTCGAGGTTCTGGAAGAGGACAAGCTCGAAGAACTGGGGATGCGCACATTGCTGAGCGTCGGGCAGGGCTCGGTTAGCCCCTCGAAGGTTGTGGTGATGCAGTGGAACGGTGGCGACAAGGGCGATGCTCCGCTGGCACTGGTGGGCAAAGGCGTTGTGTTCGATACCGGCGGGATTTCGTTGAAACCTGCGGGTGGCATGGAAGACATGACCATGGATATGGGCGGCGCAGGCGTTGTCGCTGGCACCATGCGCGCGCTGGCCAAGCGCAAGGCCAAGGCCAACGTGGTCGGCCTAGTTGGGCTAGTCGAGAACATGCCCTCGGGCAATGCCACGCGTCCGGGCGATGTCGTCAAGTCCATGAAGGGCGATACAGTCGAGATCATCAACACCGATGCCGAGGGCCGTTTGGTCCTGTGCGACGTGATGTGGTACGCGCAAGAACGCTTCAGCCCGGTGGGCATGGTCGATCTGGCGACCTTAACCGGTGCGATCATCATCGGTCTGGGGCATGAGAATGCAGGCGTCTTCTCGAACAATGATACGTTCTGCGAAGCCTTCCTGAAATCCGCCAAGGCCGAGGATGAGGGCGCGTGGCGGATGCCGCTTGGCCCGAAATATGACGAGATGCTGAAGTCGCGCATCGCGGATATGAAGAACGTGGGCGGACGGCCTGCGGGCTCGATCACGGCGGCGCAGTTCCTGCAGCGTTTCGTGAAAGAAGAAACGCCGTGGATTCACTTGGATATCGCCGGTGTGGCCTCGGTCGCGTCCGAGACGTCCTATGCGCCCAAAGGGGCAACAGGATGGGGCGTGCGGGCGCTGAGCCGGTTCGTGCAGGACAATTTCGAGTAATCGGATGGGGGCTGTCTATTTCTACCACCTGACCCAACGCCCGCTGGAGCACACTTTGCCGGCGTTGCTGGACAAGGCGCGTCAGGCCGGGTGGCGGATTGCCGTGCGGGGCACTGATCCCGCACGGATGGACTGGCTGGATGAAAAACTGTGGCTGGGGCCCGAGGATGGGTTCCTGCCGCATGGTCTTGCGGGAGGTCCGCATGACGCGGATCAGCCCATCTTGCTGACCACCGGCCCGCAGGCTGGCAACGATCCGGCTTGTGTGATGGCCGTTGACGGTGCCGCTGTTGCCCCGGACGAAGTGAACGCGTTGGAGCGGGTATGCATCCTGTTCGACGGCAATGATGAACAGGCGGTGCAGCACGCGCGGGGGCAGTGGAAAGCACTGACTGACGCAGGTTGTTCGGCGCAATACTGGTCCGAGGCTTCGGGTCGATGGGAGAAGAAGGCCGAGGCTTAGGCCCTGCCGTACAGATTTCAGGAGAGTGATAAATGGAAATGAAGCCTTTGGGCCGCACCGGCATCATGGTGACCGATCTATGTCTTGGGACCATGACATTCGGAACCCAGACATCCGAGGCGGACGCCCACATTCAGATGGATATGGCGTTGGAGGCCGGGATCAATTTCGTCGACGCAGCCGAGATGTATCCGGTTAACCCGATCTCGGCCGAAACGGTGGGGCGCACCGAAGAGATCTTGGGGAACTGGAACGCGGCAAACCCGTCGCGCCGCAGTGACTATGTGCTGGCGACCAAACATTCAGGAGCAGGGTTTACGCATGCGCGGAACGGGTCTCCAATCTCTGCCCAAACCATTCCAGAGGCGGTCGAGGGATCCCTGCGGCGGTTGAAGACGGACTGCATCGACCTTTACCAATTTCACTGGCCAAACCGGGGCAGCTACATGTTCCGCCAGAATTGGACCTTTGCGCCGGCAGGTGACAACACCGACGAAGTGCTGGCCAACATGCAGGAGTGTCTGGAGGCGCTGCAGGTGCAGGTGAACAAGGGCAATATCCGCGCCTTTGGCCTGTCCAACGAAAGCGCTTGGGGCACCGCGCAATGGTTACGCTTGGCTGAGGCAGGGGCGGGGCCACGGGTGGCTTCGGTTCAGAATGAGTATTCACTGCTTTGTCGGCATTTCGATACCGATATGGCCGAGTTGAGCGTGCATGAGGATGTGGGATTGATGGCGTTCTCACCTTTGGCTGCGGGGTTCCTGACTGGTAAGTATCAGGGCGGTGCGGTGCCCGACGGATCGCGCATGTCGATCAATGCCGAGATGGGTGGGCGCAAGTCAGATCGTGTGTTTGACGCGGTTGCGGCCTATCTTGATATTGCAGATCGGCATGGGCTGGACCCGGTCCAGATGTCGCTAGCATGGTGCCAGACACGGAAGTTCATGTTGTCGGCAATATTCGGGGCCACGACGGTCAAGCAACTGGAACGTATCCTTGCGGGTAAGGATCTTGAGTTGTCCTCGGAAGTTTTGAGCGAGATCACCGCGGCCCATCGTGCCTTTCCGATGCCGTACTAGGTTTCGCGGTGGGTCGGGGGCTCTGCCCCCGCCGCCCTTTACGGGCGTCTCCCCCGGGATATTTTTGGCCAGATGAAAGCGGATCCGGTCAGTGATGGGTGGGGTGCGCGCGTTCTTGTCTTAGGTCACGGGCCGACAGGCCGTGGGCCGTGCGGAAGGCGCGGGCGAAGCTTGATTGCGAGGCAAAGCCTGTGGCTAGTGCTACGTCCATCAGCGGCATGTCAGTATCTGTGACCAGACGGCGGGCCTCGGCCAGGCGCAGTTGCAGGTAGTGGTCTTGCGGCGTGGTGTTCAGGCGCAGGCGGAATTGCTGTTGCAGGGTGCGGGGGCTGGTACCCAGTGTCTCGGCTATGTTGGTCAGCGGCAGGGGGTCATCCAGCGCGGATTGCATCAGGCTGTTGGCTTTGGCCGTCAGCGCTGTGTGGCGGTGTGGGGCGCCGGTGCGGCTTTGCGGTTTGCTGGGGTCGGGCGCGCCGTCATAGAGGAATAGGCCCGAGACGCGTGCGGCGAAGCCTGCGCCGTGGCGGGCGGCGATGATATGCAGCATCATTTCGACCGCTGGGATTGCGCCGCCTGAGGTGAGGCGGTTTTGCGAGACAGCGAACCGGTCGGGGCGGACGTCGACTTCGGGGAAACGGGCTGCGAAATTATCCAGATCTTCCCAATGGGTTGTTGCGGCGTGGCCGTCCAGCAGGCCTGCTTCGGCCAGTAGCCAGGGGCCTCCGTCGATGCCTGCCATTGTGGCGCCGGTGTTTGCGATCCGGCGTAGTCCAGCCAACAGACTGGGGGTTGCGTGGCGCGCCAGTTGGAAGCCTGCGACCACGATCATCAGGTCGCAGCTTTGCAGGCGCGCCAGCGGGATACCCGGTACGGTCAGTGCGCTGGTCAGCATCGCGGGCTCAGGCGTGGCAGTGACATAATCCCAGTCAAAGGCGGGGCGATCGGCCAGACGGTTGGCTGCGCGCATGGGGTCTACAGCGGATGCAAAACTAAGCGTGTTGCAGTCGTCCAGCACCAGCACAGCCGTTTTCAGGGCGCGATGTTCGGGTTGGAGGATGTTTTTTGCGGATTTCATCAAGTTCGATTCGCATTCTGGCAAGTGTTTCCACAAGGCTGCGTCAGAGTCGCAGGCAACGCAAATCGATTGCCGGGGAGAAGTCTGGGGAAAACTCAGGGCAAAACCGGGTATAAGTTGGGGAGAACGCCATGCCTTTGGAAATGAACCGCGAAGTATTTGTCACCTGTGCCGTGACCGGCTCGGGCGGAACGCAGGATCGCAGCCCGCATGTACCGCGCTCGCCGCAGCAGATTGCCGACAGTGCGATTGCCGCGGCCAAAGCAGGGGCGGCGGTGGTGCATTGCCATGTGCGCGACCCCGAGACCGGCGCACCCAGCCGACGGCTGGACCTGTATCGCGAGGTGACGGACCGGATTCGCGATGCGGATGTGGATGTAGTGCTGAACCTGACGGCCGGGATGGGTGGGGATATCGTGTTCGGCGGCGTCGAGAGCCCGTTTCCGGTGGCTGAGGGCACCGACATGATCGGCGCCTCCGAGCGCGTCGCACATATCGCGGAATGTCTGCCTGAGATTTGCACGCTGGACTGCGGCACCATGAACTTTGCCGAGGCGGATTACGTCATGACCAACACCCCAGGCGCGCTGCGGGCGATGGGGCAGATGATGACAGATATGGGTGTGAAGCCCGAGATTGAGGCTTTTGACACCGGTCATCTGTGGTTCGCCAAACAGTTGGTGAAAGATGGAATTCTGGAACCGAACGCTCTGGTTCAGCTGTGTATGGGCGTGCCGTGGGGCGCGCCGGATGATCTGAATACGTTTATGGCCATGGTGAACAATGTGCCCGACGACTGGACGTTCAGCGCGTTTTCACTGGGGCGGAACCAGATGGCTTATGTGGCGGCCTCGGTGTTGGCGGGCGGCAACGTGCGCGTGGGGCTGGAGGACAACCTGTGGCTGGACAAGGGTGTTCTGGCTGAGAACTGGCAGTTGGTCGAGCGTGCGGGGACTATCATTGAAAATATGGGCGCTAAGGTCATTGGGCCTGCTGAGGTACGCGAGAAGCTGGGTTTGACCAAGCGCGCGCCGGTGGCGAAGTTAGCGTGATTGGGGGCCAGCCCCCAAACCCCCGAGGTATTTTTAGCCAGATGAAGAGGCGGATCGACGTGAAAACAGCGGCAATCATTGGTGGTGGTGTGATCGGCGGCGGTTGGGCCGCGCGGTTTTTGCTGAACGGGTGGGATGTTCGGGTTTTTGACCCTGATCCTGAAGCTGAGCGCAAGATTGGGGAGGTTCTGGACAATGCGCGGCGTTCTTTGCCGGGGCTAAGTGATGTTCCGTTGCCACCCGAGGGTTCTCTGACTTTCCATGAAGATATGGCCGAGGCTGTGCAGGGCGCGGAGTGGATTCAGGAAAGTGTGCCCGAGCGGTTGGATCTTAAGTTGAAGGTTTACAAGGGGTTGCAGGAGGCGTGTGATCCGGGCGCGATCATTGGCTCGTCGACCAGCGGGTTCAAACCTTCGGAATTGCAGGAGGGTGCGTTACGGCCCGAACAGATCGTTGTGACGCATCCGTTCAACCCGGTGTACTTGCTGCCACTGATCGAACTTGTACCGACGGACAAGAACCCGTCCGAAATGGTCGAACGCGCGCAGGGCCTGCTGAAAGCCGTGGGGTTCTTCCCTCTGCACATCAAGAAAGAAATCGACGCGCATATTGCTGACCGTTTCCTTGAGGCGGTCTGGCGCGAGGCGCTGTGGCTGGTCAAGGATGGTATCGCGACCACCGAAGAGGTGGACGAGGCGATCCGTATGGGGTTCGGCATCCGCTGGGCGCAGATGGGCCTGTTCGAGACCTACCGCGTGGCCGGAGGCGAGGCCGGGATGCGGCACTTTATGGCTCAGTTTGGGCCAGCGCTGAAATGGCCATGGACCAAGCTGATGGATGTGCCCGAGTTCACCGATGAACTGGTCGATATGATCGCCGATCAGTCGGATGCGCAATCGGGGATGCATTCCATCCGTGAACTGGAGCGCATCCGCGACAATAACCTCGTGGGCATGATGCGCGCGCTCAAGGCGCAAAACTATGGCGCGGGGGCGGTACTGAACCAGCATGATGCGATGCTGAAACCCGGTGCGTTGCCTACGATCGATCAGGCTGATCTCAGCCAACCGATCCTGACCCTGTCGCGCGCCGTTTCGCTGGATTGGACCGACTATAACGGCCACATGAATGAGGCGCGCTATCTGGAAGCCTTCGCCGCCGCCACCGATCGGTTCATGGAGATTATTGGCTGCGACGCGGATTATATCGCCTCGGGCGGCAGCTACTTCACCGCTGAAAACCACATCCGCTATGTGGATGAGGTCCATGCAGGCGCAAAGATACAGGTGCGCACGCAAATGCTGTTGGGGCAGGGCAAGAAGCTGCACGTTTTCCACAGCATGTACGAGGGCGACAAGCTGCTGGCCACGGGTGAAAGCTTTCTGCTGCATGTCAGTCTGGACACTCGCCGTCCAAGTGCTCCGTCAGCGCAGATCGAGGCGGCCATGGCCCGTATTGCCGAGGCGCAGGCCGGGTTGCCTTATCCCGAAGGCGCGGGGGCGGCGATCCGTAAACCTGCATGAGCGGGCGGGTTCTGATCACGGCCGGGGCCTCGGGCGTCGGCCGGGCCATGGCCGAGGCGTTCGACGCCGTTGGGGCGCAGGTCTGGGTCGCCGATCTGGATGCGGAGGCGTTAAGCGCGTGCCCAGAGCATTGGAAACGGTCGCAGGTGGATGTGGCGGATGAGCCCTCGGTTGCCGCCCTGTTCGCCGAGATTGCGGCGCAATGGAGTGGGCTGGATACGCTCTGCGCCAATGCTGGGATCGCCGGACCGACGGCGTTGGTCGAGGATGTGGCGCTTGACGAATGGCGTGCCTGTCTGGCGGTCAACCTTGAGGGGGCGTTTTTATGCGCGAAATACGCGGCACCGATCCTCAAGCGTCAGGGCAGTGGGGCGATCATCATCACTTCGTCTACGGCCGGGCAATACGGATATCCCAATCGCGCGCCCTATGCGGCGGCGAAATGGGGTGTCATCGGACTGGCCAAAACGCTGGCGATGGAACTTGGCCCTCACGGCGTGCGTTGCAATACGATCTGCCCCGGCGCGGTCGAAGGCCCCCGGATGGAGGGCGTTCTGGCCCGCGAGGCCAATGCCAAAGGCATGACCCGCGATCAGGTGTATAACGGCTATGCCGCAGGCACCTCGATGGGGCGGTTTGTCGAGGGGCGTGACATTGCCGATATGGCCGTGTTTCTGGCGTCAGACGCGGCGCGGCTGGTTTCTGGGCAAGTGATCGCGGTGGACGGGCATACCGTCAACCCCGACCCCAAGATTTAGCCCTGATTGGGACCACGAATCTGGCGGATGGTCTGGCGGACCGCCTGCCAATCCTGTGCCTGTTGCATATTCCCGGCGGCCTCGCATTCACGCATCTTCTGCGCGGCTTCAGCCTCGGCTCTGTCTCCGTGGGCGGAATATAAGGCCCGTGCGTATTGGGCGGTTTGCATTGCGTCCATTCCTGTGCTCCTCCGTTCATAATCGGAATGCGAAAGGGTTCGCGCCCAGTGACGTTAGCACAGGATTGAGTTCAACGCATACTGTCGCGTAGCGCGCAGATGGCCGGGAAAATCCCGCGCGGTGACGTCGGCCTCGCGGACCAGAGTGTCAAAATGGCGGGTGAACGTTTCGATCCGGTCACGGTCGCGGAACGCCATATAGTGGCTGCCCGCATAGAACACGCAGAGCAAGGGGCCAAAGATCGTGACTGGTGCCGAATAAAGCCTTTTTGCATCAAACAGATAGACGCGCAGGCGCGGGTAGAGTTGGTCGCACAGAGCAAGTAGATGGTCGATCTGATCCTGACGTGTTTGCAGATCCAGCCCTCGGTAATATCCCGTTGCGCTTGCGAAGCTTTCGATTTCAAACAAAGGCATGGCAATTTCGTAGTCCGACTGCGCTCGGCGCATCCAGGTCAACCGGTCCTCAGATGCGCCGATGGCCTGATCTGCCGTCCGCCCCAGATGCGGTGCATACTCCCATTCCAGCACGGCGCGGGTCTTTAACATGTCCGGCAAAGTCGCTGGAACATAACGGATTTTGTATCCGGCGGCCTCTTGATGCCATTCGAATATCCGCTCATCCACCAACGCGCGGGCGGCCTCAGTCACAGTTAGCGCACCCGCCAAAAGTTCAGCCGCGCTTTCGGGTCGGTCCGAGAGCGACAGGAGCCAATCCGCCGAAACTCCCAGCGCTGACGCGCAGCCACCAACCACATGCGCATTCGGCAAACGAGCGCCATCGCCGGTCAGAAGTTGCGACACGGTCGAGCGATCTACGCCGATGTTTCGCGCCAGAGCACTTTGGCTAACGTGCCGCTCCTCCATCGCGCGGGCAAGGCGGAGGCGGAACTGTGCGGCACGGTCTCGTTTGTCGATATTTTCGGACATGCGTTTGGTTTTATCACAGATGATGAATTTTGTTAATCACATTCAGAATGTTCACCATCTGCGTGATCCGTAATTCTTAAGCCATAACAAAAATATGGGTGACGGAATGGAGACACGACGCAGATCAGTCGTGAAGGCCGTATTGTGGAATGCGGTGGGCCTTGTGGTGATGACCGTTGTGGGGTTGGTCGCAACCGGCTCAGCCGCGATCGGGGGCGGTTTGGCTTTGGTCAACACGGCCATCGGCCTGACGCTCTACGTGATTTACGAACGTATATGGGCAGGTATCTCGTGGGGCCGCAATGTCTGAGCGTGCAGGGCCTGAATGGGGCACCCTTGCCCTGATCCTTGGGTGCTATGGGGCGTGGTTGGCAATGCTGTTTTATTTGCCGGTTTGGGCCGCTGTGCCATTGGTGGGCGTCGTGGCGGCACTGCATTCTTCGCTGACGCATGAAGCGATCCACGGCCACCCCTTTCGGCAAAAGGCGTTGAATGAGGCGTTGATGGCGTTGCCGTTAACGCTGTTCATTCCGTACCGCCGGTTCCGCGACCAGCATCTGGCACATCATCGGGATGCGACGCTGACCGACCCCTATGACGACCCCGAATCTAACTATCTGGATCCACAGGTCTGGGCAGCTCTGCGCGGTTGGCAGAAACGCTTGCTGGCAGTGAACAATACGTTACTAGGGCGCATCGTGTTGGGTCCGGCCATTGGTCAATTTGTGTTCATATGGAATGAGTTACGGTCCGTTTTGCAACCAGATATCCTGCTTGCCTGGGCATTGCATCTATGCGGTGTTTTGGTGGTGCTGTGGATTGTGTCGCTGTCGCCCATGCCTATCTGGGCCTATGTTCTGGCTGCATATCTGGGGCTAGGCTTGGTGAAGATCCGAACCTTTCTTGAACACCGCGCTCATGATCGGGCTTCGGCTCGTACGGTGATCATCGAAGATCGGGGGCCCTTGGCATTTCTCTTTCTTCACAACAACCTGCACGTGGTTCATCACATGAATCCAGCGGCGCCGTGGTACCGGTTGCCCGCCTTGTATCGCGCAGGGCAAGACACGTACTTGGCACGGAACGAGGCCTATGTCTATCGCTCCTACGCGCAGGTGTTTCGAGCCCATTTCCTAAGGGCCAAAGACCCAGTGCCGCATCCGCTCTGGCCAAAGGGGTAAATTGCGGCCACAAGGGGCGGTATGAGCCTCTGGATACCCGTCACCATCGCCGCCGCCTCGTTTCAGACCGTGCGGTTCATGCTGCAAAAATCGCTGAGCAGCGTGAAACTGTCGGCTGCTGGCGCGACATTCGCACGGTTTGCCTATTCGATGCCACTGGCCGTATTGGCGTTGGGTGTTGCGTTGAAGCTCAGCGAATTGTCTTTGCCTTCGATGCCACCCCTGTTCTGGCTGTTCGCGACCATTGGCGGCACAACGCAGATCTTGGCAACCATCTGTGTGGTCGCCTTGTTCAAGCAGCGCAACTTCGCGGTCGGAATCACGTTCAAGAAAACCGAGGTGATCCAGACCGCTATCGTCGGTTTCCTCGTTCTGGGCGACCAGGTTTCAGCCGGAGCGCTAGTCGCCATTCTGATGGGCCTGACCGCAGTTCTGCTGCTGTCGAAAAACCCCGGAGGGGACGGTGCGTGGTGGAAACACCTGACCAATCGCGCGTCACGGCTGGGGCTGGGGTCGGGGATTCTGTTCGCCTTTTCCTCAGTCAGCTACCGGGGCGCATCACTACAGCTTGGCGAGATCGACGCATGGTTCCGCGCGCTGGTGACGCTAACCGTTGTTGTGACATTCCAATTCGTCAGCATGGGGCTGTGGCTGCTGTGGCGAGACCGCGCCGAACTGCGCGCGGTGTGGGAGACGCGGCGCACCGGTGTCTTCGTAGGCCTCACCAGCCTTAGCGGGTCGTTTTGCTGGTTTTTCGCCTTCACATTGCAGAATGCGGCTTATGTGAAGGCGCTGGGGCAGGTCGAACTGATCCTCAGCCTGTTTGCTTCGATCCTGTTCTTCCGCGAAACCATCACCCGGCGCGAGATCGCCGGGATGGCGTTGCTGGGGGCCTCTATCCTGGCGCTTGTGTTGACGATTTAGGAGGCGTCCGCCTCGGCCAGCGCCGTTACGCCTGCGCGACGTTCGTCAAAGCTCAGCGCGATGAAGCTGGGCAGGTGATCACCCATGCCAACAACCGCCGGACCTGAATCGTTTCGGCGACCACGGCCACGCGGTTCCTTGTCCTTTCGGCGGTCCGAGTCCTTCTTGCGCTCGGGCTTTTTGTCGACCTTTGCCTCGTCGACCGGCTTAATCTTTTTCTCGCGCTTGGGCTTTTCGTCCTTGGGCTCTTCCTTGACCGGATTGTCGAGCCGGGGAATGTCCTTCTGGATCAGCTTCTCAATTGCGTCCAGAGCCTTTTCATCGCGGCCCGAGCAGATTGTGATCGCCTTGCCCTCGCGCCCCGCGCGACCTGTGCGACCGATGCGGTGCACGTAATCCTCGGCATGGCCGGGGACGTCAAAGTTGAACACATGGCTAACCGAAGGGATATCCAGCCCTCGCGCCGCCACGTCCGAGGCCACCAGCAGGCGCAGTGACCCGTCGCGGAAGCCGTCCAGGGTTTTCATGCGCTGCGACTGATCCAGATCGCCGTGAATGGCGGCGGCGTTATAGCCGTATTTCTTCAGCGATTTCGCGCAGATATCCACATCCGTCTTGCGGTTGCAGAAAATGATCGCGTTGGTGCAGCCTTCACCCTCGGCGTCGATCAGCGCGCGCAGAACCTTGCGCTTGGCGCTGGCCTCGCGGTCGCGGCGGCCACCTTTGAACATGACCACGCCTTGTTCGATCGTCTCGGAAGCGGTGGCCTGACGGGCAACCTCGAT
This sequence comes from Ruegeria lacuscaerulensis, assembly GCF_013034745.1. NCBI lineage: Bacteria > Pseudomonadati > Pseudomonadota > Alphaproteobacteria > Rhodobacterales > Roseobacteraceae > Ruegeria > Ruegeria lacuscaerulensis. Next base: position 134,749 of record NZ_WQGP01000002.1, on the reverse strand, counting down.
CCGGGCAGGGGCGGACAGGAACGTGTCGGTGATGCGCTCAATCTCGGACGCCATGGTGGCCGAGAAGAACAGCGTCTGACGGGTGAAAGGTGTCAGTGAGAAGATGCGCTCGATATCGGGGATGAACCCCATATCCAGCATCCGGTCGGCCTCGTCCACCACCATGATCTGAACACCGGTCAGCAGCAGCTTACCGCGCTCGAAATGATCCAGCAGACGACCCGGCGTGGCGATCAGCACGTCGACGCCTCGGTCGATCAGAGCTTCTTGTTCCTTGAAGCTGACGCCGCCGATCAACAGGGCTTTGGTCAGTTTCAGGTGCTTGGTGTAGGTGTCGAAGTTCTCAGCCACCTGCGCGGCCAGTTCCCGCGTCGGGCACAGCACCAGCGAGCGCGGCATCCGCGCGCGTGCGCGGCCACGGGCCAGCAGGGTGATCATCGGCAGTGTGAAGCTGGCGGTTTTGCCGGTGCCGGTTTGTGCGATGCCCAGTACATCCTTGCCCTCAAGCGCAGGTGGAATCGCTCCGGCCTGAATCGGGGTGGGGGTTTCGTATCCGGCTTCCTCAATGGCTTTGAGGACCTTTGGGTTCAGGTTCAGTTCGTTAAACTTTGTCATGTATGTCCGGTTTTTGCGGACACTCGACCTGGCCCGCGCGTATGAAGGTGTGCCGGGCCCGGATGGCCATGCGCATCCCGCGCATTTCGGCTGAGGCGGGACATAACAAAAACGTTGGGCAGGGTCAAATGAAGAGGGTTTCAGACCCCTGTGCTCCGATACTGTGCAGATTTAATGCAACAATTCAGATGCTTCCGGGGAAATGTTTCGCAAGCTTCCGGTCCAGATCCAGTGGCCGATGCCGGATCAACCCGTGTTGTTCAAGCCGTGCCCGCACCTCGGGGTGCGCGCCGCTGATCTCATCGAAAAACGCGCGCAAGCCGTCGACACCGTCCTCGCTTTCGATCCAGCTGAGCAGTTCGTTCATGTTCATCCCGCCCTCATCCCGCGGGACATTTGGCGTCATTCCGGGTTTGTATGACCCACGCTCAAGTCGGAACCGGTAATGCGCCAGCCAGTGATCCCAATCCGGGGCGTGCCGGTGGCAGAGCGCAGCCTCGGCAAGTTCCGCTTTGCAGATCAGGCGTTCCCCATGCTGGAACAACCCGTGAATGCGGAAGTTGATGCCTGGCAAACTGGTGCGAGCAAACACCTTGCCCTGCAGGTGACTGAGAAACCCACCCTTCACGAAAGCCCCATAGTTGGGATAGAGCGCCTGCACCGTTGCGGCACGATCAGGCCCGGACGGGATATAGGCTTTGTACAGGTCCTTGGCGTCGGCCACTGCCTCTTCCGGGCGTACGCGGATATAAGGGGTACCCTGCGCGACCTCGTCCAGCAGATCGGCTACCGGGCGGTCGGGCCACAGAAACTCGTCCAGATCAATATGCAGCAACCAGTCTTCGCTGGCCTTTCGGTAAGTGAATGAGGCGTTGGCTGTCTGGCGCACCTGATGCTTGTCGGGGCGCTCCCGCTTACGATTGGCCCAGAACCCGTCGTCGCAATTGCGGACCTCAACCTTTGGGTGCCGGTTCAGGGCGTTGAAGGCCTTGGGGCAGGGCTCGTCCAGATAGACATGCATCCGATCCACCCCAAGGTCGAGGTGATAGGCCACGAAACGCAGGATGTCCGGGGCCATCCCCCGTACCGTCGAGACAGTTCCCCAGGTCGGTTTAGCGCCCATGCGCGGCCCTTTGGCCGGTCACGTCATCATTTCCTTGGTCGCAGTCAGGGTCAGGTCAGGATAGTCCCGCACCACCCGGTCGATATCCCATTGCAGACGTGTCAGGTAGACGATGTCGCCGTCGTGATCATGCGCGATGTGCTGCTTGTTGGCGTTGACGAACTTGTCCACCGCCACCTTGTCACCACTGACCCAGCGGGCGGATGTGAACTGAGACGCCTCGAACCGCACAGGCAGGCCGTATTCCATCTCGATCCGGCTGGCGAGCACTTCGAATTGCAGCGCGCCGACGACACCCACGATAAAGCCCGACCCAATCGAGGGTTTGAACACCTTGGCTGCGCCTTCCTCGGCAAATTGCATGAGTGCCTTTTCCAGGTGCTTGGCCTTCATCGGGTCGCCCGCACGCACGCCTTGCAGCAATTCCGGCGCGAAGGACGGGATGCCGGTCACGCGCAGCGCCTCACCTTCGGTCAGCGTGTCGCCGATGCGCAGCTGGCCATGGTTGGGGATGCCGATGATGTCACCGGCCCATGCTTCATCCGCTAGTTCGCGATCCGAGGCCAGAAACAGCACCGGGTTCGAGATTGCCATGGGCTTCTTGGACCGCACATGGGTCAGTTTCATGCCGCGTTTGAAATGGCCCGAGGCCATCCGTACAAAGGCCACCCGGTCGCGGTGCTTGGGGTCCATATTGGCCTGAACCTTGAAGACAAAGCCTGCGACCTTCTTTTCATCCGGCGCGATCTGACGTGGTTCGGCCGATTGCACTTGCGGCTGCGGGCCGTAAGCGCCGATGCCCTCCATCAGTTCTTTGACACCGAACGAGTTGATCGCCGAACCGAACCAGATGGGGGTCATATGCCCCTCAAGAACCGCCTGCGGGTCCAGCGCGGGCAGCAATTCGCGCGCCATCTCGACCTCTTCCAGCAGTTTCTCAAGCAAGTGCTCGGGAACATGTTCGGCTAGTTTTGGGTCATCCAGACCGTCGATCTGAATGCTCTCGGCTACCTTGTTGCGGTCGGCGCGGTCCATCAGTTCCAGCCGGTCGCGCAGCATGTCATAGCAGCCGATGAAATCGCGACCCTCGCCAATCGGCCACGCGGCGGGCGTGACGTCGATGGCCAGCATTTCCTGAATCTCGTCAATGATCTCGAACGTATCGCGGCTTTCGCGGTCCATCTTGTTACAGAAGGTCAGGATCGGCAGATCGCGCAGGCGGCAAACCTCGAACAGTTTCTGCGTCTGGCTTTCCACACCTTTCGCGCCGTCGATTACCATGACGGCGGCGTCCACGGCAGTCAGAGTGCGATAGGTATCTTCCGAGAAATCGCTGTGGCCGGGCGTGTCCACCAGATTGAACCGGAAGTTCCCATAATCAAACGACATGGCCGAGGCGGAAACCGAGATACCACGATCCTTCTCCATCTGCATGAAATCCGAGCGCGTGCGCCGCGCCTCACCCTTAGCGCGCACCTGACCGGCCATCTGGATCGCGCCGCCATAAAGCAGGAACTTTTCCGTCAGCGTCGTTTTGCCCGCATCAGGGTGCGAGATGATCGCGAAGGTCCGGCGACGGGCGATCTCGGGCGGCAGGGTGGGTTGGTTCGAGGTATCAAGCATATTCGCGCGTATAGGCGGGGAATCTTGCCGAGGCAAGACAAAGGGGGTGGTTCGAATCATACACCTATGGCAATAGGAACATATAGTGAACAAATAGTGGAGAGAGACAATGAATTTGAAAGAGATTGCCGACGAGCTGGTCGCAGGTTGCCGCGAGGACCGCGCCAAGGAAAATCTTGAGAAACTCTATGCTGAGGATGCCGTCTCGGTCGAAGCGCAGGATTTCATGGATATGGGCCGCGAAACCCACGGTCGCGACGCGATCCGGGGCAAACATGAATGGTGGGAAGGCGCGCATGAGGTTTCCGGTGCCTCGGTCAGCGACCCGATGCCCCATGGTGAAGACCGTTTTGCCGTGATCTTCGAGGTCCAAGGTAAGGTAAAAGAGACCGGTGAAGCCTTTGATATGAAAGAAGTTGCTGTCTATCACGTCGCAAATGGCAAGATCGTTCGGGAAGAGTTCTTTTACTGATATTGCTTGAAATCTGGTCTTCTCTGTCTGGCCGGTGCTAGACATGGCAACAATAACAGATGGGGAGGATCAGATGGATCTAGGTATCAAAGGAAAACGCGCGCTGGTCTGTGCCAGCAGCAAGGGTTTGGGTCTGGGCTGTGCCGAAGCTTTGGCCGAGGCCGGTGTCAATCTGGTGATGAACGCCCGCGGAGCCGAGGCGCTTGAGGCCGAAGCCGCGCGCTTGCGGGACACCTATGGCATTGATGTTCAGACGGTGGCCTGTGATGTGACCTCGACCGAGGGGCAGACGCAGGTGATCGAAGCCGCACAGGGTGTTGATATCCTTGTGACAAATGCGGGTGGTCCGCCTCCGGGTATGTGGTCGGATTGGGAGCGTGAAGACTTCATCAAGGCGCTGGATGCCAACATGCTGACACCGATTGCTTTCATGAAGGCATTGTTGCCGGGGATGATGGAAAAGGGCTGGGGGCGTGTGGTCAATATCACTTCGCAATCGGTGCGCGCGCCCATCGCCGTTCTGGGACTGTCGAACGCGGCGCGGACTGGGTTGACCGGCTACGTCGCGGGAACCGCGCGGCAGGTAGCCCCGCAAGGGGTGACAATCAACAATCTGCTGCCGGGTATCCACGCCACTGACCGCGCGGAGTCCCTAGATAGTGCGGTTTCGCTGCAAAAGAACATCTCGATGGAAGACGCCCGTGCAGAGCGCGCCGCCACGATCCCTGCGCGCCGCTATGGCACACGGCAGGAATTTGGGGCCGCCTGCGCCTTTCTGTGTTCGCAGCACGCGGGCTTTATTGTAGGCCAGAACATCCTCTTGGACGGCGGTGGAACCAACCTGACGATGTAAACGATGGCGCAGAATTTTTCATTAAAAGACCAGCTGTTTAACGAAGAAAAGACCCGCTATTTGGCGGGGCTTCTTGCAGCGGCGGATGCTGACTTCGATGCAGAGGCGTTCGAGGTGCAGGTCATGTCCCGCCTGCTGGATCTTGAGTTGAAAGAGCGCATGGCGTGGATCGCCGAATGCCTGCAACAGGCGATCCCCGGCGCGCTGCCGGACATTGCGCCTAGGCTGTTAAGTGCGCTGCCACCGCCGCTGGACCCGTCAAAGACAGATGATGATTTCGGTGATTTCATCTTTGCGCCTTTGGGTGATTGGGTTGTGGCCGTTGGCCTCGACCATCCGGATCTGGCGCTGGACGTGCTTGATGAACTGACGCAGAGATTCTCGATGGAATGGGCCATTCGCCCGTTCCTGAACGCCCATCAGGACAAGGTGCTGGACAGGATGCAGGCGTGGTGCGCGCATGACAGCTATCATGTTCGGCGCTTGGTCAGCGAAGGCACTCGCCCGCGTTTGCCATGGGGGCAGGCGGTGGGCCTGGAACTGACCGACCCGTTGCCTTTGCTGGATCGCCTGCACAGCGATCCGACGCGATACGTGACGCGGTCGGTGGCGAACCATCTGAACGATATCACCAAGAAAGACCCCGATCTGGTGCTGGACCGTTTACTGCAATGGCGCGAGGGCGGTCAGGATGCGGATGAGTTGCGCTGGATGACTAGCCACACCCTACGCGGACTAGTTAAATCGGGCCATCCCGGCGCGATGAAGATGCTAGGCTTTGATCCTGACGCGGCGATCTCTGCCGACATTCAGGTCAACGATGAGGCCAGAATCGGAGGAGCGTTGACCTTCGATGTATCCCTTGGCGGGACCGGGGATCAGCCTGTATTGATTGATTATATCATTCACTTTCAACGCCCTGGCGGTAAAACCTCGGCCAAGGTGCATAAGTTGAAACAGACCGCGCTGCGCGATGGCGCTCTGACGCTCAGCAAGACCCACAAGCTGAAGGGCAATGCCACCACGTTCAAACTGGTGCCGGGTCCGCACCGGCTTGAAGTTCAAGTGAACGGACATGTGCGTGCGGGCGTAGTTTTCCAACTGTTAGAGTAACGCTTTTGTAAAATCGCGCATGTGCGGATTGCGCGAGGGCGCTTGCTACATTAGCTGATCCCTAACCAAACACAGGGGATAGGTTCGATGAAGCATGAATCGGTGCAGAATTATTACGGCGATGTCCTTCAAAGCAGCGCGGATTTGCAGACCAATGCCTGCTGCACGCCCGATGACATGCCGGATCATGTAAAGAAAATTCTCTCTAAAATCCATGATGATGCGCTGACGCGATACTATGGCTGCGGTCTGATTGCACCGTTGGACCTGGAAGGGATGAGCATCCTTGATCTGGGCTGCGGTGCCGGGCGCGACGTCTATGCGCTTTCTGCAATGGTCGGCGAAAAAGGCCGCGTGGTCGGCGTGGACATGACGCCTGAACAGTTGGATGTGGCCCGAGCCCATCAGGATTTCCACGCCCAGGCATTCGGGCATGGTGCGTCGAATGTGGAATTCCACCACGGCTATATCGAAAAGCTGGATGAGTTGGACCTTGTGCCCGGTTCTTTCGACGTAATCGTCTCGAACTGCGTGATCAACCTGGCCACCGATAAAGAGGCTGTGCTGCGCGGCGCACACCGTCTGCTGAAAGATGGCGGCGAGATGTATTTCTCGGATGTCTATGCCGATCGCCGCATCCCCGCCACCATGGCCGAGGATGAGGTTTTGTATGGGGAGTGCCTGTCGGGCGCGCTTTATTGGAATGACTTCGTGTCGATCTCGCGCGAGGCCGGGTTTGCCGACCCGCGCCGGGTGACGCATCGCCCGCTGACCATCGAAAACCCGGTGCTGGAAGAGCGCGTTGCGCCCTTGAGCTTCTTGTCGGCCACGTATCGTCTGTTCAAACTGCCCGAACTGGAACCGGCCTGCGAGGATTACGGCCAGGCGGTGATCTACAAAGGCACGATCCCCCATGCGCCGCATCTGTTCGAACTGGATGACCACCATTCGATCGAAGCAGGCAAGGTCTTCCCGGTCTGTGGCAACACCTGGATGATGCTGAAAGACACGCGATTTGCGCGCCATTTCGAGTTTATCGGCGATTTCTCGACCCATTATGGCATCTTCGAAGGTTGTGGAGGGGAAAGCCCATTCGAAGCCACCAGTGCCAGCACCGGTGAAGCCGTCTCGGGCGGGTGCTGCTGACCGCTTGCGCCTGAACGGCGGGGTTGCTATCCCCGCCTAAGCCCGATGAAATTGATCGGGAAAGGCAACGGGGTCCTTCGGTGACAGTGAATTCAACGCCTCCACGTCTGGAAATCCGCAATTTGGTCGCCCGGTATGAAGGGCGCATTGTGGTGGATGATGTCTCGCTGAGTGTTCAGGCGGGGCAGGTGACGTGTTTGCTGGGGCCGTCGGGCTGCGGCAAGTCGACCACGCTGCGTATGATCGCCGGGGTCGAGATGCAGGAGTCCGGCCAGATTTATGTGGATGGCAAGCTGATCTGCGACACGGTGTTTCGTGTCCCGCCCGAGCGGCGCGAGATTGGGCTAATGTTTCAGGACTTTGCCCTGTTTCCCCATCTAAGCGTGGCCGACAACGTGGCTTTCGGTCTGAAGGGCCAAAAGGACGAAAAACGCGCGCGGGTCGAGGAATTGCTGACCAAGGTTGATCTGATGCGCTTCGTCGACAGCTATCCGCATCATCTGTCGGGTGGCGAACAACAACGGGTCGCACTGGCGCGGGCTTTGGCGCCGCGTCCCCGGATCATGTTGATGGACGAGCCGTTCTCGGGGCTGGACAATCGTCTGCGCGACGGTATCCGGGATGAAACGCTGGCAATCCTCAAAGAAGAAGACGCCGCTGTGGTTTTGGTGACGCATGAGCCGGAAGAGGCGATGCGCATGGCCGATGAGATTGCCCTGATGCGGCGTGGTAAGATCGTGCAGCAAGGCGCGCCCTATAATGTCTATACCAGGCCAGCGGATAAAGCGGCGGTTGCATTCTTCAGTGATGTCAATGTGTTGAAGGCGCAAGTTAACGGAGCTCTGGCGGAAACGCCATTCGGCCAGTTTCTTGCGCCGGGTGTACCTGACGGCACGGACGTTGAGATCGTCTTCCGCCCGCAGCACGTCAAACTGGATTTCGACCGAAACGGCAAAGGACCGCTGCCCACACCGACTGATGGGGTGGCCGCGCGTGGCGTGGTCCAGCGGGCGCGCTTTCTGGGCAATGAAAGCCTGGTTGAGTTCCGCATGGACTATGACGGTTCGATCCTGAAGGCCACGGTGCCGAATGTCTTTGTACCGCAGCCAGGGCGCGTTATGTGGCTGACCATTCGCCGCGACCGGTGCTTTGTTTTCCCCGATTAATGCCTGACGTGGCATTTTAGACCCAACTGGTGCGCGAATGCCGCAGATTGCGCGTGCGCGTCGCTTGCCGAGGCGCGGGGCCGGGTCTATCAAGGGAAAAACGCAGGGATGGATGGGGCATATGCGTATTCTTCTGACCAATGATGATGGCATCAATGCACCGGGCCTGATCACGCTTGAGGCAATCGCCGCCCAGCTTGCCGGGCCCGACGGAGAGGTCTGGGTCGTCGCACCAGCGTTCGAGCAATCCGGCGTGGGCCATTGCATCAGCTATACCCATCCGATGATGGTCGCCAAGCTGGGTGAACGTCGCTATGCCGCCGAGGGCTCACCCGCCGATTGCGTGCTGGCCGGTCTGCATGATGTGATGAAGGATGCACTGCCCGATCTGGTGTTGTCCGGGGTGAACCGGGGCAATAACTCGGCCGAAAATACGCTCTATTCCGGAACGATCGGTGGCGCGATGGAAGCCGCTTTGCAGGGTGTCCCTGCGATAGCCTTGTCGCAATATTTTGGCCCGCGCAATCTGGGGCTGGACGACCCGTTCGAGGCCGCCGCCCGGTTTGGGGCGGATCTTGTGCGCAAGATCTTGGACGCGACCCCGGCCGAGCAGGGCGATTACCGCCTGTTTTATAACGTGAATTTTCCGCCCGCTCCCGCAGATGAGGTGCTGGGCACCCGCGTGGCGCCGCAGGGCTTTCGCCGTGACACGCATTTCTCGGTCGAACCACACAGCTCGCCCTCAGGGCGGCGGTTCTTGTGGATTAAGGGCGGCTATCAGCACAATCCGACCGCGCCCGGGACGGATGCGGCGGTCAATCTGGCGGGCTATATCTCGGTCACGCCGATGCGTGCGGACCTGACAGCGCATGACACGCTTGAGACCTTGAAGTCGATCGAATGACGGGCTTGAGTGCAGAAACCAAGATGCAGTTCCTGTTTGCGCTTCGGTCACGTGGCGTGACAGACAAGCGTGTGTTGGCGGCGATGGAACAGATCGACCGGGGCCAGTTCGTTAGGGGCCTGTTTGCCGAGCGCGCCTATGAGGACACGCCGTTGCCGATTGCTTGCGGGCAGACGATCAGCCAGCCGTCGGTCGTGGGGCTGATGACGCAGGCGCTGGATGTGGGGCCACGCGATACTGTGCTCGAGATCGGGACCGGGTCGGGCTATCAGGCGGCTATCCTGTCCAAGTTGGCCCGCCGGGTCTACACAGTTGAGCGTCACAAGCGATTGGTGCGGGAAACCGGCGCGTTGTTCCGCGAGCTGGGTCTGACCAATGTGACCGCGATGTTGACGGACGGCTCATTTGGTTTGCCTGAACAGGCGCCGTTTGATCGTATCATTGTGACCGCGGCGGCTGAGGACCCTCCGGGCCCGCTCTTGGCGCAGCTCAAAATCGGCGGTATCATGGTATTGCCGGTGGGGCAGTCGGATGCGGTTCAAACTCTGATCCGTGTACGAAGGACCGAAACCGGCCTGGACTATGACGAATTGTTGCCTGTTCGTTTCGTGCCCTTGCTGGAAGGGCTGGGAAAAGACGAGGCGTAGAAGTTTATTCTGAGGAACCCACCCGAACCCCGGTCAACAGGGGCAGGTGATGAGGACGGTAAAATGAGAGCAGTTTCCAAATCAGCGACGCTCCGCTGCGCAAGCGGCATGGTGGCAATGGTGGTTCTGGCCGGGTGTGAAGGCCCGCTGGACTATGATCTGCGCGGTCAGGTAGGCGGGTTTTCGACCGCTGACGCGGCGCAATCGGCCACCACAAGGCGCCCTGCGCCCGATGCACGCGGTGTCATTACTTATCCCACCTACCAAGTCGCCATCGCTCGGCGCGGCGACAAGGTCAGCGACGTGGCGGCGCGGGTCGGATTGCCCGAAGGGGAACTGGCCGTATTCAACGGTTTGAAGCCGACCGATACGTTGCGGGATGGCGAGGTGATCGCGTTGCCGCGTGCGGTCAGTGCGTCGTCGGGCAATGTCGATATTGCCACGATTGCCGGGACTGCGATTGATGAAGCACCGACCGATGGGTCTGTGCGTACCTCGACCCTTGCTCCTGCGCAGCCGGCGGCAGCGCCTGCACCGGTGGCCTCGGGGCCGGAGCCCATCCGGCATCAGGTCAAGCGGGGGGAAACCGCGTTTACGATTTCGCGCCTTTATGACGTGCCGGTGGATGCACTGGCCGATTGGAACGGATTGGATTCCGATTTCACCGTGCGCGAAGGCCAGTATTTGCTGATCCCGGTTAAAACCCAGACGCCGCCACGCCAGACAGAGGAACCGGCGACTAATGTGACTCAGCCGGGTGAAGGCTCACCCACGCCGACGCCTCCAAGTGCCACCCAGCCTTTGCCTGACGAAAAGGTTGTGGCAGCCCCGCCTGCGCCGGATGTGACGGCGGAAGCGCCGACGTCTCAGAGCAACTCGGCGCTGGGTTTGCCGGTGACTGGTTCGATCATTCGGACCTACCAGAAAGGCAAGAACGAGGGGATCGATATCGCGGCGGCTCCGGGCACCGCGGTAAAAGCGGCCGATAGCGGCACTGTCGCGGCGATCACTGCGGATGCAGATCAGGTTCCGATCATTGTGATCAAGCACAACAATGATCTGCTGACTGTTTATGCCAATGTGGACGGTATCACCGTTAAAAAGGGAGATCGGGTGCGTCGCGGTGAGAAGATTGCCGCCCTGCGGGACGGTGACAATGCCTATGTGCATTTCGAGGTTCGCAAAGGGTTCGAAGCGGTCGATCCTGAGCCTTTTTTGAAATAGGAAATGGCCCGTTCCGGGCTATGCCTCCGGCGGGGATATTTTTGGCCAGATGAAGGGCGGATCACGCTTTGGGGTCGAAGTCGCTTAGGCGTTTGCCGGGTTCATCTGTGAAGAGTTCGGGCAGGGGTTGGACAGCTTCGATCAGGTCGATGCGGAAGACGCGGAAGCCCTGACGTAGCTCGCACCAAGCGGTGAGGGTCCAAACGCGCCCCCAATATTCCATGTTTAGGGGGCGGATTGTGCGGTCGGTCAGTGTGCCGTCGATCCGGCGGTAGCTGAGGTGCAGTTTCTGGCGCGATTTTATGGCGGCGCGGATCGGGGCCATATGGGCCAGTCCACGCGCGGCATCGGCAAAGGGGTAGACGGCGAATTTCCAGGTGTCGGCCTCGGCGATCACCTGCGTGGGAAGAACTGCGTCGATTTTGTCTGCGAGCGTCTCGGCTGCGGTTTTCAGATCGGGGTCGGCGGCCTGGGCAACGATCGCCATGCCAAGGTTCAGCGCCTCAAGCTCGGCTGGGGTCAGGTTCAGCGGCGGCAGAGTGATCTGTTCGCGCACCATATAGCCCACGCCGCGCTCACCCTCGACCGGGACGCCCGAGGCGACCAGCGTATCCATATCGCGATAGATCGTGCGGACCGACACCTCGAGCCGGTCCGCTATGTCCTGCGCGCGGTGCAGTTTGCCGTCGCGCAGGATCTGGATGATGTCAAACAGGCGATCCGTGCGGCGCATGTCACGCCGTCCGAACCGCGTTTAAGCGGTCATGTTCCATAGCACTTTCTCGTGACGCATCTGGATGCTGTCTGGTTTGATCGCCGTCATCAAGGCGGCAGCGAAGTCTTGTTGCGGGAACTGCGCGGCGGCGTCCTGTGCGGCTTTCATATCGGTCCAGACCACGTAGTCGGTCCAGCGGCCATCTTCGCCCTGGCTCAGCTGTCGATGCGCAAAGCCGGGGGCCGCTCGCACGAAGGCTTCGGTGGTTTGGCTTAGCTTCACGAACGCCTCAGGTGTGGTGCTGTCAGCCAGGGAAAAGGTGACGATTTCGGCAACATGGGTCATTTCAATCTCCGTTGACCAGGTTTCGATGATCTCTTCCTAGTCATGTGCAACTGACATAAACCTGTCAGTTGAGAAAATCCAGCGCCCAAAAAACGCGTGAACGGGGCGAATTCGAACGCGGATTTGATCTGGCGCACTGTTGTCCGCGGCTCGTCAGGCGTAGACACATGGCCAAACAACATTCCCGGCGCTCGGCGTCGATGTAGAAGGAGACAAGACATGCTTAACAATATCGGCCTTCCCGGTCTGCTGCTGATCGCCGTTGTGGTTCTGGTTCTGTTTGGCCGCGGCAAAATCAGCTCGCTGATGGGCGAAGTGGGCAAAGGCATCACCTCGTTCAAGAAGGGCGTCAAAGAAGGCGCGGATGAGCTGGAACAGGACGCCTCCGAGATGGCCAAGGACGTCACCCCCGAGACCGACAAAGACAAGGCCTAAGCGCAGATGTTTGATCTGGGCTGGACCGAGCTTCTGGTCATCGGCGTTGTTGCCCTGATCGTTGTGGGGCCAAAGGACCTGCCGGTGCTGTTCCGCAATGTGGGCCGGTTTGTCGGCAAGGCCCGCGGCATGGCGCGTGAGTTCTCCAGCGCCATGAATGAGGCCGCTGATCAAGCGGGTGTCAATGAGATCAAGAAGGGTCTGAACGCGGCCACCAACCCTGTGGGCAGCGCCATGGATGGCGTGAAAGAGGCCGCGCAGGATCTGGCCAAGAGCATCGACCCGACCAAGTTCGACCCCGAAAGCGAGACCGGCAAGCTGGCGGCCGAACGGGCAGAGCAAGCCAAAAAGATTCAAGCCTCGACTGCGCGCGCCGCCGCCGAGCGCAAGGCGAAAGAGGCGGCTGACGCTCTGGCCAAGGCCGAAGAGGCCGAGGCCGCGTTGAAAACCGAAAGCAAGACATGACCAAGACCGACGAGATCGAGGACAGCTCGGCCCCATTGATCGAGCATCTGGCAGAACTGCGCACGCGGCTTATTCATTGCGTTGTGGCGTTTCTGATCGGGATGATCATCTGTTTCACTGTGGCGACGCCGCTTTTCAACTTTCTGACGCGCCCCTTGTGTGACGTTCTGGCTGAACGCGGGCAGGATTGCGGGCTGATCTTCATCTCGCCGCAGGAAGGGTTCTTTGTGGCCATCAAAGTCTCACTGCTGGGCGGGTTCATTCTGGCCTTTCCCTATATCGGGATGCAGATGTGGCGGTTCGTGGCGCCTGGGTTGTACAAATCGGAAAAGAACGCGTTCCTGCCGTTCATGCTGGCCTCGCCTTTCATGTTCCTATTGGGCGCCAGCTTTGCCTTTTACGTAGTGACACCGCTGGCCTATGATTTCTTCCTTGGCTTCCAGCAATTTGGTGCCGAAGGCGAGGCCGTGACCGATGGCGCAGTTGCTGCCCCGCTGAGCGTGGTCTTTCAGGGCTCGGCGCAGGAATATCTAAACCTGACGATCAAATTCATCGTAGCCTTTGGTCTGTGCTTCCAACTGCCGGTTCTGCTGACGCTGATGGGCAAGGCGGGGCTTGTGACGGCCGAAGGTCTGGGATCGGTTCGCAAATACGCCGTGGTCGCCATTCTGGTGCTTGCCGCGCTGGTGACACCGCCCGACGTGATTACTCAGGTGATCTTGTTCGTGGTGGTCTATGGACTGTACGAAATCTCGATCTTCCTCGTAGCGCGTGTCGAGAAAAAGCGCGAAGAACAGCTGCGCGCTGACGGCTACTATGACGACGAAGAAGAGGCGGATGCCGAAATCGTCGACGAAGAAAGCAAGTAAACCGGCTTAACCCGGATCAGGCGCGCCCACTGGTGGCGCGCCTTTTTTATGCGCGGGTCTTGCCGCTTGCATCTGATCATGGTTTGAACCCCAAAACAGCTGGAGGCCCTGATGGATGACCAAGCCCTGAACCGCATTGCTGATGCCTTGGAGCGCATGGCTCCAGCCCCCTTGGCAGCCCCTGATTTCGGCGCGGCCCCGGCTTTTGTCTGGCATGTGGACCCTGACCGGCTGGAACCAGTGACCAAGGTGAACCGAGTCGATTTGGACCTGCTGGTGGGCATCAACCGCTCGCGCGACACACTTCTGGACAACACGCGGCGCTTTGCGGCTGGGTATAAGGCAAACAATGCGTTGCTCTGGGGTGCGCGGGGTATGGGCAAGTCCAGCCTTGTCAAAGCGGTCCATGGGAGCTTGCAAGATGAATACCCCGATCTGAAACTGGTCGAACTTCAGCGCGAGGACATGGGCTCGGTCGCGCGTCTGCTAAACCATCTGCGGGCCGCGCCGCATCGGTTCATCCTGTTCTGCGATGATCTTTCGTTCAGCCATGATGACCAACACTACAAATCGCTCAAGGCGGTGCTGGACGGTGGTATCGAAGGCCGCCCGGAGAATGTTGTCTTCTACGCCACCTCGAACCGCCGTCACCTGATGCCGCGCGACATGATTGAAAACGAACGGTCCAGCGCCATCAACCCGTCCGAGGCGGTCGAGGAAAAAGTCTCACTCTCCGACCGCTTCGGCCTTTGGCTGGGCTTCCACCCCTGCGATCAGGACGAATACCTCGCCATGATCAACCGCTACTGCGCCGCCTATGGCGTCAACGTCGCCCCCGACACCCTGCGCGCCGAAGCCATCGAATGGCAGGCCACACGCGGCGCACGTTCTGGCCGCGTAGCGTGGCAATTCTTCGTCGATCTGGCCGGGCGCACCGGTACCCATATCGGCTGATCCGCCCGCTTCATCTGGCTAAAAATATCCCTGCCAGAGGCATGGCCCGCAAGGGCCATTCCCCTATAGCGACGCCAAAATCCGGGCCGCCTCATCCGTAGGGCTCGTCAAAGCACCACGGTCCTCGCCGGGATGGAACCGGGCGCGTACGGCGGTGGGCATGGGGGCGGGCTCGACAATAGACACGCGCGGGCCAGTACGCTCGGTCTCAAGCTGCCAACTCCGCGCCAACGCCATCTGTGCGCCTTTGGTCGCGCCGTAGATGCCATAGAATTTCTCACCCGCCTTGGGGTCGTCGAAAAACACAGCGTGACCGCTCTCGCCCAACAAAGGCGCGACATATGGGATCAGAACTGAAGTCGCCGTCGCGTTGGTGTTCAAAGCCTTCGCCCATTCCTTGGGATCAATGAAGTGCGTAGGCGTCAGGGCCGAGGTGTGGATGGCGGTATGCAGCCATAGATCCACCTTGCCCCAGCGATCGTGAATACCTCGGCACAGGGTTGCCATGGCGTTCGGGTCGGCGATGTCCATGGGCGCTAGCGTGGCCGCGCCGCCCTTGGCCTGAATGCGGTCGTCCAACTCTTCCAGCCCACCGGTGGTGCGGGCAACAGCAACGATGTGGTATTCAGGGGCCAGCGCCTCGGCCAGGGCAGCACCCAGGCCCCGAGACGCCCCGGTGATGAGGGCAATTTTAGTCTGATCGGTCATGGGTGGGGTTTGAACCCCTGCGCGCAAGCCGTCAAGACAGGATTAGCGACCGGGGATGGCGATCCGCTGGGTCTGGCCGCTTTGTCGCAGCATGATCCCTTCGGCATCAATGGCTACGACGGTGCCCGAGGCAACGCGGCTACCCGGTTTGACCTCTTTGACCCGACCCGAGGACAGGCGCATCAGCGCACGTAGCTCGGTTTTGGGCCCGAACACGCCCAACAGGGCGACCGAACTTTTCTTTAGCGCGTCCTTCTGCGTAGCCGCGCTTTCGACGGTGGAATTTGGCATGGTTTGCGGCAGGGGCGAAGGGCCCCAACCCCTTATGTCTGAGTGAGTGGTGGCAGCGGCCTAGCAAATGAGCAGGTGAAACGAAAGGCGGCGGTGCTCGCTGGTTTTCTCACAATTTCGCGTGGGTCTGCGAACCCATTGCGATTGCGTTTCCTTCGCCAGAGAGTTGTGTGTCAGAAAATTTTGCCCCCGGCGCTGCATCTGACAAAAAAAGCCCGGACCGACACTAAGATCCGAGCTTTTCCGCGCTTCTGATTCGCTGGATTTACGAACCCGACGCCAATTTCGTGGCGTTCCAAGACCCGCCCGGCACCTGCATGTCCTCGCGCTTTTTGCTGACGCGGGTGCTGTTTTCCAGGCTGTCCAGATAATCGTCGCTGACGCTGCCGGTGATGTAATTACCGTCAAAGCACGAGCAATCAAACGCCTCGATCTCGGGGTTGCCTTCCTTGGCGGCCCAGATCAGGTCGTCCAACTTTTGATAGAACAGCGCATCTGCGCCCAGTTCCTGCCGGATCTCTTCGATCTCTTTGCCGTTGGCGACCAGTTCATGCTTGGTGGGCATGTCGATGCCATAGACATTGGGATATTTCACAGGCGGCGAGGCGCTGGCGATATAGACTTTTTTCGCGCCAGCCTCGCGGCACATTTGCACGATCTTCTTGATCGTGTTGCCGCGAACGATGGAATCGTCGATCAGTAGCACGTTGTGACCTTTGAACTCCAACGGGACCGCATTCAGCTTGCGGCGCACCGATTTCTGGCGTTCTTCCTGACCGGGCATGATGAAGGTTCGGCCGACATATCGGTTCTTCACCAACCCTTCACGGTAGGGAATACCGGTGATCTTTGCGGCCTCAAGCGCCACAGGGCGGGCGCTGTCGGGGACGGGAATGATCCGGTCGATCTCAAGCCCTGAGTCCTGGATCTGCTTGGCCAGAGTCTGCCCCATGCGCATCTGGGTTTTGTAGACGGAGACCCCATCCAACAGCGAATCCGGACGGGCGAGGTAGACATATTCAAAGATACAAGGCGTCAGCTTGCCTTCGACGGCCTGAAACTCATGCTTGTTGCCGTCGAGATCGATCAGGATTGCCTCGCCGGGGCGCAGGTCGCGCAGTTTGTCAAAACCGTTGATGCCAAAGGCCACATCCTCGGACGCAAAGGCAAAATCGTCACCATCCACATCCGATTCTCGGACCGCGACGGACAAGGGGCGAATCCCGTGCGGGTCGCGGAACGCCAGCATGCCGACACCGGCAATCAGACAAATCACCGAATAGGCGCCCTGAATACGCTCCATCGTCATCTTCACACCGGCAAAGATGTTGCGGATCGGATCGGCATTGCCGTTGACCTTGATCGCATCAGCCACCTTGTCTGCCAGCACATTTAGCAGAATCTCGGAGTCCGAGGTGGTACGCAGGTGGCGGCTGTATTTGCCGGTCACTTTCTCACGCTGTTCGGCCGTGTTGGTGATGTTGCCGTTATGGACCAAATAGATGCCATATGGGGCGTTCACGAAAAACGGCTGCGCCTCGGCGGCGCTCAGCGATCCGGCGGTTGGATAGCGCACGTGGCCGATGCCCACCTTGCCCAGCAGGGTTTCCGCATCCTTGGCGTTGAAGACGTCCTTGACCAAGCCATTAGCTTTCTTCTCGCGGAAGAATTCGCCGTTATAAGTGACGATCCCCGAGGCATCCTGACCCCGGTGCTGCAACATCAGCAGCCCGTCATAGATTTCCGCAAACACATCATGCGTTCGGCTTGCGATCCCCAAAATCCCACACATGTACGGGCTCCAACTTTCTATGACGTAGCGATTGACGGCAGGTTGAGAAACATCGGGGCGTTTGCCCTGTTCAAAGCCGCTGGCTTGCCTGTGAATACAGTCGCACCCTTGCCGCAACGGGCTGGTGCGAAAGAAAACGGGTACAGCAAGATCGGTGGCTCCGATTCCATCTCAGTTCGGCCCTCACATACTGCGTAACGATGCCTGTGTCATCAAAGGATCACAATTCGCATCTGTTGCAGGCGAATTTTGCAGCAACCACGCCTGTTCAAGTGACAGGCAGGGCAGGGTGTGCTGTCATGACCGGATAGAGAGTATCATTTGTTTTCGCTGGGATGAATTGAGCCATGTGGCAGCACAAACAGGGTCAGAAGAAAGAAACACCCGTAAAACGCCGATGCCACCGTTGCCGTGGCATGGGGCGTTCGCCTTGCCAGATCTGCAATGGCGCAGGCGAAGTGGTCAAAAGCCGCGATGTGTTTGGGAAACCTATAACCAGCCGCTGTGATGGCTGCTTCGGCTTGAAGAATATCCGCTGCACCGTTTGCGCAGGCGAGGGCTTTACCTGACTGGTAAAAGAAAAGCCCGGCCAAGGCCGGGCTTTCGCGGTTATTCAGTTGCTGCCGGTTCGGTCAGCTCTTCGGTCGCGGTGGGCTCGGTCGAGCAGCTGGCGACAAGCTCTTCATATTGCTGTGTGATCCAACCAAGCGCCTCTTCCGGGTTTTGTTCTTCGATCTGGTCGCTGAACTGTTCGAACACTTTGGCCGAGCGGCTTTCATCGACGATCGTATAGGATTGACCGGTCATGACGGTGTCGTAGACAAAGAAGGCAATGGCGACCAGCAGGATGCCACGCGCAATCCCGAAGAAGAAGCCAAGTGCCTGATCCAAACCGCCCAGGGCTGAGCGTTGCACCAACGACGAAAACAGCGGGGTAAAGATGCTGACCACGATCAGCGCTACCGCAAAGACCGCCGCAAAACCAGTGATTACTGACAATTCGCAACTGTCGCGCAGGAAATCTCCGACAACCGGAACTTCTTTGATAAGCGGAACCGCTTGAGGGGCGAAAATAAAGGCCAAAACAGCGGCCGCAACCCATCCTGCAATCGCCAAAATCTCGCGCAATAAACCGCGGGAATAGGCCAGAAGACCCGACACCACGATGATCAGGGCAACCACCCCGTCAATAATTGTAAAACCTTCCATGGCCCTCGCCTGTAGTTTTTTTCAGCCTCTCAAGGCTTTACCTTAACCTGCTCCGAAGGTTTCGCCAACAAACCCCATTAAATCAGAGGGTCGGGTGAGTGTCAGACCTGCCACAGTGCCGGTTTTGCCACCTGCCGGAGCTATAGCTGATGTGAAACCAAGTTTCTGGGCTTCTTTCAACCTGTTTTCGGTTTGGGCTGCGGGTCTCAGAGCCCCGGAAAGAGAGATTTCTCCGAATACGACAGTATCTGCAGGCAGGGCGGTATCCTCGCGCGCACTGAGCAGGGCTGCTGCCACCGCAAGGTCGGCTGCGGGCTCGCTGACCTTCAGGCCTCCGGCGACGTTCAGGTAGACGTCCAAACCGGTGAACGGCACGCCACAGCGCGCTTCGAGCACCGCCAGGATCATGGCCAGTCGCCCGCTATCCCATCCTACAACGGTGCGGCGCGGTTGTGAGTGGGGAGAGGGGGCGACAAGTGCTTGTAACTCAACAAGAACCGGGCGGGTGCCTTCGATCCCGGCAAACACGGCCGAGCCGGGACTGGGCGCGCCGCGTTCAGACAGGAACAGGGCCGAGGGGTTGGTGACTTGTGCCAATCCCTTACCCGTCATCTCGAATACGCCAATCTCGTCGGCGGGGCCAAAGCGGTTCTTAACTGCGCGTAGAATACGGAATTGATGTCCGCGTTCGCCCTCAAAATACAGCACCGTGTCGACCATGTGCTCCACGACGCGGGGGCCCGCGATCTGGCCCTCTTTGGTGACATGGCCGACCATGATGATCGAAATGCCGTATCGTTTCGCAAACGTGGTCAATTCATGGGCTGCGGCCCTTACTTGTGACACGGAGCCGGGCGCGCTGTCGACATTGTCGGCCCACATGGTCTGAATCGAGTCGATTATAGCAAGGCCGGGCTTTTCCGCCTCAAGCGTGGTAAGGATGTTGCGCAGGTTTGTTTCTGCCGCCAGTTGCACCGGCGCGTCCTCCAGCCCCAGACGGCGGGCGCGCATCCGTACCTGGGCGCTGGCTTCCTCGCCCGAGACATAGATGGTTTTGACGCCAGCACGAGCAAACCGTGCGGCGGCTTGCAGCAAGAGGGTGGATTTTCCGATGCCTGGATCTCCGCCCACCAGTAGGGCCGAGGCGGGGACAAGGCCACCGCCCAGTACGCGATCCAGTTCCTCGACCCCACACAATGTGCGAGGCGGAGGGGTTTCCTCGGTCGACAAGTCCGTGAGTGCGATGGTCTGGCCCCGCTTGCCGCCGAGGGATTTCTTGGCTGGGCCAGCCGAAAGGGGGGCTTCTTGTACAATCGTGTTCCACTCGCCGCAGCCGTCACAGCGGCCGGACCAGCGGGAATGCGTGGCGCCACAGGCCGAGCATGAAAAAGTCGTCTTTGCCATGCGGCCCTTGGTGCCCGAGGTGGGGCGGTTCTTCAAGCCCTTGCGGGCTTTCATTGCCGCCGGTGGCGCGCCACGTCCTCAAGCCCCGCGGGCCATCGTCCGCGGCGGGCGCCCAAGGGCGCCTACTCTGCGGCGCGTGAAGGCGACATGGCGATGACGCTGGATGTCGCCGTTTTGCGATCCTCGACCGGGGCCTGAAGCTGGGTCGAAAGTTCGGGCAGCAGGTCGAACAACTCGTCCCGCAGGCGTGCCAGTTGCGATTTGGCGATGGATTCTTCGATTTCGACATCGCGGGTCCATTGCCGCAGTTCTTGCTGGATGGTTTGAGCGTCACCGATGCGCTGCTGGAATTGTTCGATCTCTTCCTGACGCTGTTGCAGGAAGGTGCGCGCTCGGGCCACGCGTTCATCACTGTAGGTGACGGCCAATTCATGGCTGATCTGACTCATCTGAGCGGCGAGTTCCAGAATTTCAGGCTCCAGAGCTTGCAGGTCGGGATGTTGGCGCAAAAAGGCGATACGTTCTTTGACGGCATCGAACTCGGACGACATCATGAATGTGTCACCCCGATCCGCGGCATGAGCCAGTTGGTAAGCGTAAGTTATGTCCTGCATGTTCATCGCAAACTTGCGATGCGCATTTTCAAGCGCCATCATCCGGCTATTTGCGGGCAGGTAGAAGGCCAGCATGAGAATCAGTGCGGTCAATCCGATCTGTATGAACATGCCCGCATCTGCGGTCGGCGCGGTGCCGAAACCAGCTTGCATGGTCAGCCAGGGTAGGACCCCGAGTGCGGATAATGCGGTGGTTGCCACGGCCGCAAGCGCAGCCATGCAGATGAGGAAAAAAGTCAGTCTTAAAAAGGCATTCTGAAATTGCAATGTTATGTTGTGGAGGGCGGCCATGGTTGTCGATCTCCTTCTAGAACCGGAACACACCGGAGCCGAAGCGGAGTAGACTTAACGTACAGACAGAGATCCGCCACGGACCCGAAAACTACTATTTGTTGCTGCTCGAAATATTAAGATGATACTGGGGTAAATGTTTTCAATCAATTAGCTTTAAGCTTTTCGTGAGGCGGATGTCATCTCTGTAATATGTCCCAATGCCAGCGAGGCCAGAATACAGCCTGTAAACAGGTAAAGACCCCAGGCGGTTTCGATGGTGGCGTAAGAGATGCCCTTGGCCAGCGTGATGTAGAGTGCGATCAGGAAAATATCGGCCATGGCCAACTTACCAAGGATGTTCAGCGCGGGTTGAACGCGCGGGTCCAGCAGGCTCCATTGGATCAGGGCGGTGCCGATGGTTTTTATATAGGGCGCAAACAGGGCGAAGACGGTGACGACCAATGCGAGGAAAATGTCGGATTGCCAGAGGGACTGGAGCCCGGTGATGACGCTGATTTCGCTGAGGCCGAAGATCGGCAGGAGACCTGCGCGCATCAGCGGGGCGAACCACGCGATGGGGTAGAGGATCAGGAGGGCGAGGGTGGCGAGGCGGAGGGTCATGACAGGGCGTCTTGGCGAGATTAAAAATTCGCTGCGATGTTCTGCTATGCTTAACCTAAATCAGCACTCACCACAGAGTTATTTTTTGAAGGGAGGAACGATGTCGGGTTTTGTAGCCTACAAGTCAATTGTCGACCCATCGGACTGTGATTTTCTTGGGCACATGAATGTGTCCAAGTATTTTGCAGCCTGCTCGGATTCCGTTTTTGCGCTGCAGGCTGAGTTGGGGCTTACGGCCGACGACATGCGGTCGGGACGAAAGCTGTCCTTTGCGGTGGTCCATGCAGACAGCAATTTTCTTGCGGAATTGAGTGCTGGCGAAGCCATCCAGATGGAAAGCGAGATTCTAGAGGTTGGAACGAAATCTATGACTTTCAGCCACAAACTAGTTCGCGTTGCTGATGGAGAACCTGCATTTACGACCGTTTTCAAATGCGTTTTGCTCAATTTGCAGACGAGGCGCGCTGAAGTCATTCCGCAGGAAATTGTCGAGCGTTCGGAAAATTGGATGGCAAAGAACGAAGATTAACGCACCGCCTCAATCGGCCCTTCTGCACTGCCATTGATGAACTGCTCCACATAGGGATCACCCGAGGCATCCATTTGACCAACAGGCCCAGTCCACTGGATGACCCCTCCGTGCAGCATCGCCACATTGTCGGCAATCGCGCGGACGGAACTCATGTCGTGGGTGATGGTCATGGCGGTGGCGCCCATCTCGGTCACGATTTCGCGGATCAGGTCGTTGATGACGCCCGACATGATTGGGTCCAAGCCCGTGGTAGGTTCGTCAAAGAAAATGATCTCGGGTTCGGCAGCGATGGCGCGCGCAAGGCCCACGCGTTTTTGCATCCCACCCGACAGCTCAGACGGAAACCTGTCGGCCACATCGGATTTCAGGCCCACGCGGCGCAGTTTCTCGATGGCGATCTCGCGGGCATATTCCGGGGGACGTTTCAACGGGCCGCGCAACAGGCGGAAGGCGACGTTTTGCCAGACGGGCAGCGAGTCAAACAGCGCCGCACCCTGAAACAGCATCCCGAACCGCGCTAAAAACGCGTCCCGGTCGCCCTTGGCGGCATCCTTGCCATCCACGTAGATCATGCCGCTGTCGGGTTTGATCAGACCCAGAATACACTTCAGCGCCACGGACTTACCGGTGCCCGAGCCGCCGATGATCACCATTGAGGTGCCCTGGGGGATCTCAAGGTTCATGCCCTGCAGCACGCGGTTGTCGCCAAAGGCCTTGTGTACATTCTCAAGCCGTATCATACCGAAAAGAACACCCCTGTCAGAATGAAGTTGGCGGCCAGGATCATAATGGCTGCAGCCTCGACCGAAGACTTGGTGGCACGCCCGACGCCCTGTGCGCCCCGGCCCGAGTTCATGCCGTAGTAGCAGCCCATCACGGCGGTGATCAGGCCGAAGGCGGCCCCTTTGGTTAGGGACGAGATCACGTCGTGTAGCTCAAGAAAGTTGACTGTGTTTTGCAGGTAGACGGCGGCGTTGAAGCCAAGGCTTTGCGTTGCGACCACATAGCCGCCGGCGATGCCGATCACGTCGCCCACGGCCACCAGAACAGGCACGGTGAGGATTGCGGCCAATACGCGCGGAGCGGTCAGGTACTTCATCGGATGGGTGGAAAGCGTGACCAGCGCGTCGATTTGCTCGGTCACTTTCATCGTCGCGATTTCCGCCGCGATAGACGAGGTGACGCGCGCTGCGATCATCAACCCGCCCAGCACCGGGCCCAGTTCGCGTACCATGCCGATGGCAACGATTTGCGGCACCACGGCCTCGGCGTTGAAACGGGCGCCACCGGCGTAGATCTGCAGCGCCAGCGCGCCACCGGTGAAGATCGCAGTCAGACCGACAACCGGCAGCGACAGCCAGCCGATATTCATCAGTGCTACGACAAATTCGCGCGGGTAGTAAGGCGGGCGGAAAATGTGCGAGATCGCATCGACCGTGAAAAGCGATACCTTGCCGAAGTTCGCAAACAGGGACAGGACGACGCGACCCAGCCCGCCCAGCATATACAAAGGGTTCATTCCACGTAGCCTCGGGAATAGCGCGCGCCCAGCGATGTGAGGATTTCATAGCCGATGGTGCCTGCGGCCTCGGCCAAATCATCCACGGTCTGGTGGCCGTTCAGGATGCGCAGGCGTTCGGGGTCTTCGGGCAGGTCGGTGACATCCACGGTGATCAGGTCCATCGAAATGCGCCCAACAACCGGGCAGGGCTGACCGCCTGCAAAGGCGTCGATGCCGCCCCCAATCGCGCGATGCAGCCCGTCGGCATATCCGGCCGCGACGGTGGCGATTCGGGACGGACGACGCGCGGTCCAGCTGTTGCCGTAGCCGACCGTCTCACCTTCGGCCAGTTCACGGACCTGAATGACGGGCAGGTCCGCTGTCACCACGGGTTTCGCCGCAGCAAAGGGCATGCCGCCGTAAAGGCCGACGCCAGCGCGGCAGAGGTCAAAGTGAAATTCGGCTCCCAACAATATCCCACCGGTTGCTGCCAAGGAGCGTCGTGCAGTGACACCCTCGGTCATCTCGCGGAAATTGCGCAGTTGATAGGTGTTCATTGGGTGGTCGGGCTCATCGGCGCAGGCCAGATGCGACATGATCAGCGCAGGGTTTTGTGCCTCGATCCGTTCGCGCAGTTCAGCCCAATCTGAGCGTTCCAGACCCAGACGGTTCATGCCCGTGTCGAGCTGAATGCCGAAGGCGTGGCCGGGCAGACTTTGTTCGTGGCGCTGGACCTGTTCGGGTGAGTTCAGCATCGGCGTCAGGTCATGGGCCTGCAACAGATCTGCATCGCCCTCCATATGGCCTGAGAACACGCCGATCATCGGACCGGGGCCTACGGCGGCACGGACCTCGGCACCTTCTTCGGCAGCGGCAACAAAAAAGGTGCGCACGCCTTCTTCGGCCAGCGCATCGGAAACGGGGCCAGCCCCAAGTCCATAGGCATCGGCCTTGACCACCGCAGCGGTCTCGGCATTCGTCTTGGCATCCAAGGCGCGCCAGTTATTGGCCAGCGCAAGAAGGTTGATAGTCAAACGTGCGGTACTCATGGCACTGTTCATGACATTGGATCGCGGCAGGTCAAGGGGGTA
The DNA here is from genome assembly GCF_013034745.1 of Ruegeria lacuscaerulensis. Taxonomy (NCBI): domain Bacteria; kingdom Pseudomonadati; phylum Pseudomonadota; class Alphaproteobacteria; order Rhodobacterales; family Roseobacteraceae; genus Ruegeria; species Ruegeria lacuscaerulensis. The sequence goes on along the minus strand of NZ_WQGP01000002.1, from coordinate 110,044 downwards.
CGCACCGTTTATTGCCCGGTTTGACAGGAACGTGGGCAGGGATTGGCCACGGATCAGGGAAAAGCGCGCAGGAAATCGCAAAAAATCTCAATCCCATTGAAATTGCCGAACAGCAGTCGCAGGGTTAGGCGAGGAATCATGCTAAACGGTGTTATGCAGCGGGCAAGGGTGAAATTATGATGCTATCTTCGGGGCTTACCGGGCAAGAGGCCGCAATTCCTGAATTCTACCGCGATGTGTTCGCAGCATCCGAGGGCGAAGCGGAAGGCGATGCGCTTTTTGCGCTGACGCAAGCCCTAATGGACACCACGCCCCCCGAAGCCCTGTTCTGCGTCACTGCTGGCGAGGTTGGTGATCTGAAGGGTTGTATCTTTTTTTCTCGGCTTTTTTACGAAGATGATCCGCGCGACGTGGTTATGATGTCTCCGGTCGCGGTTCGTACTGACTATCAGGGGCAGGGGATTGGGAGAAAACTGATTGCTTATGGTCTGGACCAGATGCGTCAGGCGGGTTTGGATGTTGTCGTTACCTATGGCGATCCCGCTTACTATAGCAAAGCAGGATTCCAGCCAATGACGATAGAGTTCGCCAGCCCACCCCACGCGCTGAGCATGCCACATGGATGGCAGGGGCAATCGCTCACCAAATCGGACCTGACGCCGCTGGCAGGCTCGTCACGCTGCGTGTCTGCCTTCGATGTGCCAGAGATGTGGTAGGTCAGTAGCCCTCGATCTGGCCGTCCTGCTGCCAGGGTTTGACCAGATTGCCAAAGCGGGTGAACTGCGCCTCGAACGAGAGTTCAACCGTGCCGATGGGGCCGTGGCGCTGCTTGCCGACGATGACCTCGGCCTTGCCATGCAGGCGGTCCATGGCCTGTTTCCACTCTTCCATCTTTTCCAGCTCATGATCGCCGGGCTTTTCGCGCTCTTTGTAGTATTCCTCGCGGAACACGAACATCACCACGTCGGCATCCTGTTCGATCGAGCCCGATTCCCGCAGGTCTGACAGTTGCGGACGCTTGTCGTCGCGGTTTTCCACCTGGCGCGACAGCTGGGAGAGGGCGATGACCGGGATGTTCAGTTCTTTGGCGATGGCCTTCATGCCCATCGAAATCTCGGCAATCTCGTTGACGCGATTGTCGGCCATGCCGCGACACAGCTGCAAATAGTCGATGACCAGCAGGTCCAAACCGTGCGTCCGCTTCAACCGCCGCGCGCGGGCAGCAAGTTGCGAGATCGGCAAAGCCGGGGTGTCGTCGATGAACAGTGGGCAGGCTTCCAACTCTTTCGCCGCGTCTACAAAGCGGCGGAACTCGGCTTCGGTCATGTCGCCCTGACGGATCTTGTGCGAGGAGATTTCCGAGGCTTCGGCCAGAACCCGGCCTGCCAACTGCTCGGCGCTCATCTCCAGCGAGAAGAAACCGACCACTCCGCCGTCAATCGCACCCTCAGACCCATCTGGCTTGGTGCCGCGTTTGTAGGCTTTGGCCACGTTGAACGCGACGTTGGTCGCCAATGAGGTTTTCCCCATCGACGGACGACCGGCCAGAATAATCAGGTCGGACGGGTGCAGGCCCCCAAGCTGTTTGTCCAAGTCGGCCAGACCGGTGGAAATCCCTGCCATGCCACCACCGCGCTGATACGCTTCGTTGGTGACGTTGACGGCTTCTGTGACCGCCTTGAGGAAGGATTGAAATCCCTGTTCGGTCTGGCCCTGCTCGGATAACTGATAAAGCTGTTGCTCGGCCTCGACGATCTGTTCCTTGGGCTCGCTGCTGACATCCACCCGCGCCGCCTTGTCCGAGATATCGCGGCCCAGCCGGATCAGCTCGCGCCGGATGGCGAGGTCATAGATCATCTGGGCATAGTCATGCACCGCAAAGGCACTGATCGACGCACCCGCCAGTTTGACCAGATAGGCGGGGCCACCCAGTTCCTTGAGGCCCTCATCCTCGGCCATGAAGGATTTCAGCGTCACGGGTGAGGCCAAAGCATTCTTGGCGATGCGATTGGCCGCCACCTCGAAGATGCGGGCATGGACCGGGTCATAGAAATGCTCGGCCCCAATGATCGAGGCGACGCGATCATAGAGATCGTTATTGGTCAGAATCGCGCCCAAAAGCTGCTGCTCGGCCTCGATGGAATGCGGCATGGTTTCAGCGTTCTGAATCTGCGCCGCCGCCTGCTCGATACTGCTTATCTCGTTCATTTTGTCCCCGCTGCCCGTGCGACAGTTCTAATCAATCCGGCACCCGTTGGGCCATCTGTAAATCTCTGAAGATAAGTCGCGAATAACTCGACTTCAGCTTGGGATAAGTTTGGACAACTTTGCCAAAGAACACCGCGCGGCGCAACATTTAGTGCAGCTTCATCGCGGCAGCACTAGATGCGAGCGCTGAGGGGGCGATTCTTTGCCAAGTTACCCCCAGCTTATGCACAGGCACTTTAGGAGGGTTTGTTGGCTTCCTGCCATCCACGCGGGTCGTTCAGGAAGGCTTCGACACCGTCAAGTGTCTCTGCATCAAAGGCTTTCTGCGCTTTTGCTTCGGCCAAAACATCCCACCAAGTGCACAGGTGATGCAGTTTCACACCGTGATCGCCCAGGGTTTTCTCGGTCTCGGGGAAGATGCCGTAGTAAAAGATCACCGCCGTGTGGCCGCAGGTCGCCCCGGTGTCGCGGATCGCATCCACGAAGGACAGCTTTGATCCGCCGTCGGTGGTCAGATCTTCGACCAGCAGAACGCGCTCACCCTCGGACATTGCACCCTCGATCCGGGCATTGCGGCCATAGCCCTTGGGCTTTTTGCGCACATAGGTCATCGGCAGGGCCATCCGCTCGGCGACCATGGCGGCAAAGGGGATACCTGCGGTTTCACCACCTGCGATGTTGTCGAACGCCTCGAACCCAGCTTCGCGCATCACGGTGACGGTCAGGAAGTCCATCAGGGTCGAGCGGATGCGGGGGTATGAGATCAGCTTGCGGCAGTCGATATAGGTCGGGCTGGGCAGGCCAGAGGCCAGTGTGAACGGCTCGCGCGCGTTGAAGTGGACGGCTTTGATCTCCAGTAGCATGCGCGCGGTCAGGCGGGCGATTTCGGTGCTGTCGGGGTACGAGCTGGGGATCATGATGCAAACCTCTGGGCTGATAACACGTTGCGGGCTGATAGCCCGCCGCAGGGCACAGAGTCGAGGGGGCGGACAAAAGAAAAGCGGACCCGCAAGGGGCCCGCTATGCACATTCAGATTGACGCGCGATCAGCTTGTCATGTCGTAAGCGCGCTCACCATGCACCGACAGATCGAGGCCATTGGTCTCGGTCTCTGCATCCACCCGCAGCGGAGTGATCAGCGCGACCAGTTTGATCAGTACAAAGGTCACAACGACTGTGAACACACCTACGATGACCAGGCCACCCAACTGTGCAGTCCAGGCGCCCAGGCCAAAGACGGCGATCATAAGCGTGCCAAAGATGCCGCCGACGCCATGCACGGCGAATACATCCAGCGTATCGTCGATTTTCAGAACGTTGCGGATGACATTGACGGCTTCCTGACACAACACACCGGCCACGGCACCGATGATCAGCGCCTGAACCGGATCCACATAGCCCGAGGCGGGTGTGATCGAGGCCAAGCCGGCGATCGTACCTGTCACTAGACCGACCATCGAGGCCTTGCCGTACTTGATCCGCTCATACAGCGCCCAAGTCAGGGAGGCAGTCGCGGCCGAGATATGCGTCACGGTCATCGCCATCGCAGCACCGCCGTCAGCGGCCAGTTGCGAACCGCCATTGAAGCCGAACCAGCCAACCCACAGCATCGCGGCACCGATCATGACAAAGCCCGGATTGTGTGGGGGCGTCGTGCGGTTGCGGCGCGGGCCCAGAACCACGGCGATAATCAGCGCGGCCAGACCGGCGGTTTCATGCACCACGATTCCGCCTGCAAAGTCACGCACGCCGACCTCGCCCAAAATGCCGCCATCTGTCAGAATGCCACCACCCCAGATCCAATGCACCACCGGCGCATAGCACAGCAACATCCACAGGCCCGAGAAGGTCAGCACAAAGCCAAAGCCCACGCGCTCGACATAAGCGCCGACGATCAGGGCAGGGGTGATGATGGCAAAGGTCATCTGGAATGCGAAGAAGAGAACCTCGGGCAGCGTGCCCGATAGGCTGTCTGCATCGACACCGTTCAGAAACGCCTTGCCCAGACCGCCCCACAAGCCTGATCCGCCATCGCCGAACGCGATGGAATAGCCTGCGACCAGCCACAGGATGCTCATCAAACAAGCGATCGAGAAACAGTGCATGAACACGCTCAGCACGTTGCGGGCGCGCACAAGGCCGCCATAGAACAGGGCGAGGCCCGGCAATGTCATGAACAGGACCAAGGCGGTTGCCACAATGATCCAGGCTGTATCGGCTCCATTCATCGGCCGGTCTCCTCTTCAACTTGCGTGGCGCGGCTTGAAGCGGATCAAGGACGAGGAAAAAAGAGGCAACATCACAAAATGCAGCCTGTTTTCGGGGCTTTTTGTGAAAAGGTGATTAAATAGGCGGCGATCAGAGCGACATGCCCTATTTTTGAGCAATACTAGAAAGCGCCTGAGAAAGCAGGCCCAGCGCGTGATCTCGAGCCGCGCGCCGGACGTTTTCCCGACCCAACGGACCAAATTCAACTGTCTCAGACCGTGTGTGCAAACCATCGGCGGCAAGGCCGAAGCAGACACGGCCCTCGGGTTTGAACTCGGACCCGCCGGGGCCTGCAATGCCTGTGATCGACACGGCAAGTTGTGCCTGTGAATGATGCAGCGCGCCTTCGGCCATTTCGCGTGCGACCTCTTCCGAGACCGCGCCGTAAGCATCCAGCGTCGCGGCCTGCACGCCCAGCATCTGTTGTTTGGCGGCGTTGGTGTAGGTGACAAAGCCGCGGTCCACTACGGCCGAGCTGCCGGGGATATCAGTCAGGGCAGACGCCACCATGCCACCAGTGCAGCTTTCAGCAGTGGCAATCATCACACCTTGCGCCTTGGCGCGGTCCAGTAACGCGGCGACGATCAAAGTCCCAACACCCCGTGCGCGATCCCGGCCAGGATCAGCACGCCGATGGCGGCAAACACCCCGGCGATCACATCGTCCAGCATCACGCCCATCGCATCTCCCTTGCGATCCGCCCAACCCACCGGGCCGGGTTTGGTGATGTCGAACAGTCGGAACAGCACGAACCCTGCAACCCAGCCGGGCCAGAGGGCCGTGATCTCGATCCCATGCACCCAGGAGGGGTAAGAGATCGCCCAAAGCGCGATGAACTGGCCTGCGACCTCATCTACGACGATCTCGGACGGGTCGTGATCCTCTTGCCCTGCGGTCATCACGCGGGTGGCCCAGAGGCCGCCGAAGAACACCGCAAGCGTGGCGATCACCAGCAGGGGAAAGCCGCCCAGTGTATGCAAGACCCACGCCAAGGGCAGGGCGGCGAGCGATCCCCATGTACCGGGCGCAGGGCGTAGATAACCCACGCCACAGACGGTTCCGATCAATTGTGCCGCGTTCATGATTTCACCAGACAGGCTGTAGCCAGAGAGGCAATACCTTCGCTGCGGCCAGTGAAGCCCAGCCGCTCTGATGTGGTCGCCTTGACGGAGATCTGATCGGTCCGCAGCCCCATAATCCGGGCCATCTCGAACTGCATCGCTTCGGCATGGGGGCCGATCTTGGGGTATTCGCAGACCAGCGTGCAATCGACATTTGAGATCGCGTATCCCATCGTCGCGGCCAGTTCGACCGCATGGCGCAGGAAAATCTCGCTGGCGGCCCCTTTCCATTTTGGGTCCGAGGGCGGGAAGTGTTGGCCGATATCGCCCTGCGCCAGCGCGCCATAGATCGCATCGGTTACGGCGTGCATTCCCACATCAGCGTCCGAATGCCCCTGCAGCCCGCGTTCATGCGGCACCTGCACGCCGCAGAGGATTACATGATCCCCGTCGCCAAAGCGATGCACGTCATACCCGTTGCCCAGCCTTACATCCATTTTCGTTCCCAATATGCGTTCCGCCCGGGCAAAATCCTCGGGCCGTGTGATTTTGATATTGTCCGCATCGCCAGGCACGATGGCCACGTCCAAACCTGCGGCCCGAGCAACCTCGACATCATCTGCGGCACTGCCGGAATACGCAGCATGGGCCGCGACTATAGCGTCATAGTGAAAGCCCTGCGGCGTCTGCGCGGCGAACAGGCCGCTGCGGTCTTGTGTGCCGGTGACGGTTGCGCCATCTCCGGTCCAGAGCGCGTCTGTCATCGCCAATCCGGGGGCTGCTGCGGGGCGAGTTTCCAACGCTTGCAACACGTTGCGAATAATCTGCGTGCTGACACAGGGGCGGGCGACGTCGTGGATCAGAACGCGGGTCACATCCAAACCGCTCAGGGCGGCCAGCCCCTTGCGCACCGATCCCGCGCGATCCTCGCCGCCTGCGGTCAGAATCAGGCCCGACTCGGCGAGCTCTGCCCACGCTTCTTGGTCATCAGGTGATAGAACTAGCGCAATATGATCGACCTGCTCACGAAACCGCTCGATCGTCCAGTCCGCGACGCGGCGTCCGGCTAGAGGCCGCCATTGTTTCGGGATACCCCCTCCGGCGCGCAGGCCGCGTCCTGCGGCAACGATAATGGCGGCGGTGGTCATAAGGAGTGTCTCCGGCAATTTCAGGGCAATGTTTAGGGTGCGGTGAATGCAGAGGCAATCACCCGCGTTAACCCGCCTAAAAATTAAGCATGTGATGATTTTGCGGGCTTTTCAGTTGCCGATTTGTTGTTCATATACGCTCAATTCGATATCTAAGTCGCATCTGCCCAAGGATTAAGCACGTTGACACTGCAACTCGCTGAAAAAGACCTGACCCCTCCGGTTCTGCTGGCCCCGATGGCCGGAATCACCGACCGCCCGTTCCGCGATCTGGTGATGCGCTTTGGCGCGGGCATGGTGGTTAGTGAGATGGTCGCCAGTCAGGAAATGGTGCAGGCCAAACCCGGCGTGCGCGAACGGGCCGAGCTGTCGGCCGACGTGGAAAACACCGCCGTTCAACTGGCCGGGCGCGAGGCGCACTGGATGGCCGAGGCCGCCCGGCAGGTCGTTGATCGGGGCGCGCGGGTGATCGACATCAACATGGGGTGTCCCGCCAAAAAGGTAACGAATGGCTATTCCGGCTCGGCGCTGCTTAAAACGCCGGATCATGCGCTGACATTGATCGAGGCGGTGGTCGCGGCGGTTGATGTGCCGGTCACGCTGAAAACGCGGTTGGGGTGGGACGACAAATTACTGAATGCGCCGGACGTCGCGCGGCGCGCGCAGGAGGCAGGGGTGCAAATGGTGACGATCCACGGGCGCACGCGCTGTCAGTTCTACAAGGGGCAGGCGGACTGGCAGGCCATCCGTGCGGTGAAAGAGGCGGTCGATATCCCCGTTATTGCAAACGGGGATATCGTGGATACAGAAACAGCGGGAATAGCTCTGAACCAGTCAGGCGCGGATGGCGTCATGATCGGGCGGGGCGCTCAGGGTCAGCCCTGGGTCTTGGCGCAGGTATGCCACGATCTTTATGGCGCGCCCGCACCGGTGGTGCCGCAGGGCGATGACCTGATCGAGATGGTGCGAACGCATTATCAGGCGATGCTGGGCTTTTACGGTACCGATCTGGGTCTGCGCATCGCGCGTAAGCATCTGGGTTGGTACATGGATCAGGCTAGAACGCCCGCAGCCTTGCGCCGCGCTGTTCTGACTTCTCGCGATACGGATGAGGTGATCCGCCTGCTGGGTGACGCGCTTGGGACGCAAGTGGAGGCGGTTGCATGAATTCGGACCAGAGTATTTGGACTTCGCTTCCGGTACCAGCCTTCATCATTGATGGCGACGATCGGATATCCGACGTCAATTCAGCCGGAGAGGGCTTCCTGAACGCCTCGCGTAAATCGGTGATCGGGCACCCGGTGTGGGATCAGATCGCGGTTGATGCCCCCCTGGAGGAAGCGTTCGAGCGGGCGCGGGCACAGGGAACACCCCTGTTCGTGAATGATGTAGATGCGGGATCGGGTAATCGTGCGCCGCTGCAATGCGCGCTACAGATTGCCCCTTTGGTCGGGCATCCGGGGTCGATGATCATGATCATCTCACCGCGCGAGTTGGCGGGACGGATGACGCGGGGCAATACGGTTAAATCGGCGGCGCAGTCGGCGATTGGTATGGCCGAGATGTTGGCGCATGAGATCAAGAACCCGCTGGCCGGCATCACTGGGGCGGCGCAGTTGCTGAGCATGAATATCTCTCAGCAAGACCTTGAGTTAACAGATCTTATCGTCGCCGAAAGTCGCCGGATCGTAAAGCTGCTGGAACAGGTTGAGCAATTCGGAAACCTGTCGGAGCCTGACTTCAAACCCGTCAATATCCACGACGTTCTGGACCGCGCGCGACGGTCCGCGTTGCTGGGGTTCGGCGCGCATATGAAGATTATCGAGGACTACGATCCCTCGTTGCCTTTGGCCTATGGCGACCCCGATCAATTTCTCCAAGTCATTCTGAACCTGTTGAAGAATGCTTCGGAAGCAGCTGATTCCAAAGGCGGAACCATTCGTCTGCGGACGTATTTCGAACATTCCTTCCGCCTGCGGCGCAGCGATGGCTCGGGCCATTCGTTGCCCCTGCAGGTTGAGATCATCGACGATGGTCCGGGCCTGCCCGAGAAAATCCGTAGCGATATTTTCGACCCTTTCGTGTCGGGCAAGGAAAACGGCACCGGCCTTGGGCTGGCGCTGGTGAGCAAGATCATCTCGGACCATGACGGCTGGATTTCCGCCGACTCGGTGCCGGGCCGCACGGTGTTTCGTATCTCGCTGAGGCGGGCACCGAAGGATGCAACGTAGGACAAAGCCGAGAAGAGCTTAAGGAGAGCACCCAATGGATGGAACAGTACTGGTCGCAGATGACGACCGCACGATCCGCACCGTTTTGACACAGGCCCTGACGCGGGCGGGGTGCAAGGTGCACGCGACCTCTTCGTTGACCACGCTGATGCGCTGGGTTGGCGAAGGGAAAGGCGATGTGGTGATCTCAGATGTCGTTATGCCGGATGGCAATGGCCTGGAGATGCTGCCCAAGATCGCGCAGGACCGACCCGGCCTGCCTGTCATCGTGATCTCGGCCCAGAACACGATCATGACGGCGATTCAGGCGGCCGAGGCCGATGCCTATGATTATCTGCCCAAGCCGTTTGACCTGCCTGATCTGATGAAACGGACCGCGCGGGCGCTGGAGCAGAAACAGCGCGTGCAAACCGACGCCAGCGAACCGGCGCAGGACCGCCCAGAAGAACTGCCCCTAGTCGGGCGGACCCCGGTGATGCAGGCGCTGTACCGGTTGGTCGCACGGGTGATGAACACTGATCTTTCGGTGATGATATCTGGTGAAAGTGGAACAGGTAAATCATTGATTGCACGGGCTATTCATGATTTCTCGGACCGTCGCACACTGCCCTTTGTCACGGCGACAGCCGCTGATTTGCGCGATCTGGAAGGTCCTGCACGGGTGATGGCGCGGGTTCGAGGTGGGACGTTGCTGATCGACGAGATTGCCGATATCGAGGACGAACTGCAGGCTCGCATCGTCCGCATGATGGACACGCCCGGCGACCACGTCCCACGCTTTATGGCCACCAGCCAGTCGGACCTGACCGACGCGATGGAGAGCGGGCGCGTGCGTCAGGACCTGTATTACCGTCTGTGCGGCGCGACAATCCACGTGCCTGCGCTGCGCGAACGTGTGGATGACATCACCCTTTTGGCCGACCACTTTCTGGCGCGGGAAGAGCGCGAACACGGCACCAAACGCTGGCTCAGCCCGGATGCGGTAGAGCTGGTGCGGCGCTATTCGTGGCCGGGCAATGTGCGACAGTTGGAAAACGCGATCCGCCGCCTCAGCCTGACCAGCCGCGCCGATGAAATCTCGAAATCCGAGGTCGAGGCGGTTCTGGGCAGCCAGCCCGAAGCCGAACCTGTTCTGGGCGATGGTGAGCGCGAGAAACTGTCGACTTCGGTCGCGCGTCACTTGCGGCGGTATTTCGACTTGCACGGCAATATTCTGCCGCCGCCGGGCCTGTATCAACGCATCCTGCGCGAGGTAGAGGCCCCTCTGATCGAGTTGGCCCTGGATGCAACCGGCGGAAATCAGGCAAAATGTGCTGATCTTCTGGGGATTAACCGGAATACGCTGCGGAAAAAGATCACAGACCTCGATATTCAGGTGACACGCCGCCGCAAACTGATGTAATATCGCCACACAAAGCGTGGCATTCGGGTTCGACCCCGACAAGGACCACGAAATATGGCGGTTTGCCGTGAAAACGGCGCATCAGGATGAGGGCAGACGGTGGCATCCCGAGCACAGAGCGGGCTGATCCTATCGATTAATCGGTGGCGGAAATCCCGAAAGCTGCGCAATATTAGCACCTTGGGTCTGGTTCTTCTGGGCCCGGTTCTGGCGTTGGTGACCTATCTGGTCATCGGTCCCTTTGACTTGGGCACAACCGCGCCGTCGCTGCGCCTGATTCTGCTGGCCGATCTGGTCTATGTGCTGGTGGTTGCTGCGCTGGTTCTCAGCCAATTGGGCAGTTTGATCGCCGCGCGCCGGGCGAAATCGGCCGGATCGCGTCTGCACCTGCGTCTGATTGGTGCCTTTACCCTGCTCGCACTGGTGCCGACAGTGACGGTGGCGATTTTCGCTGGCCTGACGGTGAATATCGGTCTCGAGGGCTGGTTCTCGGACCGGGTGAGGCAGGTTGTTGGCTCATCCCTGACCGCAGCCGAAGCCTATGAGCAGGAGCACCGCGAAGGTTTGCGGCAGGACGCGACGGTTCTGGCGCTGTACCTCAACAATGCGCGCGCGGTGGATTTCTATATCTCGGACGCGGAATTGCGCGCGGTTCTTGCGCAAGGGCAATCGCAAATTCAGCGTGGGCTGCGTGAGGCTTATGTCATTGACGGAGCAGGGGAAATAAAGTCGCGCGGCGACCGGTCTTACCTGTTCAACTATGAGGCACCGACGCCCGAGCAGATCGTAGAGGCCTCTGACACGGGCCTTCTGATCATCGACGATTGGCAAAACAGTGAATTCCGGGCGCTCGTGCCGCTACGCGCCTATCTGGACCGGTATCTCTATGTCAGCCGCGAGGTGGATGGTCAGTTGTTGACGCTGCTGGATGACACCAAGGAAACGGTACAGTTCTATCAACAGCTTGAAAGCGAACGGGGCAGGGTACTGTTCGAATTTGGTCTGCTCTATCTGGGATTTGCGGTCATTTTGATCTTGGCGGCGATGTCGCTGGGTATGTGGTTTGCCGAGCGCCTGTCGCGTCCCGTCGGACGGCTTACTACAGCGGCGCAACGTGTGGGGGCCGGTGATCTGAGCGTTCAAGTCATCGAAGAGGCCAGCGACGATGAGATTGCCATATTGGGACGTTATTTCAACCAGATGACGCGGCAACTTAATGCACAGCGCGACACTCTGCTAGAAAATACCCGCCAGATCGAACGTCGTCGTCGGTTGTTCGATTCGGTGCTCAGTTCGGTCACGTCGGGCGTTGTTGGTGTCGATCCTGATGGATGCGTTACACTGGTGAACCGTTCGGCGGAACGATTGTTGGACTGGTCGCGCGGGGACGAAACGCTGGCGATTGGCATAGCGGTGCCCGAGTTTCTGCCCTTGTTCGAAAGCCTTAAGGAAAGCGGGCAGGAATCCGTTCAGGGTGAGGTCAAGGTGACGCGCAAGGGCCGTCTTGAAAACCTGCTGGTGCGGATGGCAACCAGACGGGGTGAGGATGGCGGGCTAGAAGGCTATGTTGTCGCCTTTGATGACGTGACCGATCTGGTTAGCGCGCAGCGGATGGCCGCGTGGGGCGATGTGGCGCGACGCATTGCGCATGAGATCAAGAACCCGCTGACCCCGATCCAACTGAGCGCCGAGCGGATCAAACGTAAATTCTCGCGGAAGCTGGATGAAGAGGATTGCGATAGCCTTGTATCCATGACCGATGTGATCGTACGGCAGACCAATGATCTGCGGCGGATCGTGGACGAATTCTCGAAATTCGCACGGATGCCCGAGCCCGATCGGCGTGAGGAAAACGTTGTCGATCTGGTGCGCGAGGCGGTTTTGTTGCAGCAATCAGGGCAGCCCGATGTCGAGATCACAGCGCAATTGCCAGATGATCCGATTCCAGCTGATCTAGATGCGACGATGTTGAACCAGGCTCTGACGAATCTGATCAAGAATGCCGGGGAAGCCATAGAAACCCTTAAGCAAAAAGGCCCCCCCGAGAACCTGAAGCCACAAATCAAAGTGGACGTAGAACGCGATGACGCGGGTACCGTCATCACCATTGCAGACAACGGCATTGGCTTGCCCGAAGATCGGGCGCGCCTGTTCGAGCCGTATGTGACAACGCGGGACGCCGGGACAGGTTTGGGCCTGCCCATCGTCAAAAAGATTATCGAAGAGCATGGCGGCGCGCTGACTTTAGAAGATGCGCCGGTCTTCGACGGACAGGACCATTTTGGCGCGATGGCCGTGATCCGTTTACCAGCGGGTAATTTTTCCCCGTCTGACGCGCCCCAAAAGCAGGCAATTCAAACAAACAAACTGAAAGCAGGCCAAAGATGAGCGACATTCTGATCGTAGATGACGAACGCGATATTCGCGAACTGGTGTCCGACATTCTGGAGGACGAGGGCTATACGACCCGCTTGGCGGGCAACTCGGATGAGTGCATGGCCCAGATCAACTCGGAACCGCCGGGGCTGTTGATTCTGGATATCTGGCTGAAGGATAGCCGGATGGACGGGATCGATATTTTGAAAGCCGTCAAACGTGACAACCCGGATGTGCCGGTGGTGATTATTTCCGGCCACGGCAACATCGAAATTGCGGTCGCGGCGATCAAGCAGGGGGCTTATGACTTTATCGAAAAACCCTTCAATATTGACCAGTTGATGGTGGTCATCCGCCGCGCAATGGAAACATCGCGTCTACGCCGCGAGAATGCCTCGCTCAAGCGCAAAGAGGTGACAAATTCCGACATGATCGGCAAATCCGCCTCGTTCCGAGCGATGCAGGGGCAGTTGGACAAGGTCACAAAATCGAACGGCCGCGTAATGCTGAGCGGCCCGGCAGGGTCGGGCAAAGAGATCGCGGCGCGCTATATCCACGCGCATTCAAACCGTGCCAACGCGCCCTTCGTGACCGTAAACTGCGCCGGGATCGAACCCGAGCGCGTGGAAGAAGTTCTGTTTGGCCGCGAATCCTCGGACCGGGGGGTGGAATCAGGTCTGTTGGAAGAGGCGCATGGCGGTGTGGTCTATTTCGACGAGGTCGCGGATATGCCGTTGGGCACGCAATCTAAAATCCTGCGCGTGCTGGTCGACCAGCAATTCCAACGTGTCGGCGGGTCGGACAAGGTTCGGGTGGATTTGCGCGTGATCTCATCCACCAACAAGGATCTGGATGCCGAGATTGCCGCTGATCGCTTCCGCGAGGAACTGTATCACCGGCTGAATGTGGTGCCGATCGACGTGCCCTCGCTTGAGGATCGGCGCGAAGATATTCCGGTTTTGGCCCAGCATTTCATCGAGATGTGCAACGAAACGCAGGGCCTGCCGGTTCGCGAGATTTCCGAAGAAGCGGTGGCCTTGCTGCAGACCATGACATGGCCGGGTAATGTGCGTCAGTTGAAAAACCTGATCGAACGGGTGCTGATCCTGGGCGACGGCACGGGGCCGATCGAGGCTAAGGAGCTGCCGACCGAGGATGAAAAGGCCGACGATTCCGGCCGCGTTGTTCTGTCTGGCGCGCTGGCGACCTTGCCGCTGCGCGAAGCCCGCGAGGCGTTCGAGCGGGAATACCTGCTGACCCAGATCAACCGCTTTGGCGGCAATATCAGCCGCACCGCCAGCTTTGTCGGGATGGAGCGCAGCGCGCTGCACCGCAAGCTGAAATCACTGGGTGTGGTGACGTCGAACAAATCGGGCGCAAGGGTGGCGCAACTGGACGAACCGGAGCCGGCGGAATAATCCGCCGGTCCTTCACCCCGTCTGGCCGGGTGTGATGATCTGAAACGATCCGTCGTCGAATTTAACAAAGCAGGACTCGGTTCCGATCGGCGGAAATTGGGTCGTGCGTGCGGGTGGTACACTGGCTTTTATCCGTTGCTTGCATGGTGGCAGGCTGATCGGGCGATACCCTTTGGCCGCCATGCACTGTGCTTCAACACGGTCGCGTAGGCCTTTATTGACGTCCACGGTGTAGATCTGCCCAGGCTGCCACCATCCCGCTGTGCGATAACAATTGCCGCGCCCGTCGCAGCGGGTACGGCCCGGCCAATAGGTGGGGGGGCCTTGACGCACCTGGGTCGCCACCGGAGCGTCATCCAGTGCCTGAACCTGACATTGTGTAGTCTCGGTCTGCACACGCGAAACGCTTGCGCCTTCTTGGTAATACATCGAAAGCGGACCGCATGAGGTCAACGCAAAGACAGGTATCAGGAAACGGGCAACTGTTTTCATAGGCTTATCTTGCCCTCGGCAGGCGGAAATGACAATTCGATTGACCGTTTTGGGGCCATCTGTCATTCAATCCTTTCAGGCAGAAGGGCCAGGTATATGAAGGTCATCATTTGCGGGGCCGGTCAGGTTGGCTGGCAGATTGCGCGGCATCTGTCGGGCGAACTGAATGACGTTACAGTGGTTGACAACAACCCGGACCTGGTGCGTCGCGCCACGGAAACACTGGACGTTCAGGGTATTGCCGGCTTTGCCAGCTATCCTGATGTACTTCAGCGCGCGGGCGCCCGTGATGCGGATATGATCATCGCCGCCACCCATTCCGATGAGGTGAACATGGTCACCTGTCAGATGGCGCATTCTGTCTTTTCGATCCAGCGCAAGATTGCCCGATTGCGGTCTAAATCCTATTTACAGGCCATCCATTCCGACCTGTATCGCCGCGATCACTTGCCCATCGACGTGGTCATCAGCCCTGAACGCGAGGTGGCCGCCGCCGCCATGCGCCGCCTTTCGGCCCCCTCGGCCTTTGATACCGAGATGTTCATGGACGGGCAGGCGCAGCTTTTGGGCATCCGCATTGACGAGGATTGCCCGATCGTAAACACGCCCCTACGTCAGTTGACCGATCTGTTCTCGACCCTCAGCTCGATCGTGGTTGGGGTGCGGCGCGAGGGGACTCTGTTTGCCCCGGAGTCCGAGGACCAGCTGTTCGTTGGTGACGAATGCTATGTCTTTGCCAACGTAAAAGACGTCGACCGCACGATGGAGGTTTTCGGCAAGGCGCAAAAGAAACAGGACCGCGTGGTCATCGTGGGCGGCGGCAATGTCGGGCTCGAGGTTGCGAGGACGCTTGAGGAACGCGAAAGCCGGGTGCGCGCCAAGATCATCGAACGCGACCGCAGCTGTGCCGAACTGGCCGCAGAAGCGTTGGAGCGCACGATTGTTCTGAACGGCGATGGCTTGGACTCCGCGCTGTTGCGCGAGGCCGGGATCGAGCGTGCCGACGCTATGCTGGCCGTCACTGACGACGACCGCGCCAACTTGCTGGCCGCCGTGCGGGCCAAGGCCGAGGGCTGTGCGCTGGCGATTGCACTGATCAATGATCCCAGCATGGTGGCCTTGATGGGACCTTTGGGCATTGACGCCTATATCAACCCGCGCGCCACCACTGTCAGCTCGATCCTGCGCCACATCCGCCATGGGCGCGTGCGGCAGGTTTATTCCATCGGCGATGCCGAGGCCGAGGTGATCGAGGCCGAGGTTCTGTCGACCTCTCCCATGGCGGGGCAAAAGCTGCGTGACATCGACTTTCCCGAGGGCGTTCTGGTCGGGGCTGTTCGCAAAGGTGATGAGTTGCTGCGCCCCACGGGCAGCCTGCGGATCGAAGAGAAAGACGTGCTGGCGATTTTTGCCATGGCCAAGGACGTGCCCGAGGTCGAGCGCTTGATGCAGGTTTCGATTGATTTCTTCTGATGGAGCGCGCGCGGACACAGCGGATCGGATTGGTGCGGCGCTTGCCGCTGTTTCTGCTGATCTGGGCCATTGCCGCGCTGTCCATGTGGATACCCGCGATTTATGCGCTGGTTCTGGATGATCACGACACCTCGCGCTCGTTCTTCTATTCCGGGTTTCTTGGGCTATTTATTGTGGCCATCATTGCTTTGGCCTCATCGAACCGTGTGCCGCGCAGGGGGACCTTGGGGCAGTTGGCGGTGCTTTTGGCCTGTTTCACCGTTTTGCCCCTCTATTTGGCAATCCCGCTGCATGACGCTTTGGGGAATACCACTTTTCTGAACGCCTATTTCGATATGGTCAGCGCCTTGACCACAACCGGCGCCGACCTGTTTCCCGACCCCGATCGTCTGAACGCGCCTCTGCATTTCTGGCGCGCGCAAGTGGGGTGGATGGGTGGCCTGCTGATGTGGATTTCAGCTGCCGCGATCCTGGCCCCTTTGTCGCTAGGCGGGTTCGAGGTTACTGCGCGTGGCCAACCCGGTCGTCCGGTCTCGGGTGTGGCGCAAAGCGAAAAGGTTGACCCGCGCGGGCGGCTAATCCGGGTCGCGCGGACGCTGACACCGATCTATGCCGGTCTGACGCTTGTGATCTGCCTGCTGCTGTTGATTGCGGGCGAGCAGGGTCTGACGGCGATCTGCCACGCCATGTCTACGATGGCGACCTCGGGGATTTCCCCCGTCGGCGGAATGGAGGGCGCGCAGGCCGGAATCACGGGCGAGGCGATCCTGTTCTTGTTTCTGTTCTTCGCCTTGTCGCGCCTAACCTTTTCGACCGACACCGCAACAACCGGCTATTCGCGCCTGGACAAAGACCCGGAATTTCGCATCGGACTGATGATCGTTGGCGCCGTCGCTGCGCTTTTGTTCGTCCGGGTTTGGCTGGGGGTCAATGAGATCGGCAACCGGTTAGAACCGATGCAGGCGGTCAATGTGATTTGGGGTATGCTCTTTACAGGCTTGTCCTTTTTGACCACGGCAGGGTTTGAAAGCGCGAACTGGAACGATGCGCAGCAACTGTCTGGCCTTGGCACGCCGGGTCTGATCCTGATGGGCATTGCCCTGATCGGCGGCGGGGTCGCCACGACCGCTGGTGGGGTCAAACTGCTGCGCGTGTTTGCGCTCTATCTGAACGGCGCGCGCGAGATTGACCGGCTGATCTACCCATCCTCGGTCAGTGGGGTGGGCGGCGGTAACCGACGTATTCAAAGCGATGGTGCATTCATTGCGTGGATCTTCTTGATGATGTTCGCTTTGACCGCCGCGCTGTTCAATATGTTGCTGGCCGCGATGGGGGCGGGGTTCGAACAGGCGATGGTGCTGACGGTCGCGGCGCTCAGCACCACGGGTCCGCTGATCGAACTGGCAACCGATGTACCTCTGCGCCTGATTGACCTTTCGTCAAACGCGAAGCTGACCATGTGCGCGGCGATGGTGATTGGCAGATTGGAGACTCTGGCCATTATTGCCTTGATTACGCCCACGCTCTGGCGGGACTGAGAATCAACACTCGTGTTAATGATTGATTTTTCATCTGGAAACTCGGTTAACGACACTCCATACTCCGCCAGAGGGAGCGCGTTGGTCCGCAGCGCGTAGCAAGAACAATGGCGAGTTTATAAAAATATGGCTTCGGACAGACAGAATCTGCAGGACGCGTTCCTGAACAACGTACGTAAGGCAAAGGTCCCGGTCACAATTTTCCTGATCAACGGTGTGAAATTGCAAGGTGTGATCACGTGGTTTGATAACTTTTGCGTGTTGTTGCGCCGCGACGGACAGTCGCAGCTGGTTTATAAGCACGCGATCTCGACCATCATGCCATCACAGCCGATCAACCTGTATGAGGGCGAAGACGCCTCTTGATGGAACATGACAGGACGCGCACCCGTGCCTGGGTGCTGCATCCGGAAATCAAGTCAGATGAACAGCGTCGTGTCCCCGAACCGGCGCTGGCAGAGGCGGTTGCACTGGCCGCTGCGTTGCCCGACCTCGACGTGGTCGGCTCTGAAATCGTGCGCCTGCCGCGGGCGCAGGCCGGGTTGTTGTTCGGCAGTGGTAAGATCGAAGAACTGGCCGAGCGGCTACATGACAATGAAATTGAGTTGGTGCTGATCGACGGCCCGGTGACACCCGTTCAGCAACGAAACCTCGAAAAAGCGTGGAAGGTCAAAATCCTCGACCGGACCGGGCTGATCCTTGAGATTTTCAGCGACCGCGCCCGTACCCGCGAGGGTGTGCTTCAGGTCGAGATGGCCGCGCTCAGCTACCAGCGCACCCGTCTTGTGCGCGCTTGGACCCACCTTGAACGACAGCGCGGCGGATTGGGTTTTGTCGGCGGCCCCGGCGAGACGCAGATCGAAGCCGACCGGCGCGCCATTGACGAACAACTTGTTCGCTTGCGGCGGCAGTTGCAGAAGGTGGTCAAGACCCGCACCCTGCACCGTGCGGCCCGCGCCAAGGTGCCGTATCCGATTGTGGCGTTGGTGGGTTATACTAACGCGGGCAAGTCCACTCTGTTCAACCGTCTGACCGGGGCCGAGGTGATGGCCAAGGACATGTTGTTCGCCACGCTTGACCCGACCATGCGCCGGGTAGAACTGCCCGACGGCCCCGAGGTGATCCTGTCGGACACGGTGGGCTTCATCTCGAACCTGCCGACCGAGCTGGTGGCGGCTTTCCGCGCCACGCTCGAGGAAGTGTTGGGCGCGGATATCGTCGTGCATGTGCGCGACATCAGCCATGAAGAGACTGACGAACAGGCCCGCGATGTCGAAACGATCCTGACCTCGCTGGGTGTGGATGACGCGCGCCCTCGGCTTGAGGTCTGGAACAAGATCGACCTGTTGACCGCCGACAATCGCGAAGCCGCCATAGCCCGCGCCGAGCGTGATCCTGCGGTTTTTGCCATCTCGGCGGTGACTGGCGACGGGGTTGACGCGCTGCTGACCGAGATCGCCACCAAGCTGCAAGGCGTCCGTCACGAGATCACCCTGACGCTCAGCTTTGCCGAGGGCGACAAACGCGCGTGGCTGTTCCGTCAGGACGTCGTGCGGTCCGAGGAGCAGACTGAGGATGGCTTTCAGATAACCGTCTTGTGGACGGATAAGCAGTCGGCGCAGTTCGCCGCCCTCTAGGTGTTATGCCCCGTCGATCTGCCGCTGGTAATCGTCAGCATCGAACCAGCCTAGCGAGGATTTTACCTTGTTATCCGCGGTCAGTTCCCATTCTTCCCAGCCTCGGGCAACGACGTGGTTGCCGGTCTGTGCGTGGTGCCCTTCAAGGGTCCAAACAAAGATGGCGTGGCTCCCCGCCCAACGCAGCATGTCGCAGCGCACTTCAAGATCCGGGAAGTCGGCATAGAACCCGCGTGCCATCTCGGCCACCGCAGCGCGACCGACAATGGGCTCGCCCCGATTGATGATGATTTGCCCGTCGGGTGCATAGAAACTTGCAACGGCGTCCGGGTCGCCTGAACTCCACGCGATTGCATAGTCGCGCGCAAGATTGTTCATCGTATCTCTAATACTGGCCATCAATTCCCCCGGTCTCAAATCGTTTCACCTTGAGATCGTAAGCCAGAACAAGGGTCTGCGTCCACGAAACCTTGTTTTCAGGGCAATGTCTTGCCTAAAACCCGGTGTCAGCGCGGGGTCAGATGGGTCACGCCGACCGCCGCCGCACGCGCCAGATCAAGATCCAGCGACATCGGGATGTATTCCCCGCGCCGCCACAGCTGCGCCTGATCGTCATAGTAGCGCGACAGGAAATGGCCCGACTGACCTGTGGCCGTGATGAAGACCGAGCTGTCAGGGTCGGCGAAATCATAGACGCCCCGATACCCCGCGCCATGTACGTTCTGGAATGGGTCCGGCCCTTCGCCCGAGGTACGCCCCCGCAGCAAAGTATTGTCGCCGCCGCTGGTGGATTGACGGATATTTACGAAGAACCGCAGAACCGGAACCGAGCCTAGAACCGGGTGATCATGGGTGGCCTGATGTGCATCGCCCCAACGCAGAGATTCCAGCGCGCCACCGTATTTCTCGGAAATCCAGATCAGCGCATCGTCCAGCGCCAGTCGCGCCATGTCAGTGCAGGTTTCGACCGGTGCGCTTTGACGGACGTCACACCAAACTGCCGCGCCGTCGATGTCGCGGTAGACGCGCTCGATGAACAGCGGCTCGACATGTTTGTATTCCGCGGCTAGCGGGCCCAGCTCGTCCGAGATCAGGCGGATTTGTAGCGCCCGCAACCAGGCGGCATAAATCAGCGGTTCGGGCAGGTGCTCGTTCATCTCGCCGTTCCATTCGGCCAGCAGACCAAGCGCGATCTGGCGCAGGCGTTCGGGCGTGCCTTCGGGTGCAGAGGCACCGGTGAACCACAGGTCCGCACCGATCAGCGGCAGAAGCGAGCGGGCTGTGAAACTGACCGTGTCTAGCTGCGCCTCGATAAAGCTGTCGCGGGTGTGCACTTCGCGCGATTGCATCAAACGCTGCCAGCGGTGAATGCGCTGTGTGTCGCCCCATTCGTATGAAACATGTTCGGGAAAGGGACGGTCGATGATCTTGTTGTTGGTATTGCCCAAAATGCCGCCCGCCGGGGCCACAAATTCGGGGTTGTCGGCATAGGGCAGGCGACCTTGCCAGCGGTTCTCGTTCAGCCAGCCGGGCGTCGGGATACGGCCCCGGCTTTGGTTGCGCAGGGCGCGGCGTGGCATGGCCCCGATCAGTTTCATCCCGATGGTGGTCCGATCGACCAGCGACAGGTTCTGTGACGGAGCGATATAGCCCTCGGCTGCTTCGATCCCTTGACGCACGCTGTCGGCATTCATCAGGGCCAATGCGGCGGACATGGAGGTGTCCTGCGCACTCAGCGCGGTCCACGACAATGAAGTCACGTGACCGGGTGGAGTGATCGTTTCCAGATCATAGTGGCTGCCGGGCAGCACAGGCCCGTTCTCGGTCCAGCGCAGGGTCAGGGTGATCGGGGCTTCGTCCTTGATCTCGATGATCGAGGGGCGCGCGCGGAAGGCTTTGAACCCGTCCGGTGTTTCGTATTCCTCGGGGTTGTCGGGGTTGAGCCGTTCGATATGCACATCCTGATCGTCCAGATAGGACGAGGTCAGTCCCCATCCCAGCCGATCACTGCGCCCGGCCATGACCGCAGGCACACCAGGGATTGTCGCGCCGATCACGCCGCCTTTGGCCAGCTCCAACCGCGCCAGATACCAGACGCCGGGTGCGGTGAAACCCAGATGTGGGTCATTGGCCAACAGCGTGCCGCCAATAGCCGAGCGTGAGGGGGCAGCTGTCCACGCGTTAGACGCGCCTGCAAGGCCGCGCTTGGGGAAAGGTGACAGCGGGCTATCGGGCATCGGCGTGCCATGGGCATAGCGCGGAAGTCCGGGAAAGAGCGTGGCATATTCCGGCAGAGCCGCGATCCCTGCACCGGGTACATCGGGCAGGATATCGGCCAACCGAGCCGAGTCGTTCAGCATAAGCGAAGTGCGCGCTCGCAGCACCTCGTCCTCAAGGTGGCCGGACAGTTGCAGCGCCATCAGCTTGATGACGGCAAGGCTGTCTCCGGGCTGCCAAGGCGAAACGGGGGCGTTGAACAGAAACATCTCGGGCGCGCCGCGGCCAAGGGCCATTTCGTTGATCTCGTCCAAACGCGCATTCACGCCCGCCGCATAGGCCCGCAAGGCGGCTTTGGTATAGTCGTCCTGTACCTGAAACGAGCGATGCGCCAGACCGTACAGGTCCAACCGGCGCAGCAGCTTGTCGATATTGACCGTGCGTGCACCGAAGACCTCGGACAGGCGACCTTGGGCGGTGCGGCGCATGACGGTCATCTGCCACAAACGATCCTGCGCGTGGGCGTAGCCCAGCCCAAAGAACACATCCGGGTCGGATTGACCCAGAACATGGGGTACATTTGCGGTGTCTCGTACGATTTCGACAGGAGCGGTCACGCCCCGCACGGCGACGGTCTGGTTATACTCGGGCAGGGATTGGCTGGCCAAGAAATAAACCAGAAGCACAGCCCCCAGCGTCAACATGACAAGGGCCGAGGTGATACGCACCAACCAGCGAAAAACTATACCCATCTGCGGTCCATAATCCGTTCCGTCAAACCTTGTTCGCAGAGTAAAGGAAGGCTGTACCAACCGAAAGAGGAACGCCACGAAATATGCAGGGTTAACTCTGCTTTAGAAACGCGAAACCCCGCCACAACCGTTGGGCCATGACGGGCACTTAGCGAGGGGTTGGTATTTCAGCTTTACGGAATGATCCGCGTATATTTTGTGCCCTCGACGGTCGCCCCGATTTGCAGACCCGCTTGACCAAACACAGCCGCCAGAACAGGCGAGCGCAGTGTCGTCGTGTCGGTCGAAAGGCTGTCACCCTGATCGCTGACCACGTAGCCGATGTCGGCTCCGGCGGTCCAACCGCTGGCGCGGCGGAAGTCGTTCAGCGCATCTTGTGTCATGAAGAACAGAACATGCGCATACTGCTGGGCGCCGATCTGTAAGCCGGCGGTGCCTTTGACGGCTGAGTAGTAGTCTACTGTTGCCCCGTTGATGCGCAGCGCGCCACGCCCAAAACCGCCGCCGAAGACAAAACCTGCTTCGGTGATCAGTGGCATGACTAGCATACCATTAGCCTTGTTGGCGATCTCAACAGTGTTGGGATAGCTCGCATACATTTCGGTCAACGTCGCATCGACGCGAGCGTCGATCGTTGCCGCATTGGAATTGCCGACGCCATTACCACAGGCGGCGGTCACGGTCAGACCGGCCATGCCAAGCGCAAAGCCACGACGGTTCAGTCGGGGAAGGTTGGAACTGCTCATATGTTTTCTCTGTATAACTGCCTGATTTGCCGGGTGATCCCGATCTTATGTGCAAGACTACGCCGATTGCGGCGTCCTGTCACGGGAAAGCTGCCGCCGCACTCATCACAATCGGCGAAAAACCGCGTCACACTGGAATTTTATCCTTGCAAGAGGCGTGCGACCGTGGGCGCGAAATAGGTCAGGATGCCGTCACAGCCCGCGCGCTTGAAGGCCAGCAGGCTTTCCAGCATCACCTTTTCTCCATCGATCCAACCGTTTTGCGCCGCCGCTTGAACCATCGCGTATTCGCCTGACACCTGATAGGCATAAGTGGGCGCGCCAAAGGCGTCCTTCACACGGCGACAGATATCGAGATAGGGCATCCCCGGTTTGATCATCACCATGTCTGCGCCCTCGGTCAGATCGCGCTCGATCAATCGCAAAGCCTCGTTCGAGTTGGCGGGATCCATTTGATAAGTTTTTTTGTCTCCGGTCAGCGCACCCGATGCGCCCACGGCATCGCGGAACGGCCCGTAAAAAGCGCTGGCATATTTCGCGGCATAACTGAGGATCATCACGTTGTGATGCCCGGCGTTTTCCAAAGCACGGCGCATTTCCCCGATGCGTCCGTCCATCATGTCCGATGGTCCGATGATATCAGCCCCGGCCTCGGCCTGCGCCAGCGTCATTTTGACCAGTGCCTCGACGGTCTGATCGTTCACAATCTCGCCATCCACGAAGTATCCGTCGTGACCGTTGATGTTGTAAGGGTCCAGCGCGACGTCCGTCATAACCGCGATATCAGGGGCGGCGGACTTGATGGCCCGGATCGCCCGGTTCGACAGATTGTCGGGGTTCCACGCCTCGGCGCAATCTTCGGTTTTCAAGCTTGGGTCGGTATAGGGAAAGATGCAAATCGCCGGAATCCCCAATGCTTGAGCCTCAACAGCGGCTTTTGCGATCATATCGACCGAGCGGCGGACGACACCGGGCATCGAAGGCACGGGTTCTTCCACGCCTTCCCCATCGCGCACAAACACCGGCCAGATCAGATCATCGGTCGACAGGCTGTTCTCGCGCACCAGCCCGCGGATGGCTTCAGACTGGCGGGCCCGGCGAAAGCGCGTCAGGGGATAAGGGGCGATGGTCGGTTTCATGTCGCGCTCTCCTTGAATATTCGTGCATTGGGTGGCATGAATTCGGCGTAGTCTCAAGGGTAACGATCGACGCGGGTCCCTCAGGACAGTGAATTAAAGGGCTGACGCGTGGACTTATTTTCTTCGATTTTCGAAATCATCGATATGCGCAGCTTTTCGAACCTGTGGTATTGGATTGGGCTGGCCGTTTTGTGGTCGACCGCCAGCCATTGGTCGATGGGTGTGCCGTTTGATCTGGTTCAGCGCGCCCGCCGGATCGGGGGGCAAAGCGAGCAGGATCTGCTGGACATCGTCCGGATCAACCGCAATCGGCTGCTTTATATTGTCGAGGTGTCGGGACTTGCGCTGCTGGGGCTAAGTTGTTTTTTCTTCACCGGGCTGGCCATGCTGGGCTTTGTCTATGGCGTGGAATTTGCGCAGGCGGTGTTTTTACTGATGTTTCCACTGGTGTTGGTAACGCTCATCAATATCTCGGCCGCGCGCAAGTTGAGCCGGGTTGAACCTGAATTGGCCTTTGTGGCGAAAACCCTCACGCGGTGTAGGATCTATACGCAGATCGTGGGGATGATTTCGATCTTGATCACCTCGCTTTGGGGTATGTATCAGAACTTTTCCATCGGCGTTCTGGGATAGAGAATTCGGAAAGGTTAGGCGATGAAGGCTCCGAACCATGTCACGGTCGGCGGCGCCCCCGAAGGGTTTGACGCACAGCTTGTCCTGAACGAGATCGCCCGGTCCGGCGGGCCGGTGTGTCATGTGGCGCGCGACGACAAACGGCTTGAGGCGATGCGAGCAGCCCTTGCCTTTTTTGCGCCGGATATGCCGGTCTTTGTGTTTCCCGGCTGGGATTGTCTGCCCTATGACCGGGTCTCGCCCAACGCAGATATCGCAGCCGCGCGCGTGGCGACGTTGGCGGCGTTGGTGCATCAGATGCCCGATCGGTTTGTGCTGCTGACCTCGTTGAACGCGGCCACCCAGCGGGTGCCCGCCCGCGAAGTTCTGCGCGAGGCCGCGTTTACCGCCCGCGTCGATCACCGCGTGGATGAGGCCGCGCTGCGCAACTTCCTTGTCCGCATGGGTTTCACCCAAAGCCCCACGGTAATGGAACCCGGCGACTATGCCATTCGCGGCGGCATCATCGACATCTTCCCTCCGGGCGAATCCGGCCCCGTGCGGCTGGACCTGTTCGGAGACGTTCTGGACGGCGCACGCCGGTTTGATCCCGTCTCGCAGCGCACCACCGAAAAGCTGGACGTAGTAGAATTGGCTCCGGTGTCCGAGGTCATTCTGGACGATGCCGCCATCACGCGCTTCCGCCAGAACTATCGTATCGAGTTCGGCGCGGCGGGCACCGATGACCCTCTGTACGAGGCGGTCAGCGCAGGGCGCAAACATCAAGGCATTGAACACTGGCTGCCCTTCTTTCACGAAAAGCTGGAAACGCTGTTCGATTACCTTCCCGACGCAACGATCACCGTAGATGATCAGGTCACACCCGCGCGTCTGGCGCGGTGGGATACGATTGCTGATCAGTATGAGACCCGGCGTTTGGCGCTGGAAAACCGGTCCCGAATGGATACGGTTTATAAGCCGACCCCGCCTGGATTGCTCTATCTGGATGATGCCGCATGGGAGCAAGCGGTCGGTGATCGTCGGGTGCTGCAATTCAGCCCGCTGCCACAGGCCAGTGGGCCGGGTGTGATCGACGCGGGCGGGCGGATCGGGCGTAACTTTGCGCCTGAGCGGCAGCAGGAAAGCATCAGCCTGTTTGGCGCTCTGGCCGCGCACATCACCGACAAGATGGCCCAAGGCCCGGTGCTGATCGCCTCCTATTCCGAAGGCGCGCGCGAACGTCTGACCGGGTTGATCGAAGACGAAGGTTTGGCCGAGGCGATCCCCGTTACCGACGGCACCCGCGTCGGCAAACGGGGCCTGCATCTGGCCGTCTGGGCGCTGGAGCATGGGTTTGAAACCCCCGACTTGACCGTTATCGCTGAACAGGACGTGCTGGGCGACCGCCTGATCCGCCAGCCAAAGAAGCGCCGCAAGGCCGAAAATTTCCTGACTGAGACTCAATCCCTGACCCCCGGTGATCTCGTGGTGCATGTGGATCACGGCATCGGCCGCTATCAGGGGATGGAGGTCGTCACCGCCGCTGGTGCTGCCCATGAGTGCTTGCTGCTGGAATACGCCGAACAGTCCAAGCTGTACCTGCCGGTCGAAAACATCGAACTACTGTCGAAATACGGCCATGACGAAGGTCTGCTGGATCGTCTGGGCGGCGGCGCATGGCAGGCCAAAAAGGCCAAGCTGAAAGAGCGCATCCGCGAGATGGCGGACAAGCTAATCCGTATCGCAGCCGAACGCGCATTGCGAAAGGCTCCTGTGATGGATCCGCCGCCTCACGCATGGGAAGAGTTCAGCGCTCGTTTTCCCTATCAAGAGACAGACGACCAACTGCGCGCGATTTCCGAGGTGATGGAAGACATGCATTCCGGCGCGCCGATGGATCGCCTGATCTGTGGCGATGTGGGTTTCGGCAAGACCGAGGTCGCAATGCGCGCCGCCTTTGTCGCCGCCATGTCAGGCGTTCAGGTCGCGGTGATCGCGCCGACAACGCTGCTGGCCCGACAGCACGCGGCCTCGTTTAAAGAACGATTTCGGGGTTTCCCGCTTGAAGTGCGGCAACTCTCTCGTTTCGTTTCAGCGAAAGAAGCGCAGCAAACCCGCGACGGGCTGGCACGCGGCACCGTGGATATCGTGATCGGTACTCACGCATTGCTGGCCAAAGGTATTCGGTTCAACAATCTGGGCCTGCTGATCATTGACGAAGAGCAACATTTCGGCGTCGGCCACAAAGAGCGCTTGAAACAGCTGCGCAGCGACATCCACGTCCTGACCCTGACAGCCACGCCGATCCCGCGGACATTGCAACTTTCCCTCACAGGCGTGCGCGACCTGTCGATCATTGGCACGCCGCCCATCGACCGTCTAGCCATCCGCACCTATGTCAGTGAGTTCGACGCGGTCACCATCCGCGAGGCCTTGCTGAGAGAACACTATCGCGGTGGGCAGAGTTTCTACGTGGTTCCGCGTATCTCGGACTTACCTGAGATCGAAGAGTTCCTAAAGGAACAACTGCCGGAACTGACCTATGTGGTCGCCCACGGTCAGATGGCGGCAGGTGAGCTTGATGATCGGATGAACGCCTTTTACGATGGCAAATACGATGTGTTGCTGGCTACGACGATTGTGGAAAGCGGGCTTGATATTCCTACCGCGAACACGATGGTCGTACACCGCGCCGATATGTTCGGCCTGGCGCAGCTCTACCAAATCCGAGGCCGGGTGGGACGTTCAAAAACCCGCGCCTACGCCTACCTGACCACCAAGCCTCGTGCCCGCCTGACAGCCACAGCCGAGAAACGTCTGCGGGTTCTGGGCTCGTTGGACACGCTGGGCGCCGGGTTCACGCTGGCCTCTCAGGATCTGGATATTCGCGGCGCGGGCAATCTGCTGGGCGAAGAACAATCCGGCCAGATGCGCGACGTGGGCTACGAGCTTTATCAGTCGATGCTGGAAGAGGCGATTGCCAAGATCAAAGCGGGCGAGATGGAAGGGCTGTCGGATGCCGATGATCAATGGGCGCCGCAGATCAATCTGGGTGTCCCGGTTCTGATACCCGACGACTACGTACCCGATCTAGACGTGCGTCTGGGCCTTTATCGCCGTTTGTCCTCGCTGTCGACCAAGGTCGAGTTGGAAGGCTTCGCCGCCGAACTGATCGACCGGTTCGGCAAATTGCCGAAAGAGGTAAACACCTTGATGCTGGTCGTTCGCATCAAAGCCATGTGCAAACGCGCAGGTATCGCCAAGCTGGATGGGGGCCCAAAGGGTGCTACCATTCAGTTCCACAACGACAAATTCGCGTCTCCGCAAGGGCTGGTCGAGTTCATCCAAAACCAACGTGGCATGGCTAAGGTCAAAGACAACAAGATTGTGGTGCGGCGGGACTGGAAGAATGACGGTGACAAGATCAAGGGGGCGTTTGCGATTGCCCGTGATCTGGCCGAGAAAGTCATCGCCCAGAACAAGAAGTCCAAAACCAGTTGAAACCGGTGGAAGGGGGCGCTGCCCCCGTCGCGCGTGTCGCGCGACTCCCCCGGAATGTTTAAGGCCAGATGAACAGGGGATCCCAGCTTCATCTGGCTAAAAATATCCCCGCCGGAGGCATCGCGCTTTAGCGCGATTTAGCTTTGCATCGCGGCTTGGGCGCAGAAACACGAGGCTGCGACCGCCCGATCGGCCCGAGCTAGAGCGAGGTCCAGCCGTTGTTTGATCTGTTGGATTTCGAGCGTTTCATTCCGCGCCTTGAGGCAATCATGCAGGCCTTTGAGGCTCCAGACATTGTCCGGGTGGATCGAGGCGCGGCTGAGTGTTCCGCCCAGACCCAGATCTGCCCGATATACGGCTTCAGCCTCGGTCACGTGACCTTGTTCGAACAAAAGCGCCCCAAGCGCGTGGCGGGTGGGCTGCATCCAGCCCCATGGCTCGTCGTAAGGCAGCGTATCATCCAGTTCGACCGAACGCCGCAGATGCGCGTATGCCGCTTCATAGTTTTCTTTGCGGTATTCGATCTCACCCCGCAGCATTTCACTGGCGATTTCCAGTAGGTCGATGACCCGGTTGTTGTGCAGGCGGCGGGCCTCGGGCACGCGGGCTTTGGCGGCGTGGAACTGGGTTTCTTCCGCTTCGGCTTCGGCAACCTCTCCGGTCGCAGCATGGGCGAGTGCGCGGGCATAGTGGGTTGTGGCCGTGAGCGTTCGGTAGAGGTCGGGGTCATCCGGCAGGTCTAGCGCTTTGGCCTCGGCCCAGCGACCAAAGCGGATCAGGATGTGAGGTTTCATGGACAGATAGGCTTCGAAGAAATCGGCCATCGGAGGGCTTTCGATCCGCAGCATCTCTTCCGGCGTAGTGTCCCACATTGCCTGATTTGCGGCCAGAGCCGGTGCCATCTGACCCAGAAAGAGCGCGCCATATATTGTGAAGTGGTAATTGTGCAGCCGGTAGCCGGTATAGATCGTGAAGGCGCCTTCGCGCTCGAAATACTTCAGGTCCGCGACCGAAGCCTGCTGGTTCCACTGAACGACATTGTGGTAGTGGCCGCACAGAACGTCGATATGGGTGGGCATGTGTACCAGGTGCCCGGCCTCGGGAACCAGTCTGCGCAGCACGTCGCCAGCCTTGAGCGCTTTTTCCGGGGTTGGCGACATTTCCATCAGGTGCACGTAAAGGTGCAGCAGGCCGGGATGAGACATGGCTGCGGGATCGTCGGCCATGGCGTCTTCCAGCGTGGTTTGCGCCTCAAACGTTGCTGCACCTTCGGCGGGTAGGCCTGTCTTCAGGTCCCACATTTTCCAAGGGGTGAGGTTCAATAGCGCTTCGACATAAATGGTGCGCAGGTCCAGATTGCCGGGCTGGGCGGCAAAGGCGTCACGCATGGCTTCAGCAAAGTCATGATCCCAGCTGTGCATGTCGGGAATTGGTTCGCGCTGTGGATAGCGGGCGGGTAGGGCGCTGATCAGCGCTTGTTCGACCGGGTTGCAGATTGAGGCCAGAGCCAGTGCCTGCTGCGCTGCGTCATAGGCTTGCTCGAGCGACTTTTTCTTCCCGCGGTCATCTCGCAAATCCCAGGGAAGGTTATAGTTAGGACCCGCCGCATAAGCGATACCCCAAAAGGCCATGGCACAGTCCGGGTCGGCCTCGGCAGCGCGCTGGAAACAGGCGACGGCCTCGTCATGGTTATAACCGTAGGTCCAGTTCAGCCCCCGATCGAACCAAAGCTGCGCGTCGGGTGAAGTCGTAGTGATCGGGCAGGAATATGGGCCCAGATCGTAATAGTCGCTCATTTCAGTCTCCCCTCGGGTCGAGCGGAGGTTAGCGCGTTTCAATCAAGCTGCACAGGTCAGACGAGTAGTCTGTTTTCGATCCGGCCCATATGCAGCATCAGGCCGAAACCCAATGTGCTCATGGTCAGTATACCCGCGCCCAGAGGCAGGATCGAACCGTCAAAGAGCAGACCGATTGGGCCAGCGATCAGCGCGGCCAGAACGGTTGAAACCGAACCGATCACCGAAGCCGCCATGCCCGCGATATGGCCCATCGGTTCCATCGCGATGGCGTTGAGGTTGCCCATGGTCATTCCGGCCATGAAGAACACCGCTGTCTGCCAACTGACGAATAGCGCAAAGGACAGGTTGGCCGACAGGTCGAACGAATTCAGCAGCAGTACGGATGAGGTGAACAGAATCTGACCGCCCAGCCCCCAAGTCACCAACCGCCGCATGCCCAGACGCACAACAAGGGTCGCATTCAGCAAACTGGCCGAGCCCGACATCAGTGCCACAAAGCCGAACCAGAAGGGAAAGCTGTGGGCGCTGTTGTGGATCTCGTCATAGACCTGCTGGACCATGGTCAACATGGTAAACAGCATGCCAAGGCACAGGGTCTGCACCATGATTGACAGGCGCACCGTGGGGTGGCTGAACATCTCGCGGGCGGCATCCAGCATTAGCGGCAAGCGCAAGGGGCGGCGGTTTTCGGGCGTCAGCGACTCGGGCAGACGCAGGCCCATCCATATGATGGTGATCAGCGAAAACAGCATGAAGGAGACAAAGACCGCGCGCCAACCGGCCAAGGCGATCACGCCGGCGCCCATCATGGGCGCAATGGCCGGGACCAAAGTGAAAATCATCATGGCGATGGAGACGATCCGCGCCATCTCGCGCCCGGAATAGAGATCGCGGATTATGGCCATGGCGACCACACGCGGCGCGGCGCTGCCGACACCTTGCAGAACGCGGGCCAGCAGCAGCATTTCCAGCGAAGAACTTGCCCATGCGGCGGCAGCGGCAAGGATATAAAGGGCCGAGCCTACATAGATTACAGGTTTGCGCCCGAAAGCGTCCGACAACGGGCCGGTGAAAAAGGTGCCGATACCCATACCCAGCACAAAGGATGTCAGGATCAGTTGCGCCTTGTTGGTGTCATCGGGGCTAAGCTGTGCGCCGATATCGGGCAGCGCAGGCAATATCGAATCGATGGAAAACGCAATTGTTGCAAACATCATTGCGACAAGTGCGACGAACTCTCCGCGAGACATGCGACTGGCCATGGTGCCCTCCTGACCCGTTCGCGCTATCACGCGCGGTCAGGGGGCGCCAGTCATGCCAATGCACACAGACCTGTGCTAATTTGCAGGGGAGGCCTCAAGTTGAGACATGATGTCCGCGATCACGCGCTCCCACATCTCGGGCGGCTGCGCACCGGGAACGGCGTGCTGGTTGGCCACGATGAAGGTCGGGACCGAGTTCACGCCCATTTGGCGCGAGTGGCTGTCGCGGTTGCTGATATCCGAACGGTCTGCGTCTGACTTCAACAGTTTCAACACTACGGCGGCGTCCATGCCGATGCTGTCTGCAATATCGCCAAGAACCTCATGGTCTCCGATATCGCGCGCCTGGACGAAATAGGCGTCGAACAGGGCGTCCACGGCCTCGGTTTGCTTGCCCTCGATCCCGGCCCAATGGATCAGGCGGTGCGCGTCCAGCGTATTTGGGGTGCGCTTCATGCCTTCGAAGTCGATCTTCAGCCCGGCATTCTCGGCATGTTCGACCACCGGCGCATAGGCCCGCACGGCGCCTTCTTTGCCGCCGAATTTACGCTCCAGATATTCACGACGATCCATGCCGTTATCAGGCATGTCGGGGTTCAGCTGAAACGGGTGCCATTCGATGACAAAGGGGTGGTCGGGGATCGCGGCCAGCGCTTTGTCCAGATGGGTCTTGCCGATATAGCACCACGGGCAAATCGGGTCGGACATGATATCAAGCTTGACGGTCTGGGTCATTGTTGGCTCGCCTTGAAGTAGGCCGGAAGCGCCCGGCGCAGGAGTTTGCCGTTCCCACCGGTCGGCAGTTCGGGCAGATAGATAAAGGCGCGCGGTTGCTTGTAGCGCGCCAGATTTGCTTCCACATAGGTGCGCAGGTCCGCCTCGTCCAGTTCTTCCGGCCCGGTATAGAAAGCGGCGATCAGAAAAGTGTCCTGTTTGACCTCAACCGCTGCCGCTCCGACCTGCGCGATGCCTGGGTATTGCGACAGCACCGCTTCGACCTCAATCGGTGAGACCCGATAGCCGCCCGCGTTCATCATGTCATCGTCGCGCCCCAGATAAGTGATCTGGCCGTCAACGGCCATCGCCCCCTGATCTCCGGTTAAAAACCAGTCGCCCTGCATTCGCGCCTGCGCCTCGTCCGGGGCGTTCAGATAGGTCAGCATCAGGCCGGGGTCCGAACGGTGGATGGCGATGATGCCTGCCTGACCCCGCGGTGCAGGGCCGTCGGGCCCCAGAATCGCAACGCGACGACCGGGTTGCGGTTGTCCCAATGACTCTCCCCGTGCCGGATGGTTAGGGCTGGAGGAGATGAAGGTCGAACATTCGGACATACCGTAAGCTTCGAACAGCTCGGTTCCCGTGGCGCGCATCCAGGCATGGTGCAGCGTAGGCGACAGCTTTTCCCCGGCGCACAATCCATGGCGCAAATCGGGCAGGTGCAGGTCATCACGGGACGATACGATCTTGCGGAACACCCCCGGAGCGGCGGCAAAGATCGTGGCTTGGTGGTCGCGCAGCAAGCCGGGCAGGGCGGTCAGATCGGTGCCCGGTTCTGGGATCAGCGCCGTGGCACCGATTGTCCAGGGATCCATCAACCCGGTGCCCAGCGTATAGGTCCAGTTGAAGGCGCCCGCGTGGCACAACCGGTCATCTTCGCGCAACCCGTACCAGCCATCGACCATCATCTGCCGCGCCCAGATCGCTCGATGGGCATGGGCAACGGCGCGGGGTTTGCCCGAAGTGCCAGAGGTGTAGACGACATAAGCCAAACGCTCGGGGTCGCCCATCTGGACTGTGGCGGGTGCGAGGTCCCGCATCATGATCAGGTCGGACAAGGAAACTTGAACCGGATGAGGAGCACAAGCCACCGATGGGTCACGCAGCACAGCCGCTGGTTTCAGATCCTGAATGATTTTCGTCGTTTCTGGCTCGGTCAGTTGAGACGAGGTTGGAACGGGGACAATCCCCACCGCAATTGCGCCCAGATACGCAATCGGAAAATCAACCGTGTTTCCCAACCGCATCAACGCGATATCACCCGGGAACAGACCCGCCTGCAGCAAGCCGGCGCCTGTGCCCAGTATGGCGCGTTTCAACGCGGCATAAGTCCAATGTTGCGCGCCCTGCGCACCCAGCACTGACAAAGCGGTCTTTTCCGCAAAATCATCCGCGTGACGCAACACATGCGCAGCCAAATTGAATGGTACGGGGCAAGCTGGTGGCGGGCCTTGATCGAAGACAGACATCATGGACCTTGGCTAACGTGACGTCTGACGCGTTGCAAGCAGGACGGGCTGGCCCTATAGAAAAACGCATGAGCACCCGAGAGCAGACATCGCTGATCCGCATCGCGCGGGAATCCGGAGACCATACCGAGCTTGAGCCGTTGGATCTGGGCGCCCGTGTCCGCGAATTGCGCAAAGCACGCAACTGGACGCTGGAACAGGCGGCCACGCAGGCAGGGCTGGCGCGTTCGACGCTCAGCAAGATCGAAAACGGTCAGATGTCGCCCACCTATGACGCGCTGAAGAAGCTGGCGGTTGGGCTTGAGATCTCGGTGCCGCAGTTGTTCACGCCCCCGCAACGCGAGCAGGTGATCGGGCGGATGTCTGTCACCCGGATGGGTCAGGGTGCGGCACATGCGACCGCGACTTACGAACATGAGTTGCTGGCGGAAACACTGACCAAGAAACAGATGCTGCCCTATCGTGCGCGCGTACGGGCCCGCTCGATGGACGAGTTCGAGGGCTGGGTACGCCATGATGGTGAAGAGTTCCTGTATGTCCTGACCGGCGTCGTGCGGCTGTATACGGAATTCTATGAACCGGTTGAGATGCGTCGCGGTGATAGCGCCTATTACGACGGCAGCATGGGCCACAACGTCGTGTCTGTCAGCGATGAGGACGCAACGATCCTGTGGGTAACATCACTTACGTAAAGTGCTGCTGAATTCCCGGTTCAGACCTTCTGTGAACAGAAAATCCTCTAGCTCTTCATGGGCTTCGTTTACGGTCAGTTGGTGCCGCTCGGCCAGATAGGCTTCGAACCCTTTGCGATCCTTGCCCAGCTTTGGCTTATCCTGATCGCGCAGGTTCGGAAACCGCCGTTTGGCGCGTGCATACATCGCATCCCAGTCTTGCGTCAGGTCAGTCCAGTTCAGCATGTGCAAGCTTTCCGGTTTCCAGGTTTCAAGGCTGCCCGGCCTATATTCAGGTTACGAAGCCCCTGCGCGACCCGTTGCATGACAAAATGTCGCACCTTGCGCTTGCGTATTTTCGGAATGGAAATGCCCGTTGCAGCCGCACCGCAACGGGCTGTCGGACCTAAGGTTGGAGTGAGTGGAGGCAGGTCCGTTTCTCAGACGCGCTGCGGGGTACGAAATTGGCTAAAGTTCAAGAATAAAAGCAAAAATCTTATCACACAGAGCGAAGTATAGGCCGAAGGCTAGCGGCAAAGATGTATTCGGTAAAGCTCTTTTTGAGACTGCGCCGATTTTGGACGAAAATTCGCGGACCCGCAGATTTTGTGGTAGTGAAAACAGTGACTACTCTATGTCGTCAGAAAACCGAATGTGCCAATTTTCGCCGACAGGCTGCGACGGGCGAGATCAGACCTTGGCTCGGAGGGCGGAATGGGGCGCGAAAGCGCCCCATTTGGGCTATTCTTCGAACCACCAGACCTGCGGCATGTATTCCGGCCCGTCCCCGTAAATCGGCAGAGTGTCGGGGAATTTTAGCTCTTTCGCGTGGGCGATGCGGCCAACGTCGAAATTCCAGATCGGGATGACATAGCGCCCGGCGGTCAGAACCCGGTCCAAGGCGCGGGTGGCGGCCACGAAATCCTCGCGGCTTTCCGAGGCAAGCATGGCGTCGATCATCCCATCTACCGCAGGCGAGGCAACGCCCATCAGGTTACGCGTCCCCGGCGTGTCGGCGTTCTCGCTGCCCCAATAGAGCCGCTGTTCGTTGCCTGGAGACAGTGACAGTGCCCGGCGGAAGAAGGTCATGTCGAAGTCCAGCTCGGAAGTGCGACCCGTATATTGGGCGCTGTCGACCATCTCGGTCGTGACCTGAATACCCAGACGCTCCAGCGCGCGACTGTAAATCTCGATCGCCGTTTCGCTTTCGGTGTCACCCTGTTGCAGAAGGACGGTGAGGGTAAAGGCATCGCCAGCTGCATTGCGCAGCACGCCGTCCTGAATGGTCCAACCAGCCTCGGCCAGCAGAGCGGTGGCTTTGCGGATATTGGACCGGTTACGCGCTGATCCGTCACTTTCGGGTAGGCTGTAACCCTCAAGCACGCCAGGCGGCAACGTGTCTGCAAAGGGTTGCAGCAATTCAGCGACTCGGCCCGATGCTTCGCCTGGTTGCATGGCAAGATCCGAGCCCGAGAAATACGAGGTAATCCGGGGCTGTGCGCCACCCGTGATCGTGTCGTTGATGAATTCGAAGTTGAAGGCAAGGGTCAACGCCTCGCGCACACGCCAATCATCGAACGAGGCCTTGCGGGTATTGATGACAAAGCCTGTCATTCCCGAAGGTTTGCCATGCGGGATTTCAGTTTTGATCACGTCGCCACGCTGGATCGAGGGGAAGGTGTATTGCGTGTCCCACTTGTCGGCGTTGAATTCGCGCACGGCGGTCAGAGCACCGGCCTTGAAGGCCTCGAACAGGACCGTGCCGTCTCCGTAGAATTCGATCCGCATCTCATCCAAGTTCATGGTTCCGCGTCGGAACGGGATGTCCGCGCCCCAATAGTCCGGGTTCCGGCGCAGGGTGACATAGCGGCCGGCCTCATAGTCATCGATCACATAGGGGCCGGTGCCGACGGGGATGTCATGCAGGGTGGCGTCTGCGAAATCCTTGCCCTCCCACTGTGCCTTTTGAAGGATCGGGCGCAGACCGGCGATGAGCGCCAGCTCTCGGTCGGGGTCGTTAAAGGTGATCCGAACCGAGCGCGGGCCAGTCTGTTCGATACTGTCGATCTTGCCCCACAATCCGCGATATCGCAGGTGGCCTTCGGTGCCCAAAATCTCGTACGACCAGATCACATCTTCGACAGTCACCGGAGTTCCGTCTGAAAATTGGGCGTTTTCGCGCAGGGTGAATTCGACCCAAGAACGGTCTGGTGCTGTTTCAACCGATTCGGCCAACAACCCGTATAACGAGAATGGCTCATCCCAGGATCGCCCCATGAGGCTTTCATGGGTCCAAAATCGCAATTGCCAGGGTGGGGTGCCTTTTTGCACAAACGGGTTCAAACTGTTATAGCCGCCGGTATTTCCAAAAACGACTTTGCCGCCTTTTGGCGCGTCGGGATTCGCGTAAGGCAATGACACAAAATCCGGTGGTAGCGCGGGCGCGCCATACATAGCTATGCCATGAGCCGATTCTGCGTTAGCGATAGCACTGCTCAAAAGCAGGGTGATTCCCGTGATCACAGAGCGAATGGGGCGGAGAATATTGGGGCGCATTTTGGAAACAATCCTGCTCTGGCCTTATTTTGTTGGGATTCATCGTACCGATGATTTTTCTTATTTTCAAACTTTTAGCTTGGACGGAGGCGTGGAATTGCTTATAAAGGGTGCACTGCTCGATAGGTTTCTTGCCTGTATGAAACCTGCCTCAATAACTTAACGCCCGCTTCGTGCGGGCGTTTTTTTTGTGCAGATTTTTGGCGCTGTTTCGTGCTTTTGTCATTCGCCGTTTTCTTTGCAGGTGCAGCATGGCACTGTGGCTGAAATTCGGTTTTCGAGGGAGAGCGACCATGAGCCTTTCGGGCAAGACGGCAATTATCACAGGGTCAAATTCAGGTATTGGATTGGGTATCGCACGCGAGTTGGCGAAGGCCGGGGCGGATGTGGTGTTGAACTCGTTCACCGACCGCGACGAGGATCACGCGCTGGCTGCCGAGATCTCGGATCAGACGGGAACAAACGCACGCTATGTCAAGGCCGATATGTCTAAAGGCGACGAATGCCGGGCGCTGATCGAGACCGTGGGCGTATGCGATATTCTGGTCAACAATGCGGGTATTCAGCATGTGGCGCCGATTGATCAGTTCCCAGTCGACAAATGGGATGCGATCATTGCGATCAACATGAACTCGGCTTTTCACACTACGGCCGCCGCTTTGCCGATGATGCGCAAGGCCGGGTGGGGGCGTGTGGTCAACATCGCCTCTGCCCATGGTTTGACGGCGTCGCCCTACAAGGCGGCCTATATCGCAGCCAAGCACGGTTTAGTGGGTATGACCAAGTCCGTGGCGCTGGAGACGGCACAAGAGCCGATTACCTGCAATGCCATTTGTCCGGGCTACGTGTTGACCCCGCTGGTCGAGGCGCAAATTCCCAATACGATGAAGGAATATGACATGAGTCGCGATGACGTGATCAAGAACGTCATGCTGGAGCGGCAACCGTCGAAAGAATTTGCCACGGTTGAGCAGTTGGGAGGCACAACGGTGTTTTTGTGCTCGGACGCTGCAGCGCAAATCACCGGCACGACGATTTCCGTGGATGGCGGTTGGACGGCGTTGTGAGACTGCGTGGGGGCTTGGCCCCCACACCCCCGAGGTATTTTTGAACAGAAGAAGGGGTGAGCGTTGTGAAGAGGATCAATCTGGCCCTGCAGGGTGGTGGTGCACATGGGGCGTTTACCTGGGGTGTGCTGGACCGGATTTTGGACGAAGAGGATATCGAGGTCGCTGCGATCACTGGGACTTCGGCCGGGGCTTTGAATGGTGCCGCGTACAAGTCAGGAATGGTTCGGGATGGGCGCGATGGGGCGCGTGCCAACCTGAACGGGCTTTGGGCGCGTATGGGGGCCGTGGGCGACATGCGGTTGGCCAATTGGATGCAGGCCGTTGAGCCTGCTCCGGTCGCGCAGGCGATGGAGTATTCCTTGCCGTTTTCCGTGGGGGATACGTGGTCGCGGTTGGTGTCGCCTTATGCATACGGGCCGTTCTACAAGAACCCGTTGGAGTCGGTGATTGATCGCTTCAACTTTGATGAGGTCTGTGCGGATCTGGGACCAGCCCTGTTTGTGTGTGCGACCTGTGTGCGCAGTGGCAAGATCCGAGTGTTTACGGGGGACGAGATTTCGACCGATGCGATTTTGGCTTCGGCCTGTTTGCCGACCTTGTTTCAGGCGGTGGAGATTTTCGATCCAAAAACGGGGCGGACTGAGGCCTATTGGGACGGTGGGTATACCGGCAATCCGGCGCTTTACCCTTTGTTTGACAGGGGTTTGCCCGATGATGTTGTGATCGTGAATATCAATCCTCTGGAGCGGGACGAGGTGCCGAAGACCCCGCAGCAAATCCAGAATCGGGTGAATGAGATCAGTTTCAACTCGTCCCTGTTTCGGGAGTTGCGAGCGATCAGTTTCGTACAGCGTCTGTTGGCCGAGGGCAAGTTGCAGGCGGGTGAGATGAGCCGCGTGTTGGTGCATATGATCGCGGATGATGAGCTGATGAATGATCTTTCCGTGGCGACCAAGACGGTGCCGAACCCGGTCATCCTACATAAGCTTAAAGAGGCTGGGCGTCAGGCTGCTAATCGGTTTCTGACCGATCACAAGGCGGATTTGGGCCAGCAAAGCACTGTCAACCTGCCGGAGATGTTCGGCTGATCACTCGGGCGGCTGGGTCGGGTCTTTTTCGTTCGGGTAGACCAGACCGGCTGAAATGACCAGTTTGGCGGCGTCCTCAATGGACATGTCCAGCAGGATCACGTCCTCTTCAGGGAAAAACAGCAAGAAACCGGAGGTCGGGTTCGGTGTTGTGGGCACGAAGACGCTGAGCAGTGCACCGCCGGTTTCGGCACGGTCGCTGACCTCGCCCCGCGCGGTGGTCGAGACAAAGCCGATAGCCCAGATACCACGGCGGGGATATTGGATGAGACAGGCTTTTTCAAACGACCGTTCGGTTTGCGCGAAAACCGTTTCCGAGATCTGTTTGATCCCGGAATAGACCGACCGAACCACTGGCATCCGATTCACGACGCTTTCGCCGAAATGGATCAGCGACCGGCCCAGAATGCCTTTGGCGATCCAGCCGACGATCACCGTGAAGATCAGGAATATCACCACGCCGACGCCGCGCAGATTGATTCCTACATACTGTTCCGGGTGAAATTGCTGCGGCACAAGCGGCAGAACGGCGCTGTCGATCCAGCCAACCACGGACCAGATCAGCCAGACGGTTAGCCAGACCGGCGCAATGACAACGATGCCCGTCAGAAATGACGCGCGCAGCCGGGAAAACAGGCCCGGTCCGCGGTGAGGTTCTTCGTCAAAGGGCGTGTTCATTGCGGTCCTGAGTGATTTGCCGATTTAGTTAAGCAGTCCGGGGCCTTGGTACAATAGCTTTGCTCACTCGGACAGGGCGCGGGCGATTCTGGCGGCCAATTTTGCGTTATTTCTAACCAATGCGATGTTTGCGGTCAGTGAACGCCCCTCGGTCTGTTCATAGATGCGCTGCAGCAGGTAAGGGGTGACACCTTTGCCGGTGATCCGGTGCGCGTCGGCGTCCGCTTGGGCGGAGGCGATGATCGGGGCCAGTTCTTGCGCCGGGATTTGGTCTTCGGCGGGGATCGGGTTAGCCACGAGTTGCCCGCCGGGCAGCCCAAGGGCGCGGCGTGTCGCATGGGCCTTGGCGATATCTGTGGCGTTATCCATGCGCAGGGGGGCCGCATAAGGCGATTGCGCCGACCAGAAGGCGGGGAACGCGTCCTGACCATAAGCGATGACGGGCACGCCTAGCGTCTCTAGCACTTCAAGCGTTTTCGCAAGATCAAGGATCGCTTTGGCGCCTGCGGCCACAACCGTCACCGGGGTTTGCGCCAATTCGTGCAGGTCCGCCGAGATATCGAACGAGGTCTCGGCCCCTTGATGCACACCGCCGATGCCGCCGGTGGCAAAGACCTCGATCCCAGCGTGATGCGCGGCGATCATGGTGGCTGCGACGGTGGTGGCACCGGTCCCGCCAGTGGCCATGCAAGCGGCCATGTCCGCACGGGACAGTTTGGCGACGCCCTGCGCTTGACCCAGCGCCTTCAACTGATCGGCCTCAAGCCCCACATGCAGCTTGCCGTCGATCACCGCCATAGTGGCGGGCACGGCGCCTGCGTCGCGGATATCCTGTTCCACCTGCGCCGCGACCTCGATGTTCTGAGGGTAGGGCATCCCGTGGGTGATGATGGTGCTTTCCAGCGCAACGATGGGTTGGCCTGCGTCTTTGGCGGCGCGGACCTCGGCCGAGTAGTGGATGTCGATCACAGTGGGGTTTCTCCGGAAACGTAAGTGGCGGCGGCGTGCAAGGCGCGGGTCAGGGCAGCGTCGGGGGCGGCCCCGGCGGCCTCGGACGCGATATGCGCCGCCATGAAAGTGTCGCCCGCGCCGGTTACGCGTGTCACCAGAACGGACGGGGGTGTTTGGGTCAGAATCTCATCTGCAGTGCCCACGGTGGCCGAGTTGCCGCCATCTGTGACCAGCACTCGCAAGGCGCCGCGATCCAGCAAACCTTTGGCGGCGGACTCGGAATCGGTGAACTCGCGCTGACACAGGAGCCCTGCCTCTTCGAGGTTCACATAAAGCGTCGCGCGGGCGTGTTTGAGGAAGGGCAACAGGCGCTCGGCCTTACCGGGTGAGGCAGGGGCCACGCGCAGATCGGCTTTTGAAAAGGCCGGGCTTTGGGCGATTTCTTCCAGCAAAGTTAGCGTCAGGTTGCCATCCAATGCGATGGGGCCTTCGAACGGTGTGTTCTCGTAGCCCAACGGTCCGTGCATCAGCGGGCGTAGGATTTTGGCCCCAGCAGCCTCAAGCGAATGCGCGTCGGCGATGGCGGCGATCAGACCATTGGCACCTTCGACAGCCATATAGCGGTCGGTCGGCAAATCCTGCGAGCGGTAGACGTGATCCGTGACCATGCCCAGCCGTGCGCAGGCATTGACCAGTTCGTCGCCTTCAGGGTCGCGGCCAATTGCGGTCAGCAGTGTAGGCGTCATACCGAACCGCACCAGTGTCATGGCGATGTTCATGGCCACGCCGCCGGGCAGGCGG
Organism: Ruegeria lacuscaerulensis; assembly: GCF_013034745.1. Taxonomy (NCBI): domain Bacteria; kingdom Pseudomonadati; phylum Pseudomonadota; class Alphaproteobacteria; order Rhodobacterales; family Roseobacteraceae; genus Ruegeria; species Ruegeria lacuscaerulensis. Next base: position 68,703 of record NZ_WQGP01000002.1, on the reverse strand, counting down.
GTGATCCGACCCGGCACGTCTGACCCCTGCCGCATGGCGCTGGCAGACCGCCCGATCACGTCCCAAAGGACCGAGCCGATACACAGTATTTCGCTAGTCTGAGTCATGCCCGTGTCATGCCGCAGCGTCACGGCAGGTGCAAGGGATAACGCTCACATCGCGTCGGTCAGGGCTTTCAGCGCGGCAACAGGATCGTCCTGCGACCAGATCTCGTCGCCAATGCCAAAGAAATCGGTGTGCGGCGACAGTTCGCGGATCAGGTCGGGAGTCAAACCGCCTTCGGCCACAACCGGAACCTCGATCATTTCCGACCACCACTGGAACAGGTCTTTTTCTGCAATGGTGCCGTCGCCTAAGGCCGATGTGCCCACTGGGCCAAAGGCTACGTAGTCCGCGCCATGCTCGCCTGCGGTCATGCCGTCATGGCTGGAGGCCGCGCAAAAGCTGCCGACGATGGCATCCGCGCCCAGTTCTTTGCGCGCCGCCCGGACCGAGCGCGCACCGTCATCCAGATGCACCCCGTCCAGCCCTAGCCGCTGCGCCAGCAGGACATGGTTCGAGATCACGATCGCCACATCCCGTGCGTGCGCGACCTCGCGGCAGGCATCGGCGGCGCGGGCGATGGTGTCTTCGTCGCTACCCGCCAAGGCGAGGCGGATGCAGGCGATCTCGGTGCTGTCCAGCACGCGGCCCAACTGCTCGGGGAAGGTGCTCAGGGTGATCGTGGGCGGGGTGATCAGGTAAATCTGCGGCTGCTCGGGGGTGTCCATCGGCGCGTCCTTCGCTTTCAGTCTTTGGCGCGGTTTAGCGGATTGGGCCGGGGAAGCAATCTTTTTAGCCGGATATTGGCGCAATTGGCCGCCCGGACGGCTTGCCCTGCGCCAATGTGCCGATTACAGCAGGCGGAACTTTCGGAGACAGCCATGCCCAGCGACAAATCCCAGCCTTCCTTTGTGCTCGTGCGCCCTCAGATGGGCGAAAACATCGGTGCTGCCGCGCGGGCGATGTGGAATTTTGGGCTGGACCGGATGCGGATTGTTGCCCCGCGTGACGGTTGGCCGAACCCCAAGGCCGTAGCCATGTCCAGCGGGGCGGGGCGGTTGCTGGATGAGGCGCAGCTGTTTGACGATCTGGCCGGGTCGTTGGCTGACAGCACCTTTGTCTTCGCCACCACGGCACGCCAGCGCGGGTTGACCAAGCCGGTCTACAGCCCGGAACGCGCCATGCAGATCGCTGCCGAAAAGGTCGCAGCGGGTGAAAAAGTCGCCGTATTGTTCGGCCCTGAACGCGCGGGGCTTGAGAATGAAGATATCGCCAAGGCCAACGCCATCATCTCGGTACCGGTGAACCCCGAATATGCCTCGCTCAACCTCGGGCAATGCGTTTTGCTGACTGCTTATGAGTGGATGCGCCAAAGCGCCGATGTGGTGCATGAGGCCACTGATTTGGGCAAGGGCGATTGGGCGACAGGGATCGAGGTTGAAAAACTGGTCGAACATTACGAGGACCGGCTGGAGGAGGCGGGGTTTTTCTACCCGCCCGAAAAGGCCGAAGGGATGAAGACCAACCTGCGCAACCTGTGGTCGCGTATGCGGATGACGCGGGCGGACGTGCAGATGCTGCACGGGATCATGCGGCAGATGGTCCGCTGGAAGGACAAGGGCTAAGGCTGGACCTATCTTCCGCTTCACCCTAGCGTGCGACAAAACAAGGACATGAGGACAGCATGAGCGGCAAGCGCAGCATCTTCGAAGAGGTCTCGGGCGACCAGAAACAAGAGGCGGTTCAGCCCGGTATGATCGACCGTGGCCGGGGCGGCGCGCGCAAGGCAATCCGGGCGTGGCTGATGATGCTGTTCGCGCTGGTCGTGGTGATGATCGCTGTGGGTGGCCTGACGCGCCTGACCGATAGCGGGTTGTCGATTACTGAGTGGCGACCGATCACCGGGGCTATCCCGCCGATGTCCGAGACGGATTGGCAATCCGAGTTCGACAAGTACAAGGAAATCGACCAGTGGCGCATCCAGAACCAGTGGATGGAGCTGGACGATTTCAAATTCATCTACTGGTGGGAATGGGGTCATCGTCAGCTGGGCCGCGTGATCGGTCTGGTCTGGGCCATCGGGTTCTTTGGTTTCTTGGCCGCGCGGAAAATCCCTACGGGTTGGACTAGTAAGCTTTTGATCCCCGGTGTTCTGGGCGGAGTTCAGGGCGCTGTCGGTTGGTGGATGGTCGCTTCGGGCGTGACGCAGGGCGAGGGGATGACTGCCGTCGCCAGCTATCGCCTGGCCACTCATCTGGGTCTGGCCTTTGTGATCCTCGGGTTCCTTGCGTGGTACATCTTTGAGCTGGGCCGCGAGGAGCGTGACCTGATGCAGGCCCGCCGCGCGAAAGAGGCGAAGCTATTCTCGCTCTCGACCGGTTTGATGCATTTCGCATTCCTGCAAATTCTGATTGGCGCACTGGTCGCCGGGATAGACGCGGGGCGCTCTTATACCGACTGGCCTCTGATCGGCGGGCAGCTTTTGCCGCCCGATGCAACGATGCTAGAGCCGATGTGGAGGAACTTTTTCGAAAGCCCCGGTCTGGTGCAGTTCACTCACCGCTGTGCGGGCTATCTGCTGCTGATTTTCGGCTTCATCGTCTGGAGGCGCGGTGGCTCCAGCGCACATCCGCAGACGCGGTTTGCCTTTAACGCGGCTTTTGCAGCGCTGGCGCTGCAAGTGGTGATCGGGATTGTGACCGTGGTCTATGCTGCGCCGTGGCAGATCGCGATTGTCCATCAGTTCATGGCCGTGGTCGTCTGGACCCTGATCCTGCGCGCGCGTTTCCTGACCGCTTACCCAATCGCAACCTCGATCCGCGGAGTCTGACATGACCGCCTTTGACGACCTGATGGCCTTTCAACGCGAAACTTCGGCGCTGGGGCAGATTGCCGGGCGTTTGGGCTGGGATCAGGAAACGGTGATGCCGCGCGGAGCGGCCCCGCAACGGGCAGAAGAAATGGCCGCCATCGAAGCTGTTCTGCACGCGCGCCGGTCTGATCCGCGCGTGGCCGAGTGGCTAGAACAGGCCGACCCGCAGGATGAAGCTGGCAAGGCGCAGATCCGAGAAATCCGCCGGTCTTATGAGCGCACGGTCAAAGTGCCCGCCGATCTGGCCAAGTCGATTGCGCGTGTCACATCCGCTGCGCAGGGCACATGGGCGCAAGCCCGTGCGGACGAAGACGTGGCCACGTTCCTGCCCGTGCTGCATGAGGTCGTTGCCCTGAAACGTGAAGAGGGCGCGGCGCTGGCGCAAGGCGGTGACGTCTATGACGCCATGGTCGAGGATTATGAGCCCTACACCACGGGCACTCAAATTGCCGAGATATTCGACCAGCTGCGCCCGCGTCTGGTGGCCCTGCGCGCCGCTGTTCTGGATCGCCCCGCGCCGCAAGCCCTGACCGGCACTTTTGACGAACTAACCCAGATGCGCCTGTCGCAGAAACTGGCGACCACCTTCGGCTATGACCTGAACACGGGCCGCGTGGACAAGGCGGTGCATCCGTTCAGCTCGGGCAGTGGGTTGGATGTGCGCATCACCACCCGCACCAGCGAAACCGACCCGTTCAACTGCTTCTACTCGACTATTCATGAGGTCGGCCATGCCGCTTATGAGCAAGGCATCGACCAAGCTTATGCGCTGACCCCGCTGGGCAGTGGGGTGTCGATGGGCGTGCATGAAAGCCAAAGCCGGATTTATGAAAACCAGCTGGGCCGCTCGCGTGCGTTCACCGGCTGGCTTTTCGATCAGATGACAGCGGCCTTTGGCGATTTCGGGATTAGTGACGCCGACGCATTCTATGCCACCGTCAACGGTGTTCATAACGGCTATATCCGAACCGAGGCGGATGAGGTGCAATATAACCTGCACATCATGCTGCGCTTTGATCTGGAGCGCGCCCTGATGGCCGAAGACCTGCAGGTCAGCGATCTGGAGGCCGCGTGGAATGACCGTTTCAAGGCCGATTTCGGCTATGCGGTCGACAAGCCTTCAAACGGGTGCTTACAGGATGTGCATTGGTCGGTGGGGCTGTTTGGCTATTTCCCGACCTACTCGCTGGGCAATGTCTACGCCGGATGCCTGTATGAGGCGCTGCGCGCGGCGCTACCAGATTTGGACGCGCAGCTTGCGCAAGGTGACTCGACGGGCGCAACCGGCTGGCTGCGCGAGAACCTGCAGCGCCATGGCGGGCTTTATGCCCCGCGCGAGGTCATAACCCGCGCCAGTGGGGTTGAACCGGGGCCAGAGCCGTTGCTGACGTATCTGGAAGACAAATTCTGCAAGCTCTACGGCCTCTGACCCTCACGTTTCAGTGTTCGGCCGTGGGAATCTTTGTGCCAGACGATAGAGTGCCCCAGAGGCGACTTGGGAGGGGCACGTGTCGATCAAAAACAAGTTGAAAACCCAAGCTGCGGTTGTGCTGACCAGCGAGGGCCTGCACGGCGCAAGGCAGCGTATTGCCGAGGTGCGACGGAGGCTCAGCGGCGAGCCTCATACCGTACAGTATTTTCACGACGTTGCTGATCCCTATTGCCACCTCAGCCTGCAGCTTTTGCTTAAGTTACAGAACAAATTTGATGTCCAGATCGAGCCGCATCTGATCTCGCGCCCGGCTTCGGATATCCAGCCGTTGCCCACCGAATACTGGCAGAATTCATGGGCCGACACTGTGCGATGGGCGCGACGTTTAGGGTTTGCAGCGCCACAGCAGCCGGCCCCGTCTGACGCGGGTTTTGCGCAAGCCGAGCAGCGTCTTGCGGCCCTGTTGGGTGATCAGGACTTCGCCTCAAAAGCACTGCAAATCAGCACTGCGCTGTGGTCCGGTCTGGATATCCCCGAAGGGGCGCACTCTGATCCGAATGTGGCGCGGCGGGCAGGGGATCAGGCTCTTGCCGCCGCCGGGCACTACCTTGGCGGCAGCTTTGCGTATGGGGGCGAATGCTATTGGGGGCCGGACCGGCTTGGATACCTGGACGGGCGTTTGGCGACGCTTGGGCTTGGGCCGTCGCACCCGCCCATTGTGCCGGACTATTCCGAGCCCTTCCCAGATGCAACAGGGCAGGAACTGGAGTTCTTTTTCTCGTTTCGAAGCCCGTATTCCTATCTGGCTTTCGACCGTGTACGCGATCTAGCCACGCGGACCAATGCGCGTTTGATCTTGCGTCCGGTGCTTCCGATGTTGATGCGTGGACTGCCCGTTCCCAAAGCGAAATCATCATATATTTTAGGGGATTGCGCGCGCGAAGCGCGGCGTCTGGCCATCCCGTTTGGTCGTATTAGCGACCCTTTGGGCGCGGGCATTGAAAGGGGGTACGCCCTATTGGATTATGCCGAAGCCGAGGGTCGCCTGCCGGAATATTGCGCGGCTTTCATGACCGGCGCTTGGGCCCAAGGATTGGATGCCAGCACCGATACCGGGCTTGCGGAGGTCGTGCGTCAAGCGGGTTTGGAATGGCAAACGGCCAAGACATTGATTGGCACTTCTGACTGGCGGACCTGGGTCGAGGCCAACCAGGAACGTCTTCTCCAAATCGGGCTTTGGGGGGTTCCCAGCTTTCATCTGAACGGCCAAAGCGTTTGGGGTCAGGACAGGCTTTGGGTGCTTCAGGATCTTATGCGAGCACAAGCTTAACAAGCCATCCCGCTACGTGTGTGTCAAAGTATGACCTCGCCGCTCAACATGGGTTGCGCGGCGAGGTCACCAGATGGTTTTGGACTATTCGGCCTCTTCATCGCCCTGATCGGCGATCCAAGCGACGCTGACGACTTCTTCGCCCTTGCCGGTGTTGAACACCCGCACGCCGCCTGCGCTGCGCGACCGGAAGGAAATCCCGTCAACCGGCACCCGGATCGACTGCCCCTTGGAGGTGGCCAGCATGATCTGATCGTCGATCTCAACCGGGAACGAGGCCACAAGATCGCCGCCGCGCATGGCCTTGTCCATCGCTGCGACACCCATGCCACCACGCCCGCGCACGGGGTAATCGTGGCTTGAGCTTAGCTTGCCTGCACCGCCCTTGGTGATCGTCAGGATCAGGTTTTCAGCCGCCGACATTTCGGCGTAACGTTCCTGCGGCAGCACGCTGTCGGCGTTGCCTTCATCCTCATCGCTATCGGCTTCATCGGTGACACCGGCCATCAGGCGGCGCATCTTGAGGTAGGCTGCACGCTCGTCCGAGCTGGCGTCGAAGTGGCGGATGATCGACATCGACACGACCTCATCGTCGCCGTTCAGGCGCACACCACGCACACCAACCGACGAGCGGCTGTTGAAGACCCGCACATCCGTGGATGGGAAGCGGATCGCGCGGCCGGATTTGGTGACCAGCATCACGTCGTCATCTTCGGAACAAATGCGCGCGTTGATCAGCTTGGTCTCGGCGTGCTCGTCCTCGAACTTCATGGCGATCTTGCCGTTGCGTTTGACGTTGGTGAAATCCGACAGGCGATTGCGCCGCACGGTGCCCGCGCTGGTGGCGAACATGATCTGAAGGTTCTCCCATTCCTCGTCTGGAACATCCACCGGCATGATCGCCGCAATGGAGACCCCGGTCGGGATCGGCAGGATGTTGACGATCGCCTTGCCCTTGCCGGTGCGGCCCGATTGCGGCAGGCGCCAGGTCTTCAGCTTGTAAACCATCCCGTCCGTGGTGAAGAACAAAAGCTGCGTATGGGTATTGGCCACGAAGAGGGTGGTGACCACGTCCTCTTCTTTGGTCTGCATCCCCGAAAGTCCCTTGCCGCCACGCTTTTGCGCCCGGAAATCGGCCAGCGGTGTGCGCTTGATATAGCCGCCCGAGGTGACGGTCACGACCATGTCTTCGCGTTCGATCAGGTCTTCGTCTTCCATGTCGCCGGACCAGTCGACGATCTCGGTGCGACGGGGAACGGCGAACTGATCGCGCACTTCTCGTAGCTCATCGCCGATGATCGACATGATTCGCTCGCGCGATGACAGAATATCCAGATATTCTTTGATCTTGGCGGCCAGTTGCTCCAGCTCGTCCGTGACCTCTTTGACGCCCAGTTGGGTCAGGCGTTGCAGGCGCAGTTCCAGAATGGCGCGGGCCTGAACCTCGGTCAGGTTGTAGGTGCCGTCGTCGTTCATCTTGGACAGAGGATCGTCGATCAGGCGCAGATAGCCTTCGATCTCGGCCGCAGGCCAGCGGCGCGTCATCAGTTTCTCGCGCGCCTCAGCCGCGTCAGCCGACGAACGGATGGTGGCAACCACTTCGTCCACGTTCGAGACGGCCACGGCCAGACCACACAGGATATGGCTGCGTTCGCGCGCTTTGCGCAGGTCATAGGCGGTACGGCGGGCGACGACGTCTTCGCGGAAGTCGATGAACGACGTCAGGAACCGGCGCAGGGTCAGTTGCTCGGGCCGACCACCGTTCAGGGCCAGCATGTTGCAGCCAAAGGACGTCTGCATCGGTGAGAAGCGGTACAGCTGGTTGAGCACTACCTCGGGCGTTGCGTCACGCTTCAGTTCAACGACAACACGCACGCCGTTGCGGTCGGATTCGTCCTGCACATGAGCGACGCCTTCGATGCGCTTTTCTCGCACCGCCTCGGCGATCTTTTCAATCATCGAGGCCTTGTTCACCTGATAGGGAATCTCATCCACGACGATGGCGTAACGGTCCTTGCGTAACTCTTCCACGCGGGTCTTGGCGCGGATGATGACGCTGCCGCGTCCTTCCAGATAAGCTTTGCGCGCGCCGGACCGACCCAGCATGACGCCGCCGGTCGGGAAATCAGGGCCGGGGACGTATTCGATCAGTTGCTCCGACGTCAGGTCCGGATCGTCGATCAGCGCCAGTGTGGCATCGACCACTTCGCCCAGATTGTGTGGAGGGATATTCGTCGCCATACCAACAGCGATACCGCCAGCACCATTGACCAGCATGTTTGGAAACCGGGCAGGCAGGACGGTTGGCTCTTTGTCCTTGCCGTCGTAGTTGTCCTGAAAATCAACAGTCTCTTTTTCGATATCGGCCAGCAGGGCAGCGGCAGGCTTGTCCATCCGTACTTCGGTATAGCGCATGGCCGCCGGGTTATCGCCGTCCATCGAGCCAAAGTTGCCCTGACCATCCAGAAGTGGCAGCGACATCGAGAAATCCTGCGCCATCCGCACCAGCGCGTCATAGATCGCGCTGTCACCGTGCGGGTGGTATTTACCCATCACATCGCCGACCGGACGGGCCGATTTGCGATAGGCCTTGTCGTGGGTGTTCCCGGTTTCGTGCATGGCATACAGAATCCGCCGATGCACCGGTTTCAGCCCGTCGCGCAGATCGGGGATCGCGCGGCTGACGATGACCGACATGGCATAGTCCAGATACGAGGTGCGCATCTCGGATTCGATTGACACCGTCGGACCGTCATAGACGGGACGCTCGGGCGGGGTTTCATCCATGTTTTCTGGGGTTTCTGGCGTATCGCTCACGTAAACTGCCCGATCTTTAGCTTGGGTCTATATCTTGTGGATGCACTCTATCAGACCCGGCACATAAGGTGCAAGCAAGCTGATCCTTTCCGGCAAAAAAGCCACGGTAACAGCTGGGTAACATATTGTTATCAGCCTGTTAGGGCGTTTGCGTGCTACCCTGAAGAGACCTTGCAAGAAATTGGGGGTCTATATGACGCAAAGCGAAACCGAATTGATGCTGAAAGGGTACGGGCTGACGACGGCGGAATTCTTCTACCATATGCCCGACTATATCCACGTCCTAAACACGTTCATCTGGCAGGATTACGATCTTGCCCCGGACCATCCGAAACTGTTCGATTTCATCGAATTCTGGCAGCGTGAGATTGAAGGTCCACTGCATTCGGTGCGCTACACGCACCGCAAGATGATCGCGCCCGGTGAATGGCGCAACATGGTGGGTGAGTTTCGGGTAAACTAGCCGACCCGCCAAGCAAAGACCGAGCAGCCGGTCGATCCCGATCCGGTAAAGCTGTTGCCATCCTCGGACAGGCGGCCGCGCCATGTCACGGTGATGCCGGGGAAATAATCCGTTCCGTTAAGCTCTTGCTCGTTCAGGTAGACGACCGTGTTGGCTTTTTGCCCCAACGAATCCGTCAGGCTGCCCGTGAATTTGTTGCTACCCGCTCTGGTGTACCTAACTGAACCGGTCACTTTGACGACCAGCGCGCAGGTTGCTTTGAAGCTCCAACTTCCGCTTAGGGACACGGCCGAAGATGCTGTGGTGCGGGGGGCTGTAGGTGCAGGTGCTGCGACGCAGATAGTGCCGCTTTTGCCTTCCAGTTCGTCCAGCGCGTGCCGCGTGCCCAGATCGTCCGCACCCAGATTGGATTTGCTGGCGCGTCGGTAATCCGCAAAGGCGCGTTTGGTACGGGGACCTGCGACTCCATCGGCCCCGCCCGCATTGCATCCCAGCGCGTTCAAGGCCGCTTGAGTCGCCTGCATCACCTGCTTTGAATCCTGAATGACAGCGGGTGCAGGGGTCTCGGGGTCCTGCAACCCGGCACGCAATTGCAACGCGATTTCATAGGTATAGTCAGTGGACTGGTCCGCGTATGTCTCAAGAAACGTGTCCAGCGCCGAAACCGTACCGACGGACCGGGCTAATTCCAGATCGGCGCGCATCTTTTCAATCGGCAGCGTGACCGTATCGACGGAAGGCGCGGCGACAGCGGCCGGGGTGAAATAGAACTCGCCCAACAGCTCATCATAGTAAGCTGGGACTTGATTGTGCTGCACGGTGCGAGACAGATCTCGGACTTCGCGCCTGAGATCGGCGACCATGCTGCGCAGCTCTAGCCCCGGTTGCGCCAGACGTGGCAGCAAGGCGCGGGTGAAGACCGAGTTTGGTTCGGCCTCGTTATCATGCAGCCGGTCCAGCGCCATCTGGCCCGCCCCGGCCGAGAATATCACGAACATGCCTTGCGGCGCGTCGATGCGACCCAAACCGCGGGTGCCGCCGATGCTACGTCCGGCAGTGGTTTCAAACGGGTTGTCTCGGCAGGCGTCGATAATGGCGATTGATGTCCGCGCCCCGGTGCTACGCACGCGGTTCAGCAGATTCGACAGGGCGATGGATTCGGATTTGACGAAATCGGTCTCACCAGCAAAGGGGGTTTCGATATCCGTGGGTAGAAGATAGTTCTCGCCGTCAATTTCAACTCCATGCCCGGCGAAGAAAACAAAAGCTGTATCCCCTGCCTCAAGCTGCGCGGTGAATTCCGAGATTCGTTGGTTCATGCCGCGCCGGTCCAGGTTCAACCCCTCGAACGTCTCGAACCCCAATGCCCGAAGCTGCCGCGACACCGCTTCGGCATCGGCAACGGCTTTTTGCAGGACAGGGACGGACTCGTATTGGTTGTTGCCGATGACCAGCGCCAACCGGTCCTGCGCCCACGCAGGTACGGCAAGAAACACCAAATAGATCACCCACATCCATCTCATTTTGGCAGCCTTTTTGTACGTCACCCGAAGCTTAACCTATCGAGAGGCGACCATTTCTTCAGTGATTTCGGTTACAGTTGAAAAAGACTGTGAATTTGTGAATGCAATGCCGTGGATTTTGGACCTGTCTTGTCTATGATCGCACCAGTTTGGTGTATTTTCGGGGGCGACATGAACAAGACTGTTTTCTGCATTTCCATAACCGCGCTGCTCTGTGGCCCTGCCGTCGCGGATGGTCTTTTGGACAACATCAAGAAAGGGGCGCAAAAGGTTGGTGAAAGTGTTGAAAATACCGTGAATTCGACAGCCGATCTTGTCAAAAACGAAGCGACCCCTGAAGAAACGCGTGCGAAGCTGAATGTAATGGCGGATGAAGTGCTGACACAGCTTTTGGCGCAGAATCCCGAGGCGGACGCGCTCTATCAGGTCAGTGCGGGATATGCCGCATTCGATTCCCGAAAGGTGACTGTTTTTCCGGTTTCTGCGGGTTACGGGCGTGGTGTCGCGGTTTCGAGGGAAACAGACCAACATGTCTATATGAACATGGGGACCGGAGGGGTCGGTGCCGCGCTTGGGATCGGCGGATTTGAATCGAAATATGTGATCTTGTTCGAAACTCAGGCCGATTTGGATAAATTCATCACACAAGGATACGAGGCCACTGCCGAAGCAGGAACCATGCAAGGTGATGAGCGCACTGACGAGGCGATCAGATTCACCGACGGGCGATCGTTTTTCATGCTTGATAAAAAGGGTTGGCGCGTCTCGGCTGGTGCAACCGGGACCAAATACTGGAAATCGCCGGAACTGAACTGATCAGCCGGAACAGCTTGCACCACCCAATACGCAGAACTTGGCGCAATGAGGGTGGTTGAGATGCACGTCCGCCTCGGCCTCGGCCAGGGTCGAGCCCATTTCGAACTCGGGCTCATAGGCCAGTATGGTACAGGCCAGAACGGCGGGTTTGTCCGCACCTTTGCGCTTGACCACCATCCGTGCGTTCGAACACATCACTGCGTCAGGTGACTTGTCCAGAATGCCCCAGCAGGCCGTCGTGATCTCGGGCACTTCGACGGATTCGTCCATTTCCGGGAACAGCACTGTCAGTGCCGGGTTCTGTGCGTCGATGTCAAAGCCGTGCTGGTCAAAAAATGCAGCATATCCGGCGCGGCTGTCAGTATCGCTGTCGCCCCAAACCGTCCGACCGGCAACCGCCATGCGAAACCCGTTGTCGCGCAGCCATTCCATGCCGGCCACGGTCTTTTCGAAACTGCCCTTGCCGCGTTCTTCGTCGTGCAGGTCGGGGCGGTAGTGATCGACCGAAATGCGTAGGGTCAGCTTGTCGCCATATGTGCGTTGCAGCTCCAGCAGCCCTTCGCGCATCTTGCGGCGCATCATCGGTGCCATCGCGTTGGTCAGGATCAGAACCTCAAACCCACGCTCAAGCGCGGCACGGGTCATTTCGATCATCTCGGGGTTCATGAAGGGTTCACCACCCGTAAACCCGATCTCGCGCACCGGCCAGTCGCGTTCTTCTATCTGGTCTAGATAATCGCGCACCTCATCGGCGGTGATATAGACCAGCGCATCATTGGAAGGGCTGCTGAGGATATAGCAGTTTTGACACTCGATATTGCACAGCGTGCCGGTGTTGAACCACAGCGTTTCGGGGTTCTTCAACGCCACCGACGCGCGGGTTTGTCCACTGGCTGTCACCAATTTGTCCTGAAACTTGCCGATATTGGCAGCGCTTGCGACGTTGTCTTTCATTCCGGTATCCGGTTCTTTGAAGTCATTGCACTGACTTAGACGGTTGGGGCGGGTTCGTTAAGTGCGACACGGACGTCCTGACAGAATTTTGAAGATGAGGGTTTCTGAACAAATGATTGCGCTAACATTGGACATGCGCCAGCGGTCAAGGTAAGGAAAACACATGGTTTCTCGCGTCATCCCTGTTGATCCCTTTGATCTGGTCATTTTTGGCGGAACCGGTGATCTGGCCCAGCGCAAGATCCTGCCGGCGCTGTTCCGCAGATTTTGCGCCGGGCAATGGGTGGACGGTGCCCAAATCATAGGCGCTGCGCGCAAGGGATATGACAGCGACGGGTTCCGCGATTTGGTGCGCGAATCGCTCAAGACTCACGCGGCGAAGCAATGTCAGGAGGTCTCGGCGCTCGAGTCGTTTTTGCGGCGGCTGGACTATGTGGCGCTGGATGGGGTCTCGGATGAAGGGTGGGGGCATCTGGCTCGCCGGCTAAAGCCCGGTCGAGTGCGGGCCTTTTACTTTTCGGTGGGGCCGCGCCTGTTTGGTCCGCTGGCCGAACGGATCGAGGCGCACGGGTTGATCACACCCCTGACGCGGATCGTGGTCGAAAAACCTTTTGGCCATGACCTAGACAGCGCGCAGGCTTTGAACGCTACTCTGGCCGCGCATTTCTCCGAGAACCAGATTTACCGGATTGACCATTATCTGGGCAAGGAGACGGTCCAGAACCTTATGGCCGTTCGTTTCGGAAATATGCTGTTCGAACCGCTCTGGAACAGCCAATACGTCGATCACATCCAGATCACGGTGGCCGAATCCGTTGGGATTGATGGGCGGGAAGAGTATTATGACCGCGCAGGCGCCATGCGTGACATGATGCAGAACCACCTGATGCAGCTTTTGTGCCTGATCGCAATGGAGCCTCCAGCGAAGTTCGACCCAGACGCGGTGCGGGACGAAAAGCTGAAGGTCATCCGCGCTCTGGACCCGGTCGAGCCGCATCACATTGTGCGCGGCCAGTTCGAGGGTGAGGGCTCGGGCTATCGCCAGGTCGTGGGCAATGAACGCTCGACCACGGAAAGCTATGTGGCGTTGAGGGCACATGTTAGCAATTGGCGGTGGGCGGGCACACCGTTCTATCTGCGCACGGGGAAGCGGCTGGTGGCGCGCTCCTCGGTGATCAACGTGATGTTCAAGGACGCGCCGCACTCGATATTCGGTGCTGATGCGGGGCGTCACGCGAATGTGCTGTCGATCCGGTTGCAGCCGAATGAGGGCATCACGCTGAAAGTGACAATCAAGGAGCCGGGCCCGGGCGGTATGCGTCTGGTCGATGTGCCATTAGATATGAGCTTTGCCGAGGCGCTGGGGCCGGAAAATCAGGACCCGCCCGATGCCTATGAGCGGCTGGTTATGGACGTGATCCGGGGTAACCAGACCTTGTTCATGCGTGGGGATGAAGTCGAGGCCGCATGGGCCTGGACCGATCCCATCATCGCCGGATGGCAGGCACGTGGTGATGTGCCGAAACCTTATGATAGTGGCAGCACAGGACCGGGCGACGCCGAGCTGCTGATGAAACGGGACGGTCGCCGCTGGCAAGGAATAAACCCATGAATATACAGGAATACCCCGACAGGGACATGCTGGCCATCGACGTTGCCAATGCGTTGGCCGGAGATCTTGAGGCCGCCTTGCTGCACCACGATATGGTCTCACTTGCGGTGCCCGGCGGCACCACGCCCGGGCCGGTCTTTGACGGGCTATGTGCCGCCGATCTCGATTGGGACCGTGTGCGCGTCCTGCCCACCGATGAACGCTGTGTGCCCGGTGACAGCGATCGTTCAAACGAACGACTTATCCGCGAACGTTTGCTGACCAACCGCGCCTCGGTCGCGCAATACGTGCCGCTGTTCGTGGAAGGAAAAGACCCAGAGGCAGTGCTGCCCGAGATCGAAAGCCTGATCACGCCAGTTCTGCCCCTGTCCGTATTGGTGCTGGGCATGGGTGAGGATATGCACACGGCGTCTTTGTTTCCGGGGATGGCGGGGTTGGCGGCTGCCTTGGACAGCCACGCGCCGCCCTTGACCATCGCCCGTACCGAAACGCAGCCTGAGGCGCGTATCTCGCTGACGGCCCCAGTGCTGGACGGCGCGTTGTCCAAGCATCTGGTCATTTTCGGCTCTGCTAAGCGCGAGGCGCTGAACAAAGCCATGGCGCTACCGCCGGAAGAGGCTCCGATTGCCGCTGTGTTATCCGGCATGATGGTCCATTGGGCGGAGTGATGCGATGAAACTAGACGACCTCAAGACCCTTTCGGGCGGCACAAAAACCATTCTGGATCTGTTCGAACAGATCCCGAACCGGGCGCAGGAGTTCTCGGCCTCGACCGGGGATATGCTGTTTGACTATTCCAAGACCCAGATTGACGGCGATATCCGCGCGGCGCTGATCAAGCTCTGCGATGACGCCGGTCTGGCGGATCGGCGCGAGGCGATGTTCTCAGGCGCCAAGATCAACGAAACCGAAGGGCGCGCGGTGTTGCACACTGCGCTGCGCAACCTTGATGGCGGCCCGGTCCAGGTCGACGGGCTGGACGTCATGCCCGATGTTCTGGACACGCTTCACCGGATGCGAATCTTCGCCGAAGAGGTGCGCGGCGGCACTTACACCGGGGCGGGGGGCAGCTTTACCGACGTTGTGAATATTGGCATTGGCGGGTCCGATCTGGGGCCCGTAATGGCGACGCACGCCCTGTCGCCCTATCATGACGGCCCCCGGCTGCACTATGTGTCCAATGTGGACGGGGCGCATATCGCGGATACTCTGCGCCAGTTGGATCCGACGCGAACGTTGGTGATCGTCGCCTCGAAGACCTTCACCACGATCGAGACGATGACCAACGCCCGCACTGCACGGGCGTGGATGTCTGAAGGTGGTGGCGATCCGGCGCGTCAATTCGCAGCCGTCTCAAGCGCCTTGGACAAGACTCAAGCCTTTGGCATTCCAGCAGAGCGTGTTTTCGGGTTTGCCGATTGGGTCGGTGGGCGGTATTCGGTCTGGGGGCCAGTTGGCCTGCCAGTGATGATCGCCGTGGGATCGAATGCCTTTGATGCGTTCCTGCGCGGTGGCCAGTCCATGGACGTGCATTTCCGCGCTGCGGAGTGGGCCGAGAACTTGCCGGTGATGCTGGCCCTTGTCGGTATCTGGCATCGGCAGGTTTTGGGCCATGCCAGCCGCGCGGTTCTGCCCTATGACCAGCGATTGCTGCGCCTGCCTGCATATTTTCAACAGCTTGAGATGGAATCGAACGGTAAATCCGTCGCGATGGACGGCACAGCGTTAGAGGTTGCGTCCGGCCCCGTGGTCTGGGGCGAGCCGGGCACCAACGGTCAGCACGCCTTTTACCAGTTGATCCATCAGGGCACTGATGTGATCCCCTGCGAATTCATGGTCGCCGCCGAAGGGCACGAACCCGAGCTGGCCCATCATCATCGTTTGCTATTGGCAAATTGTCTGGCTCAGTCGGAGGCGCTGATGCGCGGCCGGTCCCTGGACGAAGCCCGCGACCGCATGGCCGCCAAAGGTCTGGAAGGGGCCGAACTGGACCGTCAGGCCCGGCATCGCGTCTTTCCGGGCAATCGCCCGTCCACCACGCTGATTTACCCGCAGCTTACTCCGTTTGTTCTGGGCCAGGTCATTGCGCTGTATGAACATCGCGTCTTTGTGGAGGGCGTCTTGCTGGGCATCAACTCGTTCGATCAATGGGGGGTCGAGCTGGGGAAAGAGCTTGCGACCTCACTGGGTCCGATCGTGGATGGCGAAGAGGACACCGCAGGCAAAGACGGGTCGACCGCCGCGTTGGTGGCCTATGCGTTGCGTCAGCGGGGTGAGTAAAATCGGCTTGCCGTAGCGGCAGGCTGCATTCTTTTATTGTCAGACAATTAAATGATTGGCAGGATTTGTCCTGACCGTCCCGACGCTAACGTCGGGCCAGAACAAGGGGCCGCCGAACAGAAGCGGCCACCACCAAGGGAGGATGTCCATGCTGGGACAAATGATGACGCAGCCGTTGCTGATCTCGTCGCTGATCAAGCACGCTGATTGCTACCATGGTCAGACCGAGATTGTTTCCGTCGAAACGGACGGAACGGTGACGGAAACCAACTGGTCCGAAGTTTCGACCAATGCACGGAAACTGGCCTCTGCGCTGACGGCATTGGGGCTTGAACCCCAAGCACGGATCGGGACGCTGGCCTGGAACAACCGGCGCCATCTTGAGATCTACTATGGCACCTCAGGCGCCGGGTTCGTGTGCCACACGATCAATCCCCGTCTGTTCCCTGAGCAGCTGACCTATATCATCAACCACGCGCAGGACCGGGTGCTGTTCTTTGATGCAACGTTTATCCCTCTTGTTGCCGCGCTGCATTCTCATCTGACCGAAGTGCAGCATTTCGTGCTGATGGGCCCGCGCAACGAGGATGCGATCGCGCAGGTGCCGGGTGTTCAGTTCTATGATGAGTTTATCGAGACCGGGGATGCCGGGTTTGATTGGCCCAGCTTTGATGAAAATACCGCGTCCAGCCTGTGTTATACCTCGGGCACGACCGGGAACCCTAAGGGTGTTCTGTATTCTCATCGTTCGACAGTGCTGCATAGCTTTGGCTCGAACACGCGCGATGTTATCGGGTTTTCGGCTATGGATGTCGTGTTGCCGGTGGTGCCGATGTTCCATGTGAACGCCTGGGGTTCGCCCTATGCCTGCGCGATGTCCGGGTCGCGCATGGTTTTGCCGGGGCCAGACTTGCACGGCGAAGCTCTGGTCAAGCTGATCGACACATATGGAGTGACGCTCGCCATGGGTGTGCCGACGATTTGGCAGGGGCTGCTGGCTTACGCGCAGGAATCGGGCAGCAAACTGGAAACTCTGGAACGCACGGTCATTGGCGGGGCCGCGTGCCCACCGTCGATGATCGAGACCTTCCGCGAGGTCTACGGCGTGGACACCATCCACGCCTGGGGCATGAGCGAAATGAGCCCACTTGGTACTGCCAACCATCCGCTGTCGAAACATGCGAAACTGCCGATCGAAGCGCAGCACAAACTGCGCGAAAGCCAGGGTCGCCCTTGTTATGGTGTCGAGTTGAAGATCGTGGACGATGACGGCAATGAGTTGCCGCGCGATGGCGAAACGCAGGGCGATCTGATGGTGCGCGGGCCGTGGGTGTTGGACAGCTATTTCCAGATGCAGGATCAGGATCTGTTGCAGGATGGCTGGTTTGCCACGGGCGATGTGGCGACGCTGGATGCGGATGGTTATATGACGATCCGGGACCGGTCCAAAGACATCATCAAATCGGGCGGTGAATGGATCAGCTCGGTCGAGCTGGAAAACATCGCCGTTGCCCATCCCAAGCTGGCAACGGCTGCCGTCATCGGCGTACCGCATCCGAAATGGGACGAACGCCCCCTATTGGTGGCGGTGAAAGCCGACGGCGCAGAGCCGAGCGAGGAAGAACTGCTGGCCTTTTTCGACGGCAAGATCGCCAAATGGCAAGTGCCGGATAAGGTTGTCTTTGTTGATGCTTTGCCACTGAACGCAACGGGCAAGGTTCTGAAACGCAACCTGCGCGTGGATTTCGAAGACGCCCTGACGGGTTGAGGTCTGCGCTTGGGAAGAATGGCTCCGGCGGTAGGGATCGAACCTACGACCAATTGATTAACAGTCAACTGCTCTACCGCTGAGCTACGCCGGAACGGTTCGCGCCGTATAGCAATCACAATCTCTGTCGTCCAGAGGGGATGGTGAAGTTTTTTCGACGAAAAAACTTGGCCCGCGTGAAGGCAAATGTTTCGCGCCAAATCTGTGTGTTTTGAAGGTGGATTTGGCTCCGGCGGTAGGGATCGAACCTACGACCAATTGATTAACAGTCAACTGCTCTACCGCTGAGCTACGCCGGAACTGAGGGCCGTATAACAACACCGAAATTTGCCGTCCAGAGGGGATCGGCATCAAATGACGAAAAAGTTTACGCCTTATGGTAATCGGGTGAACTCGGCCTCGACGGACAGCACACCTTTGGGCGAAGCCATTGATCTGACAGTTAAATCGACCAGATGAGCAAATACGTTGCGCGTCGCGGCCGGAAGCAGTGCGGCGGGGGTTTCGGTGTAGATCCTCTCTGCCAGCTGGCGGGCTGTGCCGGGACGATCCTCTAATGCGGACAGAATCTGGGCCTCACGCGCTGTGCGGTGTTGGATCAGCCAGTCCAACCGGGCGGCAGGGTCGGTGATCGGCGCGCCGTGCCCGGCGTGAAACACCGACCAGTCGCCGGCGCGCAGACGGTGACAGGCTTGCATGAAATCCGTCAGGTCGCCATCCGGTGGCGAAACCAGGGAACTCGCCCACCCCATGACGTGATCTGCGGTGAAACAGGTCTGCCCCCAACCCAGCGCAATATGATTGCCAAGGTGGCCTGGTGTGTGAATGACCTCTAGCTGCCAGTCATTGCCCGTGATGACCTGCCCATCGGTTAGTTCGATATCAGGGCGGAAGGCCGTGTCGATGCCCTCTCCGCCGCCGGTCAGCCCTTTTTGGGCGAGCTCTTGCATCACAGCGCTGCGCCCGGCCTCGGGGCCGCCAAAGGCCAGAACCGGCGCGCCGGTCCGCAGGGCCAGAGGGGCGGCAAGCGGGGAGTGATCCAGATGCGTATGCGTGACGATGATATGGCTGATGCGCTGGCTGGGGGTCAGGGCGGATAGAATCGCCTCGAGATGCACATCGCTGAGGGGGCCTGGGTCGATAACGGCACAGTCCCGCGTGCCCAGCAGATAGGTGTTCGTGCCTCGATAGGTCATAGGCGACGGATTCGGGGCCAGAATGCGCCTGAGGCCGGGCTGCAATTCGAAAGCCTGACCGGCGGGTGGATTGAAATCGTCGGGGGCCTGCATTCTGTGCTCTTTCTCTTGTCCGATCAGCCCGTTAGGTTTAGCGCATGTCGAGTGCCTGGCTCAAATCCTATATGCCGCGCAGCCTGTACGCGCGGGCGGCCATCATCCTGGTGTTGCCGGTTGTAGTTTTGTTGCTGGTGGTCGGTATCGCCTTTCTGCAAAAACACCTTGAGGATGTGACGGCACAGATGACCACCTCCTCGGCGCGCGAAGTCACGCTGATTCTGGAAACGATTGAGGGGGCTGAGACGCAGTTGCAGGCGCTTGCCGCCATACGGCAGGACCTTGTTGCCCTGGATATGAAAGCGCGGTTTCTGGGTATTGATGAACGTCCTGCGGTCGGAATGCGGCGCTGGTATGATTTTATCGCGCCGCAAGTTGCAGCGGAATTACACGCCAAGCTGCCACAACTGACGGCAGTGGCTTTGCCCAGCGGTGACGAGGCGCGCCTGTATCTTCAAACCGATCTGGGCCCGTTCGAACTGGTGCTAGATCGCCGCCGCCTGTCCCCGGCCGCACCACATCAGTTGATCGTGACGATGGTATTTTTCGCAGTCGTCATGACGACGATCTCGTTTCTATACATGCGCAACCAACTTCGGCCCATCACCCGCCTGGCGGATGCGGCCCAGGCATTTGGGCGCGGGCGGGTGGTACCGTATTCGCCAGGTGGCGCGATTGAGGTACGCGCCGCGGGGAGCGCGTTTTTGGACATGCGCGCCCGGATCGAGCGGCAAATCGAACAGCGCACCCTGATGTTGTCCGGTGTAAGCCACGATCTGCGTACACCTCTGACCCGGCTCAAGCTGGGATTGTCGATGCTGCCCGAAGATGAAGCCGCACCTCTGCAAAAGGATGTAGACGAGATGCAGTTGCTGCTGGATGCGTTCCTCGAATTCTCACGCGGTGCAGCCGAGGGTGCACCGGAACAGGTTGATCCACGCCATTTGCTGCAAGTGATTGTTGATGACGCACAGCGCGCGGGTTACGACGCGCGTTTGGTTGCAACCGATGGGGAAGGGCAGGCCATGCTGCGTCCGACCGCGATCCGGCGGGCAGTCGAAAACCTGATTGGCAATGCTGTGCGCTATGGCAACAAGGCCGAATTGAGCCTCTCGTTGACCGCCAAAACTTTGCGAATCCGGGTCGAGGATGATGGCCCCGGCATCGCGCCTGAAGATCGGACCGAAGCGGTAAAGCCGTTTTCGCGGCTTGATCCGGCACGCAACCAGAACAAGGGCAGCGGCGTGGGTCTAGGGCTGGCGATCGTCGCTGATATCGCCCGCGCGCATGGTGGTGTATTGCGGCTGGGAAAGAGTGAAAGGCTTGGCGGGCTGAGCGCGGATATCATCATCGCGCGCTAGAAGTTCCAATAGCGTTTGGCGCGACGGAATCGGGTCATATGGCCCAGTCTAGAGACTAAGAGATCAAGCCATCTTATTCGAATTCAAGAACAAAGTAGCCAAAACCTGTCAAATTGTGTATATATTAACGCAAAATGAACGCGCTATGGGGAATTCCGTTAGAGACGGTGGGACTCTGAGTGTATTAAAGTTCAGTTAATATTTGAGGTTGTGGGTGTCGGGTGTCGCTTTTCAAGGCGAGGTGGTTGCTGTGAATTGGTTTTTTGTTGTTGGTATTGGCGCTGTGGTTGGCGCTGTGGCCATGGGCTGGTTTGAACCCTGCGACTCGTTTTACGAAGTCTGTGAGTTTTTACACTATCGCGCCCTGAACTACTGAAACCCAGAGGCAAGGCTTGGTATTTGCGGTCAGGAAGTATGTATGACCGCTCGGCTTCGTATCCAGTTATGGCAGATTTGGTAGGCCCGGCAGGACTTGAACCCGCAACCAAAGCGTTATGAGCGCTCTGCTCTAACCAATTGAGCTACAGGCCCGCCTGAGCGCTTTGAGTATCACGGTGAACGCCCGCGTCAAGCCTGACCGTTGCAACATCTTCCACAATCGACTAACCCGCGCGTGAACCATTCATGAGGGGTTGGCCATGACAGCGGGCAAGAACGGAATCACCTATGCGGACGCGGGTGTTGATATTGATGCAGGCAACGCTCTGGTCGACCGGATCAAGCCTGCGGCCAAGCGGACCAACCGTTCCGGTGTGATGAGCGGGTTAGGCGGATTTGGTGCTCTGTTCGATCTTAAGGACGCAGGCTACACCGACCCGATTCTAGTCGGCGCGACCGATGGCGTGGGCACCAAGCTGCGCATCGCCATTGATACCGGCGTGGTTGACGGTGTGGGCATTGATCTGGTGGCCATGTGCGTCAACGACCTGATTTGTCAGGGCGCTGAACCGCTGTTTTTCCTCGACTATTTCGCCACTGGCAAGCTGGACACCGACACGGCCGCTCGGATCATTGAAGGCATTGCTGAAGGTTGCGTGCAGTCTGGCTGCGCCCTGATCGGTGGTGAGACGGCAGAAATGCCCGGCATGTACCCTGATGGCGATTTCGATCTGGCAGGGTTCTCGGTCGGCGCGATGGAGCGTGGCGCGCATCTGCCCGCAGGTGTGCAGCAGGGGGATGTGCTGCTGGGGCTGGCCTCGAACGGGGTGCATTCCAACGGCTACTCTCTGGTGCGCAAACTGGTCGAGATTTCTGGGCTGGGATGGGACGCCGAGTCGCCGTTTAGCGACGGTACGCTGGGCGAGGCACTGCTGACGCCCACGCGTCTTTATGTCAAACAGGCGCTGCAAGCGATCCGGGCAGGGGGCGTTCACGCGCTGGCCCATATTACCGGCGGAGGCCTGACCGAAAACCTGCCGCGTGTACTGCCCGAGGGGTTGGGCGCTCAGATCGACTTGAACGCTTGGGATTTGCCGCCCGTCTTCCGTTGGATGGCCGAGACCGGCGGGATTGCCGAAGCCGAGATGCTCAAAACCTTCAACTGTGGCATTGGCATGATTGTCGTCTGCGACGAAGACCGTGCCGATGATCTTGCGACACTGCTGGTCGAAGCTGGCGAAACCGTCTCGCGCATCGGCTCTGTCACTGACGCGCCCGGCGTGGCCTACACTGGCAAGCTGTTGTGAGCCATAAGCGCGTCGCCATCCTGATTTCGGGCGGGGGGTCCAACATGGTGTCGCTGGTTGATTCCATGGCCGGAGATCATCCCGCGCGACCCTGCCTGGTTCTGGCCAACGATCCGGAAGCGGGCGGTTTGAAAAAAGCTGCCGAACGGGGCATTCCCACTGCGGCGATAGATCACCGCCCGTTCAAAGGCGACCGCGCTGCGTTCGAGGCGGAGCTGCTGAAACCGCTCGAGGCCGCAGGGCCCGATATTGTCTGTTTGGCGGGATTCATGCGTGTTCTGACCGGTGAATTCGTATCGCGGTTTCAGGGCCGGATGCTGAACATCCACCCTTCACTGTTGCCGAAATACAAGGGTCTGAACACCCATGCCCGCGCGATCGAGGCAGGCGATGCCGAACACGGATGCTCAGTGCATGAGGTGACGGCGGCACTGGATGACGGCCCGATCCTGGGTCAGGCCCGTGTGCAGATTGACGCTAACGATACGCCCGAAGCTTTGGCCGCGCGTGTGCTGGTTTGCGAACACAAGCTCTATCCCGCTGTGCTTCGACGTTATGCTGGTGGTGATCGGACACCAGTGTTGCTGCCATGATCTGTGCAGGGTGATTTACACGCCCGTGTTATTCGGCCTATGGTCTGCACAAGCGCTCGGATCGGTATGAAAGCGACGGGCAGTCACCAAGAAGAACAAGAGCAAGAACACCACCGCGCATGAAGACCCTGACAACGACGCAAGAGCTGGCCGATTTCTGCGAGGCCGCCGCAAGCCATGACTATGTGACAATAGACACCGAATTCCTGCGCGAGCGCACGTATTATTCGAAACTCTGTCTGGTTCAGCTTGCCGTCCCATCCTCGGGTGAAGACAGCGCGGTGCTGGTCGACCCTCTGGCCGATGGTCTGTCGTTGGAACCACTATATGACCTGTTCAGAAACGAGGATGTGGTCAAGGTCTTTCACGCCGCCCGTCAGGATCTTGAGATTTTCTGGGTCGAAGCAAGTGTCTTTCCGACGCCGTTGTTTGACACACAGGTTGCCGCGATGGTCTGCGGGTTCGGTGAGCAGGTCGGGTATGAAACCTTGGTGCGCAAGATCTGTAAGCAGGGGCTGGACAAAACCTCGCGCTTTACCGACTGGTCGCGCCGTCCGCTGTCTGATGCGCAAAAGACCTATGCTTTGGCTGATGTGACCCACCTGCGGCAAATCTACGAATATCTCGCTAAAGAGCTTAAAAAGACCCAGCGCAACCATTGGGTGGCCGAGGAACTGCGCACGCTAACCCATTCGGATACCTATGACATTCGACCGGAAGACGCGTGGAAGCGGGTCAAGACCCGAACGAACTCGGCCAAGTTTCTAGCAGTCGTCCGGGAACTGGCGCATTTCCGCGAGGCCTATGCGCAGCAAAACAATGTCCCGCGCAGCCGGGTGTTCAAGGATGACGCGCTGATCGAGCTGGCCTCGACCAAGCCCAAGTCGCCTTCTGATCTGGGCGGATCGCGCCTGCTGCTGCGCGAAGCGCGCAAGGGCGCGATTGCCGAAGGTATTCTGGCGGCTGTCAAAAAGGGTGTGAACTGCCCCCCCGAACAGATGCCGCGCGTGGATAACAGCCGCGACAAACTAAAGGTTAATCCAGCCCTCGCCGATCTGCTGCGCGTGTTGCTAAAATCCAAAACTGAAAGCTCGGGCGTGGCGGCCAAGCTGATCGCAACCAGCTCAGAACTGGATCAGATAGCCTCGGGCGAGCGGGATTTGCCAGCGATGTCGGGTTGGCGTTTCGAAGTGTTCGGTGAAGATGCCCTGAAGCTGTGCGAGGGTAAGATTGCCCTGGCTGCACAAGGCCAGACCGTCAAAGTCGTGGCTTTGTAAGAGGCTTATCGACGCCGCGATTCCAGCGCGTTTTGCTGACCTATGACCCGCACCAGCCGGATATTAGCCAGATCATCCTGTGTCACGTTAGTGGCGTCCGTCACTTTGCGCGAACGATCTGTCCCCTGATTGGTCGCATAGCTTGGGTAGCTGACGCGGAACGTGTACTCCAAAACGCCGTTCTTCGCGTTTTCTTCGCTCTCAACAGGGACAAGCTGGGCTCCAAACGCGCCTTGCCGCGCGGCCGTTCCGGATACGAAGATGATCGCGCCGCCGGGTGTGGGATCAATGCGCAACTGGTCAATGCGCGCGATGGGTACGCTGTTGTCCTCGGGTTCCGGGCGTCCAAACAACCTTACGCGCTCGCGCTGTTGGGGCACCAGCGCATTTGGGTCGTAGGCCGCTGTTTCGGTCGGTGCAGGCGTCGATGTGCTGGACCCAAACCAGTTGCTTGGATTCGCGCGCGAGTCGCGCCACCCGCTGCAAGCCGACAAGGTAAGTGTAGCGACCAGAAGAACAGACAGTGTTTTTTGCATGGATCCAAAGCTCTGAGCGGTATTTCCCGCACTGGCCTAACGCAAATTCCTTGCTTTGAAAACCCAAACCGGGTCTGGACAGGCCGGGGTCGGCGGCATAGGTCACGAATGTGAATGCAATGAAAGGACCGTCGCACTATGGCAACGCCTGCCTTTGAAGAAATCGTCGAGGATTTCGAGTTTCTGGAGGACTGGGAAGACCGGTACCGCCATGTGATTGAGCAGGGCAAGGCAATGGAGCCGCTGGAAGATGCCCTTAAAGTGCCTGCCACAAAGGTGCATGGCTGCGCCAGCCAAGTCTGGCTGCACCCAGTGATCGAAGGTGGCGTTTTTCACTTCGATGGGGATAGCGATGCGCTGATCGTGCGGGGCCTGATTGCGGTGTTGCGGTCTTTGTACAACGGTCTGCCCGTCGCTGATGTGCCCAAAGTAGACGCAGGCGGAGAGCTGGCGCGACTGGGCTTGAACGATCACCTGTCAGCTCAACGGTCCAACGGTTTGCGTGCTATGATCGAGCGCATCCGCGAGGTGGCGCAGGAAAACGCCTGACGGGCCTCAGCCGCGCTTGGCCCAATCCGCCAGTGTCGTCTCCAGATCTCCATAGCCGGTAAAGCGCCGCTCGAACGTCAGCCCCATGCGGTCGGCGCAGTCCTTGGCGCGCGCGGTCAGGGCTGGGTCGTCGGTCTGGGCCTGATAGACCAGCTTGGTGTAATTGCCGAAATACATATCCCGCAGCTCGGGGTGGCGATCCAGACCCAGCGGTTTCCAGACAAAGGCATCGAATTGCCGGGCCAGGAAATCGGTCAGGTAAAAGGCGGTCGTTTCATCCTCGCCCCGTGCATCAAAGATATCATTGCCTTCGAAAAAAGAATAGCAATGCGGGCCTTTGATCATTTCGACGCCTAACTCGGCGCAGGCTTTCTGCAGCAGACCACCGGTGCCGCAATCGGCATAGACCACATAGACCGCGTCATATTGATCGCGGTGCTTGGCCACCGCTTCTTGCACGGCCTGTGTGATCCGTTCGGGGTGGACGTGCAGGATGGCGGGCAGGCAGGTCAGGGCCATGTGATCCCAGCCGTTGCGCTTCTTGAGGTCCAGAATCTCGCGGGCCAGTGCGCCGCAAGCCAGCAACAGGATACGCCCTTGTTCCGAGTGGCTTTGATAGCCATCCGTGGTCAGGCTGCTGTCATCGGGAACCCGTTCCTGTGTCATGTCACCCCCATGGGCCTTGGGTGTTGAACAAAAAAAGCCGCCCGGTTGCCGGACGGCCTTGAATTCGGAGTGTAGGTCCGATCAACCCGCCAGCTGGTTATGCTTGCGCGAGACGAAGTCCTTTGCCATTTCCACGGCGACGGCTGCGTCACGGCAATAGCCGTCGGCGCCGATCGCTTTGCCGAATTCTTCGTTGAGGGGCGCGCCGCCGACCAGAACGATGTATTCTTCGCGCAGGCCTTGCTCGACCATCGTGTCGATCACAACCTTCATGTAGGGCATGGTCGTGGTCAGCAGGGCCGACATGCCCAGAATATCGGGCTTTTCGGTTTCCAGCGCTTCCAGATAGTTCTCGACCGGGTTGTTGATGCCGATATCGACCACCTCGAAGCCGGCGCCTTCCATCATCATCGACACCAGGTTCTTGCCGATGTCGTGGATGTCGCCCTTCACGGTTCCGATCACCATTTTGCCGACGCGGGGTGCGCCGGTTTCGGCCAGTAGCGGCTTAAGGATGGCCATGCCGCCCTTCATCGCGTTTGCGGCCAGCAGAACTTCGGGAACAAACAGGATGCCGTCGCGGAAGTCGTGGCCCACGATGGTCATACCGCCAACCAGCGCCTTGGTCAGGATGTCGTAAGGGGTCCATCCGCGTTCCAGCAGGATGTTCACACCTTCTTCAATCTCTTCTTTCAGACCGTCGTACAGGTCGTCGAACATCTGTTCGACAAGTTCGTCGTCGTTCAGTTCGGACAGGACGATGTCTTCTTCATCGGACATGGGGCGTTTCCCTAGGGCTGTGCGGGCATAGCGCCCGTTGGTGGCATTTTTTCCGTTTTGGCCAAAACGTCGCATCCAGACTGTTACGATTGCGACCTTGGCGGTTCCGAGACCGACCTATACGGCAAAATCTCAATCAACTCGACGTCATTTCCCGCAAGATCATCCTGAATTGGTTTCAGGTTTCAGTCAAATCGAGGGGCGGTGCAAAGGTTTGAAAACTCTTGCGGGATGGTAACCAGGCCTTGCGATTTCGGCGGTTCGAGCCTAATTTGAGAGTGAGAACAAAAGGGAAACAAAATATGTCGCGACCGCATGTCCGAGCCCGCGGTGTCGCAACCAACGCAGCAGGCCGGTTCGAACAATTCGAGACCGAGACCTGCACGGATGGGTGGGAGCTTGAGGAAGATCTGCCGCCTCTGCGCACCGAAGTGCGAACAGAAGTCGCGCGCAGTCTGATCACCTATAACCGGTCGCCCGATCTGCCGTTTGATCGCTCGATCAACCCGTATAGGGGGTGTGAGCACGGCTGCGTCTACTGCTTTGCCCGCCCGTCTCATGCCTATCTCGGGCTGTCTCCGGGGTTGGATTTTGAAACCCGCCTGATCGCGCGGCCTAATGCGGCTGCTGTCTTGCGTAAAGAGCTTTCATCGCCGCGTTACAAGGTGGCAACCATTGCGCTGGGGACAAATACGGACCCGTATCAACCGATTGAGCGGGATTTGAGGATCACACGGGAATGTCTGTCCGTATTGCGGGACTTCCGGCATCCCATTGGGATCGTTACCAAAGGGGCCCTGATCGAACGCGATCTGGATATCCTGGCAGAGATGGCGCAGGACGGATTGGTGCGGGTTGGAATTTCGCTGACCACTCTGGACGCCGATCTGTCCCGCCGGATGGAGCCACGCGCGCCGTCACCGAATCGCCGTCTGGCGGCCATTCGCCGGTTGACCGGGGCAGGGGTGCCAGTGCGGGTCATGACCTCACCCCTGGTTCCGGGCCTGACCGACCATGAATTGGAGGCGCTGCTGGAGGCTGGCCGGGACGCAGGTGCGGATGCGGCAAGCTGGATCATGCTGCGTCTTCCGCGGGAGGTGTCCACCTTGTGGCAAGAGTGGTTGCACGACCACGAACCCGCACGCGCGGAAAAGGTCATGTCCAAACTGCGCGAGATGCATGGCGGTCGAGACTACGACCCGCGCTGGGGCCATCGGATGCGCGGTGAGGGCGAGTATGCCGCGCTGATAGCAAAGCGGTTTGCTTTGGCTGTCAAACGGCTTGGGCTTGCGACGCGCATGCCGCCTCTGCGGAGCGATCTGTTCGCCAGACCAGCGCAACCGGGGGATCAGCTCGCTCTGTTCTGAACCCAGAAGGTCGTGGTTTTTCTGCGGCTAAACATTGGCTTTTAGGCGTCTGTTTTTACAGGAATATTAAGTTTTGGTCATGCGATGAAACACATCTGGATATCTCGTGGCTGCCCCGATATCTCCCGAAGCTGAGGTTACTGTTGAGGAGGAAAAGATGGGTACCCCCAAGGAAATCGAAGCAGCCGCGAAGAAGATGCAGGCCGCAACGGCAGTCTATCATAAATCGCAACAAGAATTGGATAAGGCCAACAAGGACCTGTCGAAGTACAATGACATCATCAAGGGCGGCAATGTCTCGGCGATGGGCCCGGCGACGATAGAGCTGTCCAAAGTTGCGGCCAAAATCGGCACGCTGCACAAAAAGGTCGGTGATGCGAAAAAGAAAATGGACGACGCGATCAAAGCGCTGAGAAAGGTCATGCCGAAATAGGCGGAAACGTCCCGATTTCGCCCACTGAGCGGGTGCTGTCAAAATGAAAAACCCCGCCAGGTAGCGGGGTTTTACTTTTTCGATAGGGTATATCAGCGGTTTTCGATATCGACGTAGTCGCGGGTGGTCTCGCCCAGATACAGCTGACGCGGACGACCGATCTTGTTCTGCGGATCGGCGATCATCTCTTTCCACTGGCTGACCCAGCCCACGGTGCGCGACAGGGCAAAGATCGGCGTGAACATCGAGGTCGGGAAGCCCATCGCCTCGAGGATGATGCCCGAATAGAAGTCCACGTTCGGGAACAGCTTTTTCTCGGCAAAATACGGATCTTCCAGAGCCTGCTTTTCCAACGCCTTGGCTACCTGCAGCTTCGGGTTGTCTTCGATACCCAGCAGATCCAGCACTTCGTCGGCGGACTGTTTCATCACCTTGGCGCGCGGGTCAAAGTTCTTGTACACGCGGTGGCCAAAACCCATCAGACGGAACGGATCGTTCTTGTCCTTGGCGCGGGCGATGTATTCGGGAATGTTTTCGACCGAGCCGATCTCTTCCAGCATCTCAAGACATGCCTGGTTCGCGCCACCATGGGCCGGGCCCCACAGACAGGCGATGCCGGCCGCAATACAGGCAAACGGGTTGGCACCCGAGCTTGAGGCCAGACGCACGGTCGAGGTCGAGGCGTTCTGCTCGTGATCGGCGTGGAGAGTAAAGATGCGGTCCATCGCGCGGCTGAGGATCGGGTTCACCTCATATTCCTCGGCCGGGACGCTAAAGCACATACGCAGAAAGTTCGACGCATAGTCCAGATCGTTTCGCGGATATACGAAAGGCTGACCGGTGTGATATTTGTATGCCCAGGCCGCGATGGTCGGCATCTTGGCGATCAGGCGATGCGAGGCAACCTCGCGCTGATGAGGGTCCGAGATATCGGTTGAATCGTGATAGAAGGCCGACATTGCGCCGACGACACCAACCATGATCGCCATCGGGTGCGCATCGCGACGGAATCCACGGTAGAAATACTGCATCTGCTCGTGCAGCATGGTGTGACGCGTGATGGTGGATTCGAATTTTTCCAGAACGGGCGCGGTCGGCAGCTCTCCGTACAGCAGCAGGTAGCAAACCTCGAGGAAGTGGGATTTGCCTGCCAGCTGGTCAATCGGATAGCCACGGTGCAGCAGTTCACCTTTTTCGCCATCAATATAAGTGATTGTGCTGTCACAGCTGGCGGTCGAGGTGAAGCCGGGGTCATAGGTGAACACACCCGCAGTGCCGTACAGCTTGCGGATATCGATCACATCAGGCCCGGCAGTCGGCGAATGAATCGGCAGCTCATATGTTTCGCCATGCACGGTAAGAGTGGCTGATTTGTTGCTGTCGGTCATATTTTCCCTTCCTCAATCTTGCGCAAAACGGAACGCTGTCCGATCCTGCGGGCAACGGATGCGCGCACGCGCGCAGTCCGGGTGTTAGCGGAGCAGCGTTACCCAAATGTGAAGATCGGGTTTAGTTCGCTGCATCAGATAGCCGCGCCAGAGTTTCCTCCTGGCCCAGCACAAGCATCATGTCAAAAACCGAAGGAGTTACGGCCCGACCCGCCAGGACGGCGCGCAACGGCCCCGCCAGCTTGCCGAACTTGACGCCCTTGGCTTCCGCAAAGGAATTCAAGGCTTCCTCCAGTTCGCTCCGCGACCAGCTAACATTTTGCAACTGCGGCGTCAATTCATTCAGTATACCATCGGATACTGATGCCAGCGCCTTGGCCGCTTTCTCATCTGGTTGGATGGGGCGGGAAGTCAGGGCAAAATGGGCCTTTTCAAGTAGTTCCGGGAAGGTGCGGGCCCGATCCTTGAGGCAATACATCGCACGTTCCAGATCACTCGATTGTGTATCGGTTAGCGCTGGCAATTGGGCCGCATCAAGGTAAGCTTCGATTTCCTGCCGCAGTGCAGCATCGTCCGAGATAGCGATATGTTGCCCGCACAGATTTTCTAGCTTTTTCAGATCGAAACGGGCCGGGCTTTTGCCGATCCCGTCCAGATCGAACCATTCCTTCGCCTGTGCGTCGGTGAAAAACTCGTCATCGCCGTGACTCCAGCCCAGACGCGCCAGATAGTTGCGCATGCCGGCCGCAGGATAGCCCATGGCCTGATACTCCTGAGCGCCCAACGCGCCGTGGCGTTTCGACAGTTTCTTGCCGTCGGGCCCATGGATAAGCGGGATATGGGCCCAGACTGGAACGTCCCAGCCCATGGCCTGATAGATCATCATCTGACGAGCTGCGTTGTTCAGGTGGTCGTCGCCCCGGATCACGTGGGTCACCCCCATATCGTGATCGTCCACCACCACGGCCAGCATATAAACCGGTGTCCCGTCCGAACGCAGCAGGATCATGTCGTCCAACTGATCGTTGCGGATGGTCACGTCCCCCTGAACCTGATCGCGGATCACGGTCGCGCCGTCCTGCGGGGCCTTGATGCGGACCACAAAAGGTGCGTCTGGATGGGTCGCGGCGTCGGCGTCGCGCCAGGGGCTGCGGTACAGGGTCGATTTGCCCTCGGCCTTCGCTTGTTCGCGGAAGGCGGCGATTTCATCTTGGGTGGCAAAGCATTTATACGCCTTGCCCTCGGCCAGCAGCTGGTTGGCCACTTCGGCATGACGCGCCGCGCCCTCGAACTGGCTGATTACATTGCCATCATGGTCCAGACCCAGCCACGCCATACCTTGCAGGATGGCTGCCGTCGCCTCGGGGGTCGAGCGCTCGCGGTCGGTGTCCTCGATCCGCAGCAGGAACTTGCCACCGCGGCCACGGGCATAAAGCCAATTAAACAGCGCGGTGCGCGCGCCGCCGATATGTAGAAAACCGGTGGGCGAGGGGGCGAAACGGGTGACGACCTGATCGGACATTGTGTGGATTAACCTTTTGGTAACCGTGTCGGGCATAGTTTGGCGCCTGTCTAACGAGGCTGAGGGACGGGGGCAACCATGCGTGTTCTGGCCCGGGTTGAAGCCGCATTGCTGAACCAGACCGGGTACCTGTTTCCATGGTCTCCTGTGTGTCTGGCGATGGGGATCGGTCTGTATTTCTCGCTCCGGTTCGAACCGGCTTGGCAAGTCTACGTCTGTCTCGGCGTGGTCGTTCTTGCGGCTTGGGGGTTAGCCCGCAAGGTACGGTCCGGCTGGGCCTCGTTGGCAATCGGGGGGGCGCTGATCGCGGTCGGGTTCATACTGGCCGGTATCCGCGCCCATACGGTAGCAGAGCCGGTTTTGTCGTGGCGATACTATGGCCCGGTCGAGGGGCGGGTCGTCGCCATTGACCGCTCTGCGTCGGATGCGCTGCGGGTGACATTGGATCGGGTGCGGATAGGGGATGTGCCCAAGGATCGTCGGCCGCAGCGCGTCCGGCTCTCGCTACTTGGCCCAGTGGCGCAGATCGAACCGGGGCAGCGCATCATGACCACAGGGCATCTGTCGCCACCGCAAGGTCCGGTGGAGCCCGGTGGTTTCGACTTTCGCCGCCATGCATGGTTTCAAAGCCTCGGCGCGGTGGGATATACACGCGTACCGGTCCTGACGATTGCCGCAGCAAATCCCGAAGGGGTGCAGATCACAGCGTGGCGTATGGCGATATCCGGGCATGTCCGATCCATCCTGCCTGGTGAGGTCGGAGGTTTCGCCGCAGCCGTCACCACCGGAGATCGCAGCGGTATGGGTCAGAACACGCTGGAATCCCTGCGCGCGTCTAATCTGGCGCATCTTCTGGCCATCTCGGGCCTACATATGGGGCTGTTGACGGGCTTTGTGTATCTTGCGCTCCGTATCGGCCTGTCAGCAGTGCCCGTCTTGGCGCTCAGATGGCCTGTGCGCAA
Organism: Ruegeria lacuscaerulensis; assembly: GCF_013034745.1. Classification (NCBI taxonomy): domain Bacteria; kingdom Pseudomonadati; phylum Pseudomonadota; class Alphaproteobacteria; order Rhodobacterales; family Roseobacteraceae; genus Ruegeria; species Ruegeria lacuscaerulensis. The sequence continues at coordinate 36,383 of NZ_WQGP01000002.1, read as the reverse complement.
ACTGGCTGCGATCGGGGCGTTGATCGCGGCGACGGTCTATCTGATGCTGTCAGGCGGTAGCGTTGCGACCGAGCGTGCCTTTGTCATGGTCAGCGTCATGCTAGGGGCGGTACTCATCGACCGCCGGGCCATTTCGTTGCGTGCGGTGGCCGTTGCCGCGCTGATCGTATTGATTCTGCGGCCGGAATCGCTGTTGAGCCCCGGTTTTCAGATGTCCTTTGCTGCCACCACCGCTTTGGTGGCTGTCTTCGGCCAATTGCGCGATGTCGGGCCGTTGCCTGGACCCAAATGGCTGAAACCAGTAGCCGGGTTGTTTATGTCCTCTGCAATTGCAGGGCTGGCGACGGCGCCGATCGGAGCGGCGCATTTTAACACGATGTCGCACTATGGCCTGGTGGCAAACATGCTGTCCGTGCCGGTCATGGGCATGGTCGTGGTGCCTGCCGCGGTGGTTGCTGCCTTGCTGGCCCCCTTCGGGCTGGAATCACTGGCGCTGGGAGTAATGGGGCTTGGGCTGGAGTGGATATTGCTGGTGTCCGAACGGGTCTCGGGGTTGGAGGGCGCCGTTGGACATGTCGCAAGCCCGCCCGGTTACGTACTGCCTCTCTGTGCATGTGGAGCGTTGTGGATCGCCCTTTGGCAAGGGCGTTCAAGATGGCTGGGGGTCAGCGCCGTGGCGGCTGCCTTTTTGCTGTGGGGGCAAGGCCAACGCCCCGAGGTTCTGATTGCTGATTCAGGCGGGCTGGTGGGCGTCATGACCGATCAAGGCCGCGCGCTGAGCAAGGAAAAAGGCAGCGGATTTATTGCGACGGTCTGGCTGGAAAACGATGGGGACGGGGTGGGGCAGCCCAATGCCGCGGCGCGTTGGCCTGAGCCGAGTGCTATCCAGCGGTATTTATGGCGCGGGAAAGAGCTGATTCACCTGACGGGAAAACGAGCAGCCTCGGGATTTGGGGACTGCACGTCGAACCAGATCGTGATTGCTGCCGTAGAGGTTGATCTGAAGGGGGACTGTGATCTCTATGATCCTGCGCGGCTGTTACAAACCGGCAGTCTTGCCCTGTCTGGAAGTAAGGTCATGACCAGCCGAAAGATTGTCGGAGACCGGCTGTGGTCTCCGAAAACACGCGGCGACAAACGGGCTCAGTAGCTTCGGATCAGGCCGACCAACCGGCCTTGTACCTTGACCTTGTCCTCGGGCAGCACTCGGGTTTCGTAGGCGGGGTTCGCGGCCTCAAGCGCAATCGCATGCCCACGCCGGAAAAACCGCTTTAGCGTGGCTTCCTGATCTTCGACCAGCGCCACGACGATATCGCCATTATCCGCGACCGAGGTTTCTCGGATCACCACGACGTCCCCGTCATTGATTCCGGCGTCGATCATGGAATCACCCCGCACCTCAAGCGCGTAATGCTCACCCTTGCCAGAGACCATTGTGCCCGGCACTGCAACACGGTGCGAGACATGGCTGATCGCCTCAATCGGGACACCGGCGGCGATGCGACCCATGACGGGCAATTCCATTGCGTCAACGGTCACGGGGTCAAAATTGGCTGGGCGCGGGCCATCGGGCCTGTCGCCTTCGATCACACGCGGCTTGAATGCGGCCGTAGGCTCACCCCCAAGGCTTTCGGGCAGTTTCACAATCTCAATCGCACGGGCGCGGTGGGCGAGGCGACGAATAAAGCCGCGTTCCTCGAGCGCGGTGATCAATCTGTGGATGCCGGACTTGGACCGCAGGTCCAGCGCCGCCTTCATCTCGTCAAAACTGGGGGGAACACCATCCGCTTGAACGCGTTTGTGGATGAATTCCAACAAATCCAACTGCTTCTTGGTCAGCATTGCTCACACCTCGTAGGTCATGCGTTTTCTTTTGTTCTACGCATGTTCACGTTTTGTGTCAATGGTTTTGGCGCATCAGATCGGCAGGTACTGAACCTCGTCCCCAGCCGAGCGCGCAGGGTCATGGGGCTGGCGCAATAACAGGGCGTTGGCTTGTGCTAGAACGCTTAGCAGCGAACTGTCCTGATCATCGCAGGCGCGGATGCCTTCATGGTCTAAAACGGCGCGCATGTAGTGTTCACGTGGCCCGTTCTGGCTGATATCGGCCGCCAGTTTTGCAGTGCGGAAGGGTTGAAGAACCTCTCCAATTCCCAACATCCGGCGGATCATCGGAACAAGGAAGAGATAGCCGCAAACCATTGCACTCACGGGATTTCCCGGCAGTCCAACCATCGCGCTTTGCCCTAATCGTCCGGCCATCAGAGGCTTCCCGGGACGCATCCGGATCTTGTAGAAGGCGCGCTCCATCCCCAAATTGCTTGAGACATCAGAGACCAAGTCGTAATCACCGACCGATGCGCCACCGATCGTCACGACCAGATCGGCCCCTTCAGCCAAACCAAACGCGGTTTCCAGAGACGATTGCGTGTCGCGCGCTATCGGCAGGACTCGCACATGTGCTCCGGTCTTCTCGAGCAACGCCTTGAGGCCGAAAGTGTTGGACGCGATGATCTGGTCAGGGCCGGGGATCTCTCCGGGCATGACCAATTCGTCGCCGGTCGAGATCAGCGCGACAACCGGCTTGCGGGCGACGGGTACTTCCGCAATGTTCATTGCGGCCATCAGCGCAACATCTTCGGGTTGTAACTGTTTGGGCGCGCACATTTTTGTGCCGCTTTTGAAGTCGACCCCGGCAGGGCGAATGTTCGTCTTCTCCCCTGGCTCGTCGGCAATGGTCAACAGATCGCCGCGCCGGTCGGTGTCCTCTTGGATCACGACGAAATCGGCCCCGTCAGGAACGGGCGCGCCGGTGAAGATGCGCACGGCTTGTCCCGGACCCACTGTACCTTGAAACCGCCGCCCAGCTGCAGCTTCGCCCACGACCTTGAACATGGCGTGCAGTTCGACCTCTGCGGCTTTGACCGCGTAACCATCCATCGACGAGGCCGCAAAGGGTGGTTGATCCCGTGTGGCAACGACGTCAGCCGCCAGGCACCGGCCTGCAGAGTCTGCCAAGGAAACGGTTTCGGACGGCAGGGGCGAAACCAGCTTGAACAGCAGCGCGCGGGCGTCTTCGACTGAGATCATGACGCCTCGTATCGACCTGATTTACCACCATCTTTCAGCAATACGCGAATGCCGCCGATCTCCATCGCCTTGTCCACAGCCTTGGTCATGTCATAGACGGTCAAGGCGGCGGCCGAGGCGGCCGTCAACGCTTCCATCTCGACGCCCGTCTGGCCCGAGGTCTTGACGGTCGCCTCAATCTGCACACCGGGTAATTCTGGGTCCAACGTCAGTTCAACCGCGACCTTGGTGACAGGCAGCGGGTGACATAGTGGGATAAGGTCCGGTGTTTTCTTGGCGCCCATGATTCCGGCCAGTCGGGCCACGCCCAGAACATCGCCCTTTTTGGCCCGGCCTTCTGATATCAAATCAAAGGTTTCCTGCGCCATTTTAATGTGTCCGGAAGCAACGGCGACCCGATTTGTAACCGCCTTTTCAGACACGTCGACCATATGCGCCTGACCCTGTGCGTCGAAATGAGTTAACGGCATCACATCACTCCGGGGATGAGAGGATTGGCCAGCAGGTGGCGCGTAGCCGAGGCGACGTCGCCTTGCCGCATCAGGCTTTCGCCTATCAGGAAACTGCGCGCACCATAGCGGGCCATATCTGCAAGGTCGTCGGGGGTGCTTAGACCGCTTTCGCAGACAATAGTGCGATCGCCGGGCACCAGTTTTGACAAGCGACGGGTGGTATCAAGAGTTGTCTCGAACGTCTTGAGATTGCGGTTGTTTATCCCGATCAGAGGGCTTTTGAGGCCTGTCGCACGCTCAAGCTCTTCCTCGTCATGCACCTCGATCAGAACGTCCATGCCCCAGTCGAAAGCGGTCTGTTCCAACTCTGCGGCCTGAGCGTCCTCGACCGAGGCCATGATGATAAGGATACAATCTGCCCCTAGCGCACGCGCTTCGACTACTTGATAGGGGTCATACATGAAATCCTTGCGCAGTGCGGGCAGCGAACAGGCGGCACGCGCAGCGGTTAGGAACGGTTTGTCGCCCTGAAAGCTGGGTGTGTCGGTCAATACGGACAGACAAGTGGCCCCACCCTCCGCATAGGCTGTGGCCAGGGCGGGTGGGTCAAAATCGGGACGGATCAAGCCCTTGGATGGACTGGCTTTCTTGATCTCTGCAATCAGGCCATACCCTGTGCGGGCGGCGGTCTGAATGGCTGCTGCAAACCCGCGTGTTTCACCGGATTCTCGCGCTTCTTCTTCCAGCGTTTCCAGTGATTTATGCGTCTTATCTGATGCAACTTCCTCAAGCTTATAGGCTTTGATTTTATCCAGTACCGTCCCGGTCATGCGGCCTCCTGAGTAATACGGGCCACCATGGCAATTTTGTCTTTCGCGTTTCCGCTGTCGATGCTTTCGGCTGCCTTGGCAACCCCGTCCTTGAGGTCCGAGGCCGCATCCGCAACCACCAGCGCGGCTGCGGCATTCAGCAAAACCGCATCCCGATAGGCCGATGGTTGGCCGTCCAGCAATGCTCGGAACGCAACCGCGTTTTCTTCGGGTGTGCCACCTAAGATGTCCTCGAAAGGGTGAACCGGCAGGCCAGCGTCCTCGGGGTGCAATTCGACCTCTTTGACGCGTCCATCCTCTAGCGCGGCAACCCAGCTTACACCGGTGATGGTCAACTCATCCGTTCCGTCGGATCCATGCACCAACCACGCGCGGTCGGCGCCCAGTAGACTCAAAGTCTCAGCCATCGGGCGGATCAGATCGCGGCTAAACGCGCCGGTCAGTTGCCGTTTGACGCCTGCGGGGTTGGTCAGCGGGCCAAGAATATTGAAGATCGTGCGCGTCCCAAGCTCTTGCCGTGTGGGCATGACATGGGCGATCGCCGGGTGGTGCATCGGGGCCATCATGAACCCGATCCCGGCCTCTTGCAGCGCCTTTTCAACTGTTTCCGGGCCGACCATAACGTTGATCCCCAACTGTCCCAGCGCATCAGCGGCCCCGGATTTCGAGCTGAGGTTGCGGTTTCCGTGCTTAGCTACTGTCACCCCGGCGCCGGCAACCACAAAAGCGGTTGCGGTCGAGATGTTCAGAGTGCCTTTGCCGTCTCCGCCAGTGCCGACGATGTCGATCGCGCCCTCGGGCGCTTGGACTGCGTTGCATTTGGCGCGCATGACAGCGGCGGCGGCGGCGTATTCCTCGACTGTTTCGCCCCGGGTGCGCATCGCCATCAGCAGCCCGCCGATCTGGCTGGGCGTGGCGGCACCGTCAAACAGAATGCCAAAGGCCTGTTCAGCCTCGGCGCGGGTCAGGGGCCGGTCGGCGGCGGCCCCGATCAGCGGTTTCAGAGCGTCGCTCATGCGGGAACTTTCATCTCGGACAGGAAATTCTTGAGCAGGGCGTGGCCGTGCTCGGATGCGATGGATTCTGGGTGGAACTGAACGCCATGAATAGGCAATTCTTTATGTTGCAGACCCATGATGGTGCCGTCCTCCAATTCTGCCGTGATTTCAAGGCTGTCGGGCAGTGTGTTACGGTCCACAACCAGCGAGTGATAGCGCGTCGCCTCAAACGGCGATGGCAGCCCTGCGAACAGACCTTTGCTTGTATGGTGCATGGTGCCCATCTTGCCGTGGACGATCTCGTGACAGCGGATGACGTCGCCACCAAAAGCCTGACCGATGGTCTGATGTCCAAGGCACACGCCCATCAGCGGTGTCTGGGTTTCTGCCGCAGCTTGGGTCAGGGCCAGGCAGATGCCGGCCTGATCAGGATCACAGGGGCCGGGGCTGAGCAGGATGCCCGCGGGGTTCATGGCCATCGCTTCTTGCACATTCAAAGCGTCGTTGCGCCGGATCACCATTTCGGCCCCAAGTTCGCCTAAATAGTGGACGAGGTTGTAGGTAAACGAGTCGTAGTTGTCGATCAGCAGCAGCATGTGAGCACTTGTCTTAGATTGGGCATTTCGGACTGGCGATGCAGCCCCGAGCCGCGATATAATGTCGGGACATACATGCTCAGGCTTGCGGGGCAGCGTCAAGAGGACATCCGACCTGACGCGCCTGCAAGGTGAGTGTCGCAGAAGACGGCACATTGACAGTCGACGCAGGAATTGGACGAGAGGCAATTATTATGGGCGGATTTGTGGGTGGAATGATCGCAGGTGCGGTCGTTGTATTGCTGCTAGGCGCGGCGTTGTCGCTGAATACCCCCCTGACGCGAAAACCGGAGGTGGTTGAAAAAGCCCCTGAACCGGCCGAGATCGAAGCCCCGCAAGTGACCGAGGCCGAGGTTGGCACGATCGCCGATGCTGATGTTTTAACGCTGCCTGCCCCTGATCCGGCCCCGGCGGATGCGCCCGACACTGTGGCAGGGCTGTCCGAAGTTGAAAACGCGCCGAACACTGTCCCCGAAGTGAATGAGACCGCCGTTCAGGTGGACAGCGCCGAGCAGGTTGAAACCACCGACGTGGCCATTGCAACTGAAGCTCCTGTTGCCCCACAGGCTCCGACCTCTCCTCAAGTTCCTGAAGCACTGGCCGAGGCTCCGCTGGCCGAAGACGTGCCTGCCGTGATTGAGGAGGCTCCGACACCTCCAGCCCCTGTCGAAGAGGTGGTGGTGGAAGAGGTTGCGCCAGCGGAAGACACTCCGGTTTCCGAGCCGCTGCCCGAGGTGGCCGCCGTTGAGCCGGAACCGGAAACGCAAGACCCCGTTGCGTTTGAGCCGAAGGATGAAGAACCGCCCCGTACCCTGCCGCGTATTGCCGCTGTGCCACAGATCGGGGCCGATCAGGCCACCGAGGGGACGCAGGGCGTCGGCCGGCGCGTTGTTCCCCTGACCGAGCGAGACGGCGGTGAACCCGTTGATGAAACTGCCGACGCGGCCCCAGTTTCTAACAAGCCGATCGAGGCTTATGCCGCCGAATTCGACCAACCCGGCTCGGTGCCACTAATGTCGATCATTCTGATCGATGACGAAGGCGCGTATGGGGCCGAAGCGTTGCAGGACTTCCCTTATCCGATCAGCTTTGCCATCAGCCCGTCCGACCCCGAAGCTGCGGAAAAGATGGCCCGTTACCGCGCGGCAGGATTTGAGGTTCTGGCGATGGCGGACCTGCCCAAAGAAGCCAGCGCGCAGGATGCCGAGGTCTCGCTGTCTGTATGGCTGGATATGCTACCTGAAACGGTTGGCATCCTTGAAGGGGTCGATACGGGGATTCAGGGCAACCGCAAGCTGGCTGATCAAGTTGCGGCTATCGCAGGCGGCACTGGTCGCGGGTTGATCACTCAAGACAATGGGTTGAACACGGTGCAGAAACTGGCCGCGCGGAATGGCATTCCGTCCAGCGTAATCTTCCGTGATATCGACGGTGCGCGTCAGGAGCCGAAAGTGATGCGTCGCTTTCTGGATCAAGCGGCCTTTCGGGCCGGGCAAGAAGGTTCGGTTGTGATGTTGGGTCGTTTGCGCCCCGACACGATCTCGGCATTGTTGGTTTGGGGATTGGAGGATCGTGGCGGTCGCGTGACAATGGCACCGATCTCGGCCGTGATGAAGCGACAGGTTCAATAGGCGCGTTAACTGCGCCTATTTTCAGCTATTGCCCGAACCGGTGAAGCGCGCCGCATCCTCAGCAGCGCGGCGGATGGCGTTGGATTTATGGACTGTTTCCATGAACTCGGCCTCAGGGTCGCTGTCATAGACCACACCGCCCCCGGCTTGGATGTAAAGCTTTTGATCCTTCACGATGGCTGTGCGCAGGGCGATACACATATCCATGTCGCCCCCCGCGCTGAAATAGCCGACACCGCCGCCATAGATACCGCGCTTTTCAGGTTCCAGTTCATCAATGATCTCCATCGCCCGCACTTTCGGTGCGCCTGAGACGGTCCCGGCGGGCATACCGGCAAAGAAGGCGTCCAGCGCGTCTTTGTCATCGGCCAGCTCTCCGACCACGTTCGAGACGATGTGCATCACGTGGCTGTAGCGTTCGATGATGAACTCTTCAGTCGGGCGGACAGTGCCAATCTTGGACACGCGCCCCGTATCGTTGCGGCCCAGATCCAGCAGCATCAGATGCTCGGCCAGTTCTTTCTTGTCGGCCAGCAGGTCGACCTCATTCGCCTTGTCCCCTTCGGGTGTCGCACCCCGCGGGCGGGTGCCAGCGATGGGACGGATCGTGACCTCATTGCCGAAGACGCGCACCAGAATTTCTGGGCTGGCGCCAACGACCTGAAATCCGCCGAAGTTGAAATAAAACATGAAGGGCGACGGGTTGGTCCGACGCAACGAACGGTAGAGCGCAAAGGGCGGCTGGGGGAAATCCTGCGTCCAGCGCTGCGCCGGGACGACCTGAAAGATATCGCCCGCGCAGATGTATTCCTTGGCTTTTTCAACCGCTTCCATGTAGCCGGACTTGGTGAAGTTCGACTGCGGAGTCGCGACTTCCGATGCATCGCCAAGATCGCGCGATTCAGCAGGCATGGCGCGTTCCAGATCCCGCACGGCGTCCATGACACGCTCGGCGGCCTGCGCATAGGCCGCTTTGGCCGATTGCCCTTCGCTGACCCAGGCGGGCGAAACAACCGTAACCTCGCCCTTGACGCCGTCCAGCACAGCTACGACTGACGGGCGCAGCATCACCGCATCAGGCAGCCCAAGCGGATCAGGGTTCACATTGGGCAGGTATTCCACCAGCCGCACCATGTCATAGCCCAGATATCCAAACAGCCCGGCAGCGGCCTGCGGCAGATCATCGGGCAGGTCGATCCGGCTTTCGGCCAGCAATGCCCGCAGGTTGTCCATGGGATTGCCGGTTTGCGGATCGAAAGCTTCGTGGTCGAAGCGGGCGGAACGGTTCAGTTCGGACGCTTCCCCCCGGCAACGCCAGATCAGATCGGGCTTCATTCCGATGATCGAGTACCGGCCGCGCACCTCGCCGCCTGTCACTGATTCCAGCATGAACGCGTCTTTCTGCGCGCCCGTCAGCTTGAGCATCAGCGACACCGGCGTATCCAGATCAGCGGCCAATCGGGTGTAAACGACCTGGTTCTCGCCTGCCTCATAGGCGCGGGCGAAGCTGTCGTATTCAGGAGTCAGGGCCATAGGGGTCTCTTAGTAGCTCGCTTGGACAGCGTTCAGGGCCTGTTGATCCACGACGGGACGGGCGCGAACCTGTGCGTCACGGACATAGGCGTCGAAAATATTCTGAGCCAGAGCTTGGTTCAACTGCGCCGCAAGGGCTTCGCGTGCCTGACGCAACTCGTCTGTCTCATCAGGCGGCAAAAGTTCTTCGAGCCGCACAACAAAGGCAGTACCAGTGCCAGGGATCACGCGCAGCTCATCCAGTTCCATGTCAAACACGTCCGACATGAAGGTTGCGGGAACGTCATCCAGAAAAGCGGTCCGGGTCAGGGCGTTTTCCACGCGGAAGGGCAGGCCGGTTTCAGTGAAATCGCCATTGCTCTCAAGCTGTGCAAGAACGGTTTTGGCCTGCTCTTCCAGCGCCTTGTCCGTCTCTGCCTGCACCCATGCGGCAATCACGCGCTCCCGGGCGCTGTCCAGGGGTTCCGGGCGGCGGGGCAGAACTTCGTCCAGTCGCAGGGCAAAGATTGAGCCGTCCTCAAGGAACGCAACTTCGGGGAAATCGCCTTCGTTCACGTCCTGTGCGGCAACGCGGAACCCGTCATAAGCGGCCACGCCATCTTCGCTTTGGCGAGTCCAGTCGATCTGGCCCAGTTCCATCTCAGTCTCGCCCACCAGCTCTTCCAAGGTGGCACCACCCGCCAGCAGGTCGTTGATGTCTTCGGCTTGCGCCTCGATCTGGCGGCGGGCACGGTCTGCGGCCAGTTCTTCACGCAAAATTGGAGCGGCGTCTTCGAACGCAATGATGTTTTCCGCTAGCGTGCCGTTGATGCGGAACAGTGCCGGGCCCAGAGGCGACGGAAGGGGGCCAACAACATCGTCCAGTTCGGCGGCAAATACGCCGTCGGCCGCGTCGCCAAGATCGTCCCGGGTCACGTCACCCAGATCGACATCGCTGAGTTCAAGATCGCGGTCGCGCACCAGAGTTTCGAACGTTGTGCCGCCGACAGCGATTTGCGCCATGGCAGTCTCGGCAGCAGCCTCGTCCGAAAATGGCAGACGCTCGACTAAGCGGCGCGCGGGCTGTTGGAATTCCTCCGAGCGCTGATCATAGAGGCGGCGCACCGCGTCCTCATCCACCTCAACGCTGTCCAGCAGCATGTCGGGCGACAGTATTGCATAGGTCAGCCGCTTGGTGCGGGGCAGAGTGAAAAGGTCGGCATTGCCGTCGTAAAAAGTTTGAACCTGCGCATCGGTGGGCTGCCCGATTGGCTCAGACAGGGCGTCCGCGCTGACGGTCGCAACAGTAAAGCTGCGTCGCGCGCCGACGAAATTGGTCATGACATCTGTCAGGGTTTGGGGCATCTCGACGCCGCCCATGATCGCGCCCTGCACGATGGTGCGCGCAGATTCCTTGCGCAGATCGGATTCGAATTCGCTGTCGGTCAGGCCAACCTGATCAAGCTGAAACTCATACGAGTCGCGGTCGAAACTTCCATCCACCCCCTGAAAGGCCGGGATGGCCAGAATTTCCTTTTGCAGGTTCTCATCCCCGATCGACAGGCCCAGCAGACCGACCTCATTATCCAGCGCGGCAAGCGCGGTCAGGCGCGAGAGGGCAAGCTGGTCCAGCCCGAACTCATGAGCCTGCGAGATTTGCATCGGTTGCCCGGTCTGGCTTTCGACGGCGCGGATTTCGCGTTGAAGCTCACGCACATAGTCGTTGATCGAGATATCTTCGTTTCCTACCTGCGCGACACTGCGCGCGGTTCCGGTCAGGCTTGTGGCCCCGAACCCGGCAAGGCCCAGCATCAAAAGACCCATCAGGATCCAGACAAAGGTCTTTGAAAGGTTTTTCATGCCTGCGGCCATGGTGCCCTCATTTGTGGTTTTGTGGCAGATTGCTGCCCTGTCGGTTGCGGCCTTGAATACGACGCGGACCGGCGGGGGGCAAGCTCAGAAGGTAGCGTCGGTCAGCCGATCGAACAATTGGCGCAAGCCTTTGCGGTCTAGATTGGCAAAGGCGATGCGGACCTGCCGCTTGCCGGCTGGATCGTCCTGCGGCATGAACATGGTGCCGGGCAAAAGCAGGATGCCGGTTTCGGCCACCATGCGTTTGGCCAACTCGTCCGAGGGCAAGTCAAAAGGGTGTTCGAAATAGGCGAAATAGGCGCCTAGCCCCAGAAGTTTCCACCCCTTTTCGGCAAGATCGGGCAACATGTCCTGAATGGCGGCGCGTCTGTCGAGAATCTCATCCCGTTCTCCGGCGACCCATTGCGACAGGTTCTGCATTCCCCAAAGGGCCGCGAATTGACCCATCTGACCGGGGCAGATGGCGACGGTGTCGAGGAATTTTTCGATCTCGGCCAGAAGGTTTGGGCTGGTCGCGATTGCGCCGACCCTGTGGCCGGTCAGGCGGTAGGCTTTCGAAAAGGAATAGAGATGCACCAGCGTCTCGTCCCAACCGGGTTGTTGGAACAAATCGTGAGGCGGGCCACTGCGGCTGTCGAAATCACGGTAGGTTTCATCGACCAGCAAGCGAATTCCGGCCTCTTGCGCCAGATCATAAAAGGCGCGGACCAGTTCCGCCGGGTATTCGACGCCACCCGGATTGTTCGGCGTCACCAGAGCAATCGCACGTGTTTTATCAGTAATCAGCGCGCGCGCAGCCTCGGGGTCAGGGAGCAAATCGTCCCCGGTTCGCAACGCGATGCTGCGTACCCCTGCCATGTCTAGCCACATTTTATGGTTGAAGTACCATGGGGTTGGTAGAATAACCTCATCCCCTTCGTCGGTGATGGCCGAGATAGTGGCGGCGAAAGCCTGATTGCAACCCGAAGTGATGGCGACCTGATCTTGCGAAAGGTCCGCGCCGTAATGGGTGCCGATTTGTTGGGCAAGTTCGGCCCGGAGTTCGGGGTTTCCAAGCACGGGCCCGTAGAGATGTGCGCTGTCTTCACTGACGGCAAACTCGGCCATGGCCTGACGCAAGGCAAGCGGCGGTGGATCGACCGGGGCAGCCTGGCTGACGTTGATCAAAGGACGGTCTTGAGTGAAGTCCACGCCCTCAAGCCAGCGGCGCGCCTCCATCACCGGAGGGGGGAAGGTGGCGCGGGTACGGGTTTGGGGCATGGCGGATCATTTTTTGCGAGGCTCTGCCTCGCGCTCCGAGGTATTTTTGAACAGAAGAAGGATCAGTCGGTGCCCCGGTAGGGTTCGACATATTGCAGGGCCATATCCCATGGGAAGAATATCCATGTGTCCTGGCTGACTTCGGTGATGAAAGTATCAACCATCGGGCGGCCTTTGGGTTTGGCATAGACAGTGGCAAAATGCGCCTTGGGGTACATGTCCCGGACGAGTTCCAGGGTTTTGCCGCTGTCGACCAGGTCATCGATGATCAGTACGCCGGTGCCGTCGCCCATCAGGCCGGCGTCCGGGGCCTTCAGAACTTCGGCTTCGCCTTGTTCCTGATGGTGGTAAGAGCGGACGCTGATCGTGTCGACGGTGCGGATGTCCAACTCACGGCTGACAATCATCGCCGGGGCCATGCCGCCGCGCGTGATGGCGACAACGGCGCGCCAGGCACCATCTTCGGGGCCTTGCCCGTCCAGACGCCAGGCCAGAGCGCGCGAGTCGCGGTGAATCTGATCCCAACTGATGTGAAAGCCTTTTTCGTGGGGCAGGCGGTCTTTGGCGCTCATGGATATTAACCTTTTTCAACGTCTGGTGCGTCAACGGCCTTCATGCCGACGATGTGATAACCTGAATCCACGTGCAGATTCTCACCGGTTACGCCTCCGCTGAGGTCAGACAGCAGATAGAGCGCTGAGTTGCCGACGTCATCAATGGTCACGTTGCGGCGCAGGGGCGAGTTATATTCATTCCATTTCATGATATAGCGGAAATCACCGATCCCGCTGGCTGCCAGCGTCTTGATCGGGCCAGCCGAGATCGCGTTCACACGGATGCCGTCTTTGCCCAGATCCTCGGCCAGATATTTAACCGAGGCCTCAAGCGCCGCCTTGGCCACACCCATGACGTTGTAGTGGGGCATGACTTGTTCTGCGCCGTAGTAGGTCAGCGTGACCGCGCTGCCGCCATTGGTCATCATCTTCTCGGCCCGCTGCATTACGGCGGTGAAGGAATAGACCGAGACATCCATGGTCAGTTTGAAATTGGCGCGCGAAGTATCAACATAGCGGCCGCGCAACTCGTTTTTGTCGGAAAAGCCGATGGCGTGGACGACAAAATCCAAATGTCCCCATTTCTTCGAAAGCGAGTTGAATAGTTCGTCAATCGACTCTTCGTCGCTGACGTCGCAGGGCAAGACGATTTCACTGCCCAATTGAGCGGCCAGCGGGTCAACCCGCTTTTTCAGCGCATCGCCTTGATAAGAGAATGCAAGTTCGGCCCCTGCGTCAGACAATGCGCGGGCAATCCCCCATGCGATTGATTTGTCATTCGCCAGTCCCATGATGAGGCCGCGCTTGCCGGCCATCAACTGATTTGACATGTTCGGTTCTCCGCCTGTCCTTCGCATTATGTTGGGATGGTTTATGCCATTGGATGGCCTGCATCAAGGCCGTGTGCTCTTGCCCGTGGCGGGTTCTCGCCCTAGGGTGAACATTAAGAGTTTCCAGGGGATGGAAATGAGCGAACGAGACGGCATTTTCGCCGGTACCGATCCGTTTGAAATAGCGGCGCGGTGGCTGGACGACGCCAGGGACAGTGAACCGAACGATCCGAACGCGATTGCCCTGGCAACCGTGGATTCGACAGGTATGCCAAACGTGCGGATGGTCCTGCTGAAAGAGATCGAGGCTCAGGCCTTTGTGTTCTACACGAATTACGAAAGTACCAAGGCGGCCGAGTTGGACAGTGCCGGGAAAGCTGCTTTTGTGATGCATTGGAAATCTTTGCGGCGTCAAATCCGAGTTCGTGGTACAATAACTCGGGAAAACGGACCACAAGCGGATGAATATTATGCGTCCCGATCCCTAAAAAGCCGGTTGGGTGCATGGGCGTCGAAACAGTCACAGCCGCTCAGCAGCCGGACGGCTCTGATGGCTGAGGTTGCAAAGGTGACCGCAAAGCTGGGGCCGAATCCACCGCGTCCACCGTTTTGGGGTGGATACCGGTTGGAGCCGACAGAGATCGAATTCTGGGCTGACGGAGCCTTCCGTTTGCATGATCGGTTCCAGTGGCGGCGTGAAAACGCAGAGACTGAGTGGCAGATACAGAGGCTGAATCCATGACATTCACGTGCCGCGAAATGCAACACTCGGAGTTTAAAGGGTTTTTTCAGCTTGAAATCGTGGGGCAATCCCATACACATCAAAACCTTAACGAATTATTAAAACGCGCGATAGGAACACTGTGCCAGACGACCTGAACAACATGTACCGCGTACGTGGACACGTGAAATGGTTCGACCCTGCCAAGGGGTATGGCTTTGTTGTGTCCGATGAGGGTGGCCCGGATATTCTGTTGCATGTAAATGTCTTGCGGAATTTTGGCCAAAGCTCGGTCGCGGATGGTGCCGGCATTGAGATCATGACGCACCGCACCAATCGCGGTGTTCAAGCGGTCGAGGTGATCAGCGTAGATCCTCCGGCGCGCGCCGACTCTATGATGCTTGCCGATTTCGCCGAGTTGGACCCTGTGGCCATAGCCGAAGCCCCATTGGAAGCTGCGCGCGTAAAATGGTTCGACAAGGGCAAGGGATTTGGATTCGCCAATGTGTTCGGTCGGGACGAAGACGTGTTTCTTCATATTGAGGTTTTGCGCCGGTCTGGTTTGGCCGATTTGCAGCCGGGCGAGGCTTTGGCGATGCGGGTGATCGATGGCAAACGTGGACGTATGGCCGCGCAGGTTCTGGCCTGGGAATCCGCGCTTGATAGCTAGAGCATGATGATCAGGGTTCTTTCGGTTGCTGCGACGATACTATCGGTATGGACCGGAACGGCCTTTGCGTCCTGTAGCGCGGATCGCGTGAACCTGAAAAATGAAAAGTCTCAGATCAGCTTCGATATCGAACTTGCCGTGACACCGCAGGAACGTGCGCGCGGTCTGATGTTTCGGGAATCCATGCCGCAACGGGCAGGGATGCTGTTTATCTTCGATCCGCCGCAGCGGGTCGCGTTCTGGATGAAGAACACACTGATTCCCCTGGATATGATTTTTGTGAATCGCGCAGGTGAGGTCGTGAATGTGCATAGTGATGCCATCCCCGGTGATTTATCGCTGATTGAGGGCGGTGATTCGGTCTATGCCGTGTTGGAGATCAACGCAGGGCTGGCGCGGCGTTACCTGATTGAACCGGGCACGCAGATGCAGCACGAAGTTTTTTCGCAAGGTCCTGCAATTTGGCCCTGTTAGGGCTTTTCAAATCAGAACGGCCCCGTTAGGAAGGCGCACGGTCCGGGGCGTGGCGCAGTCTGGTAGCGCACCTGTTTTGGGTACAGGGGGTCGTAGGTTCGAATCCTGCCGCCCCGACCACTTCCTTTCAAGCTGGAGCACCGCCCATCGCGCGATAAAGCGCGGTAAGGGCCTTGTCCAATTGTTCGCTTTCGACGGGCACCTGAATGTCGGGCGCATTCTGGCGCGGTACGTTGAAATAGAGTTCAGCGTCGACGCGGTATCCTCCGGAGTTTTTGGTCGAGGTTAGGCGCATCACGCTTTTGGGCAGATCCTGCGGGTAACCATCATAGTTGAGAATCAGAAAGGCCGTCGTTTCGGGGGGCAGCAACTCGGTGCATTCGAACAGGCGATTCCCGACACGCCTGAAATCTTCTCCAGGGCCATCACAGCCGACTTCGAACGTATCGAACAGCCGCGTGGGATAGGTTTCAAACTGCGCGCTGCGGGATGGAGGGGGCACATCTTGTGGTGTGCAGGCCACGATCAGTCCCATCAGGGGAAGGATTCCAATCTTCGACATCTCTGCTCGTACCTTTACTTCGTGCTGCGTTGGTCGGCGAAGCTGTTTTCGCGCCGAACAAACGCAGGGATGATTCTATTCGAGTTTAGATATCTTAACTTCGGTTTATCAAATGCCGATAACTGTGCCGGAAATCACGGTTAATTGTTCTGCAGAATTTTGCGCCGGTCCATTTGAACCCGTGGATGAACCTGTGGAGGAATCGGCCCACCCCGTTCAGCGCCATTTGAGAGATCTTTGGTCAATATAAAAGATTCCAAAAATGACGGAAAAATGACGTTGACGATCTATGGCCGAATACGCCAGATTGTATGGGCCGAATATGATGCCACTAAATCTGGTAGGAAATCCGGAGCGCGGCATAGGGCGAGGGTCGGAAAGCACAACATAGAGACGTGCAACCGTTGAAACGGAATTTCGTTGCCATTGGCAGCGACCGGTTCCTTGCGCCCAATTTTCTGGCACGGCCAAAGGTTCGCTTTCTCGAACTTGAGGCGACAAGGACAAGTGATTGAATCTAGGGCGGCGGACATGAAGATTGACAGAAAATTCACCAAATCAGGACAAGACGCTTATGCGGAGCTGGACTTTGTTTCGGCAACGTCAGAAATCCGTAACCCTGATGGTACGATTGTTTTCCGTCTGGATGATATCGAAGTGCCCTCCAGCTGGAGCCAGGTGGCAAGTGATGTCATCGCCCAGAAGTATTTCCGCAAGGCTGGTGTTCCGTCCAAGCTGAAGAAGGTCAAAGAAAAGGATGTACCTGAATTCCTGTGGCGTTCGGTCCCTGCGGATGGCGCGGAATTCGAAGGTGAGACTTCGTCCAAACAGGTGTTCGACCGACTGGCGGGTGCATGGGCCTATTGGGGGTGGAAGGGCGGCTATTTCTCGACCGAGGAAGACGCGCGCGCCTACTTTGACGAGATGCGCTACATGCTGGCCACCCAGCGTGCCGCGCCGAACTCGCCGCAGTGGTTCAACACTGGCTTGCATTGGGCCTATGGAATCGATGGCCCGGCGCAGGGGCACCACTATGTCGACTATAAAACCGGCAAGCTGACCAAGTCGAAATCTGCCTATGAGCATCCGCAGCCGCATGCGTGCTTCATCCAGTCCGTCGATGATGATCTGGTGAACGAAGGCGGCATCATGGATCTTTGGGTGCGCGAGGCGCGCCTGTTCAAATACGGCTCGGGCACCGGGACCAACTTCAGCCATCTGCGTGCTGAGGGCGAAGCGTTGTCGGGTGGCGGCAAGTCTTCGGGCCTGATGGGCTTTCTCAAGATCGGCGACCGCGCCGCTGGCGCGATCAAATCAGGCGGTACAACCCGTCGAGCAGCAAAGATGGTAATCGTCGATGCAGATCACCCCGATATCGAGCAATTCATCGAATGGAAGGTGATCGAAGAGCAGAAGGTGGCCTCGATCGTTGCCGGATCGAAGATGCACGAGAAGATGCTGAACGGCATTTTCGAGGCCATCCGCAGCTGGGACGGTGCCGCTGATGATGCTTATGATCCGAACAAGAATGACGGCCTGAAAACGGCTGTGCGCGAGGCCAAAAAGGTCGCGATCCCCGAGACTTACATCAAGCGCGTGCTGGATTATGCCAAGCAGGGTCATGACAGCATCGAGTTCCCGACCTACGACACGGACTGGGATTCAGAAGCCTACAGCTCCGTCTCGGGCCAGAACTCGAACAACTCGATCCGCGTGACCAACGCGTTCCTGACCGCCGTTGAGAAAGACGCCGATTGGGAGCTGATCAACCGGACCGATGGTAAGGTCGCAAAGACCGTTAAGGCCCGCGATCTTTGGGAAAAGGTTGGACATGCGGCATGGGCCTGCGCCGATCCGGGCATTCAGTTCCACGACACGGTCAATGAATGGCACACATGCCCAGAAGATGGTGAGATCCGCGGCTCGAACCCGTGCTCGGAATACATGTTCCTAGATGACACGGCCTGTAACCTGGCGTCGATGAACCTGCTGACCTTCCTCAAGGATGGTGAGTTCCAGGCGGCTGACTATATGCACGCCTCGCGTCTGTGGACCCTGACGCTGGAAATCTCGGTGACCATGGCGCAGTTCCCGTCGAAGGAAATCGCGCAACTGTCTTATGACTTCCGCACCTTGGGTCTGGGCTATGCAAATATCGGCGGTCTGCTGATGAACATGGGCTACAGCTACGACTCGGATGAGGGGCGGGCAATCTGTGGCGCGTTGACCGCGATCATGACAGGTGTGGCCTATGCGACCTCTGCCGAAATTGCCGGTGAGCTGGGTGCGTTCAAAGGCTATGAGCGGAACGCCGATCATATGCTGCGTGTCATCCGCAACCACCGCCGTGCTGCGCAAGGTGTGACCGAGGGCTATGAGAAGCTGGCGGTAAAGCCGGTGCCTCTGGACCACGGCAACTGCCCGGACAAACGTTTGATCGACTTGGCCATGTCGGCCTGGGATGAGGCGCTGAGCCTTGGCGAAAAGAACGGCTATCGCAACGCGCAGGCCACTGTGATCGCCCCCACCGGCACCATCGGTCTGGTGATGGATTGCGACACCACCGGGATTGAGCCGGACTTTGCGCTGGTCAAGTTCAAGAAGCTGGCCGGTGGTGGTTACTTCAAGATCATCAACCGTTCGGTGCCTTCGGCGCTGGAGAAGCTGGGCTATTCCTCGTCTCAGATCGAAGAGATCGTGGGCTACGCGGTCGGCCACGGCACCATCGGGAACGCGCCGGGGATCAATCACACCTCTTTGACCGGCCACGGCTTCGGTCCGAACGAACTGGCGAAAGTGGATGCTGCGCTAGAAAGCGCCTTCGACATCCGGTTTGTCTTCAACCAGTGGACGCTGGGCGAGGATTTCTGCACCGGCGTTCTGGGCATCCCGGCCACCAAGCTGAATGACCCGACCTTCGACCTGCTGCGTCACCTGGGTTTCACCCGCGCAGATATCGAAGCGGCGAATGATCACGTCTGCGGAACCATGACACTGGAAGGCGCGCCGCACCTGAAAGAGGAACACTATTCCATCTTCGATTGTGCCAACCCGTGCGGCAAGAAAGGTAAGCGGTTCCTTGGGGTTGACAGCCACATCACCATGATGGCAGCGGCGCAGAGCTTCATCTCGGGTGCGATCTCGAAGACGATCAACATGCCGAACGATGCGACCATCGAAGACTGCCAGAAGGCATATGAGTTGTCGTGGTCGCTGGGTGTGAAGGCGAACGCGCTGTACCGCGACGGCTCGAAACTGTCTCAGCCTCTGGCCGCTGCATTGGTTGAGGATGATGATGAGGCCGCCGAGGTTCTGGAAAGCGGCACACCGGCCGAAAAAGCTGCCGTGCTGGCCGAGAAGGTCATCGAGAAGGTCGTCGTCAAGGAAATCGTCCGGTCTCACCGCGAAAAGATGCCCGAGCGTCGGAAGGGTTATACTCAGAAAGCCATCGTTGGCGGCCATAAGGTCTATCTGCGGACGGGTGAGTATTCGGATGGCTCGTTGGGTGAGATCTTCATCGACATGCACAAGGAAGGCGCTGGCTTCCGCGCGATGATGAACAACTTTGCCATCGCGGTCTCGGTCGGCCTGCAATACGGCGTGCCGCTGGAAGAGTTCGTGGACGCCTTCACCTTCACCAAGTTCGAACCGGCGGGGATGGTGCAGGGCAACGACTCGATCAAGAACGCGACGTCGATCTTGGACTACATCTTCCGCGAGCTGGCCGTCAGCTATCTGGACCGCACTGATCTGGCCCATGTGAAGCCCGAAGGCGCGACCTTCGACGATATCGGTCGGGGCGAGGAAGAGGGCGTCTCGAACGTCTCGGAAATCAGTGAAACAGCGGCCTCCAAGTCATTGGAAGTATTGAAGCAAATCAGCTCGACCGGGTATCTGCGCAAGCGGTTGCCGCAGGATTTGGCCATGTTCACGCCGCAAGCGGATGCAACCGGAATGGCGGAACCTGCCGCCGTGTTCGAAGCCCCTGCTGAAACCGCAGTGGCGACCGGTATGGACGCCCGCACAAAAGCCAAGATGCAAGGGTACGAGGGCGATCCCTGTGGTGAATGTGGAAATTACACGCTGGTGCGCAACGGCACCTGCATGAAATGCAACACCTGCGGTGCGACCAGCGGGTGTAGCTAAGGCAAACGCCCCGTCAGGCGGGGTGTAGGGACCTGGGCTTTCCCCCGAATGCCCGGTCCCGACGAAAACGGAAGAAGGCGCCGAGACTTACCTACGATGCCTTTTTCCACTCGGCCGACATGCCCGTGTCGGTCGGGAACAGGGTGGGGCGGAATATTGCTCTTTCCCACTCTCTCACGGGACGGGTGCGCTCGTCCCATGCGCAGTCCAGGCCGCAGGCAAAAAAACACCGGGCGGTCAACGAGATGAGCCTGGATGGCGAAACTTAAAGGGGGCCTCGGCCCCCTTTTTTTCAAATACTTACGTTGGCAAATGAATGTTAAATTTCTCGCGAATCGCCGCGTCCAGCATAGGATCGAACCGTGCGGGTGACGGTGCGGACAGGATTTCCTCTTTCCGGGCCGTGGCCTTGGCGATCAGGTCAGGCTTGTCCAATTCGGCCCATTCTTTGGGTGACGTTCGGTCGCCATAGGTCGGATACACGTAATCGGCTTGCATCCGGCTGAGCGTTGCTTCGGTGCCCAGATAGTGACCGGGGCCGCCCATGCAGACCTCGGCCATCTGATCAAGGGCAAGGGTCTCGTCCGTAACCTCGATCCCCCGCACGCAGCGCTGCGCTTGACCGATAAGATCGTCCCCCAAGATAAGGCTTTCAAAGCAAAATCCAAGAAGAGAGGCGTGCATACCAGCGGCCTCATAGACCATGTTCACCCCGGACAGGCCGGCCATAACGTTCGAGCACATCTGCTCCCATCCGGCCTGCATGTCGGGCAATTTTGAATCTGACGCACCAGCGGCGGCACCGCCCGGCAGATCGTAGAAATGATGCATCTGGGCGCAGCCTGCGGTCAGCAGCGCTTGTTCGCCCGACCCGATGGACATCGCGCCTGTGCGCAGGTCCAAGCCAAATGGCCATGTTCCAAAAACCGCAGGGGCCCCAGGGCTTACGGCATTTACGTAAACCAACCCTGCAAGACATTCCGCCGTCGCCTGAGCGATTGCTCCCGCGATAGTCGACGGTGCGGTCGCCCCCGCCATTCCGGCCGAGAGCAGCAGAACCGGCATTCCAGCTTTGATACATTCCTCCATCACTTCGCAGCTTTCGGTGGCGAATTTCATCGGAGGCACTACGAAACAGTTCGAATTCGACACGAAAGGCCGCTCACGCCATTTGTCCTCGCCGCCAGCAATCATGTGCAGCATTTCCACTGCGGGGGCTACATGGCTAGGTTCGGTGAACGAGGTGCCGATATGTTTGAAGGTGCCGGAGCAAGCGGCATAGACCGTGTTCAGATCCATTTCCAGATTGTCGGTGATGTCACGACACACCATAGGGCGTTGAACAAAATGGATATTGTCCAGTTGCTGGCAGATGCGTGCGGCGTCGTGCAGGTCTTGCACGGTCGAATCGCGGTACTCTCGCCCCTCCACATCGACCATGCTGACAGCGGCGCCTGCGGTGCCATAGTGGACGCGGGTACCAGACAGCTCCAGATCAGTTTGCCCATCGCGGCTGTGCAGGGTTACCGAGCGGTTCGCCTTGGCGATCGTATCCTCGACCAGTGCGCGCGGAAACCGGATGCGTCCGTCCTCGCCCAAGGTACAGCCAGCGCCCACCAGATAGTCGATTCCGCTTTGCGGTGCATCGGCAAGTCCGATGGTTTCCAGCGCTGTCAGCGCGGCTTGGTGTATTTGCTCAACCTGTTGAGCGGTCAGAGGTTTATACGTACCGCCCTTAAGGCCGGGGCGCACTGGGCGCAGGTGATCGGGTAGGGCCGTGGCGCGGGCAGCACGGCGCGCGGCGCGTCCGCCGCTGCGCGAGGATGTACGGGATTGGTCGTTCATTTCAGGATCCGATAGATGAAAAGCGTACAGGGTGGCGTCAATTAGCGCCCGAATGGACGCCCCCGCGCCGCGCGACCGCGATCCGCCCCGATTGTACGGCTGATCAACCGGATTTTCCAAACATCGCTTTGCATGCGGATCCTCGCTTCGTGACGTTCAGTCTTTCAATCCGAAACGTCGCAATCTGTTCTGTTTGCGACCTGATGGGTCAAAAGCGAAACAATCCGTGTCGTCAGATCGCTTAGGTGACGTAAAGTAAAGAAAAGACCCCATTTTGCGGGAAATCTGTTATACTTCGGTCACTTGTTTAACAGCTTTTCGTGATCTCAATTGAATTTTAACCATTTGCATACAGTTCTGTGCCAGTCTCTGAAGAATACTCAAATTTTTTTATGAAAGGCCTTCGCAAGGCGATGAAACTGTTCCGCGCATTCCTAGCCTCCATTTTGGTGGCCCTCGCAGCCCCCGCTGCGGCTGAGGATTGGAGCGGTGCCTATGCTGGTTTCAGCTTTGGCTATGCGGATGCGGATGGGCCCAACGGGTCAAGCGGAAGCGATACCAGCTTTGGCCCGCATGTCGGATATGATTTCGATTTCGGCAATTTCGTTCTGGGCGGAGAGCTTGAATATAACCGACTGTCCCTTGGGTTAAGCCAAAATGAAGGCAGTCTGGACAGCACGACCCGGCTGAAGCTGCGCGGAGGGTACGATTTCGGCTCCGCATTGGGATATGTCGTGGTTGGCGCTGCGCGGGCCGAGACCTCGGCGGATGATGACACCGCTGCGGTTTATGGCATTGGAGTTGCTTACCCGATCAACGATCGGTTCGTCATCAGTGGTGAGGCGTTGCGGCAGGAATTTGACGATGCCACCCAATCCGAAGGAGGGCTGGATTCCAACGTGTTCAACCTGCGCACCACATTCCGGTTCTGATTCAACTATCGCCCTGAACTCAGCTCCGCTGCAAAGCAGCATATGGTCCGCAAAGCGGCGGCAAAACGATCGTCGTCTATGGTCATGGCAACGCGGATATGTCCTGCGGCGGCTTGGCCGAAACTTTCGCCCGGCATGACGGCAATCGCGTGTGTATCCAGCAGGGCATTGGCAAATCCCTCGCCATTCAGGCCGGTGGGGCGAATGTCCAGCATCAGATACATCGCGCCCTGGGCTGGAATCAACCCGACCGTGTTTTGCGCGGCCAGAATATCCATTGCCAGCTTGCGACGTCTGCGGAAAGGGGCGGTGATGCGGTTCTCAAGCTCGGGGCCCGCGTTCAACGCGAAAACCGCAGCGTCCTGAATGAAACCAGGAACGCCATATGTTGTGTGCGTGGCCAGATTGATCATGTGTTCGATCACATCCGGAGGTCCGGCAACCCACCCGCACCGAGATCCGGTCATGGCGTGGGATTTCGACATCGAACCGATTACCAGCGTGCGAGCGAGCATATCTGGCAGTGCACGGGGCGAGATATGCGTGCCGTCCCACACTTGGGTGTCATAGACCTCGTCCGAGATCAGCCAAAGGTCGCGCCTGCGGCAGACTTCCGCAACGGCTTCCAAAGTTTGGCGCGAATAAACGACGCCAGTGGGATTGTTGGGCGAGTTGATCAGAAGTGAGACAGCGCCCTCCGACGCCGCGTCGATCCTGTCTGCCCGTGGTTGGAACGCGTCTTCTGCCGTCGTTTGAACCACACGCGCAACCGCTCCGGCCCCTCGGATCGTGCCGGGATAGGTGGCATAGTAAGGGTCGAGATACAGGCCCACATCACCGGGGTCACAGACGGCTACATGCGCGGCGAACAGGGCCGACTGACCTCCGGGCGTGATCAGAATATTGTCTCGGGTTGTATTGACACCGGTGCGGGTCTGAATGCGGGCGGCCACCGTCTCTCGCAGCAGTTCGGTGCCGGGCACCATGGCGTAGCCCGTATGGCCTTGGCGTGCAGACAGTTCCATCTCGGCCAAGATCGACGGATCGGTGCGAATGTCATGTTCACCTATGGTCAGTTCGGTAACCGCTTGCCCCTCACTTATCATCCGGCGGGCGCGATAGAACACACCCCACCCGTCGCTGCCGCCTTCCGTAAGCTGCGTGATCCGCTGCGACAGTTTCATGGCCGGTCTCCGTCTGGGTCTTACGCGAGTTGGGCCAGAGAGACTTGCGATTGTCAATCGGATCAGAGCCGGAAATCAGGGGCTTGGCGTGGTGGCGCGCGCGTGATAGTCACATCCTATGAACCCGATGATCTGCATCATTATTTGCTGCATTTCCTGCTGATTTATCACGCGGGCCGGTTTCTTTCGTTTTCATCCCTGAGACAAGTTGCTAAGCCCGCGCTAACGCGAGACGCCACGCTGTTCTTAGGAGCTGACCGATGACCACGATCAAACTGCACAACACACGGACGCGGACGAAAGAGGATTTCGTGCCGATCAGTGCTGATAATGTGCGGATGTATGTCTGTGGCCCGACGGTCTATGACCGCGCCCATCTGGGCAATGCGCGGCCCGTGGTGGTGTTTGACGTGCTGTACCGGTTACTGCGTCACACCTATGGGGCGGATCACGTGAATTATGTGCGTAACTTTACCGACGTGGATGACAAGATCAACGCGACCGCCTTGGCGCGTCAGAAAGCTGGCGCGCCGGGCACATTGGAGCAATTGGTGCAGGAACGCTCGGATGAGACGATCGGCTGGTATCTGCATGATATGGGGGCGTTGGGCGCACTGGAGCCGAACCAGATGCCGCGTGCGACTGAATATATTTCGCAGATGATCGCGATGATTGAAGGGCTGATCGACAAAGGCCACGCCTATGCTGCAGAGGGGCATGTGCTGTTCGCCGTAGACAGTTGGAAAGAGCGTTATGGCGCGCTTTCTGGGCGGTCGGTTGATGACATGATTGCAGGGGCACGGGTCGAGGTTGCGCCCTACAAGAAGAACCCGATGGATTTTGTGCTGTGGAAACCGTCGAGCGATGAGCTTCCAGGCTGGGACAGCCCGTGGGGACGCGGGCGTCCGGGGTGGCATATCGAATGCTCGGCCATGAGCTATGAGCTGTTGGGTGAGAGTTTCGACATTCACGGCGGCGGCAATGATCTTATGTTCCCGCATCATGAGAACGAGATCGCGCAAAGCTGCTGTGCCCATCCCGAGGGTGAGTTCGCGCGGGTCTGGCTGCACAATGAGATGTTGCAGGTCGAGGGTAAGAAGATGTCCAAGTCTCTGGGTAATTTTTTCACCGTGCATGACCTGTTGGACCAAGGTGTTCCGGGTGAAGTGATCCGGTTTGTGTTCCTGCAAACGCATTACCGCAAGCCGATGGATTGGACCGAGAAGAAGGCCCGCGAGGCCGAGGCGACGCTGCGCAAGTGGCGGGCGCTGACAGCGGGCATCGAGCCCGCCGCCAGCGCGGCCCCCTCGGTGATCGCCGCGCTGAGTGATGACCTGAACACGGCGGGGGCTGTCGCGGAACTCCACCGTCTGGCGGCAGAGGGTGACGCGGCGGGCCTGTTGGCCAGTGCGCAGGTTCTGGGGCTGTTGGAGCCTGAAATGGGTGCTTGGGCTGATACGGGATCAGCAGATCTTTCGGGTCATGCCGCGCGTCTGGCCGAGGCGCGCGCCGAGGCGATGCAAAGCAAGGACTTCTCGGAAGTGGACCGGCTGAAGGCGGCCTATGTCGCGGCAGGGCTGGAAGTGAGGATGAGCAAGGACGATGTGGAGCTTGTGCCGGGGGCCGGGTTTGACGCTGCCAAGCTGGAGGGCGTGTAATGTCGAAGGAACGGCTTTATCTATACGACACCTCGCTGCGCGACGGGCAGCAGACCCAAGGGGTGCAGTTCTCGACCGCTGAAAAGGTGCAGATCGCCAAGGCTCTGGATGAGCTGGGTGTGGACTATATCGAGGGCGGCTGGCCTGGTGCAAACCCCACCGACAGCGCGTTTTTCGAGGTTGCACCAAAGACCTCGGCCCGGTTGACGGCCTTTGGTATGACCAAACGGTCGGGGCGTTCGGCTGAAAATGACGATGTTTTGGCCGCTGTTATGAACGCGGGGACGCAGGCCGTCTGTCTCGTGGGAAAATCGCATGATTACCACGTGACCCACGCGTTGGGGACCACGCTGGAGGAGAATGTTGAGAATGTCCGCGCCTCGGTCGCGCATATCGTGGCGCAGGGGCGCGAGGCGCTGTTTGACGCCGAGCATTTCTTTGACGGCTACAAGGACAATCCCGCCTATGCGGTCGAAGTCTGCCGGGCGGCGCTGGACGCAGGCGCGCGCTGGGTTGTTCTGTGCGATACCAATGGCGGTGCGCTGCCCGCCGAGGTGTCGCGCATCGTGTCTGAGGTGATTGCCGCAGGGCTGCCTGGCGATCGGTTGGGCATTCATACGCATAACGATACCGAAAACGCGGTGGCCTGTTCACTGGCCGCTGTCGACGCAGGCGCGCGGCAGATACAAGGCACGCTGAACGGGCTGGGTGAACGGTGTGGGAATGCGAACCTGACTGCTCTGATCCCGACCTTGTTGCTGAAAGAACCCTATGCCTCGCAGTTTGACATCGGCGTCAGCACGCAGGCGCTGGCTGGGCTGACGCGGATCAGCCGGATGCTGGATGATATCCTGAACCGGGTGCCCAGCAAGCAGTCGGCCTATGTGGGGGCCTCGGCCTTTGCCCACAAGGCGGGGTTGCACGCCAGTGCGATCCTCAAGGATCCCTCGACCTATGAGCATATCGACCCCGGTGCGGTCGGCAATGCGCGGATCATCCCGATGTCGAACCAGGCGGGCCAGTCGAACCTGCGCAAGCGTCTGACCGAGGCGGGGCTGTCGGTGGAAAAAGCCGACCCGGCGCTGGGGCGTATCCTTGACAGGATTAAGCAGCGCGAGGCCGAGGGCTATTCCTATGACACCGCGCAGGCCAGTTTTGAATTGCTGGCGCGGGATGAGCTGGGTCAACTGCCAGAGTTCTTCGAGGTCAAGCGCTATAAGGTCACGGTCGAGCGGCGCAAGAACAAGTATAACAAGATGGTTAGCCTGTCGGAGGCTGTGGTCGTGGTGAAGGTCGACGGCGAAAAGAAGCTGTCGGTCAGCGAGTCTCTGGATGAGGATGGCAGCGACAGAGGCCCGGTGAACGCGCTTGCCAAGGCGCTGGCGAAAGATCTGGGGCAATATTCGCAGGTGCTGTCCGATATGCGGCTGGTGGATTTCAAGGTGCGTATCACCCAAGGCGGGACCGAGGCTGTCACCCGCGTCATCATCGACAGCGAAGACGGGCAGGGGCGGCGCTGGTCCACCGTTGGCGTCAGCGCGAACATAGTCGATGCCTCGTTCGAGGCGCTGCTGGATGCGATCCAGTGGAAGCTGGTGCGTGATTGCGAAAGACAGACTGCGGTGGCCGAGTGAGCGTTGCCTTTGACGATGACGTAAAAGCCTGCGCGGTACTGGTGCATCGCGCCGATCCGGATCGGTTCATGGCGGCGATGGCTGCTCCGGTTGCCGCACGGGTTGTTCTGTTCCCGATCTATGCACTGAATGTCGAGGTCGCGCGCGCGCCCTGGGTCACGCAGGAAACCATGATTGCCGAGATGCGTCTGCAATGGTGGCGGGATGCGTTGCAGGAGATTGCCGAAGGCAACACGGTGCGCAGGCATGAGGTCGTCACACCCTTGTCCCGCGTTCTATCACCACATCTGGCTGTCGCATTGGATGAATATGTGGCTGTAAGGCGCTGGGATATCTACCGCGACCCGTTCGAGGATCAGGCGCATTTCGATAATTATCTGTATCAAAGCGCAGGGTCGCTGATGGTCGCTTCGGCGCAAGCCTTGGGTGAAGCCGACGAGCAATTGCTGCGCGATTTTGGTTATGCTGTAGGCGTTGCCAACTGGTTGCGGGCGATCCCAGAACTTGAAGCACGCGGTCGTATCCCATTGTTGGACGGGACACCTGCAGGGGTGCAGGCGCTGGCGGGATCGGCGTTGGAGCGTTTAGAATCCGCACGAGCGAACAGATCGCGTGTTTCGCCCGAGGCATGCCCTGCGATGCATGTAGGTTGGCAGACCGATTGGGTGTTGCGCAAAGCGATTGCAGAGCCCGAGCGCGTTGCGGCCGGTGCGTTGGCGCAAGGCGAAATTCGTCGGCGGGCGTCACTGATGTGGAATGTTGCCCGAGGACGCTGGTAGGTTTCAGGCCGTTTCCGGCTCGGCCGGGCGCAGGACGAGCCACAGCAGCGCGCCTCCGGCCAGTGTCAGCAGTGGGATCATGGCAAGGTTCACGGCTGTCCACCCTTCAACCGGGGATCCGCCCGAACAGTTCATCAACCCGCCCGAGGACAATGAGGCCAGTGTCACGCCTCCGAACACCAACAAGTCGTTGAGGCCCTGCATCCGCCCGCGCTCGCTTACGTCATGCGAGGCGGCTAGCATCGTGGTAGCGCCAATAAAGCCAAAGTTCCAACCAATGCCCAGCAGGATCAGGGCAATGAAAAAGTTTTCTAGCTCAACACCTTGCAGCGCGACGACACCGGCGCCTGCCAGAATGGCAAGGCCAAGGGCGACGATTTTTTCCACCCCGAAGCGCGCGATCAACTGACCGGTAAAGAAACTGGGGATATACATGGCCAGCACATGGCCGGTCACCACATCCGCCGCATCATTGGCCGAGAAGCCGCATCCCACAACAGCCAGCGGGGTCGAGGTCATCACTAGGTTCATCAGCGCATAGGACACCATTGCGCAAATGATGGCCACGGCGATGCGCGGGGTTTTCAGCATCTCAAGGCGCGTACGACCTGTAGATGCGCCTTCTTCTGCTTTCGGTGGCGTTGGAATATCCAGAAAGAAGAACAGGGCCGATCCGATGATGTTCAGCGCGATGATCGCCAGATAGGTGCCAAGGAACGGAATCACATAGGCGGTCGAAGTCAGTTTGACGATCTGTGGGCCAACAATGGCGGCCGCCAGTCCGCCAGCCATGACATATGAAATCGCCTTGGGCCGGAATGCCTCGGACGCGGTATCGGCAGCAGCAAAGCGATAGAACCCGTGCGCGCTCATGTAGACACCGGTCAACAGACTGCCCAGCAAGAACACCGGAAACGACCCGAGGTAGAGGCCATAGGCCCCAACCAGCCCGCCAAACGCGCCCGCCGTGGCGCCCACCAGAAACCCGGTCCGTCGTCCCCAGCGTTGCATGATGGCCGAAATCGGTGTCGCCGCTAGCATCGAGCCCAGAACGATCAGTGAGATTGGCAGTGTCGCCAAGCAGGCATTGGTCGCCAGCGATTGACCGGCCAACCCGCCGACGATGAATACCATTGGCATCTGCGCACCCAGCATGGCTTGGGCTGCGACCAGCACTGCCACGTTACGTTTGGCTTGACTGTCATTGGGGGCGGTGGCGGTCATCGTCATGCGCCTATGGGTAGCCGCGAAAACCGCCTTGTACAAGCGGGTTGCATATGCGGCAAAGCAGCCTAACGTGTGCGCAATCAAACAGCCTGAGGCCCGCATGTCCGTCGGACGTATCATCGAAACCAATGACTGTGTGCGGGAAGGGGCCGAGTGGCTGGGCGATGCCTGCCCGCGCATGGCTTATGCGTTGGATCAGGTGGGGCCGTTGCCCTTGCGTCGCAAGCCCGACGGGTTCGCGCAGCTGCTTAGCGCGATTGTCAGCCAGCAGGTCAGTGTGGCCTCGGCGAATGCGATCTGGAAGCGCTTGCAGGAGGCGAAACTGACCGGCCCGCGCAAGATCATGTGGGCCACGGAAGATGACCTGCGCGGCGTTGGGTTGAGCCGTCAGAAAATCCGTTATGCTCGCGCGCTGGCCGAGGCGCGTATTGATTACAAGGCATTACGCGACCTTCCTGATGCGGATGTTGTCGCTATTTTAACCGAGGTTCCCGGCATCGGGGTCTGGACAGCCGAGATTTATGCCATGTTCTCGCTGGGCCGAGCCGATGTGATTGCACCCGGCGACCTGGCGCTGCAAGAGGCCGCGCGTATTCTCTACGATTTGCCCAAGCGACCGACCGACAAAGAACTGCGACAGATGGCCGAGGCGTGGTCGCCCTGGCGCTCGGTTGCGGCGCGGGTGCTGTGGGCCTATTACCGGGTGGCCAAGGAACGAGAAGGGATCAGATGACTAGAGTATTGAATGCGCTCCGAAAAGAGCCGGTTTCGGGCGACACACGCTCGGTCGTGGTGTTTGTGCATGGCTATGGCGCTAACGGGGCTGACCTGCTGGGTCTGGCCGATCCGCTTGGTGAACACCTGCCGGACACGCTGTTCGTGGCGCCCGACGCGCCCGAGCAAATCCCCGGTATGCCCAACGGATTTCAATGGTTCCCGATCCCGTGGATCGATGGCTCCTCCGAAGAAGAGGCGCGCCGTGGCATGGAGATGGCGGTCGAAGATTTCAACGCCTTCCTTGACGCGCTGATGGTCGACGAGGACGTTTTACCTGAACAGGTGGTTCTATTCGGGTTTTCACAGGGCACGATGATGAGCCTGTATGTCGCCCCGCGTCGCGAGGATCCGGTCGCCGGGATCGTGGCCTTCTCGGGCCGGTTGCTGGAGCCAGATCTTCTGCCCGATGAAACCGTCAGTCGGATGCCGGTCCTGCTGGTGCATGGTGACGCTGATGACGTGGTTCCGCCTCAGTCTCTGCCCGAAGCCGCCGAAGCTCTGCAAGCCGCTGATTTCAAAGAGGTCTACGCCCATGTCATGAAGGGCACCGGCCACGGGATCGCCCCCGATGGCCTGAGCGTGGCACTGGCCTTCATGCGCGATAAGCTGAGCCTTTGAACCCCTATTTGGGTCTGAACGAGTTTAAACCAGAAAGGATTGGCAATGCTGGTGGTCACAGGAGTGGTTGAGGTCGCGCCAGAAGGTGTTGAAAAGGCTGCAAAAGCAGCGCAGGAAATGGTGTCGGAAACGGTGCAGGAAATGGGCTGTATCGTTTATGAATTCAGCCAGATTCTGGGGCATCCCAACCTGTTTCGTGTCTACGAAGAATGGGAAAGCCAAGCCGCGCTAGAGGCGCATTTCGCCACTACGCATATGGCTGCGTTTCGGGCCGCTCTGGCCGAGGTTGGCGTGATCTCGAACAGCGTGTGCCGGATTGTGGGTGGTGAGAAACAGCCACTGAGCTAGGGTCAGCCCCACAGGTGGGGTTCTGCGAACTCCACCGAATTACCTGCCGGGTCGCGCACATAGATCGAACGCGCGCCGTTAGGCCAGTCGAACTCCGCATCAATTGGCACGTTCCAGTCCAGCAGATGTTTGCGCATCGCTTCGATCTGCGCGCGCGGCATGGACAGGCACACATGGCCCGGTCCACGCGCGCCGTGCGGCGGCACGGGCAAGTCTGGGTTCTGGGGCGGTTTCTCGGTCTCGTCCGCGTTGAACACCAGCAGAACCGAAGCGCCGACGCGATAGAATACATGCCGGTCGGCAATGCGCTGGATTTTTTCTAACTCCAGAATCTCACCATAGAACCGTTCAGCGGCGTCCAGATCATCGACATAGATCGCAGCCTCGAGAATACCGTTGGGGGTCGGGATATCTGGTGTGATCTTCATGGCGTAAGCCTATCACAAATCGCGGTTTTTGTCACCGGCGCGTGCGGCGGTCGCGTTTACGTTGTGGGGCCGCGTTGAACGCAGGTTCGGGCAAGCTGTCCCATTGGCCGGGCTGCAATCCGTCCAGTGCCCAGTCGCCGACACGAGCACGGATCAAGCGCAGGGTAGGGTGTCCAACAGCCGCCGTCATACGACGAACCTGTCGGTTCTTACCCTCGCGCAGGATCAATTCGATCCAGCAATCCGGCACCGTCTGACGTACCCGGATTGGAGGGGTGCGCGGCCATAGCCCTTCGGGTTCGTCCATCAGACGAGCCTTGGCGGGGCGCGTTACGCCGTCTTTCAACTCTACCCCGTCGCGCAGTACCTTCAGGGCGGCGGTGTCGGGCCGCCCCTCGACCTGAACCCAATAGGTTTTGGACATTTTGTGTTTGGGATCTGAGATATGGGCCTGCAGACGGCCATTGTCTGTCAAAAGCATCAAGCCTTCGCTGTCCCGGTCCAACCGACCGGCCGGGTAGACACCGGGTAGGTCGATGAAATCCGACAGGGTACTGCGCGGCGAGCCTTCATTGGCGCGGTCGGTGAACTGCGGCAGCACGTCAAAAGGTTTGTTGAATCGGATGAACCAGGCCATGGGCCCGCCTTAGCGTGCAGGACACAGCGGCGCAAGCTGTGGATAACCGTCACGTCTCTGTTACGGATTCGGAATAATCAATCCCGAGATATTGTGGAAACTCGGGGCTTGTCAGAGTTTTAACACGATATATAGTTAAGTTAAGGCCGGGGCGGGTGTTCCCCGCTCTGATGTCAAACGGGCAGAGCAGAGCGAGGAGCGA
Organism: Ruegeria lacuscaerulensis; assembly: GCF_013034745.1. Lineage (NCBI taxonomy): Bacteria > Pseudomonadati > Pseudomonadota > Alphaproteobacteria > Rhodobacterales > Roseobacteraceae > Ruegeria > Ruegeria lacuscaerulensis. The sequence continues at coordinate 3,916 of NZ_WQGP01000002.1, read as the reverse complement.
TTCTGATATGGACGCAGACTTCAGGACCGAATTTGTCAGGGAACCCGGTGCGCTGAGGCATCATCCGGCATTGGTTTTGAACGCCGATTATCGCCCCTTGTCCTACTACCCTCTGTCGTTGTGGCCCTGGCAAGAAGCGATCAAGGCGGCCTGGCTGGATCGGGTGGATATCGTGGCCGAATATGACGAGGTCGTTCGAAGCCCCAGCACCCAAATCCGAATACCGTCGGTTGTTGTGCTGAAAGATTACGTAAAACCCAGAAAGCGCGTGGCCTTCACGCGCTTTAATTTATTTCTGAGGGATGAATTCCGCTGTCAGTATTGTGGCAGCCGGGGTGATCTGACCTTTGACCATGTGGTGCCGCGCGCCGCGGGTGGCGTGACCAGTTGGCAGAATGTTGTGGCGGCGTGCAGCCCTTGCAACCTGCGAAAGGGGTCGAAATCCTTGCGGCAGGCGGGGATGAGCTTGCGCAAACCTCCGCGTCAGCCCGATGCCGAAGCGTTGCGCAATATCGGGCGGAAATTCCCGCCCAATCACCTGCATGACAGTTGGATCGACTTCCTTTACTGGGATGCGGAACTGGACGAGTTCTGACGCCACGCCGCCAGCCAGATCAGCACCAACCCGGCCGAGATCACGGCGTTCCATCCGGCCATCGACAGACCCAGCATTTGCCACGGGATATCGTCGCAGCGCACTAGCGGTGCGGTCATGATCTGATCGAACAAGTCATTGGTCGACATCCCACCGATATCGCCCGACGTGCAGCTTGTCGGACCTTCCCACCAGCCTTGCTCGACCCCCGCATGAAAGACGCCAATGGCCGAGGTGGCCAGTGCGGCGAGCGCGCCCAGCAGCGGCAGCAGTCCAAAGCGCGGCAGCGCCAAGGCCAAAGCGCCGATCACGGCAGCGGCCCCATGTGGGTAGCGCTGCCAGATACACATTTTGCACGGTGCCAGACCGCCAAGATACTGAAAGCCCCACGCCCCCAGCAACAGCGCAGCCGACCCGCCGGCCGCACAGAAAATCAACAGAGTACGTCGTGTCATAGGTATTTCACCACCAGAAAGCCACCAAATAGCAAAAGGATGAACAGGGTGAACATAAGACCCAGGCGCTTTTCGATGAAACCTCGGATGGGCTCACCAAAACCCCATAGCAGACCCGCCACCAGGAAAAACCGCAGCGCGCGGGCCAAGATCGAGGTTGCAATGAACGTGCCCAGCGGCATCCCCGTCCAACCCGACATGATGGTGATCACCTTGTATGGGAAGGGGGTCACGCCTGCCGCCAGCACGGCCCAGAAGCCGAAATCGTTGAAGCGGGTGTTGAACTCCTCCATCGCGTGGCCCTTGCCCATGGATTCAAGGATGGGCGCACCGATACTTTCGTAAAAGAACGCCCCGATGGCATAGCCCAACATTCCCCCCAGAACCGAAGCGACCAAAGCGACGCTGGCAATCAGCCACGCCCGAGACGGGCGGGCGATGATCATGGGAATCATCAAAACGTCGGGGGGGATCGGAAAGAACGAGCTTTCGATGAACGCCACAAAGGCAAGCGCCCACAGCGCGTGCGGATGTTCGGCTAGACGAAGGGTCCAGTCGTAAAGAGATCGCAGCATCAGACGCTCAAATCCTGTTTCATTCCCCGCCAGCCAAATCATGCGCTTTGTGGGGCGTCAACCTTGCAGGTGAAACAAACCTTTCGCGCGGTGTTTTTTGCCTCTGGACCTTCTGGGCCATGGGCGCTAATCCAGTGTTCGTTGCCCAAGTGGCGGAATGGTAGACGCAGGGGATTCAAAATCCCCCGATGGTAACATCGTGAGAGTTCGAGTCTCTCCTTGGGCACCACCTCCGCAAATTGTTCTGATACCTTACCCGAACAGGGGTCATTTCTTGGGTCGAAGCACGAGCCAGATCAGAAATCCCATATAGGCAAAGACGTTCACGTTCAGAACGGTATCGATCAGGGCTTGGCTCATGAACGGGCCTCTTGCGATAGGGATTTGAACAGGCAGATCACCAGAACTGGAACGATGAAGACAAATGCGATGGCCGACAGTGCGATGATAGAGCGGACAAGTCCGATATCCCCGACCAGAATCATCGCAAGCCCCAACGCTCCGAGAATGGCACCCCAGACGGTTCGAATACGCGGCGAGGGATTCTGATCGCCGCCGGTTCCGATCATGGCAAGAGTGAAGCCGGCGCTGACGACACTGGTTACGACAAACAAGAACGCCGCCAACACGGTCGCGGCCCGCGTGATGGAATCCAAGGGGAACCGTTCCAGCAGGGCAAACGTGGTTGCGTCCAAATTCTGGGCGTTGATAACCGATAGTGCCCCGTCCTGACGCAGAGCGTCATAGAAGCCAAGGCCGCCAAAAATACCGAACCAAAGTATCGAAAACAGGGTGGGTGCTATGATCACGCCGACAAGAAATTCTCGGATCGTTCTCCCGCGCGAGATCCGGGCGATGAATATGCCGACAAAAGGCGACCACGCCAGCCACCAGATCATGTAGTTCAGTGTCCAGCTTTGGAACCAGTTTACGATGGTTTCGTCAAAAAATTCGGCCGTCGAGAATCCAGCGGGTAAAACTTCGAACAGGTAGCGGCCAAATCCGGCGACAATGTCATTCATCAAAAATGAGGTCGGGCCCAGAATCAAAAGATAAATCATCATGGCCACGGCAATCAGCATCGCCGCGTTCGACAGTTTCGCCATTCCATCTCCAAGCTCTTTTCGTAGCGGGATGATGAACGCGATACAAAGCGCAATGAACACCGGGTAGGTCAGGACCTCGGGCGTATCTATTCCGATCAGGCCAGCCACGCCGGTTTGTATCTGGAATACACCCATTGCCATTGACCCGGCCAGGCCGACCGCGATGGCGACGATGGACAGGAGGTCAAAGATCCATCCCATCGCACGAGTCCAGCGTACATCGCCCAACGCCTCGACGACGGGTGCGCTTAGCAACATTGACCCACCCCGACGATAAGCGAAATAGGCAATGACAAGCGCTACAATTCCGTAGATCGCCCATGCGTGAAAGCCCCAGTTCAGGTAGGTCACGAACATCGCATAGCTGGCGGCTTCGGCATCGTTATTGTACTGTTTGAGCACCTCGAAATGAGTCAGAGGTTCGGCTGCGCCATAAAACAACAGCCCAACACCCATTCCGGCCGCAAACAGCATCGCGATCCAGGCGGGTGTCGAGAACTCGGGCTCGGTCGCGTCGCTTCCCAGACGGATATCGCCAAAGCGGGACAGGGCAAGGAAAATAGCCACGAAAAGAAGGCCGCTGACCTCAAGCATGATGAACCAGCCGCGGCTGTTGAACTGAGTGGCCACCGCAGTTTCAGCCAATCTGCCCAACCCTTGAGGGTCAGCGAGACCCCAACTGGCAATCGCGGCACTGAGGAGCAACGCAGTAATCAAAAGCGGGCTTGGGCCGTTGTTTTCCAAGTTTTTTCACCTTCTGGTCTGTTAGGCTTAGTTAATCCCATCCCCGGCTTGAAATAAAGCATGGGACATACTGTGTCGCGCTGCGTAGCGGCCGAAAGGGGGGTCGACCGTTCTACTGAGGGGAATTTTCGTCATCGGCCCTCAGATATGCGGTGCCGGGACGTTGCGCTGCGGGCGGGGGTTGACAAGCCGGGTCTCTGAATGAAACGTCGAAGCAGTTGGGAGACGTAGAAAATTCAGATGTTTGACCCTGTTGCCGGGTTGAACGGTGCAAAGCTTGTGCATGTGCCCGGCCAGGGCGCTCTGAAAATTCTCTCAAACACAATAAAAACATGGGAGTTATTCAAATGAAACACAGCAGAAAACTGGCCCTTGGCTCTGTCGTTGCCGCATTTTTGTCGCCTGCGGCTTATGCTGAGGAGTTCATCACGATTGGCACGG